>NZ_LPUY01000127.1 GCF_001518015.1 Tritonibacter horizontis
GGCCCAAGGGGCCCATTTGGCATTTCCAATGCAAAGGGGACGCGCGGGAGCCCCCCCTCGCCCAGACCGCGACATTCCAATCAGACCTTTTGCCGACAGATCCGCCCCGGCGTAAACCACCCCGGTGCGAAACACTCAGGTGTGAGACACGCAGGCGCAAACCACTCAGGCGGTGCGCCGGAAGGTCAGATAGTGGGGGACGCGGCCCTCCCTGAGGGCCTTTTGTTCATAGCGGGTCGAAATCCAGTCTGCCCAGGGCTGGCGCCAGTCGTCCGGCCCCTCGGCCAGCCACTCGAACCCGGCTTTCGGCACCTCTTCCAGGGTCTGGCGGACGTAGTCGGGAATATCCGTCGCCACCCGAAAAATCGCGCCCGGTTTCAGGGCGCGGGCAAGCGGCGCCAGATGTTCCTGGGTGACAAAGCGGCGGCGATGGTGGCGCGACTTCGGCCAGGGATCCGGGTAGAGCAGAAACGCCCGCGCCACCGATTGCGCGGGCAGCACATCCATCAGGTCGCGGGCATCCCCCGGATGCACCCGCACATTCTGCGCCTCGGACTTGCGCAACTTGCCCAGCAGCATGGCGATGCCGTTCAGATAAGGCTCCGCGCCGATGATCCCCACGTCCGGGTTGGACTGCGCCTGATGGACCAGATGCTCGCCGCCGCCGAATCCGACCTCAAGCCAGACATCCCGGCCTCCGAACAGGGCCTGCAGGTCGAGCGGCGTACGGTCCGGGTTTTCCTCCCAGCTGACGGCGCCGGGGCTCAGGCCCGGGAGATCCTCGTCGAGGTAGACTTCCTGGTTCGGCTTCAGCGGCTTGCCCTTGAAGCGGCCATAGAAATTCCGCCAGGGCGCGCCAGAGGCATGTGTGTCTGGCGCGGGCGTTTCGGCACCGGCATCGGTTTGACCTGTCTCAGGACCGCGGGCGTCGTCGTCTGACATCTGGAACGGCTTTCCTTTGGTAAATTCTGTCGGGCCTGTCTTGGGTCGCCCTGTCATCAGACCCTGCAGCAAAAGCGCGCTCCCCTCTGCCGCAGCCACCGCCAGAGGTCAAGCTGCAATGCGAGCCTGTCGCCGCCGCAGGCCGGTGGGCCGCCGCCTCCGGCGCAGCAGGTCGCACCGCTACTCCGGCGTGTCGCGCAACACCCCGGCCGCAATCAGGCTGAACCGAGAGGGATACCACTCATCCCCCGAATCCACCCGAAGGGTCTTGATCGCAAAACCCGGATCAACGCCGCGCTCGACCATGAAATTCAGCGCCTCGTAAATCTCTCGCTGGGTGTCCTCATAGATCCAGGAGCCAAAGACAAATGGCGTCGCCCAGCCGCGGCTGTCGCGCAGATCCTCATAATAGCCCTCGACCGAGTCGGGCGACCAGGAGCGACGGTGAAAGCCGATCTTGGAGCCGAGGGTCATCTGACGCCGGGCGCCGGCCAGAAAAATGTCGACGCAGGCGCTGACGCATTCGCCCTCCACCAGCGTATCAAGCCCGTAATCCGACACGATCCAGGCAATTTCGGAGCTGGCATAGATGCTTCCGCCGCCGGAGTTGAGTTGCACCTCGCGGACATCCGGATGGCGTTGCAGCAGGGCGCGAAACGCTGCGATATCCTCGGTGACGATTTCTGCCGGCGCCGCGTCTGTGTCTATGTCGCGTTCGGTGTCAAACACCAGGGTCAGCCCCGTCACATAGAGCCGGGTGGCCGACGGGTCCGGCTCGGATGAAGCCGGTGGCGCCGCCCCGCAGGCGAGGGCCGTCGCAAGGGCCAGCGCCGCTGTCCACCGCGGGCGCCTGTTTGTCCGTTCTGCCATCTTCGCCCCTCTTTCGCCAATCGGCACTCTGGATTGTGGCCGATGATTGCCCCGGCCCTGTGTCCCCCCTCAATACCGAGAGGTCCCGGTCCGGGGCAAACTTGTTTTTCGCCGCACGAAGGTCAGCAATTCTGACCTATTGTTTCGCGCGCGAAACATTGGGACATGGCCGCTGTCCCATTTGTTGCGTCACCCCCCGGGTCCAGCGCCCGCGCCCCTGGCAACAGCGGCGCGGATAGGTCAGGAATACTGACCTGAAAGCGCCCTCTTGCCGCCCGCTGGCCCTTCAGAACGGCCGCCAAGGGCGCATGGGGGCCGACCCCGACGAAAAAAGGGCGAGGTTTCCCCCGCCCCTTTCTGTGTGTCGAGCAAGGCCGACGGAAACCGCCAGGCCCGAGCGCCCGATCAGATCGCCTGTTTCAAGGCCTCGGTCAGGTCTGTCCGCTCCCAGGAGAACCCGCCGTCCGCTTCGGGCGCGCGGCCAAAATGGCCATAGGCCGCTGTGCGCTGATAGATCGGCTTGTTCAGGCTGAGATGGGTGCGGATGCCGCGCGGCGTCAGATCCATGCATTTGCGCACCGCGCCCTCGATGACCTCATCCGGTGCAGCGCCCGTGTCATGGGTGTTGACGTAGATCGACAGCGGGGCCGCAACGCCGATCGCATAGGAGAGCTGCAACGTGCATTTGCTGGCAAGACCGGCCGCGACGATGTTTTTCGCCAGATAGCGCGCCGCATAGGCCGCGGACCGGTCCACCTTGGTCGGATCCTTGCCGGAAAAGGCCCCGCCACCATGGGGGGCGGCCCCGCCATAGGTGTCGACGATGATCTTGCGCCCGGTCAGACCGGCGTCGCCGTCCGGACCGCCAATGACGAATTTTCCGGTCGGGTTCACATGCCAGACGGTGTTGTCTGTCAGCCAGCCCTCGGGCAGGGTTTCGCGGATGTAGGGTTCGACCATGGCGCGAATATCGGCCGAGGTCAGGGTTTCATCCAGGTGCTGTGTCGACAGCACGAGGGAAGAGACCTCCACCGGCTGACCGTCCACATAGCGCACCGAGATCTGCGATTTGGCATCCGGGCCAAGCGCCGGTTCGGTGCCATTCTTGCGTACCTCGGCCAGGCGGCGCAGAATCGCATGCGAGAACTGGATCGGCGCCGGCATCAACGCGTCGGTTTCATCGGTGGCAAAGCCGAACATGATGCCCTGGTCGCCCGCGCCCTCGTCCTTGTCGCCAGAGGCATCAACGCCCTGGGCGATATGGGCCGACTGCTCGTGCAGCAGATTGGTGATTTCCACGGTTTCATGGTGGAACTTGTCCTGCTCGTAGCCGATATCCTTGATGCAGGCGCGGGTGATCTCGTCGATCTTCCCCATATAATCCTTGAGTTTAGCCTGATCTGCCAGGCCCACCTCACCACCGATGACCACACGATTGGTGGTGGCAAAGGTTTCAGCGGCGACCCGGGCTTCGGGCTCCTCGGCGATCAGCGCGTCGAGGACGGCATCGGAAATCCGGTCGCAAACCTTATCCGGATGACCTTCGGAAACGGATTCCGAGGTGAAAGTGTAGTTGCTACGGCTCATGAGAGAAGTGCTCCATTCAATGAAAAACCGCCACGCCAGGAAGCCGTTGTGGCAGCAATCGGGCCGCACAATGCGGACCCGTGACTTCGCTCAATCTATACATCAGGAAGATTAAGCAAGTGTTCGTTAAATTTTCGCATGCAGACGTGGCAGGGCCGCGACACAGATCAACACCAGAAGAAACAGCAACACCGGCCAGTCGCCGGTGCGACTGTAGAGGGTCGGCGGCAGGGCGGCGGGCAGTCTCGCGTCGAGCGCACCGGCGGTGTTCAGGGCAAGGCTGGCGCGCAGGCGGCCATAGGGGTCAATCACCGCGGAGACGCCGGTATTAGCCACCCTGAGCATCGGCAATCCCTGCTCGGCGGCGCGCAATTGCGCCTGCACCAGATGTTGATATGGGCCGGAATAGCTGCCGAACCAGGCGTCATTGGTGATCAGCAACAGGTAATCCGGCCGCGCGGGCGCCGCATTCACATCCTGGGCAAAAACCCCCTCGTAACAGATCAGCGGAAGCGCTCGGCCAACAGCTGTGTCCAGCAGCCGCCGTTCCGTCCCGGGCGCGTAGCCACCGGCGGCGCGGGCGGCAAGGCCGAAGACGCCGAACCGGTCCCAAAGCGCCGAGAGCGGCATGTATTCACCAAACGGCACCAGGTGGATCTTGTCATAGATGTCGAGGCGCTCGCCCTCGCCGCTCATCACCACGGCAGAGTTATAATAGCGGCCGTTTTCCTCGCGCTGGATGCCGTAGAACAACTCGGCCCCGCCGAGGGCGGCCACCATGTCCGGGGTGACATCCGCGATGTAGTTTTGCAGGGTCGGCAGCGCCGTTTCCGGCCAGACCACCAGATCCGGTCGCCCCCCTGCCTCGGTCTGTCCGGCGCTGAGCGCCAGGGTCCGCTGCACGAACAGCCAGCGTTTCTCTGGCAGCCATTTCTCATTCTGGGGCGCATTGGGCTGGACCAGCCGGACCGTCTGCGGTGTCAGGTCCAGATCCGATGCGGCAGGCAGCGGCGGCGTCAGCACCGCCAATGCCCCCACCACCACGCCCGGTGCGACCGCCCAAACCGGTCGACACCGCAAGAGCGCCAGCGGCACAACCGCGATCAGGAGCAGCACGGCGACGCCGGGCGCGCCGATCCAGGGCAGCAGCCGCAACGCCAGATCTGCAGGGACTGCCAGCTGGGCAAACCCGGCCCAGGGAAACCCCGTCAGCACATAGCCACGCGCCAGCTCCGCCAGCCCCCAGCAGCC
Source organism: Tritonibacter horizontis (assembly GCF_001518015.1). GTDB lineage: Bacteria > Pseudomonadota > Alphaproteobacteria > Rhodobacterales > Rhodobacteraceae > Epibacterium > Epibacterium horizontis. Next base: position 4,651 of record NZ_LPUY01000127.1, read on the forward strand.
GATCAGCATCACAATGCGCCCATCGCCGCGCCCCAGGCCCGCCGCCAGCCCAAAGGCCAGCGCCCAGAACAGCGCCAGACCGCCCGCCAGACCCGCCAGTGCAAAAGGCGCCATCCAGCCATGCGCCGCCGCATCGATCTGAAACGGCTCCATGATCCAGGACAGGCCAAAGGCAAAATACCCGGTGCCGACACACCAGCCAAGCGCGCCCGCCCAGGCCGGTTTGTCACGCCGTCGCACGTCATGAAGGAACAGCACCGAGACGGCCAGCAACGCCAGAGGCGCGGCCCAGATGGCAGCCACCGGCGCCAGGCCCTGCGCCATCACCGCGCCCGCAGCAAAGCCCAACCCCAGGGGGCCGCAGCGCTGGAGCACGGGCGGCAGGCTCATTCGGCGGCAATACCCGGCAGACGCACCCGCAACCGTTTGATCCGGCGCGGATCGGCGTCGATGACCTCAAATTCCGGCCCTTCGGGATGCTGGATCACCTCGCCGCGCGCCGGGACGCGCCCGGAGAGCATGAACACAAGACCGCCAAGCGTGTCGATTTCCTCGCCGTCCACGTCTTCGTGCCGGGTCAGGGGAATACCGATTTCCGTCTCGAACTCACCAAGCGGCGTGCGGGCCTGCGCCACGTAGCAGCCGGGTTTTTCCTCAACCCAGGTCTGATCTTCGCCGCTGTCGTGTTCGTCCTCGATTTCGCCGACCACCTGTTCGATCAGGTCTTCGATGGTCAAAAGCCCGTCGACCCCGCCGTATTCGTCGATCACCAGCGCCATGTGGCGCCGCTCCGCCTGCATCTTGGTCAGCAGAACGCCAATCGGCATGGAGGGCGGCACAAAGAGCAGCTGGCGCAGCATATGGGCCAGGTCAAATTCGGTCTGTTCGCTGCTGAACCCATGGGTCAGGGCGAAATCCTTGAGATGGACAAAGCCCAGCGGCGTGTCCAGCGTGCCCTCATAGACCGGAATGCGGGTGAACCCACTGTCGCGGAACACCTGCACCAGCTCTTCGCGCGGGATGGTCACCGGCACCGCGTCGATCTCGGCGGTGGGGATGGCCACATCCTCGACCCGCAGACGACGCAGGTTCATCATGCCCGGAGGGGGGTCGGCCAGAACCACATCGGGGCCGCGCTCCGGCTCCTGTTCGTCGCCCGATTGGGAAAAACTCCCAAAAAACTTGCTCAAAAAACCGGGGGCCTCGCCACCGTTCACCTGCGGCTCCGCCGCATCAAAGTCCTGCAGCGCGCCCTGCGCTGCGTTAGAACTGCCTTCTATATCGCCCATTTTTCCATTCCAAAGAGACCTGTCATGGTCCGTCCTGCAAGATATATGGGTCAGGGATCCCCAGTTTGCCAAGTATCTCGACTTCCAAAGTTTCCATGACCGTGGCGTCGCCGTCACCTATGTGGTCATATCCCAAAAGATGCAACGTTCCGTGAACAAGCAAATGACGCACGTGATGCAGCGGATCTTTGCCTGCGGCGGCGGCCTCGGCCATGCATGTCTCAAAGGAAATCGCGATATCGCCCAGCGCGGCATCCCCCATGAAATCCATCTGCGGCATTGCCGGCAGGCCGCCATCTTCGGCCGAGGCCAGCTCCTGCGCCGGCCAGCTGAGGACATTGGTCGCCTTGGGCTTGTCGCGGAATTCCGCGTTCAGCTCCGCGATGCGGACATCGTTGCAGGCGAGAATGGAGATTTCCCAATCCTCCGGCCCGAGGCGGAGCCTGTTCAGCACCGCACCAATCGCAACCTCACCGTGGTGCGCAAGATCGAGGTCTTTCCACCGGGCGTCTTCATATATGATATCCAGATACATTTCAGGGTTTTACCCTACCACACGCCCGCGGAAAAGGGTCTGCCTGTCAGCCGCGGGCGCCCGAGGGTCAGACCCGTGGTCAAGCGGGAGGTTCGTCTTTTTCATAGGCTTCGATGATGGCGGCAACCAGCGGGTGGCGCACCACGTCTTTGGAGGTGAAGTAGTTGAACGAGATTTTCGGGATCGGGGCCAGCAGCCGTTCGGCATCGCGCAGACCGGAGGTGACGCCGCGCGGCAGGTCAACCTGGGTCCGGTCGCCGGTGATCACCATGCGAGAGCCCTCGCCCAGCCGGGTCAGGAACATCTTCATCTGCATGGTAGTGGCGTTCTGCGCCTCGTCCAGCACCACATAGGCGTTGGACAGGGTCCGTCCGCGCATAAAGGCCAGGGGAGCGATCTCGATGGTTTTTTCTTCTTTCAGCTTCGCCAGTTGCTTGCCCGGCAGGAAATCATTCAGCGCGTCATAGAGCGGCTGCATGTAGGGATCGACCTTTTCCTCCTGCGTGCCGGGCAGAAAGCCGAGCCGCTCGCCCGCCTCGACCGCGGGCCGGCACAGGATGATCTTGTCGACATGGCCCTGGATGAACATCGACACGCCGACGGCCACGGCCAGATAGGTCTTGCCGGTGCCCGCCGGCCCGATGCCAAAAGCCATTTCGTGCTCGAACAGGTTTTTGACATAGGCCTTTTGCGCATCCGTGCGTGGCTCGACCAGTTTCTTGCGCGTCTTGATCTCGACCTTACCGCCGGTGAACATCTCCATCTGGCTGTCCGGGCCGGTCGCCTCTTCGTCAGAGCGGTCCAGACGGAGTTCACGGTCGATATCCGCGGCTTCCACCGGGCGACCGCCTTCGAGTCGCTCGTAGAGGATTTCCAGCAGATCGGCCGCTTGCTGGCACAATTCAGCGTCGCCGTGCACGATCAGCTGATTGCCGCGCCGGATGATCTGCACGCCCAAACGCTGCTCGATCTCGGCAAGGTTGCGGTCAAATTCACCGCAAAGCTCTATCAGAAGGCGATTGTCAGGAAATTCCAGCAGCACTTCGGGTGCCGGGGCGTGCTCGGAGGTCGGGGGCAGAACACTTGTGGCCAAACGGCTCTCCTGTTTTCGTATTGCCCCCCCAGTCTGCCCCCCCGCGCGAACGCGCGCAAGGGCGACCAGCGAAAGGGTGCGCAAATTCATGCAAATGAAACAATACCGCGCGCCGCAGGGATCATCCGCCACCAAAAAAGGCGGCGCCCGCGAAGGGCACCGCCTGTCTGGTCTGTCGTTTCTGGTCCGCCCTTTGTCAGGCGATCAGATCAGAGCGGATCCGGGAAGGTCGACCCGCGTTTGAACGGCCCCACGGCAGTGTTTCTGGGCAGGTCGCTGTTGCAGACCGGCTTGCCATCAGGGGTGCGGCGCAGATCAAGGTAGCCCTCGACACCATCGTCGATGATCCAGTGTTCACAGCCCTGCGGGTCCACCCAGATACCGGCTTCCATCGCCGACAGGTCGCCGTTCTTGCCGTCCCAGATGTTTCGGTCACGCGTCTTGTCGGAGATATCCCCACAGGCGGAAACGGAAGCAGCAAGGACCAAAGCGGCACCGGCTTTAAAAATTGTCATGCTCAAGCTCTCCTTAGCGCACGCAGTAGATTTCGACGCGGCGGTTTTGCGCCATGTTGGCAGCGCTTGTGTTGGGGACGCGCGGGCTGCGCTCGCCATAGGCGCGCACATCGCCGATCCGGGCACCGACCGTGCGGGCCACCTGGGCGACGGTATTGGCGCGACGCTGCGACAGAGCGATGTTGTATTCATCGGAGGCGCGGCTGTCGGTGTGTCCGGCGACGACGAAATAGCGCGTGCCGGGCATGGTCTTGCGGAACCACTCCTGCAGCCGGTCGCGACCCGCTGCGGTGACATGGTGTTTGTCGGTGGCAAAGAACTGGTCGGTCGGCATCATGCCGCAAAGCTGGCCACGGCGGCAGACCGGCATCCCATCCGGCGTGACATGCGCGGACATATAGCCCTCGGCGCCGTCATCCATGACCCAATGTTCGCACCCGTCCGGATCGACCCAGATGGTCGGAACATAGCGTTCTCCGGTCACGGTGCCGTTTCCTTGTGCCGCCGCCGGGGCGGCAAAAGCCAGCGACATAGCAGCGGCAGCCGTCATAACTGTCGCGCAGGCTTTGCTTATCATACGATCAAACACAACAGGCATCCTCTAATTTTCGGCCCTTCACAGGGGCTCCGCAGGCCCTGCACCCCCAGGTCCTGCTTGCATCACAATTTTACACTAACTTTTTCTTAACTCGACGCCAGTGGGAAGAGAATTTCTGTGTATTTAACCTGCTATATGGAAACAAACGCCCACCATGGGCGCCACCGTTTCCCCGATTGGCACAATTGCTGAAATCAGATTAGCGGTTGCAGAGCAAGGAGATAGCAGAATTTCGCCCGAGTCGTCGCCCGTTCTGACGGCGGCAGCGGTCGGCGCGGAAATGCAACACCTGCTCCGGCATCAGCGCGGCAGGTGTCCCCTGTCCGCCGCTGTCCGCCGTTGTCTACTGGCCGTTCTTCGCCGCAGGCGGGCCGGGACGGGCATCGGGCCGCCCCCCAACGCCCCGCCGGATGCGCGATCAGCCGATCAGTTCCCCTGCCAGCGAGTTGGTGCCCGAGGACACGATGCGGACCCGGCGCAGATCCCCCGGGGCCGCGTCGCAATCGGCCACATGGACCGCGTGCAAATAGTCCGACTTGCCAACCATCTGCCCGGCGAAACGCCCGGGGCGTTCAAACAGAACACCCACCTCGCGGCCCACCATGCTGTCCTGAACCTCGCGTTGCTGACGGGTCAACAACGCCTGAAGCCGTTGCAGCCGGTCGTCGGCCTCGGCCGGGTCCACCTGCGCCCGCTCCGCCGCCGGCGTGCCGGGGCGGGTGGAGTATTTGAACGAATAGGCGGTGCCGTATTTCACTGCCTCCACCAGATCCAGCGTAGCCTGAAAATCCGCCTCGGTCTCTTCCGGGAAGCCGACGATGAAATCACCGGAAATCAGGATGTCGGGGCGCGCGGCACGAATACGCTCGATCAGCCGCAGATAGCTGTCGGCGGTATGGGCGCGGTTCATCCGTTTCAGGATCTTGTCAGAGCCGGCCTGCACCGGCAGATGCAGATAGGGCATCAGCTTGTCACAGGTGCCGTGGGCCTCGATCAGGTCATCCATCATGTCATTGGGATGCGAGGTGGTGAAGCGGATGCGTTCCAGCCCATCGATCTCGTTCAGCTGCCAGATCAGCTGCGCCAGCGTCATGTCACCCTCCGGGCCGGCCCCGTGATAGGCGTTGACGTTCTGCCCCAGCAGGGTGATTTCGCGCACGCCGCGCTCCACCAGGTCTTCGGCCTCGCGCAGGACACGATCCACCGGGCGCGAAACTTCGGCGCCACGGGTATAGGGCACCACGCAGAAGGCGCAGAACTTGTCGCAGCCCTCCTGCACCGTCAGGAACGCCGTCGGCCCGCGCTTTGCCTTGGGGCGGCGCGCAAGTTTTTCAAATTTGTCCTCTTCGGGAAAATCGGTATCGAGCACCTTTTCCCCGGTGCCGGCCCTGGCTTCCATCGCGGGCAGGCGATGGTAGCTCTGAGGGCCGACCACCAGATCCACCAGCGGCTGCCGGCGCATGATTTCCGCGCCCTCGGCCTGGGCGACGCAGCCCGCAACACCGATCTTGAGATCCGGTTTCGCCGCCTTCAGCCCCTTGAAACGCCCCAGTTCGGAATAGACCTTTTCGGCGGCCTTTTCCCGGATATGGCAGGTGTTCAGCAGGATCATATCCGCGTCGTCCGGGCTCTGTGTTTCCACATACCCCTGCCCGCCCAGAGATTCGGCCATGCGTTCGCTGTCATAGACGTTCATCTGACAGCCATAGGTCTTGATATAGAGCTTTTTAGGCGCGGACATGCGACGGTTACCTTCTTGGAACGGATGCGGAGCAGGCAAAAACAGCGGCTGCGCATAACGCGATTTGCTGTGGCTTGCAATGCTGGCCGGATTACCCGATTTTGACCGCAAAGACCAGCAAGCAGCCCCGACAGGACACCGGGACAGAAAATAAGGACAGGCCCGCCCATGATCCACCCCTCGCTGGATGCGTTCCTGAAGGCCGGAAAACCGCTTTTGGCCAAAGGTCCGGTCGCCCTGATCTTTGTCGAGGACGATGTCGAAGTGGACAGCACCCTGCGCCATCACCTGAGCTGCGGATTTACGGCCCTATGCGTTTTTATGCCGGAGGCCTTCGCACTGGCCGATGACATCGCCCCGCAGGTGCAACGGGTCGCGTTTGACTTTGGCCGGGCCGGCGCGGTCATCGACGCGGTCAACCGGATCACCGCCGCCGCCACGCCGGGGTGCTGGCTCTACTACGGCTACAATGCCGAATACCTGTTCTATCCCTTCTGCGAGAGCCGCACCGTGCGCGAAATGCTGGTGTTTCATGCCGAAGAACGCCGCGATGCGATGCTGACCTATGTGATCGACCTTTATGCCGATGATCTGGACGCCCATCCGTCGGCGGTGTCGATTGGCGATGCCTGTCTCGACCGATCCGGATACTACGCCCAGGCGCGGACCGATCCGGCGACGGGCCATCCGCGCGAACGGCAGCTGGATTTCTTTGGCGGCATCCGCTGGCGGCACGAAGAGCACATCCCCCCGGCCAGCCGCAAGATCGACCGGATCGCGCTGTTTCGGGCCAAAAAAGACCTGCGGTTGCAGCCGGACCACACGTTCAACGATCAGGAATACAACACCTATGCCTGCCCCTGGCACAACAACCTGACTGCGGCGATCTGTTCGTTCCGGGCCGCCAAGGCGCTGAAACGCAATCCCGGCTCCAGCTTTGATATCAAAAGCTTCAAGTGGCACAACTCCATCCCATTCGAATGGCACTCGCGCCAGTTGCTGGATCTGGGGCTGATGGAACCAGGCCAGTGGTTCTGACCCCTCGCAGGCGGCCAAAGGGGCCACTGGCGGGGGGGCTGGCGGCTCGGGCCTGACTCGCGGCTTGATGTGCGGGCCTGATTTTGCGACCTGACTTTGCGGCCTGACTCGGGGCCAGGCCTGTGACGACGGCCCTGTGACGACGGCGCTATTTCTTGCGCAGGCGGATCACCACGTCGACGGAAGCGATTTCCATGCCTTCGGGCGGCTGCGGCAGGGATTGGATCACCAATTCGTCCGACGGCGCATCCGACACGCGGGAATCGGCCTCCCAGTAGAAATGCGGATGGTCGTGCACATTGGTGTCGAAATAGCTCTTGGAGCCATCGACGGTGATTTCCTGCAACACGCCCGCATCGCAAAAGGCGCGCAGGGTATTGTAAACCGTCGCCAGCGACACTGCCGCGCCATCGTCCTTGGCCGCGTCAAACAGGCTTTCGGCGGTCACATGCCGGTGTTGACCATCGCCCACCAGCAGCGCCGCCAAGGTCACACGCTGACGGGTCGGGCGAAGCCCGGCATCCATCAGCCACCTGTTGGCGTTCTCTTCATGGGTCGGTGTCATGTCACCTTCCTACCGTTCACTGCTACTTGGGTTCTATATGGCAGAATATGTCCGGTTTTCAAATGGATTTGCACATGGTCGTGACCAACCGCACGTCGGTTCGCGATCCCTGTCCGGGGCACATGCTCGCACCTGCAGCATAGGCGCGCCCTTGCAGGACCAGTAAACGCGGTGCTAATGGGGGCGGTGAACCTATAGAGATCTCTCAGGCAGGAGTTGCCCCGCACATGGCCCAATATCCCAGCAGCTTTGACAAGGAAGACCTGCTTAAATGCGCAAGAGGCGAGCTGTTTGGACCCGGCAATGCGCAATTGCCGGCACCGCCGATGCTGATGATGGACCGGATCACCGAGGTCAGCGGCGACGGTGGTGAGCATGGCAAGGGCCATATCATCGCCGAATTCGACATCACGCCGGACCTGTGGTTCTTTGACTGCCATTTCCCCGGCAACCCGATCATGCCCGGCTGTCTTGGCCTGGATGGTCTGTGGCAGCTCACCGGGTTCAACCTCGGCTGGCGCGGCTGGCTGGGGCGCGGCTATGCCTTGGGCGTGGGCGAGGTCAAACTGACCGGCATGGTGCGCCCGGATCGCAAAATGCTGACCTATCGCGTCAATTTCACCAAGGCCATCCAAACCCGCCGCTTGACCATGGGCGTCGCAGACGGGATCGTGGAGGCGGACGGTGAGGTGATCTATCAGGTCAAGGACATGAAGGTCGCCCTCTCCGAGAGCTGATCTGCGCGTTCGCTGGTCAAGACAGGAATACGGGCACAGGACTGGGGTTTGTCCCCCTCCACACGAGTACAGGAGTACGCATCATGCGTCGCGTCGTCGTCACCGGTCTGGGGGTTGTGTCCTCCATCGGGAACAATGCCGAAGAGGTCATCGCCTCTCTCAAGGCCGGGAAATCCGGCATCGTCGCCAGCCCGGAGATGGCCGAACACGGGTTTCGCAGCCAGATTGCCGGCACGCTCAAGATTGACGTGGCCGAGCATGTGGACAAGCGCAGCCTGCGGTTCATGGGGGCGGGTGCCGCCTATGCGCATATCGCCATGAACCAGGCGATTGCCGATGCCGGCCTCAGCGAGGATCAGATCGTCAACGAACGCACCGGCCTGATCGCGGGCTCTGGCGGGCCTTCGACCTCGGCCATGCTGACGGCGCATCAGACGGTGCTGAAAACCGGCGCCACCAAGCGGATCGGCCCCTTTGCGGTGCCAAAATGCATGTCCTCGACGATCTCGGCCAACCTTGCGACCGCGTTCAAGATCAAAGGCATCAACTATTCGATCACCTCCGCCTGTTCCACCTCGTTGCATTGCATCGGCAATGCGGCCGAGCAGATCATGATGGGCAAGCAGGACGTGATGTTCGCCGGCGGCGGCGAAGAGCTGGACTGGACCCTGTCCTGCCTGTTCGACGCCATGGGCGCGATGTCCTCGAAAAAGAACGACACCCCGGAAAAAGCCTCGCGCGCGTTTGATCAGGACCGCGACGGATTTGTGATCTCCGGGGGCGGTGGCATCGTGGTGCTGGAAGATCTGGAACATGCGCTGGCGCGCGGTGCCAAGATCTATGCCGAGGTCACCGGATTTGCCGCGACCTCGGACGGGCACGACATGGTGGCCCCCTCTGGCGAGGGCGGCGAGCGGGCCATGCGTCTGGCGCTGCAATCCCTGCCCGAGGGCCGCAAGGTCAGCTATATCAACGCCCATGGCACCTCGACGCCGGTCGGCGACGTCGGCGAGGTCGAGGCCGCGCGGCGGGTGTTCGGTGCGGGCACCGTCCCGCCGATTTCATCGACCAAGTCCATGACCGGTCACGCCCAGGGCGCGGCAGGCGCGTTGGAGGCAATCTTCTGCCTGTTGATGCTGGACAATGATTTCATCACCCCTTCGATCAACGTCGATACCCTCGCCGAGGGCATCGAAGAGGGCGAAGTGGCCACCAAATATATTGAAAACGCAGGCCTCGACAGTGTCATGACCAACAGCTTCGGCTTTGGCGGCACCAATGGGTCCATGGTCCTGAGCAAGTACAAGGAATAACGCGCATGGCAGGAGTATTGGCCGGGAAACGTGGCCTGATCATGGGGGTGGCGAATGAACGCTCCATCGCCTGGGGCATCGCCAAGGCGATGCATGAGGCCGGGGCGGACCTGGCCTTTACCTATCAGGGCGAGGCTTTTGGCAAACGGCTGGAACCGCTGGCCGCCTCTGTCGGCAGCGATTTCATGGTGGATGTGGATGTCACCGACGATGCCTCGCTCGACACCGCCTTTGCCGAACTGGGCGCCCGCTGGCCCAAGATCGACTTTCTGGTCCACGCCATCGCCTATTCCGACAAGTCGGAACTGACCGGCCGGTTCATCAACACCAGCCGCGCCAATTTCAAGAACTCGATGGATATCTCCGCCTATTCCTTCATCGAGGTGGCCCGCCGCGCCTATCCGCTGATGCAGGAAAACGGCGGCGGTACGATGCTGACCCTGACCTATGGTGGCTCCAACCGGGTGACCCCGAACTACAATGTGATGGGCGTGGCCAAGGCCGCGCTGGAGAGCGCGACCCGCTATCTGGCCAATGACCTCGGCCCCGAAGGCATCCGCGTCAATGCGATCTCTCCCGGCCCGATGAAAACGCTGGCAGGGGCCGCCATCGGTGGCGCCCGCAAGACCTACAAGCACACCGAACAGAACGCGCCGCTGCGCTCCAATGCCACGCTGGAGGCAGTGGGCGGCACGGCGGTCTATCTGGCCTCGGATGCCGGCGCCTATACCACCGGCGAGATCATCCGCGTTGATGGCGGTTTTCATGTCCTGGGCATGCCGCAGCAGGATCATCTTTGATCGAGCGTCCTCGCCCCAAACACACGAAAGGCGCCCGCTTGGGGCGCCTTTTTTGTTTGGTTTTCTTCGGGGCGGGATCGTCCGCTTGGATCAGCTGCCGCCGCCAGAGGCACGTTTGGACAGCATGTTCATCACGTTGTTGGCAACCTTGGTGTAGGGCGGCCAGAACAGCTCTTCGGCAAAGAATTCCGGGTTTTCGTCCAGCATCGGGTTGGCATCCACCAGCGTGGTTGCCGCCACCATGCCAAGACCGTTCACGATGCGCTCCTGAACCTCTTTGCCGATGAAGTAATTGGCAAAGATTTCCGCCGCTTCCAGTTTTTTCCCGTCAAGCTTCTTCGAGAAGTTGATGGTGTCGAGCCAGACGGTGTTGCCTTCGTCGAAATTCACGATGCTCCAGTTGCCGCCAGAGGCCACATGCGCCGCCGCACCGGGGCCATAGGATGCCACAAAGGCCAGGTCGTCGCGGAATTCGGGACCGGCGCTCCAGAAGAACCCGACCTGATCGTGCAGCGCGGTCATGGTCTGTTGCAATTCGCCATCCGCCTTCTGCATCTCGCCGATTTTCGCGCGATCGCCAGAGGCATCCTGCACGGCAAAGGGCGGCTGGCCAATGGCCATCAGCGCCAGCGCCACATTCGGTTGCACCTGACCGGAGGTCAGGGAGAGACGCCCTTTCCACTCAGGCTTCAGCAGTTCCGCGACCGAGGAGGGATGCTCCGTCACCACATCGTCATTGGCCCAGATCCCATAAGAGCCGCCGCCGAATGGCAGATACAACGGCCCCCCGTCGGACATGCCCATCGCGATTTCGCTCAGCTCAGGCAGCAGGGCCTGGGCATTGCCCAGCCGTGGCGAGGACACGTCGATGGGCTGCAAGAGGTTGGAGAAGGGGAACCCCTCCATCTGGATGTAGTTCAGCGTCAGGAAAGACACATCCACATCGCCAGAGCGGATCACGTCGAACATCTGTTCCGGCCCCTCGGCCAGCGTGTCCAGAACGCGCACCTCAACGTCATAGCCTTCGGCCTTGAGGATGTCATTCACAGCCGCGACTTCTTCTGGCAGGACATAGCCATCCCAGGTGAAAACATTCAGATATTCCGTGGCCTGAGCCATGGTGCCACCAAAGGCAAGTGCCGCGCCAAGAAGCAGATTTCGCATATACAAGTACTCCCGTTTAAAGATCTTTGCCCACTGGCCAGCGCGCAGCGGGGTTGTGGGCAAGGTCTGCGGGAGACGTAAAAACAAGATGAATCTGCAACAAGACAGCGTGAAAGCTCGCGCGGCAATTTAGGCAATTTGGAATGATCTCCTGCGTCCCCGCGCCGCAAACGCAAACAGGCTGGCAGGGGTGTCCCGCCAGCCCGCTGAAATCTGTGCGCGCGTCCCTCAGGATGCGATCGCGACCAGCTCCACGTCGAACACCAGATCCTGCCCGGCCAGACGGTGGTTGGCGTCCAGGGTGACCGTGGCCTCTTCGACCTCGACGACCGTGACCGGAAGCACCTGACCTTCGGGCGTCTGCATTTGCAGCATGGTGCCGATTTCCAACGGGATATCGTCGGGGATGCCTTCACGCGGGATCGCCTGACGGGCGGAGGGGTTGATCGGGCCGTATGCGTCTTCGCAGGCGATCTCCAGCGTCTTCTTGTCGCCTTCGGTCATATCGACAAGCCCGTCGTCCATGCCCTTGATCACATGGCCCTCACCCACTGTGAATTCCAGCGGGTCGCGCCCTTCGGAGCTGTCAAAGACGGTGCCGTCTGTCAGCTTTCCGGTGTAGTGGATGCGAACTGTATCGCCGTTTTTTACCGCGGTCATGGTGACCCCCTTTCGGGTGTTTAGGTGTGTTTTCGGGCCTGGCAGCCCAATGATAAACCGCTACCCTAGCGTTCATGATCCCGGTGTAAACCCGTACCAACACAATTTAGCCCCTTGATCCCGGCCCCGCATATGGCACCTTCGCCACAAACAAAGGGGTTCGACATGGCGATCACGACCTGCATTTTTGACGCCTATGGCACATTGTTCGATGTCACCGCGGCCGCGCGGCAGGCGGCGGCGGAACCTGGCTTTCCCCAGTTGGCGGACAGCTGGGCCGCCCTGGCGCAGAACTGGCGGCAAAAGCAGCTGGAATATACCTGGCTCCGCGCCGTCGTGGGGGCGCATACCGATTTCTGGCAAGTCACCCAGGATGGGCTGGACTGGGCGCTGGAGGCCGCCGCCCTCGACGGGGATCCGGCCCTGCGCCAGCGGCTGCTGGATCTTTACTGGCAGCTCGCCGCCTACCCCGAGGTCCCGGCCATGCTGCGCGCGCTCAGGGACGCGGGCTATCAGACCGCGATCCTGTCGAACGGCGCCCCCGCGATGCTGGACGCCGCGGTGTCCTCTGCCGGTCTGGGCGATCTGCTGGACGATGTGCTGTCTGTCGAAACGGTCGGGATCTTCAAACCCGCCGCCGCCGTCTATGACCTTGTGGGTCAGCGGTTCGGCACCGAAAAATCGCAAGTGCTGTTTGTGTCGTCCAACGGCTGGGATGCGGGCTGCGCGACCGGTTACGGCTTTGCCACCGCTTGGGTCAACCGGGCCAAGGCGCCCGTGGACCGGCTGCCCTGGCGACCGGCGCATATGCTGACGGACCTGACCTCCCTTCCCGAAATCGCCGCCTCGGCCTGACCTGCAAGGACCGCCATCATGAGCCGATTTGAAACCGCCGACGGTCTGTCTCTCTACTTCGAGGAACACGGCACCCCCGATGGCACGCCGCTGATCTGCCTGCCCGGCCTGACCCGCGACGGGCAGGATTTCCGCTATGCGCTGCCGCATCTGGCCGCCTATCGGGTGATCCTCCTCGACCTGCGCGGTCGGGGACGCTCCGACTACGCCGATGACCCGGCCACTTACAACGTGCTGAGCGAAGCCGGCGATGTGGTGGCCCTGATGGATCACCTGTCGCTGCCCCGCGCCGCCATATTGGGCACCTCGCGCGGCGGGCTGGTGGCAATGGCGCTGGCCGCCACCGCGCGCGACCGGCTTCTGGCCGTGATCCTGAACGATGTCGGCCCCGACATCGCCGAGGAGGGGCTGGGGCGGATTTTCGACTATCTCGGGCGCGCACCTGCCGCCCGCACCCATGCCGAGGCCGCCGCCGCGCTTGAACGCGCCATGGCACCCGATTTCCCCGGCCTGCCGCGCCAACGCTGGCAGGAAGAGGCCGAGACCTTTTACACCGAAACCCCGGAGGGGCTGGGTCTGCGTTATGATGCGCGGCTGCGCGACGCGATGCTGGCGCAGGCCGCCGCCCTGGCCGAGATGGAAGAGAAACCCAGCCTCTGGCCCTGGTTCGCGGCGCTGGACGGGCTGCCTACCGGCGTCATCCGGGGGGCGCAGTCCGATATCCTCTCGTCCGAGACCTATGCCGAGATGCAGCGCCGTCACCCGGCCATGCATGCGGTCGAATTGCCGGATCGCGGCCATATCCCCTTCCTCGACGAAGCCCCCGCCGTCGCCCTCATCCACGCCGTTCTGAAAGAGATCACATGACCTCACTCGCCATGATCGAAGCCGCCGCCGCGCGGCTTGCGGGCCAGGCCCGTCGCACGCCGCTGCTGTCCTCGCCCTTCCTCGACGAAATTGCCGGACGCCGCCTGCTGGTCAAGGCGGAATGCCTGCAACACACCGGATCGTTCAAGTTTCGCGGCGGCTGGGCGGCGGTTTCGGCCCTCGACCCGGTTCTGCGCGCGCGCGGCGTCGTCGCCTATTCCTCCGGCAACCATGCGCAGGGCGTGGCCGCAGCCGCCCGCGCCCATCGCGCCCCGGCGGTGATCGTCATGCCAGCCGACGCCCCCCGTCTCAAGATCGACAACACCCGCGCGCTCGGCGCCGAAGTGGTGCTGTATGACCGCGCCGCCGGCGAAAGCCGCGAGGCCGCCGCTGCGCCGCTTGTCGCCGAACGCGGCCTCACCCTGATCAAACCCTATGACGAACCAGAGGTGATCGCCGGTCAGGGCACCACCGGGCTGGAAATCGCCGAACAGACCGCCGCGCTTGGCATCACACAGGCCGAGGTTCTGGTCTGTTGCGGTGGCGGCGGTCTCACCTCCGGCGTCGCCCTGGCGCTGGAAGATCGCGCCCCACAGATGCGGGTGCGTCCCGTAGAACCAGAGGGATTTGACGACGTGACCCGCTCGCTGATCTCCGGTCAGATAGAAACCAACCCCGCCCCCACAGGCTCCCTCTGCGATGCCATCCTGACCCCCTCGCCGGGAGAGATCACCTGGCCGATCCTGACCCGGCTCTGCGGTTCCGGTATTGTCATCACCGACGCCGAGGCCCAGCACGCCATGGCGCTCGCGTTTCAGCGGTTGAAGATCGTCATCGAACCCGGCGGCGCCGCCGCCCTTGCCGCGGCGCTGTTTCACCCGGACAGGATCGAAGGCGACACCGTGATCGCCATTGCCACCGGCGGCAACGTGGACGCAGCTGTATTTGCCGAGAGCCTCACCCGGTTCGCCTGAGCCATCCGTCCCCTGCGCTTCTGACACCTCTCCCGGTCGGCGCGGCCCGGAAAGGGTATGGCGCCATGGCGGCGACAAAGGCCCCTGGCCCCGCCCCCGATCCCGGCGTAAACTTCCGCAAATTCCAAACGAGAGCCTGCCCCATGCCCCTCGCTGACCTCGGCGATGTCCAGATCAACTATTCCCTCACCGGCCCGGCCAACGGTGCGCCGGTGGTCTTTGCCCATGCGCTTGGCCTTGAGGCGCGGATCTGGGACCCGGTCATCGCGCGGCTCCCCGACGGTCTGCGCATCCTGACCTACGATCTGCGTGGCCATGGGCGATCTTCCGTGCCGGAGGGGCCGTATTCCATGGGGGCGCTGGTGCGCGATGCCGAACGGCTGCTGGACTTTTGCGAGATCCGCGACAGCCTCTTTGTCGGCCTCTCTGTTGGCGGCATGATCGCGCAGGGGCTGGCGATCAAGCGCCTTGACCAAATCCGTGCCCTGGTGCTCTCCAACACCGCTGCCAAGATCGGCACCCCCGAGATCTGGCAGCGCCGGATGGAGACCATTCGCGCCGGCGGCCTGTCGGCCATCAGCGCCGAGACCATGCAGCGCTGGTTCCCGCGTGCCTATCTCAAATCCGGGGCGGCGGCGGCGACCGAGGCCCTCGTCGCGGGACAAAGCGTCGATGGCTACCTCGGCTGCTGCGCCGCCATTGCGGGCACGGATTTCTACACCCCGACCTCCGGCTTGCGCCTGCCGGTATTGGGCATCGCCGGGTCGGAAGACGGCTCCACACCGCCCGATCTGGTGCGCGAAACCACAGAGCTGATCCCCGGCGCCCGGTTTGCCCTGCTGCGGCGCACCGGGCATGTGCCCCCTATCGACCAGCCCGACGCCTATGCCGGGCAACTGACCAAATTCATCACGGAGATCGGACATCTTGGCTGACATTCTACTTGTTCACGGCTCCTGCCACGGGGCCTGGTGCTGGCGCGACCTGATCCCGGCGCTGACGACCCGAGGCCACCGCCCGCGCACGCTTGATTTGCCGGGCCACGGCGATGGCCTGCCGCCGCAGTCGGCCACGCTGGAGGCCAGTTGCCGCGCCGTGGCTGGGGCACTGACGCCAGAAACCGTCGTGCTCGGCCATTCCTGGGCCGGTTTTCCGATCACCGGTGCCGTGGCCCATGCCCTTCCGCGCGGCTTGATCTACCTCTGCGCCTATGTTCCGACCTCGGGCATGTCGCTGATAGAGATGCGCAAGGCCGGGCCGCGCCAGACGATTGGGGACGCGGCGGTCAAATCCGCCGATGGCCACAGCTACACCATCCGCCCGGAGGCCGCGCCGGACCTGTTCTACCATGATTGTGCGCCCGAAGCGGTCGCCTTAGCGCTCGACCATCTGTGCCCGCAGCCCGTGTTGCCGCAGGCGACACCACTCGCGGTGCCCCCTGCCTGGACCGCCCTGCCCAAGGCCTATATCCGCTGCGCTCAGGACCGCACGATCCCGCCCGAGTATCAGGCCAGCATGGTGGCCGACTGGCCCCGGGCGAATGTGCATGTGATGGAGACCTCCCATTCTCCCTTTCTGGCCGCACCGGAGGATCTGGCCGATCTGGTCGATCACATCATCGCCCGCATGTAAAACCACCGCACGGATCCCCCCCCGACCCGCGCCCCGAGGGCCGACAGCTCCGCCCGCCCCCCGAAGTCCGGGCCAGAACACCTGCCGTGACAAATCATGCCGTGACGCAAAAGCGACCTCTCGCCGCCGTTTTTCGTATTGCAGTGCGTCCGTGGCCTCTCCACGCTGATGGCAACCAACGGAGAGGATCGTCATGCAAACCATCAAAGCCGCTGTCTGCCACAGCTTTGGCGCGCCCTTGCAAATCGAAACCATACAGATCGCGCCGCCGGGTCAGGGAGAGGTCGAGGTCACCCTCGACGCGGTGGCGATCTGTCACAGCGACATCTCCTTTGCCGAAGGTGCCTGGGGCGGCCATCTGCCGGCGGTCTACGGGCATGAGGCGGCCGGCCGGGTCTCGGCCATCGGCCCCGGCGTGTCGGATTTTGTCGAAGGCGACGACGTGATCGTCACCCTGATCCGCGCCTGCGGCAGCTGCCCCACCTGCGCGGCAGGCCAGCCGGTGAATTGCTCAACGCCCCACGATGGCACCAAGGGCCCGCTGACCACTGCGGACAACATGCCCCTGTTGCAGGCGATGGACTGCGGCGCCTTTGCCGAAAAGGTGGTGGTCAGCGCCCGCCAGATCGTCAAGATCGCGCCGGAGATCCCCAAGGACGTGGCCGCCCTGATCTCCTGCGGGGTCATCACCGGCGTCGGCGGCGCGGTCAATGCCGCCAGGCTGCGCCCGGGCGAGGACGTGGTGGTGATCGGTGCCGGCGGGGTCGGCCTCAATGCGATCCAGGGCGCACGGATTGCCGGGGCGCGCCGCATCGTCGCCGTCGACATGAGCGAAGAGAAACTGGCCATCGCACGGGATTTCGGCGCCACCCATGGCGTTCTCGCAACCGAGGCAAAACCCTGGCGCGCGGCCGTCAAGGCGCTCGGCGGCAAGGGGGCTGAGGTGGTTCTGATCACCGTCGGCGCCATTCCCGCCTACGACCAGGCGCCGCGCTACCTCGGCGTGGGCGGGCGCGCGGTGATGATCGGGATGCCGCATTCCGGCCAGACCGCCCGCTACGAACCCGTGGTGATGGCCGCCCTGGGCCAGGGGCTGCAGGGCTCCAAGATGGGCGATGTGGTGATCCAGCGGGACGTGCCCTGGATCGTCGATCTCTACCAGCAGGGCCGTCTGAAACTGGACGAGCTGATCTCCGGCCGCTGGAGCCTGGAGCAGATCAACGATGCCATCGCCGATACCAAGACCGGCAGCGCCAAACGCAACGTGATCCTGTTCAACCGCTGACGGAGCGGCAAAGGCCACCGGGATCCGGGCCTCTGCGGCCCGGACCCGCGCGCGCCGGGGCCTCGACGGCCCCAGCGCGCGCTCCACCCCTCTCCCCTTGCGCGATTATTTCAAAGGATCCAGAGACATGAAACTCCAGGACCTCGACATCATCATCACCGCCCCTCCTGCCCCCGGCTGGGGCGGGCGCTATTGGATTTTGGTCAAGCTCACCACGGACACTGGCATCACCGGATGGGGCGAATGCTACGCCTCCACCGTTGGTCCCAAGGCAATGACAGCCGTTATCGAAGACGTCTTTGGCCGCCACATGCAGGACGAAAATCCGGAAAACATCGAACTGATGTTCCGCCGCGCCTATTCCTCCGGCTTCACCCAGCGTCCCGACCCCACCGTGATCGGCGCCTTCTCCGGATTGGAAATCGCCTGCTGGGACATTCTCGGCAAGGACCGCGACCGCCCGGTGCATGCGCTGATCGGCGGCCGGATGAATGACCGGATCCGGGCCTATACCTATCTCTACCCGCTCGCCCAGCACCCGATGCCAGAGTTCTGGATCTCGCCCGAGATGGCGGGCGAGGCCGCCGTGGATGCAGTTGCGCGCGGCTATACGGCCGTCAAATTCGACCCCGCCGGCCCCTATACAATCCGCGGCGGCCATATGCCCGCGATGACCGACATCTCGCAATCCGTCGCCTTCTGCGCCGCGATCCGCGACGCGGTCGGCGACCGGGCGGATCTGTTGTTCGGCACCCACGGCCAGTTCAACACGGCGGGGGCCATCCGGCTCGGTCAGGCGCTCGAACCCTATAGCCCGCTCTGGTACGAGGAACCCACGCCGCCGGATATGGTCGAGGACATGGCCCGCGTCGCCCGTGCCCTGCGCATCCCCGTCGCCACCGGCGAGCGACTGACCACCAAGGCGGAGTTCGGCGCCATCCTGCGGGCCGGCGCGGCGGAGATCCTGCAACCCGCCCTCGGACGCGCCGGTGGGATCTGGGAAACGAAGAAAGTCGCCGCCATGGCCGAGGTCTTCAACGTTCAGATGGCGCCCCATCTTTACGCGGGTCCGGTGGAATGGGCCGCAAACATCCAGTTCGCCGCCTCCATTCCCAACATTTTGATGGCGGAATCCATCGAAACCCCTTTCCACGACGCGCTGATCAAGGGCACGCTGCGGGTGGAGGAGGGATACATCCAGCCGCCAACCGCCCCCGGCCTTGGCATCGAAGTCGACGAAGACCTCGCCCGCGCGCATCCCTTTCTCGGCGATGATCTGCACCTGAACATGCAAGAAGCCCCCTGCAACTACACTGGCGGCAACCTGTTTGAAGGCGGAGCGCCCCCAATCAGGGGTTGAATCCCGTCGCATGCCACACCAGGTATTCAGAGGTGCGCCCCCGCATTGGTAAGCGAAGATTTGCTAAAATGAATAAATGTTTACCAAAACTCTTGCGAGGCGACATTGATACGTGGCCTTACTCCTTGTGAGCCACACAGTGATTTGGCATCGACTTCTGCGCGGACGGCCGGACAGCACGCTCCGGCCCAGGCGCAAGCTCCGAAAGTAGACCCGCATGACGACAGAGACTTTGGAAATGCCAGCTGGCGCTATGTCCGATATGGCAGACAACGCGTCAAAAGCCGCCGCGCTGATGAAAGCTCTGGCCCATGAGGGACGGCTGATGATCCTGTGCCATCTGGCAAGCGAACCGGAACTGTCGGTCAGCGCATTGGAAACGCTGCTGAACAAGCGGCAAGCGGCGGTCAGCCAATTGCTGTCCCGGCTGCGCGAGGACCGTCTGGTCAATGCCCGGCGCGACGGCAAGACGGTCTATTACTCTCTCGCCGACGGCCCGACGACTCACATCCTCGGCACGCTGCACGACATCTACTGTCGCTAGATCCGTCCTTTTCCCGTGGCGGCGGCGCATCCCGCCCCCCAGAAGATCCGTTCCCAACGGGCTGGGGCCATGCCGCACTGGCGTAGCTCAGGCCCTGTCCAATCCCCCCACAAGGTCGCCGACGCGAAACCGGCCATGGAGCTGGCCCTTGCGGCCGCAATTGTGGGCCGAGATCATGGGTCAGAGCATCCGCCCCTGAATTCGCAATCCTGAAAAGAACGCACAGGCAAGGGCCATCGGGGCGACGCTCGCCGAAGGACCGCAATAGTTGTGCGCACCCAAGTCACTGCCCTCGCCGGTCACTCAAGTCAGGCCCTCCTGTCAGCCCCTCAACTTCAGACCCGCTCATTCCGCCAGCGGCCCGCGGATTTGCCGCGTCTGGATTGGAGCCCACTCTGAGGCGCCCTAACTCGACACGTAGCCCGCGACAACCTGCAGCAGTTTGAATGCGGTATTGGCGTCATTCTCAACCACGGCGAGGAATTCCTCCTCGCCAATCCGCAGACAGGTCAGGTCGGTTTCCGCAATCATGGACAGCGCGCGCGGTTCCTTGCGGATCAGACCCAGCTCGCCCACCAGCCGACCGGGGCCGACCGTGGCAATCAACTGGTCCTCGCCCCCGGATTGCTCTGCGGGCAGGTACAGCCCCGCCTCGCCCTCGATGATCATATAGGCCCCGTCCGTCGCGGCGTCATCCTTGTGGAACACCGCTGTACCCGGGCTGGCCTCGTACCAGCGCGCGCCAAAGGCCAGCAGCCGCAGCTGACGCCGGTTCAGACCGGAGAACAGTTCGGTGGTCTCCAGCGCCCGAAGCTTGCGCGACAGGTCGGCGGCCGAGGTGCTGTCCTCGTCGGTCTGGGCGCGGTCGCCTGCACCTTCGTCCTTCAGGCGGCCCTGGCGCAGCTCGAAATAATGGTCAAACCGGCCCGGCTCTCGAAAGGCCGGCTCCAGAAAGATCAGCGTCGTCTCCGGCAGCAACTGGCGCAGGTTGTCCTGCATGGCGCGGCGGGTGTCCCGGTCGAAACTGGCAAGCGCGCTGTCGAGAATCAGAATATCCGGGCGCTTGATCGAAGCCCGGCAAAAGGCCAGCGGCTCGGCAAAACTGGCCCCAAGCCCGGCGCCGCCGACCGAAACCGGCAGATCAAAGATCAGCTCCACCACCATTTCCCGCACCTTGGCCTTGTCGATCACCTCGGCCACGACCTTGCGCAGATCTTCGGCGCGTGGCCCGGCACTGTCGGAGATCTTGCCGAAGATCGCATTCTCCAGCACCGTAAAGCCGGGTGCGTAATGGCCCTCGTAGAGCGGCACAAAAATATCGTCGAGCGTGCTCAGCAGTTCGGCCCCGTGGCTGTCCCGCAGCGACAGAATCCGGTTTTCGATATCGGTATCAAAAGCAGGCCCCAGCGCCTCGGCAGAGATCGAGAACGGCACGATCATCATCTGCGCCAGCTCATGCGGCTCCAGCCCCTCGGGGCCCTTTTGCTTGATCTTCTGCAACAGTTGCAGCGCCGCTTCGTAGTCGGAGGTCTCCAGCCCCAGCTTGCGGAACAGCGGATGGGTGGTGCCATCCATGCCAAAGATCTGTCGCAGCATTTCCAGCACGTCCTGCGCCAGATTGACGAGATCCCGGTCCAGACCGATCCGGCGCACCGTGCGCAGGAACTCCGTCTGCTCCAGCAGCAGCTCGTAGGTGATCGGTACAGATCGGGTCGCGTAGAGCAGGTTTTCCGCAACGGGCAACGCCGGGTTATACTGATGGCGGTTGTTGATGTGGACAAAGGCGTCCAGCCCGGCCTCCATCAATGCCAGCTGCACATGCGGGCGCAGCTTGACCAGCGCCTCGGCCAGCTTGGGGTGTTCCGACTTGTCAAAGACCTGATCCATGCCGCGCCGCAACAGCGCGGTGTCAGACCCGATCCCCTGCACGATCCGCAGCCACCAGTCCCGCAGCTCGTCGGCATGTTCAAACCCGGCGACCTTTGGATCGACCCAGTTCACGCCAAAGGCATCCGGGCTGTTGCCCGCCCGCACCGCATCTTGCTGCAGCTTCAGGTCGGCCGGGTCCTCCATCGGGCGCATGCGCAGCGGCATCAGCACGTTTTCCCCGAAGGAGCCGCGAAACAGCACCGGGCGCGAGGTCGCGTGACCGATCCGCGAGGCCAGCACCATCTGGTGCAGGTCGCGGATGTTATGCGACGCAAGCGTCACCGTACCGGCGGCAGGCAGCACCTCGCGGGTCAGTACCTCGGCCAGGGCGCGGCGGTCCTCTTCAGAGGGGGCAGCGATGCCGATCAGCTCGCCCTTGGGGAAGGTGGCGGTGATTTCGTCCAGCACCAGATTGCCGTCCGAATCCCGCACGCTGACCCCGTCAAGCACGATATCGCCATCCAGATGCACCAGCTCTTCCGGCTCGCCCTCCATCAGACGTTCGTCCACCATGTCGGGCGGCGCGAACCGTTCCAGGATGACCTCCCAGCGCAGCGCCATGTCCTGGGTCTGGTTGTAATAGGTCAGCAATTCCTTCCACGGCGAGGCTAGATCCTTGTACGCCGCAAGGGCCGCCACCAGCGCCCCGAGCGAGACCTTGCCCTCCAGCACCAGATAGCCGCCAACCGCGTAAAAGAAGAACGGCGTCAGCTGGGTGATGAAGTTGTTGAGGAACTTCATGAAGAATTTCTTCTGGTAGATCTCGAAGCGGATCTCGTAAAGTCGGCCCAGCCGGTCCGTCACCCGCGCCATGCGGTAACGCCAGCCGCCATTGACCCGCAGGGTCGCCGCGCCGGCCGCGCTTTCGCCGATTTCCGACGCCAGGCCACGGACCTGCACGACCCGTTTCTTGTTCAGTTTGTTGATTCGGCGCTGCAGCACCGGGATCAGCCAGGCCTGGACCGGGATCAGCGCAATCGCGGCAAGGCCGAACCAGAAATTCTGCAGGAACAGAAAATAGAGAATGGTCAGCATCTGACCGGCCTGCAACACCGGCTGGCTGACCGCATCGCCCATCAGGCCGCCCATGGGCTCCGATTCCGACGTGATCATCGACACCAGTTCGCCCTGGCTGGTGCGCTCGAAATAGGGCTGCGGGAACCGCAGGATCCGGGCGATCAGACTGTAGCGGAACCGGCGCAACATGCGCTCTGCCAGCACCCCTTTCATGGTGTTGATCCGCATCTTGGTCAGCCCATGCGCCAGCACCGCCAGCAAAAAGGCACCGCAGAGGATCCACAGGTAGGTCAGCTGATCAAAGCTCCGGCCCCACAGCTCCACAGTCGAGGACTGCGCACCAATGGCGTCGTTGACGATCCGCTTTGGCAGTTCAAGCGTCAGGTAAAGCAGGGGAAACAGGCAGGCGGTGACCAGCAGAAGAACGATCTGCTCCCGCTTGGAGTATTTCCAGATAAATTGGAACAAAGAGCGTTCTATGGGAGGGCTCCGAAAGACATGGGGCCGAGAGTGGCCGACTTGGTTTGCCATGGGTAGCGCGATTTTGCCCTTCCGGGCAATGGCGCAGGTGTCCCCTGAAACACAAGCTAGTAAGTTGGTCTAAAATCGTCTGTGAGCTATGTCACAGACAGTCCAATACAATATTTGCGATACATGGAAAACACCGTAAGGTCCGCCTGTGCTTTGGCCCATGTGCGCCGTAACTGCAAGAGGAGCATCCGTTTTGCCAGAGAATGTCGGTATCATCCTGCTGCTGATCTGCCTGTTCGAGGTCAAGCATATGTTTGCCGACTTCTACCTGCAGACCAAAAAGATGCTCTCTGGCCGCTGCTCGTATTTCCACCCCGGCCGGGCGCAGCACGCGGGGGTGCATGCGCTCGCGTCGGTCGTGGTCCTGTTCATCGTCGGCAGCCCGCCCTGGTTCATCGCCCTCATTTGCGCGGCAGAATGGTTTATTCACTTCAATATCGACTTCTGGAAGGCCCATCACACGGAATGCAACAAGCTCGATCCGACGCAGGGCGCCTTCTGGCGCGCCATGGGGACCGATCAGCTGTTGCACCACCTGACCTATGTCGCGATGGCCGCAGCCTGGGCTTCGGTGGTGTTGTGACCCCGACCCAGCCGCAGGCCTCCCAAGCGGGCCCGTCCCCTGCCGAGGCCCGTCTGCTCTGGTCTCGCCTGGTTTGGCCAGTCTGGCCTGATCTCGTCTAGCCCCCGTAGCGCTCCCGCCCGTGTCGGGCGGATTGGAAATCCCCCCGCCCCCGTTGGGCCCGGCGCCGCGCTGACGCGCGG
>NZ_LPUY01000128.1 GCF_001518015.1 Tritonibacter horizontis
GACCAATTGGGTTCGCGTTGTAAGGCCCACATCGACCAAGCGACAAGAACGGCCCTCTGCGGACATTCAGCGCCCCACAATTAGGCCCCCGGAAGCTGACATTGGTGCAACTCGCAGCAATACTCTCTATCGAACGATTGGGATGAACCAACTTAGCCTACTGACGCAACATCAAAGGAACTCTGGCACTGGACCTTTCTCATACTGATGCCCTTTCTCAAGAATGGCTTTTCGCTCTGAGACCTTCTCGTAAAAATTTCTCAAAGCATGAAAGTCTGCATCGATGTCGACTTTAGTTGGCAGGTCTTGCGGCAAGTCTGCAGCCCTATCGTGCCCGGAGTAATGCGAGCATCGCTTCATTCCCTCGAATATCGCCGGGTAATCATCTGAAGGATGATAGCAGGCATGTTTAAGACTTTGGGTCATTACACCTGGCTGGAAACGCTGGATGGTACCGTTGAATAGGATTTCTTCAACAATCCGCTCCCAAGTCTCGCGCATCAGAGTATAGACGGCTACGAGTGAATCGCGAAATTCCTGAACCACCGGATCATAACCGTCCTTGTACAATTTGGTTTTAGCTTCGTTGAGTTCGCCGATACGCTGCTTTGCCTTCTTGGTATGGTTCGGCTTACCCGAGTCATCAATAATCCCGAACTTGGTTCCACCTAGACTCGACATCCATTCGGTATGGCAGGGAATATTGGCACGTCGCGCCTCATTCTCGATCATGTAATGAAACATGATATTGTGCGTAAAGATGATGACCTGGCGCCCAGCCATGGCCTCAGCCACAAGCCGCTTTGCCACAGCTTCCATTCGGGAGTGATCCAGAGAGGAAACCGGATCATCGACTATAATGCCGTGTTCGGCACCAACCTCGATCAGTTCGGCTAGGAAACATGACAACGCGAGCGCTCTCTGCTCACCCTCGCTGAGCACATCGCTGTTGTTCGCCACACGCTGATGAGCAGTCAGGCCAACTTCAATAACACTGTCTGGGCCCGCACTGCGGTCTGAAAGATCGATGGGAATATGCGAGAGCTTGAGAGTATCCAGTTCTTTTGTGAGCTGCGTTTTCAGGCTCTTGGTCAAAATGACACGGCGACGGGCCGTGAGCTGGCGCGCAATGGGGCCTGACAAACACAGCTTGCGCGCCTCCTTGATCTTGAGTCGCTCCACGAGCTGCTTGAGCCGGGCGACCATAGTTTCGATGTCCTCACTCAACTTCTTTTCATCTTTGAGCTCCGCCTCTTGGGATGCGAGCGTTTTCATACGCTCTTCATCGGCATCTGCATTTTTCAGAGCATCGATCTCCGTCTGCAGTTCTTCCAGCGCTGCATCGATCTTTTGGGTGAGATCGGCTTGGACAGCTTCTAGAGTATCCGCCCCATCAAAAGTGCCCGCTTCGATCATCGCCTTCACCGCCTCAAGACGCTTAGCAAGAACACTGTAGCCAAGCGCAATCTCATCGACAAAAGCCTGATGGTCATCGCTCAACCCGCCATAAACGCCCAGAAGCGCTTTGGTTTGTTCCGCTGTGCCAAGGCGGAGGGCATTGATGGAAGCAACAAGCACCTCGTAGTCGTTTGTGGCTTTCTGACTGTCGTTGGCAGTGCGCCCAGAAATATACTCATCGAACTTGGCCATCCGTGATGCCGCGTCATCCTCCAAGGGTTGCTGGCAGAGGACGCAGGCTTCGCCAGTGGCCAGCTTGGGGTCATCGCGCACAGGGAAAGCTTCACCGGCAAAGTCGCGGGCATAGATCAGCATCTTTCGCCAGGATTCCGAACCGATTTCCGGGATCGGCATCCCTTCTCCCAGACCTTGGGCTGCTGCCTTGGCCGCCTCGGCCTTTGTCGTCATATCGGTGTGGGCATCTTTGATCTTAGCGATGCCATCATCGGCAAGAAGTCCAAGGTGACCGGAAAGCTCGGTCTTTATATTCTCTAGCTCCTGCTTCGCCGATCTGTGAGACCGCAGCCGCACCTTAGGATCATCGCGAATTTCATCGCTGACGCTCTGGAGAGCGGCCTCCTTTTCATCATTCCATACGGTGAGCGCGCGCAGGTCCGCTTCATCGGGAAGATAGGCTAGCTCTGTTTCAGGGACGAGTTTTGCAAGAGCCTGCGAGACAGCGGTGCCATCCGTATAACCAGCAGGCAGTGGCGCACGGATCGCCACATCTATCCCGTTTTCTCGAACCTCAAAATCACCGTCCAGCGCCTTTGCTGCCAGAGCGAGCTTGTTCAAAAGATCGAGCTCATATGGTAAGAATTCAACCTTGCGGTCCTTGTCTACGTAAACGCGCGCTGTCGCCGTATCGAATACGGATATCCTTGCTAATTCTGCCGGAGGCGGATCGCCGTGTCGCCAGGTTGTCTCTTGGCGCGCGGGTTCGTCGCCTTCCATGCCGAACGCAAGGTCAACTTCTGGAGGGTCGGCTGCGGCGGCCTCATAAACATTTCCTTTGAGGTCCTGAGGACTGAGAGACCTGCAAAGCTGTTTGGCTATTCGACAGTAGCCGCTCTTACCTGATGCATTGGCACCGTAAACAAGTGTCATCCCATTTTTCGCGAATTTGATCGGAGGCTGGTCGCTTGCTAATCGGTCTACCCGACGGACAGGTCCAATCGCACCAAGAATTGTGCGTGGGGCGTCGGCTGCCGGATCAGATAGGTGCTCTGCAGCTAGGGGAGTAACCGCAGCGACTTCGTCGTCGATCAGTTCGGTTGCCTTCTCAATAAGCCTCCGTAGGTCCGACAAGTCTTCCTTGCTCAACTCGCCTGTTGTCGCCAGTCGCCGAAGCGCATCCTTTTGCCAATCGGGCCGTACTTCTTGATTTGACCAAGTAATGAGCTCCTCAAACGCCATTTAACTATTGTCCTTATGAATGCCGAACAGCGATGCGCCGCTGTAGGTTCGCCACAAGCTAAGCCAAGTGGCCGTTACAAGAAAACGCAGAATCGTCGGAGCAAGAGAATTATTTAGAAAAAGTCGAAAACAAGCTTACGAGGTCTTTGTCGGAAAACTCTGCGTCGGGGTTACTATTTTGCCCGCGAGAACTCGGTTGGTATTCATCATAATCAGGCACCTCAATTTCACTGATTTTTTCTTGCACCACCCTTTTCGCAGTTTCAGCACTGCGACCAGTGTGCTGCGCAATGAACTCCAGCATCTCTAGGTGCTCATTCAGCTCACTTTCGGAAGAAAGGTCAGAGATTCTTTCTGAAATCTCATCAAACTCATAGTCAATCGCGGAGTTGATCGCGTCCTCGATGGGTCTGAGATCAATAGCGTCACCAAAGTACTCGGCTATGGCGTCATTCACGGCGACCAACTCGTCCATCGGAACGCCGGTTTCGATTGCCGTCATCAGAACGGCTTTAACTGCTGTTAGCAGTTCTTCTTTGCCGTCAACATCATCATCGACAAAGCTTGAAATCCTCCAATGAAGCTCTGGCAATTCTCTGGAATCTCGTGACGCATCTACCTCAAGGATATCGCTCTTCAAAACTGAGATTGCGGCATCGA
Source organism: Tritonibacter horizontis (assembly GCF_001518015.1). GTDB lineage: Bacteria > Pseudomonadota > Alphaproteobacteria > Rhodobacterales > Rhodobacteraceae > Epibacterium > Epibacterium horizontis. The sequence continues at coordinate 3,535 of NZ_LPUY01000128.1, forward strand.
GAAAATCACGGTGGCCAGAGTGCTCAAACAGATCGAGCAGAAGAGATCCGCGATCTGCTATAGCGAGGTCATCGAGTTCGCGGTACCAATAATTGTACTGCTCCGACTTCACCTTTGCGAAGTTGGGAATTTGGTCCAGTTTGTTCGCGAACTCGCAGAATTTTTGCGCCAGTGTTTTCAGTTTATCGGGTTCGGTCTGGAACGCATGCTTCATGTGGCTCCACAGATTCTGAGCCCATTCAGCTCGAACACAAAGAGTTGGGAGCAGGCCCAGAAAGTCTCCATCAGTTAAATGCTCTTTTAGAAAGTCGCGGACTGATGGGTTCACAAACCGTACCCGGTTCCCGGATATAGCAACAAAACCAGACTCGAGTGATTTAAGAGCTTCTTCGAAGTCCTCTGGCTTTGACGGCTGTGAATAGTGTTCGCAAATCTTATTATGTATCGCGTTGAAGTTTTCCCGCAGAACCTTGATGGATTGGCGATACTGATTGCCAAAGTAGAGAGCCACAAGCAGATTCTGGCAGCGCATACTGAGACTGCGGTATGCCTTGGCCCAGAGCAGCGATGGATTCTCTAGGATCTTAAAGGCAAACTTTGGATAGGCGGATGGTTCCAAGTCCTCAGGACACTCCGCAGCAACATGCGCAATAAGGCGCGGATTGTAGTTTGGGTGGTCGACGATCTTCTTGAGCCAATCATCCTGAAGCAGAGCTTTTATATGGTCACCATTCAAATCTGACGCTGCAAGATGGTTGAATAAGATACGCGCCTTGATTGAGCGATTATATTGGCCAACATCCAGCAAAAATTTTGAAAGCTGGAAGCGGCCCTCATCCATATGATCTGAAAGCCGTCGTGCTTCCTCAAAAATGTGGGCCCGCGTCGTAAGAATGAAACGAGAGTTTTTCGAAGCTCTAACCCGTTTCACAAATCTCGCCAGTTGCCCATCCCGTTGAACAAGCGCTTGGCGATCGAGCTCAATCTGACCGAGAAAATCGTCAAAGAAGAAGATGGTTCGCTTTTCCTCATCGAGTTTGGCAAAGCCATCGTCGAGAGATCTTATCGCGCAAAATTGCCAATCGTCATTGAGATAGTGATAGGTGAGCATTTTGGCCAGCGTGGTCTTCCCCACCCCTGGCGGGCCAGACACAACGAGGACGCGATGTCGTTCGAGCTTTTCAAACGCGGCGTCAAAACTTGGGTTACGAACATAGACTCGCAACTCGCCCAAAATTTCAGCTTTGGTCGCTGCCGTGTGGGCCTCAAGACCTGACTGCAGCACTTTCTCCAAAACTGCCGTACTGGTCATCCAGAGTTTCAGATGTGCCTTTTCAATGTCGGGGTGACGCTTCAGCGCGGCCTCAATGTCTTCCGCTCCCCAAATGTCTTCCGGACTTTTTAGGCGATCACCTAACACATCTGCCAGTTCGTCGCTAAGTGCAGGTGTCAAAGATTGAGACGTCAAGAAAATGTAACGACTTGGTTTCAGAAGATCGATCTTCGGCACTTCCTTTTTCAAAGCCGACTTCAACTGAGAAAACGTTGAATTCAGATAATGCTTGCACTGAAGAATGGTCGACTTAGGACCCTTGGAATGCCTGCCATCGACACCGCCATCAGCGCCCGCGCCAAACGCAGAAAAGCGCTGACCGGTTTCAGCTTGCAGGATATCACGACACAGATCCTCAAAATCCGGAGGTGACAGATTTCCAAGCCTTTTCATGTCACAACCCCACCAACTATTTTGTTAATAAGTCTACACTACCAGACCTGCAATTGGATGAGAAAGTCAGCCTAGTCCACAATAAGGAGGGGCCACTGCCGATGCACATCCTATCCTCCTGAGAATGTCTGCTTAACTAACAAATCAAGTGAAACGATACCAGTGCAGCGAATGGCTTCTTCCCGCCCACGACGACGAGGAGGGAATACCCTGTCGCCAATAGATGCATGAGGCTTCGTTTGGAAATCCTGAAACGATTATCACATTGTAATCGTGCGGCTTTCTTGGCGCGCAGATGAATCGTTACATGGCAAATGAAACGATAGGCCGAACGGTGGACTTCACGCTCAGCATCGGCATCTCGTTACCCGTAATCGATTTGTGGCGCTTCGCCCACGACACCCGCATCCGCCAACTGCTCACGATCTGGAAGATCGCGCAGACTTTCCATCCCGAAGACGACCAAGAACTGCTCGGTGGTCACGAAGGTATAGGGCGCCCCTCGCCGAGGGGACCGCGGTCCCGTCCCGATCAACTCGCGCGCATGCAGCCGACCGATCAGGTCGCGGCTGATCTCCTTGCCGAAGATATCCTTGAGCCCGTCGCGGGTGATCGGCTGGTGGTAAGCGATGGCCGCGAGGACCGCGACGTCGAATTCATTCAAGTCCAGCAATTTGTCACCGACATCTGCCGCAGCGCGGATCGCGGACGCATAGACGGGCCGCGTCCGGAACATCCAGCCGCCGGCGACCTCGGCGATCTCGAAGGCCCGCCCCTCCAGATCGGCGGCGAGGTCCTCGACGAGCAGATCAACCGACGCCCCCTGCCCCACCACGCGGGCGAGATCTTCGCGCGGCACAGGGGATGCAGAGGCGAAGAGAACTGCCTCGATCCGGCGCATCCATTCCCGCCAGCGCAGATCGGGCGGCAGGTCGGTCAACTCGCGATCAAGCTCCGTCTCAGGGCGATCCTTTGCCATTGCTACACCCCGTATAGCCGGAACGTGTCGCGCCCGGTCAATTCGCGCACCACGCCGAGATCGACCAGCCGGTCACACAGCCGCCGCGCGGCGCGATCCGGCAAAGGCAAGGCCGATGGCGCAACCGCATCGTGGGTCAGGAACATTTCGACCGCGTCGCCCGCCCCCTTGGCCCGCAGCTTGGGTGCGACCGCGTTCAGATGCGCCGCCCGACGCGCGAGATCTATTGCGAGGCGCACCGCTTCGACCACCGACGAGACGAGCGCGCGATGACTGGCCAGGCGCAAGTCGTCCCCATGCTTGCGCAAGTCCGCGCGTTTCAGTCCCGTGGCCAGCAGCGGCACAAGATGATCCCAACCGAGCGTCTGCGCGAGCACGGCATCCGCGAAGACCAGCGCGGGCACCTCGGCACGGGGCGCCTCCGTCAGGACCGTCTCCAGAACCATCGCGGCACGGCTCACCGGCGCCCCTTTCCCCGCATCAAGCCATGCAGCAATCTGGCGCGGGTCGAGGCTCGGCAAAGCACGACCGAGAGCCTTGATCGACACCGGCCGCTCTGCAGCACGCCGCCAAGCCAGGTAGGTTTCTCCGGCTGGTCCGGGAAGATCGCCCGGGCGCATCAGGAGCACCGCATCACGCAACTCCCCTGCCCGCTCCGACCGTCCGGAAAACGCGACACAAGCCTCTGCGGCACGCAGCGCGAGCCGATCCCGCAACAAGGCTTGGGGCACTTCCTCGCGTCCCAACACAAGATGCAGGTGGTTCAGCGCCGCGCCCGACAAAAACGCAACATCTTCAAGGGCTTCAGCGCGTGCAGAGGTGACCCAGGCAGACATCCGGGGTAACGTATCAAAGTCGCTAATGTGATCCGGACGGGCAAATGTCATGACCAAAGCCTACACTTGCGCGGCGCTTTATACCAGAAAATAGCGCTTTAACCGCCTCACCTTGCCATTCTCATTTACGTCCAATAAGTTTACATTATCGGACATGAATAGATATGCTCAGCGACATGTCGGAAAACAACGAGAAATCGATCTCAAAGCCGCCAAATGGGCCTTCGGTCAGCGAGGACAACGAGAGAGATCATCCCAGCAGCGAGGCTTTGAGCCTTCCTTCCTTTGTGGCTGGTTCAGGCACGCTCGATTGGCTGGTGGACACCGCACGCGACTATGCCCGCGCCGCGGCCTCGGACAATACATTGAAGGCATATGCAAAGGACTGGGCACATTTTGCACGCTGGTGCCGGATGAAGGGCGCGGAGCCGCTGCCGCCATCACCCGAGATGATTGGGCTCTACCTTGCGGACCTGGCGTCCGGAGCGGGCCCCGCCCCTGCCCTATCGGTCAGTACCATCGACCGCCGCCTGTCGGGCCTTGCCTGGAACTATGCGCAGCGCGGGTTCACACTTGATCGCAAGAACCGTCACATCGCCACCGTGCTGGCAGGGATCAAACGCAAACACGCCCGTCCACCGGTACAAAAGGCAGCGATCCTGGCCGAGGACATCCTCGCGATGGTGGCCACCCTTCCTTTCGACCTGCGCGGGCTGCGGGATCGGGCCATCTTGCTCCTCGGCTATGCGGGTGGGCTACGTCGGTCGGAAATCGTCAGCCTCGACGTGCACAAAGACGACACACCGGATTCCGGCGGTTGGATCGATATCTTCGACAAGGGCGCCCTGCTCACCCTCAATGCCAAGACTGGCTGGCGTGAGGTCGAGATCGGCCGCGGGTACAAGGATCAAACCTGCCCCGTACATGCGCTTGAGCAATGGTTGCACTTCGCAAAGATCGACTTCGGTCCAGTCTTCGTCGGCACCTCGCGGGATGGCATGAAGGCAATGAATACCCGGCTGAACGACAAACACGTTGCACGCCTGATCAAGCGCACCGTGCTCGACGCCGGTATCCGGTCAGACCTGCCCGAGAAAGAACGGCTCACGCTCTTTTCCGGTCACTCACTGCGCGCCGGTCTGGCCAGTTCCGCAGAGGTCGATGAGCGCTATGTCCAGAAACAACTCGGCCACGCCTCGGCCGAGATGACCCGCCGCTATCAGCGGCGCCGCGACAGGTTCCGGGTAAACCTGACCAAAGCCGCCGGTCTCTGAGCCTCTGCCCTATCACGCCGCCTGCCCACTGAGCCTACCATAGAAGCTGCGCTCGAGATGCAGCTCCCCTGCCCCGGCTTTCTCTACCATGCCCCGCAGATAGCCGCCCGGCGAGGCAACCTCGCCCGCACTGTGCTTCTCAAAGACGAGGGCAAACGCGGCCGTGGCCACCTGGGTGCCCATTCGGTCCTGCGCCACGTTCCAGGCATGCTCAGAGATCCCGATCATCGGCCTGAGTTGACCGGCAACCCGGTGCAGATCGCCCCAATCCTTGAGGAATCCACCCAAATTCCGCGCCCAGGACGCGAATTCCGGACAGGCCTGCATGATTGTCGGCAGGTCGAGCGCTGTGCGCTTCTTGCGCACCTCGGCAACCCAGTCTTCCAGCTCCCTATCAACCCGCTCTTCCGGTGGCGCATTGGGCACCACACCCGCCGCTTCCTCTTTTTCAGAGGAATTACTAGTTACAGGATCAAGTTGATTTGTAATTAGTATATGAGGTTCGGAAATGACCTCCCTGGGGTTCATTTCTTGAGTCTTCTTCGTGACTTGGGTATCGTTATTACCGGTGTTTTCCACAGGTTTCGCCGCGCCCGTCGCTTTGAGATAGGCCGCCTCAACCCGTTCCTGGAGTTCCTTGAACCATGTGAGCAAGCGCACCAGCTGTTCGGACGCTTCGTGTCGGCGCGGTAGCCGGTCGAGAAGCTCCTCGAAAAGCCCCGTGAATTGCCTCCAGGGCCCACGCAGCGCGCTGCTGAGAGCTGCCTCGATCCGGGCTCGGATCATCCGGCGCGCCACAGTGATCTGGCGCTTCAGGCGCTGGCAGAGTTCGCGCTCGGCCTGCAACTCGGTATGAAGTCCCTCGAACTCCTCGACACGGGCGGAAAGCGGTGACAGATCGAAGCCATAGGCCTCGACGATACGCCCCTCAGCGTCCCTGCGGCCCCACCGCTTGCCATTGGGGCTATCCTGGAAGGAGATCACGCCGATCTCAGCAAGACGCCGCGCGTGGCGCTTGAGGGCCGATAGCGAAAAGCCCGTCTGCTCCATTAGATAAGCGTTCGACGCCCAGACGATCGGACGCTGCCCCTCCTCCCAATCCTGGGCCTGCGTGAAGGCCCCGAGCGTGTCGAGGAGCATCATGTCGCCGGCTTTCAGGCCGATATGTGCCCCCACGCGCTTGAGTGCCACGAAGGCCCGTGTTTTGGGTATTGCTACCCGTTCACCGGCTTGGGCAAGTTGCTCAGCAACCCCAAGACCCGGTGTCGGCTTGCGCCAACCTGTATGTTTCATGCCTGTTTCTCACCTCCGGTTAGTTGGAGGCAAAAGAAAGCCGTTCGCTCAAAAGCGTTCGTCGTTGACAGTGATTCGTGGGAGAGGTATCTTCTAAGCGACCAAACTTTTCAGATTAGCTCTCAGGCCACACTGCTTGGGGGCTTTTCTTTTGCCTAGATCATTGTTCCGATTGCTCCTCTTTTGTCGCGAGGAAATCGCTGTAGAGCTGATCCAGTCGACCGGAGAGAAAGTCCCCGAACTCGGTTGAATCTTGCGCCGTTAGCGAAATACTGAATGCCTTACCGGACCGCCCGATGACGCCTTTGATGCGGCCTTTGCCGGCGGTCCAGGTGCGTTTTTTGGGCGCAGCGCGTGCTTTACGGCGCTTCGGCGCCCTGCCGGCTTCTGCCAGTTTGCTGTGCAAGAACTCGAAGCGAGCATCACTATCGAGATGCTGAAACCCGTCAAACTCCAAGGCTTCTTTCAGGATCTTGTCATTCGCGGGCTCCAACGCCAGCTTTTTGAAATCCTCCCAACGATCCCGTCCGATCTGCTTGGCTGGGCCAATCTGCTCGATAACGTCCCGCGGAACGTTCTGAGCCACTGAGAGCATGCGCGAAAGCAGTGTCCCATCAATGGTCAACGCAGCTTGGATCACATCCTTTGCCTGCCCCATATCCAAGAGATTCTTCGCGAACAGCGCCTTCTCGATGAACGAGAGATCTGCGCGCGCCGTATTTTCCTGCCCTTGAGCAAGAATGTGCGCCACATCGTCCATTGGTTTGACAACAGCGCGAACCTTACGGTTGAGCGCCGATGCAACTCGCACGCGGCGATGCCCGAAGACAATCATATAGCGGCCGTCTAATTCCGGATGCGGGCGAAGCAATACTGGTGTGTCCTGGCGGCCGGCAGCGATCGATGCCTTCAGTTCATCGAACGCCTGGTCGTCATCGCTGAGGCGATCCGAGACAAAGGACACGTCGATCAATTGTGGATCGATCTCCACAATCGTTTCCCCTTCGAGGAGACGCTTCGAGTTCTCCGCGAGGCTGTCGATTGAAACTTTCATCGACTTCGAAGCACCGCGCATTGCGTATCCAGAGCGGCCAGAATCCTTGGGTTGCTCCGGGGAACCGCTCATGACGCTTTTCAGGAGGTCTTTCCGAGCCATCAAGCAATCTCCTTTTCGTCAGAATCCAACCGACGCGCACCAAACATTTCGACAGTTGCACGGCTGTCAAAACTGGCGCTCTGCACGGCTGTCAAAACCACAGTCATTCTCGCCCCCAAGCCTTGTGGATCAGCTCTGCGATCTCGTCGTTCACGTCGTTCAAAGAAGTGACAGCGCGATCATAGGTGGTCCGGACGAACTGCGACCGCTCGACTTCATAGAGCGTCTGCTTCGTGATCCCTGCGTCGGATATCGCGGTTGATTTCAACACCGGAGCCGAAAGCATCTGATTTGGAAACATTGCCTGGAGGAACCCGACCATCTGCTTTTGGGGGCCGTCCGTCGGTTCAAATCGCGTTACCAGGTAACGGAACCACTTCAGGCGCATGTTTGCTCCAGCGTCTCGGATCGTCTTCATGATCCCGCCCAACATCAGAAGAAACTGGCTCATCGACATGACGTCCAGCATCTGAGGATGGACGGTCACAATCACCGAAGATGAGGCCGTCAGAGCGGTGAGCGTCAGGTAGCCCAACTGAGGGGGGCAGTCGATTACGACCACATCATAGCGCTCATCGACCTCGCCGAGCGCTTTGGATATCCGAGTGAAGAAGGTTCGGCCCTCATGGGGGTCCCTGCTCGTCAGTGCAACCGGGGTATCATATTCGTACTCTTGCAGTTCGAGGCTTGCCGGAACGATATCCAGATTTGGAAAGTTTGTCGGTCGGATTACTTCGGAGATGGGCTTGCGCTCGTCATCATACCGGAGTGTCTCATAGAGCGATGGCACGTTGTCGAGTTCAGGCTGAATACCGTGCAAAGCTGTCAGCGAAGCTTGAGGATCCAAGTCGATCGCAAGAACGCGATGCCCCTTCAGCGCCAAATGCTGAGCGAGATGAGCTGCGGTGGTGGTCTTTCCGCTGCCCCCTTTGAAGTTCACGACAGACACAACGTGCAACTCTTCGCCAGGCTGTCGGTAGGGCACATATCGACGCTTGCCGGGCCGACCATGTTTGTCCAGATAAGCTCTCAGCTCGAGCATCTGCTCCGCAGAGTAGCTACGCCTTCCGGATGACGACGTTTCAGGCTCGGGGCCTTTGCCCTCGAGGTGAAGCTTCTTGATGGTCGACTGGGTTACGCCAAGATAGTAGGCAACCTCCGCCAGCGAAAACTGACGTAGACCTTTCTGGGCATCTGGAGGATACTGTTCCTGCCGCAACATATTGAGACGGTCAGAAATCAACTCTCCCTGCTGAAGGATGATCTCGTCGAAGGGTTGATCCTTCGTATCAGCCGTAAATGACCTATCTCGCATCCGCCTGCCCTCTAAATATCGCTTTTTCAGCGATTTCGCTCTTTAAAGTGTCATCTACACGGAAAAATGAGTCTTAACAACGATTTTCACCCAGAGGTTCGAACCCACTCGATGCACTAGGCGGTTTAGATGCGGCGACAACCTGTAGCGATCACGGAACACCGCGACTCAATATATAGGGACAATAGCGACATCTTCGACGCAGATATTGGGTCATGTCTCGCGGCGATGCCTCTGTAACCATCTGTTTTATATTGAATTTATGCGACTGCACGGCTGTCAAAACACATGCAGATCTAGGACTCGAAACGCCCGACAGTACCTCGAAGCCTAGGGTGCCAAAACGAACAGTATCGGCCGGGCCTTACAAACGGACTATGATCATTTGCTGCCGTTCCACTCTTCAATCACGGCAGACCAACATATAACCAAGTCGCTTCAGGGGCATAGAAGGCAGCGGAAATCGGCTGGGTTGCCCCAGCCGATTCTTTGCGTCACGCGGCGTCTTTGGGACCCCAGGGGATGACGGCCTGCAGGGACAGATCGTCCTGGTTCGCGGCCTTGCCGAGGTTGGCGTTGAAACCGTGGTCGCGGATGGTCAGCGTGTAGTAGTCGGCGCCGGTCTCCTTGTTCTGCTTCTTCCAGATGCCGCCGCACTCGACCAGCTTGCCGCGCGGGGAGCGACCGAGGACGCGGTGCGTGGGGGCCATCGGGTTCGTGCTCGCGACGGGTTCGACCGTGATGTCGAGGTCGAAGGTCAGGGTCGAGATGGAGCCGACGCCCTTGGCGGTTTCGATGTCGGCGCTGGTGAATTTGATGCAGTTCGTGGTCATTGCTCTTCTCCTTGTTTGCGTTGCAATGATGGTCACCTTGCAGCTGGCCAAGGCCCGGCCACACCGAAGGCGAAGCGCAGCGGAGAGGGGCAGGCGCCGGTCTTTTTGCCTCGCGAGGAATGACCCGCAGGGTCAGGGGAAAAAGATCGGCGACAACCTTTGTGGACGGGACGACAGCTGCGACCAGCATGTCATGCAACTCAGACATCGGGAGAAGCGCGGTGGCCGCGAAGGAATGTGGGTGAACAGACGAGAGAGATGCCGCAAGAAGTAGGGATTGTCTTCTCGCCCATCCAAACTTCAAGACTCTTCGAAGACCAAAGCCGTCAGATCACAAATCGATGGCAACGGCAGAGCATTCGCCCATCCTTCCGTGGCATCACAGGGGCGTTTGCGTTCGCATTCGGAGATGCAGGCGTCTAGATACCATCGAGTTGCTAGACACTCATCCGCTCTGGTGCCCGACACATGGCCAGGCCTGGCTCTGAAATGCTTCGCGTGTCGCTGTTATCCTCAGACCAATGGACGTGTCCTGAGCCAGAGATCAAAACGAGGTCATAGCGCGCTCAGTAACTCGATTGCATGTGCCAGTGGTAACGCTCGAATGTCCTTCGCGACGGGGACCTCATGCTCACCCGCATAGACCAGGAGCTTTCGGTTGGCTCCAATGTCCTCGGCCCCTGTGTGAAATCCTCTCGAAACCTTTGGTGCAGTCGTTCGTTTGATCTCAACAGCCCAGATGTCACCGCTTGGCAAACGCAAAACCAAGTCGAGTTCAGCACCGGCCGAAGTGCGATAGAAGAAAGGTTCGGTGCCTAAAGGGGCGGCAGCAAGAAGCGCCTCGATACAGAACCCCTCCCAACTGCCACCGACGACCGGATGCCCGAGCAAGCCCTCTGTCGTGCCGATGCCCAACAGCGCATGCACGATCCCGCTGTCTCTCACATAGACCTTTGGCGATTTCACCAGACGCTTGCCGACATTCTCGTGCCAGGGCTGCAGGCGTCTCACCAACATGAGATCGACGAGCAGATCGAGGTAGCGCCCAACGGTCTGGCCGGACACGCCCAATCCCTCGGCAAGGGCAGCGGCGTTCAGAAGGCCGCCCTGGACATGCGCAAGCATCGTCCAGAACCGCCGCAAGGTCGCTGCCGGAATCCGAGGTCCGAGGGCAGGGATGTCTCGCTCCAGATAGGTGCGCAGGAAGTCCAGACGCCAGTCCATACTTGCCCGATCGCTCGCGGCCTGAAAGCTGTCGGGAAAGCCGCCGCGCAGCCAGAGCAAGTTTAACTGATCGGCCCCCACCTCGTCAGGCTGCAAGGGGGGCATTTCAACATATCGAACACGACCGGCGAGGGATTCCGCCGTTTGGTGCAAGAGGATATTGGAAGCCGATCCCAATAGCAGGAACTGTCCCGTCCGAAACCCGGCCCGCCGACGCTGATCGATCTGGCCGCGCAAAGTTTTGAAGAGGTCAGGCATCTGCTGCACCTCGTCGAGGATGACGAGTTTGCCCGCCTGTTCGTCCAGATAGAGATCTGGTTCAGTCAGGATTTGCCTGTCCGCCTCACGCTCAAGGTCGAGATAGACAGATGGGCGCTCTGATGCGATGTCGAGTGCAAGTGTTGTCTTTCCGACCTGTCGGGGGCCGAGAAGGACCACAGCCGCTTGGCTCTCCAAGGAAGACTGAACGAATTGTTGGGTCTTGCGTTTGTACATACCTTGCAATTACTCCACGATACGGAAGATTTGCAAGGTTAATCTTACCTACGGCCATAGCTAGTTGCTCAAGCCGAAGTATCTTACTACCCCAGCAAAACAGCCGTGGCCAAGGAGCATCGACGCAAAATGAGGGCATTCAAATCCGTATCCAAGGGCCTGAAAGAGGCGCTGGCCTTCGCAGATGGCGATGTGGAAGGCGCGAAGGTGCATGAAGTTTCCGTGGCGGAGGTCGATGTCGCCGAAGTCCGGCAACGAACAGGCCTGTCCCAGGCGGAATTTGCCAAGAGCATTGGCGTCGCGAAAGGTACGCTCCTGAACTGGGAACACGGGCGCCGGCACCCGACGGGCCCTGCACAGGTTCTACTCGCCCTGATCGCCAAGAATCCTTCTGTCGTGCAGGACCTTTTGCGCGGGGCGTGAACCGGGGCCTAAGCCCCGATCCTCTTGATGCGGATCCCGAGCTTGCGGGCCTTGTCGACGATGTTCTCGGTGATGCCCGAACCGGGGGTGGCGATCAGGCCCTGCGGCATGGTCTCGAGCATCTTGTCGTTGCGCTTGAAGGGGGCGGCCTTGCCGTGGCTTTTCCAGTCGGGTTTGAAGACCACCTGGGTGATCCCACGGGTATCTGCCCAGCGGGCCGCGATCATCTCGGCTCCCTTGGGCGTACCGCCGTGCAAGAGCACCATGTCGGGGTATTTGGCGTGGGTTGCATCGAGGACGGACCATATCAGATCGTAAGCCTGATAGTCCCCGCCCGAGAAAGCGATCCGCGTGCCTTCGGGGCAGTGCACCTCGGTCTCCTTGCGGCGCTTGGCCGAGAGATAGGCCCGGCTGTCCACCACGGCGGAGGTCAGGCCGCGATGCGAGACGCGTGAACCGGTGCGGGGCAGCCAAGGCGAACCGGTGGCGGCCGAGAAGTGGTCCACGGCCAGATCGCGCATCTGTTCGAAGGCGTCACGATGGTCCCAGAGCTTGAGCCCGATCATCTGGAGGCGCTCGAGCTCGATCGAGGCGACCTCGGAGCCGTCCTGGATGGCGAGACTTTCCCGGACCTCGAATTCATTGTCGTCGAGGAGCTTCTGGATGTGGGCAAGCCGGCGATGGAAGATCGAGGTCAGGGACCAGAGCATCTCTTCGAGATTGTCTTCCAACTGGCTACCGTTGAGAAGGCCGATGGTGGTGTCGAAGAGGGTCGCCATGGCGAGATCGACCTCATCAGGTTGGGGCAGGGGGCGGTGATCGGTCTCGCCGGGTCCCGGTGTTGCGCCGTGAAGTGCCAGGTGGTCGAGGATGCCAGAGGTCACGCCGGTCTCCTCTTGGATGTCTGTCTGATGGGGCATTGTCTGGTTCCTCTGTTTGATCTGACCCGATTTGGATGGGGCGATATCAGGACCGGCGGCGACCGGGCCGCATCCGTCAGGATCGGAGCGCAGCGGAGAATGCGCCCAGGGCCGGAAAATTGCTCCCGCGAGGAATGAGCCGAAGGCTCAGGGGAATTTTCTGGTGCGGGGCGCATTGCTGCCCGGGCGAGGGGCGCTCTGCCCCGACCCGCCGGTCCATCGCTCCCCTTATCCAAACGGGATCAGAGCAAGCCCGCGGAACCTTTGTCCTGTCGGACATCCCCAGGGAGGTTGGCGGTCAGTCGTCCTCGATCTCCAGACCTTGTACTTTCATGGCCTTTAGCAGGGAACGGCGCAGCGCGTCTCTGCCAAATGCCCGCAGATCGTCGTTGAAATCGCCCATGTTCGGCACGAGATCACCACAGGCAATTCCAATAGATTCCAATTGGTTACGCAATCTCGTTGATGCGTTACGTCCAGCCTCGTCATTGTCTCGCACGATCCAGATGCGCGTGATCCCCGGCGGCGGGATGAAGAAGCCGAGATGGGTGGCGGTGAGACAGGAGGCGAGATCGAATTCTGGCAGGGCGGTTCCGACCGAGAGGGTGTTCTCGAGACCTTCCGCGACGATGAGATCAGTACGCCCGGTGCCGGACCAGAAGCGGATGGCATGGCCGTGCAGCTGTCCGAGGATCCGCTTCGGGCTCTCGATCTCGGCCAAACCGCCGGTGGAGGGGTCGAGATAGACCCTTGCGCATCCGGTGATCTGGCCGCGATTGTCGGTGATCTTCGCGAGCAGGGCAGGGGCCCTTTGCGGCAGATCAGGGTCGTCCTCGCCCGGCCGCAGGAAGACCCGCGGATGATAGCGCAGGGCCGGGCCGAGCCGTGTGATCCCGCGCCCCTGCAGATAGGTGGCAGCCAAGGTGCCGAGAACCGGCTTGCCAGCGGCAAAGAGCTTCCGCGCCCGCGCAATGCGTTTGCTGGAGGCTGCCTCCGGGCGCTCAGCCTTTCGAGTAGAACGAGACTCGGCAGGGCAGGGGGCTTCGCCGAGGAAGGATCGAGCCTCCCTCAGCGTTTCCTTGAGCGTCACCGATCCAAGCCGTTCCTGCAGCAGGTCGATCAGGTCGCCATATTCACCCGTCGCGAAATCTTGCCAGGACCCGGCTTTACGACCACCCTGCGCCTGCAGACGGATGGCGAGGCTCTGGCCCTTTGCACCGGACGTGTCGCCGACCTGCCAATAATTGCCCTGCTTGCGCCCCTCGGGAAAATACTGGCGGCAGAAACTCTCGGCACGGTCTGCCAGATCGGCCGAGAGGTCTGCGATGCTGCGCCGCGCACTCATGCGGCGACATCTGCGGCGCTGGCGCCAACCGGATGCTCGGCGAGCACCCGCGCCAGCACGTCGGTGCCATCCACCGGGATGAACATCCGCGTCTTCCACTGGATCACCTCGGTGAAACAGCCCATAACCTTCAACCTCGGCATTGCTGCGCCCGACGCACCGATGAGTTCGAGCCTCGGCTGTCCCATGACGAGCGAGCGGCGCAGCTGATAACCGCCGCGAAGGCTGAGGGTCGTTCTTGCTTCCATGACCGCGGCGAACACCTCCTGCGGTGTCATCTCGATCTGACAATCGAGGCCGAGCCGCGCGTAGACATTGAGAAGCTGCTCCTGGCTGACCAGACGGCCGATGGCGCGTTCCCCATCCTCGGTCTGCAGGCGGTAGATGCGCATGTTGTCAGCGGGAAGCCGATCCCAGATCGGCAGGAGCAACCCGCAGATCAGCGTGATCTTCGAGGTGGTGAACTCCGGCACCGCGTCAACCTCGGCCTGCCAGAACCGTTCGAACATCGCATCGTCGATCTCTTCCCAGTGCGACTTCGAGAACTCGGTCCGCGCGAGGATTTCGGACGCCATGGGCCGCAAGAGCTTCACCCGAAGGATTGGTACACCATCCTCGTCCATGAAGGCCGGCACGGTCACCATCAGCGCCGCGCGTTTGGAAGTCTTGTTCCAGCAGAGCGTCGCGCCTTTTGTATCCGCGCAAATGGATTTGACACGGGACAGGGTGAGCGGATCGTTTCGATCGGTACGCTCGACGGTCAGCGCGGTGGCCGCTGCGCCCATCGCCTCGTGCTCGAAAATCACCTTGCGATCGACGATCTCGAACTTTTCCGCGCGCAAGGTTTCGAGACCGTTATCGAGCGTGCCTGCCTGGCGCGCGTCTTCGATGATGGCCGATAGAAACCCGCCGAAAGCCTCGAAGATCGCGTCCTGCATGTCGATGCGGAGCGCGAGGCAGCGATTCAGGAACTGTTGGATCGGCGGCAGGTTTTCTTTCATGGTGCCATCCGCCTCATCAAGCGTCAGACCAGTCATCTCCTGAAATTTCGCATAAGAGCAGGCCTCGATCTTGCCTGCGCGCAGCTTGTAGAAGAACTGCCGCAGCGCCGCCCGTGCGTAGGGGCTCTCAAGATTGTCCTCGGCGCGAAACATGTTCTGACCACCTGTCTCGCGTTGCCCCTTGGTGATCGCCCCGAGCGTGTCGAGGCGGCGGGCGATGGTGGAGAGGAACCGCTTCTCACCCTTCACGTCTGTGGCAACGGGGCGGAAGAGCGGCGGCTGCGCCTGGTTGGTGCGGTTGGTGCGCCCCAGCCCCTGGATCGCATTGTCTGCCTTCCAGCCGGGCTCAAGGAGGTAATGCACCCGCAGGCGCTGGTTCTTGGCCCCAAGATCGGCATGGTAGCTGCGCCCAGTGCCACCGGCATCGGAGAAGATCAGGATGCGCTTGGCGTCGTCCATGAAGGCCTGCGTTTCTCCCAGATTGGAGGAGGCGGGGCGGTTTTCGACCTTAAGCCGCCCCTCACGCGTTTTTACGATGCGCCGCTTACGTCCGGTGACCTCGGCGACCGCGGCGCCCCCGAAATGCCACAGGATCTGGTCGAGCGCGCCCTGTACCGGGGCGAGAGCACCCAGATGCTCAACAAGATCATCCCGCCGCCGCTCTGCCTCGCGACAGATGATCGGGTTGCCATCACCATCGAGTGCCGGGCGCGAGCGCAGATCGCCATTCTCGTCCGTGTAGGGCTCAAAGAGCTGCGTCGGGAAGGAATGCATCAGGTAATCCATGATGTTCTCGCGGGGCGTAAAATCGACCTGCAAATCGTCCCACTCCGAGGGCGGGATCTCTTCGAGGCGGCGTTCCATCACCGCCTCGCTGGTCGACACCACCTGGATCACCGCCGAATGTCCCGCCGCCAAGTCCGCCTCGATCGCGCGGATCAGCGAGGGGCATTTCATGGCGGTGATGAGGTGGTTGAAGAAGCGCTGCTTGTTGCTCTCGAAGGCCGAGCGCGCGGCGGATTTCGCCTGAGCGTTCAGCGTGCCGGTCTCGGAGGAAATGCCCGAGGCCTGCAGCGCTGCCTCAAGGTTGGTATGGATGATCTGATACGCATCGGCGTAGCTGTCATAGATCGCGACCTGGGCGGGTGTCAGCTCATGCACCAGCATCTCGTATTCGACGCCGGCATAGGAGAGCGAGCGTGCCAGATAAAGCCCGAGCGCCTTCAGGTCGCGCGAGATCATCTCCATCGCGGCGATGCCCCCGGCCTCCATCGCGGCAACGAACTCGGCCCGCGTCACGAAGGGGAAATCACCCGTGCCCCAGAGACCGAGGCGGGAGGCATAAGCGAGATTGCCGACGACCGTCGCACCGGTGGCCGAGACGTAGAGCACCCGCGCATCCGGAACCGCGTTTTGCAACGCGAGGCCCGCAAGACCCTGCTGGGAGGCCTTTTTGTCGCCGCGGTCGGACTTTTCGCCGGCGGCATTCGCCATGGCGTGGCTTTCGTCGAAGGCGATGACCCCATCGAACCCCTCGCCGAGCCAAGACGTCACCTGATCGAGGCGGGAGGCTTTGCTCTCACGCTCGGCTGAGCGCAGAGTGGCGTAGGTGACGAAGAGGATACCCTCGGGCAGACGAATGTCGCTGCCCTGGCGGAACTTCGAGAGCGGTACGATATCGCTTTCGCGGCCGCCGAGCGCCATCCAGTCGCGACGCGCATCTTCGATGAGCTTGTCGCTCTTTGAGACCCAGACCGCTCGTCGGCGTCCCTGCAGCCAGTTGTCGAGGATGATGCCCGCGACCTGCCGCCCCTTGCCGCAGCCGGTGCCATCACCCAGGAACCAGCCCTTGCGCAGACGGAAGGCACCGTTGTCGTCCTCAGACGCGGCCATCAACTGGCCCTCGTTCTCGCCGCGCTTGAACCAGCCCTTGAGATGCGTCTCGTGCGCATTGCCCGCATAGATGACGCTTTCGAGCTGCGGCGCGGAAATTAGGCCGTCGGCGATGAGGGACTTCGGCAGGACGGGGCGGTAGCTCGGCACGGGCGGCGGCACCGAGGCCATGGCGGCGGATTGCACAAGCGGTGTCGGATGCTCCGCTGCTCCGTCGATCCGGATCGCCTGCAGGTCATAGGCCTCGTAGACCGTGTCCTGCAGCGCGCCGTCCGGTTCGCTCCAGGCTTTCGGCAGGTAGTCGAGCGGGGTAGTCTCGATGTCGTTGAACGGGTGCTTCGCGCGTTCTTCGGCGAGGGAACGGGTTTCCTGGCGGGCGGCGTTGCGCAGGGCGTGGAGGTTGGAGCGGGTCGGGCGGCTCGGCTCAGCCAACGCTGAACTGGTGGGGCAGGGCGGGGGGCTGCGGCGCTCAGGGCAATGGGTGAGCACCGCAGCGAGAAGTTCACCCGTGGTCGCGCAAATCGGATGATAGGCAGCCTCGATATGACTCGGCGCGGTCTCTTCTGTGCCGACGTTGCCCTTGTCGATCACTGTCAGCCGGGTATCGATGGTGGTGCCATGCCGCGCGAACACCTTGCCGTCGATCGCGGCGGAAAACACGACATAGGCGCTTTGTCCAATCCGCTGAAATGTCGATCGGAAGCTTTTCGTGGTGGGGCAAAAACTCTCACCGGTGATGACGACCAGTCGCCCGCCCGGCGCGAGGCGTGCCAGGGCGGAAAGCACATGCTGACTGGTCGCCTGCCTAAACCGGCCCTCGACATGGTTGGCGGCGGAGAACGGCGGGTTCATCACGATGACCGAGGGCGTGATCGACCGGTCAAGCCGGTCGTCGATCGAGGCGGCGTCGTGATCCGACACCGTAGCTTCTGGGAACAATTCCCTCAGCAGGGCGCGGCGGGTTTCGGCAAGTTCATTCAGCGTCAAGCGAACACCCGCAATCTGGGCGAAGATCGCCAGCATGCCAGTGCCGGCCGAGGGCTCGAGCACCAGGTCGTCGTTCCGAAACCCGGCTGCCCGCGCGACGATTGCCGCGAGGGGCAAAGGCGTGGAAAACTGTTGCAAGCGCACGCTGTCTTCGGATCGCCGCGTGTGGGACGGGGCCAGACTGGCGAGACGGTCGATCATGGTGAGTAAGGCGTGCGGCGAGGGCGACCGCCGCTGCATTAGCGAGCCGTAGCGCAAAAGCATCAGGATCTGGGCGACCTCGGCGGCCTCGTAGGCGTCCTTCCAGACCCAGGCGCCGTTGCTGTCGCTCGTGCCGAAAGCGTCTTCCATCGCGGAACGAAGAATGGCGGCGTCGATGGGTTTCCCAGCCACGAATTGGGGAAGCAGTACGGTTGCAGCCCGCATCAAGTTTTGGGCAAAATCGCGGGCCGCGGGCAGGTCAGGGGCCTCGGCAGGGCTCGGAAGCGGGACGGAATGGGGGTGAGCGTTCATCGGCAGTCTCCGGGTTTGAGGGTTTTCCCCAAGCCCGCGCGCACTCTCTCACCCGGGAGGGGTCAACCCTCCCGCCCTGTCTCTCCCTCTTTTCGGCTGGTTTTTTGCATCGGCACTAGCACCGCTTATCGGTAGACCGGACATAGCCAACGTAATGTTGAACGGTGGCTATGCGGGACTTTCCCGACATTGATGCTTGGGCATGTTGCTGACGCAGCATCGCTTCGCGGGTGCGGTACGCACGTCGCTGCGTTGCAGCCAAAGTCGCAAAATCGGTCATTTAAAGCCCCGCCGAGCCACAAATTTCAAACCGTGCTTTCGCCGCAGACGGTTCCAACGCTTCAGTCGCGGGACGAGGCAGTTTCTGAGTCTGTCTACCTTTCGGATCACGCATCACCCCCTCGCTTCAGCCCGCGCAAGTGGACCCGGCTCTTCGCGAATGGGGAGGTGGATCAAAGCGGCCAACAGGCCCAGCACCACAGCAGCCCACCACATCAGCGTGTAGTCTTGTGCAACGTCATAGATGCGACCACCAAGCCAAGCACCGATGAAACTGCCAGTTTGGTGACTGAAGAAAACAAGACCCGCCAAGGTTGAGAAGAACTTCAATCCTTGGGTCTGCGCCACCAGTCCCATCGTCAACGGCACGGTTGAAAGCCAAAGCAGGCCCATTACGGCCGAGAACACCAGAACACTGACCTCTGTGACCGGCACAAGAACAAACAGCGAGATCACCACGGCGCGCGCAAAGTAGATGCCGCTAAGAACGGCTTTCTTTGACAAATGCTGGCCCGACCATCCCGCGAAGAACGACCCGGCGATGTTAAACAGGCCGATCAATGCCAGCGACCAGGCCCCAATAGATGCGGCAAGGCCAAGATCCATGACATAGGCGGGCAAATGGGTTTGGATGAACGCCACGTGAAACCCGCAAACGAAAAAGCCGAAGAACAGGCAAAGATAACTCCGGTCGGTGAAGGCAACCGACAAGGCGTGGCCGAAATCGCTCGCGCTTGACCCAGATGCGGTTGGCTTTGCCACGCGCGCGATGAAGATCAGGAAAGGCAGGATGAGTGCAAAACTGCATCCGATCACGATCAGAGCGGTTTGCCATCCGATTGTGCCAATCATCGTTGTTGCCGTGGGTGCCGCGACAAACATCCCAAGCGAGGCCGCTGCGGTCCCCAGACCCAAGATGAAACTTCTACGTTCCGCACTGACAATCTTGCCCAGGGCGCCGATCACGATTGGAAACGAGGCCGCGCCGGTGCCAGCGCCGACCAGAATGCCTGTCAGAACAAATAATGTCGGGTCGGTCGTCATGCCACGCAGGGCAAAGCCAATCCCTGCGCATATCGCGCCAAAGGCAAGAACCCGTGCCGTTCCAAACCTGTCTGCAACTGCCCCGGCAATGGGCTGAGCAAACCCCCAAGTGAGAAGTTGGATTGCAACGGAAAGAGAAAATACTTCGCGGCCCCAGCCAAGGTCCTGCGACATGGGCGTCAGAAAAACACCAAAGGTGGCGGCAAATCCAAAACCCAGAAAGGCCACCATGCAGCCCGCAAAAATGGCCGCACGAAGGCCTGGTGTCTGCACGTCATCTGTCGTCATATCCGCCCCTGTCTATGGTGGAAACGCTGTTGCAGCACTTGTTCACTTTCCCTCAAACCGGGGTGTTTCCTTGGCCAGAAAGGCCGCGATCCCGGCGGGGCCATCGCGCGTGCGCATCATGTCGGAGATAGACCGTGTTTCCCGATCCAACTGGGTTTCCAACCCATCTGAAAAGGCCGTGTCCAGTAGCCGTTTCACACCGCCAAACGCTTGCGTCGGCCCGGATGCGACGTTTCGCGCGAGCGCACGCGCCTCATCCACTACGGTCTCGGGTGGCACCACCTTGTTGACCAAACCCCAATCCTGCGCCTCTGTCGCCGTCAGGACCCGATTGGTCAGCATCAGTTCTTTTGCCCGCAGCAACCCGACGTGTTTCGCAAGGTAGTAGGTCGACGATCCGTCCGGTGTCAGACCCGAGGACGTATAGGCCGAGACAAACTTGGCCTTTTCAGACGCGATCACGTAGTCGCCAGACAAAACCATCGAGAACCCACCGCCACCAGCGGTGCCGTTCACGGCCATAATGACGGGCGCGTCAATCCAGGCAAGTCGGATCAACCCTGCGTGCAGCAGCGTGGCCATGCGAGTCAGGTGCGCGGGTTTGTCTGGGGCGGCGTCCATTTCGGCAAGATCCCCACCGCCGCAGAACATCTTACCGCTGGCAGTCACGATCACGGCGCGCACGTCTGGCGCACCGCAACGCACACCGACGTCAAACAACTCTTCGGCCATACGCGCGTTCAATGCGTTGGCAGGGCTATCCTCTCGATCCAAGGTAATTGTCGCGATACTTTCGGCAATTTCAAAGCGGAGTGTTTTATAGTCCATAGTTTCTGCCTCAGATAGATGTCACGGCGCACGCCTTGCGGCCTGTCGTTCCAATTCAAAAGTGTGCGAAAGCTGAGCTTCGGCGTCGTGGGCCTCTATGCGCTCGCCGCAATCTGGGCAGGTCATGTGGGGCCTGACAACCTTGCCGCAAGCCTTGTGCGTGATCTGCACAGGGGTGTCATCCGTGCCCAACCAGCGATCGCCCCATTGCTTTAACGCGATGATCACCGCCCACAGGTCGCGCCCCTTTTCCGTCAGGCGGTATTCGTGCCGTGGCGGGCGTTCTGAATATGGCGCGCGGCGGATCACCCCTTCCGCTTCCAGCTTCTTTAGACGTTGCGCCAAAAGGTGAGACGACATGCCTGTGAGGCGCAGGAAATCGTCAAAGCGTCGGGTCCCAAGGAACATTTCCCGCACAATCAGAAGCGTCCATTCATCGCCGACTTGTGCAACGGCGCGCGCGATGGTGCAGGTGTGCGACGGAAGGTCAGAGCGGCTCATCAACAGTCACTTCTTTTTTTAAATTGACTAACTTCTAAAGTTGAAGTCTCCTGCTTGTCAACAAGTCCCGTCGCATATTCGAGAGGCCTCAAATGAAAGTCTACTTTGCCCCCCAGTCACGCGCCGTGCGCACGGTTTGGCTGCTCGAAGAAATGGGTCAGCCTTATGAGCTGGTGAAATTCACATTGGGCCAGAAAGAAATGCGCGGTCCGGACTACACGGCGATCAATCCTAATGGCCGGGTGCCCACACTGGTTGATGGCGATATCACGATCAGCGAAAGCACCGCAATTGCACAGTATCTGGCGGCCAAATATGCACCCAACTTGGCTGCTGCACCTGACGCCCAGAACTTTGCCGAATACCTGCAATGGCTGCACTATGCCGAGGGCATGATCATGCCACCGATCAACAACTATGTGGTCGAAACCATCCTGCTTCCCCCCGAACGGCGCAATGATGAGATCGCCGCGCGCGCGCTCAAGCTTTTGAACCGCACGCTCGCGGCGGTCGAGCATCATATGGAAGGGCGTGACTTTCTCGCCGGGGATTTCACGATTGCGGATACCATCACCGGACACGCAGTCGTCATGTCGCGTCGCCTTGGTGCGGCGTTCGAAAACCTGCCGAACCTCTTAGCCTACGCGGATCGACTAGAGGCCCGCTCCGCCTTCCAGACGGCAGAAGCAGCATAGAGTAACGATATGACCGCAAAGCCCATCTGTCTGATCATCGGTGCCGGAGACTACATCGGTGCTGCCATTGCCAGGCGTTTTGCCAAAGGTGGGTTTCATGTTGTGATGGGTCGCCGACGGGGGGAAATGTTTGCCCCCCTGGTCGCCGAAATTGAGGCCGCGGGCGGCAGCGCCCAAGGGTTCAGCTGGGATGCCCGCAAGGAAGAAACCACGACCGAGATGTTCGCGCATGTCGAGGCTGAGATCGGGCCGATAGAGATCTGCATTTTCAATGTCGGCGGCAATGTGCGGTTTCCCATTCTAGACACAACCGAACGTGTCTTTCGCAAAGTTTGGGAAATGTGTGCCTACGCTGCGTTTCTTTCGGGGCGTGAAGCTGCAAAATACATGGTGGAACGGCAGAAAGGCTCGATCTTTTTCACCGGGGCAACGGCCTCCGTGCGCGGCAGTGCGGGATATGCCGCGTTCGCCTCAGGCAAATTCGCGCTGCGGGGACTTGCCCAATCCATGGCGCGCGAGTTGGGCCCCAAAAACATCCATGTCGCGCACTTGGTCATTGATGCGGGCGTCGACACCGCATTTGTGCGCGACCGGGTCCGACAATCGGGCAAAGATCCCGATACCCTGCCCCCGGACACGCTAATGAACCCAGACAGCATTGCCGAAGCCTATTGGACCCTGCACCACCAAACGCGCGACGGCTGGACCCACGAGATGGATATCCGCCCCTTCGCCGAAACATGGTGACAGCCGACAGCCTGCACGGTTCCAGACAGGCCGGTCCTCCAACAGACAAGCAGAAAGAGACGCCATGCTCGACCAATTGCTGAACGGCGTGCTGCCGGTGTTTGGGATTGGCGCGCTTGGCTACGTGTTTGGCCTACGCGGCACTTTCGATTTCAACATGGCGATGGCCCTGAACAAATTTGTGATGTTTGTCGCAATGCCCGCACTGGGGTTTCAATTGCTGGCCAATGCCCCATTGGCAGAGTTCGACTTTGCCATGCTGGGTGGGTATTTCGTCACCGAAATGGTGATGTATGCGGTCGGATTTCTGATCGCTCGGCTGGTCTTCAAGACCGATGTTATGGAGGCCGCCCTTCTAGGTCTGGCCATCGCCCTGACCAACCACATCCTCTTCGTTCTACCGATTGCGGTCACCCTATTCGGAGAGACCGCCGCAACGCCGATTGTCGCGATCATTTCCATGGACGGAATCCTGATTTTCAGCTGTTCTTTGATCCTGATGGACGTTCTGTCCACCAAGGGGGCCTCTCTTGGGCACACGTTGGGAAAGATCGCGCGAAATCCACCGCTGGTTGCCATGGTACTTGGCCTAGTGATCGGACTGTTGGGCGTCTCGGTACCCACAGGCTTTGATATCTTCGCGGATTTCTTGGGCGCAACAGCCTCGCCTGTGCTGTTGTTCGCGCTTGGCGTTATTCTGAGCCAGAAGGCCAGCGGCGCGCGCGCCATGTTGCCAGTGGCCATTGCGGGTGTGAAGCTGGTGGTTCACCCATTGCTGGCCTGGGCCATCTTTGCCGGGGTGTTGCAACTGACGCCCGAGGTACGCAACCCAGCCATGATGGTGGCCGCCGCCCCCTGCGGGGCCATGTGCTTCATGCTCGCGCTAAACTATGGTGTGCGGGTTGACGCCATCGCACGCGCTATTCTCTATTCGTCGATAGGGTCTTTGATCACAATCACGGTGGCAGCGTCACTCTGATGCGAGAAACAATGGCCAGCGCAGCAAGGAGTAACGATGACAGATAGCTTTACAGGCGGCTGTGCCTGCGGTGCAATCCGCTACCGCTCAACAGGTCCTGCGCGATACATGGGCAACTGCCATTGCCGCCATTGCCAGCAAGCAACAGGGGGCGCTTATTTCCCGGCGGTTCTGGTCAAACAATCCGACTTTACGATTGAAACGGGCGAGCCAAGCTGGTTCGACCGCCCCGCTGATCGCGGACATGCCATGCGCCGAGGGTTCTGTGCGACATGCGGCTCGCCCTTGTTTCTGATCAATGGCGCTGGCGAGGGTGCGATCGTGATCTATGCCGGCAGTCTGGACGATCCGAGTTGGTACACCCCAAGTCGCGATATCTTTGTCAAAAGTGCACAGCCTTGGGACGTTATGGATCCGACCCTGCCTAAGTCCCAGGCGATGCCCGGATAGGAAGCTATGCCGCGAAGGCTTTCTGAAGCAGATAGCTCCGAACAAGCCCCGGGAGCATTCGGATTTCCTTGTTGCGGACCCGCGCCATTTGCGAATTGCGCATTTGATATCATTGATATTGGGTCGCAGGTTGAGAGTAGACAACCGTTTCAGAGTCCCGAAGTTGGACTGACCCAATGCATAAAGGCTGGACATGTCCGGAACTGGCTCTTTTGACACCTTCGCTGCGCAGATCGCCAACGGCTGGTTCAGGATGGACCGACCTTCGCTGCGCCGTGCGTGAACTTACATAGTGCGGGACGAAGTACCAATTCGCGGCGTTGGCAGAAGGTGCTGGTCAGAGGCCATTCCTTGGCATCTATGTACCACGAACAGTTTCGGTGTCGCAAAAGGAAGGCTAATGCGACAGCCATATCGCTAGCAATGAGACAGAAATGTGTTTCGGAGACCAAATGACTGTCATGAGTCAACCGTCAAACAGCACGGACGGGCATCGGTTTGGTGTCCTGTTTGTCTTTGCCGCTGGCGTGCTTTGGTCGACCGTCGGGCTTGGAATACGGCTGATCGAAGACGCGGTTGTGTGGCAGATATTGCTTTACCGTTCGGCCAGCCTGTCAGTTCTGCTCTACGTTTTTATTCGCATGCGGTCCGGAGAAAGCCCCTTTGCCCAGATTCGCCGCACTGGCTTTCCAGCGGCGATTGCGGGGCTGTCGCTGGTGGCTGCCTATTCCGGCGGGATATATGCGATTCAGGCGACATCCGTGGCAAATGCCATGCTGCTTTTTGCTACGGCGCCTTTCATGGCGGCAGTTCTGGGGTGGATCGTCTTGCGTGAACGTGTACGCCCTGCCACCTGGGTGGCCATAGCCGTTGCCATTGCCGGTATCGCGATCATGGTCGCAGATAAATCTGGAGGCGTTGCCTTGAAGGGCAGTCTGGCGGCCTTGGGGTCCGCCTTTGGATTTGCGGTCTTCACTGTGTCGCTGCGGTGGGGGAAATCGGGTGAAATGCTGCCGTCGGTGTTTCTGTCCGGATTGTTCGGCATCATCGTGACGTCAGGCATATGCCTGTTTTTGGATTTGTCCCTGGTGTTGTCGGTCCGGGATGGCGGCATTGCCATGGGCATGGGGGTGTTTCAGGTCGGCGCAGGGTTGATCCTGTATACACTGGGGTCTCGCAGCCTTCCTGCAGCGGAGCTTGCGCTGTTGTCACTGGCTGAGGTTCTGCTTGGCCCGTTATGGGTCTGGTTGTTCATCGGCGAAACCGCCACGCTAAACACACTGACAGGCGGCGCAGTTTTGCTTGCGGCGATCGCCGGAAACGCTCTGTCAGGCAAGCGACGTAGGCCGCCGCCGATCACGTTACCTTAGGGGATTGGGAACAACCTATTCCTGATGGATCTGCCGTGGGTCGGTGCGTTGCATCAGTGATCAGATCCACTTGCGCGTGATGATTGTTGCACTTGGGGTTCCGCTGTATGTGTTGCTATTGCGTGATTTTAGCCAAAGGGACGTGTAGCTACCCTTCGCGTTCCAGTTTTTTTCGCGCAAGTTTTCGGGCGCGGCGGATTGCTTCGCCTTTTTCCCGCAGCCTTTTCTCGGAAGGTTTTTCGAAGTGTTCCTTCAGCTTCATTTCGCGGAATACACCTTCGCGTTGTAGTTTTTTCTTCAACACTCGAAGAGCTTGGTCAATATTGTTGTCGCGAACACTTACTTGCATGTGATTTTCATAACCTTCTTAGACAGAACTTTCTGAGAATTACACGAGCCCGTCAGTTGTCAAGATAACTTTTGCGTATGCAACTGCACGTCGCAAAAACGGTGTTCTTCCTAATTCTAGTTTTCGAGCGTTGAGCCGCGTTTTCGGCAGTATCCTCGTTCAACCAGTATCAGCCGAGGCTGCTGGCAGATTAAGGTAACTTCTTGTCAAACTCATCCAGTTCCATGGCCTCAGCATCTAACGCGTCCGCCAATACCACAGAAGGCGCGCCTGGGGTGAAAACCGTCTGAGCCGTGGGTGGGTTGTCGTCTGCGGAGCGATTGACCCGAAGTTCACGATAGGCTGTGTACATGCCGCTCACTATGATCAGTACCATGCCAATGAAGGTCGTATGGGGTGGGATTTCCCCCCACAGCAGGTATGCGAGGATGGCTGCCAACGGCAGGTAACTATAGTCGAATGGTGCGATCACACTCGCGCTGGCGATCTGATATGCACGCGAGACCAATGTATAGGCCACCGTTCCGATTGCCCCCAGTAAAGCCAGCATAGCGATGCCCTTGACATTTGGCACCGGCCAACTCATGCGCAAATGGTTTAGTTCTGGCGAGACCACAATCATTTGCGTAACCACAAATCCCATCGGAACGATTACAAAACCCGAGAACGAGATCGTGTATAGCCCGATGACGAGCGATGTGTCCTGCTCTCCGATCTTTCGCACAATGATTTGGCTGATTGCATAGGTAAGTGCGCAAAAAAGCGGAAGAACCGAAATCCAGCCAAAATTTCCGCCTGTGGGGTTCATCGCGATGACAACGCCTGCAAACCCTACCAGCAGCGCGGCAATGCGGTGCGCTCCAACCTTCTCCTGCAGAAACAGCGCTGCCAAAGTCGCAGTCATCAGGGGTGCGGCGAAGAACAGTGTCGTGACCTCGGCAAGGCCCATAAAAGGGAAGGCGGTATAGAACATCGCGAAGCCTGAAGCAAAGAGCATGGCACGTGCTAGATACCAAGGCCAAAGAGGGGTTAAAATACGATGCGGCGCACCTAGCCACAGGACCAGCGGCAGCAAGGTCATCAAAGCGACGATGGAGCGGCTGAAGATCAGCATCCACACCGGGTAATGTGTCAACATACCCTTCATTAGAACGTCCTGCCCGACAAACAGCACCATGCCCGCAAGCACACAGGTGATCCCTTGGAGAGTGCGGGACAGCGACGGTGCGTCTGTATATGTTGAGGCGGTCATGACAGTAGACTGCTTTTCCCAGGATGAGCATCCCGCCACGCAGCGACCGGAATGTCGGTTTCAATCAATAATCCAGATCAAAGGTCAGTTTGTCCCACAACTCGGTCGTAGCCCATCGTGATTTCGCTGCACCTACAACGAATGGCTGCTTTTCTCTCTGCGGCGCAGCTAACAATTTTGGCGTCCGAATTGCTGCACTTGCGAGCGTTTGCGCAGGAGCACTTCCGGTATGGGCTCACAGTGTGAGTTCGCTGCGGTTTTCTTGAACGTCAGCTCTTTCGGATGTTACAATCGCATCCCGCGCCTCCGGTAAGCAATGCGATTCATAGTCGTCAATAAACCCCCAACAGGCGTCGATCTCCTCGCCGTCCTGCTCGATGACATAGCCATAGACCCGGCCGCCGAGATAGGCGTCGTAACTGACGATTTCGCCGCGTAGGATGTCGGCTGCCTTTTCGCGCAGCGCCTTGGTGACGCGCTTCACGCCGAACTCTTCCCGGACTGCCTCAAGCGTCACATAGACATAGCCGACCTGGCCGGAATCCCACGGACAATGGAAGCCGATGGTGTTAATCGCGAGGCCGGAATGGTCATAGAGAAACACGGGCAAGATGATTGCCTTGCGCTCGGCGCGCTCGCGCAACTGTTCCATCGAGAGATCGCTCTGATCCGAAACGCCCGCAAGATCGCGCAGGAACGCCTCGGGACTGTCGAACTGATGGCTGTCACCGAGCCGATAGCGCCGGTGCCAGCAGATCAGCGTGCCGAGATTGGACCACTCCCGTGGGCTTTCGGGATCGAGGTCTTGGAAAATCTTGATTGCGTGGCCGTGATAGGCCTCCTCAAAGACGGGGTCATGCATGTCGATGTCCTTTCTTGAAACGAAGACGACCCGCCAGGCCGATAGGGGCGCAGGCGGGTCGATCTGGATGAGATGAGTTTGTTGGTGAGGCCGCCGCCCGGCGGATCAGGCGGCGGCGCGGTTCTGGCGGTGCTGAACGTGTTCGACCGAAACCTTCAGCAGCCATTCCTCGAAGCCGAGAATGGTCTGGTGACCCGTAACCGCTTCGACCCAGGCCGCACGCGGATCGCCGACGATCTGCGTCGGATCGTTGTCGATCCGGCCATTGGCCATCCACGGCTCTGGCTGAATGCGCCCGAGCCAGTCTGCCAGCGACGGGATGCGTCCCTGGCAATCCTCGCGCACATGCTGTTCACCGATCCAGCGGATCGGGACGACCCGGCCCGCGCTGTTGGTCAGGCTGCGACCGAAGTGGCGTTCAGCATCATAGATCCCAACGGTATGATGTTTTTGGGCTTCTGTGGTTGCCGCCCGTGATGCAAGAAGTTTCTGGCTGTCTGGGAGGGTGATCGAGTGCGGTCTTCTGTCAGGCCTCATTGTGCGGCATTTTCAGAAGCCGCGGGCCGGTATGGTGATCAGCGGGTTGGGTCCAAATCTCTCAGGCGAGCTCGCGGCTCGGAGCCCAAAACTGGTTTTCCCAATCCAGATCTATTCGATCATTTTGCCCATTCAGGTCATCGTCTTCTTGCCCCCAGTTTCCGATTTCAGATTAGGTCGCCTGTTACTTCTTAGGCAGCCGCAGTCTTCACCGGATCTCGATAGTCTTCTTGCTTCGTCAGCACGGCCCAAATGGTGCGGGCCATTTTGTTGGCCAGCGCGATTGCGACAAGCATCTTAGGTTTGCGTTTCAACATGCGGTCCAGCCAAGAACCGGCCTGGATAGGTTTTCGCCCGACCCATGCAATGCGTGTCATTGCGCCAATGATAAGCAGGCGGCGAATGTCGACCTGACCTTCCTTGGAGATCTTACCCAGCCGCGCCTTGCCTCCCGATGAATGTTGCTTGGGCACAAGCCCAATCCAAGCGGCAAAGTCTCGGCCGCATCGAAAAATTTCCATGGGCGGTGCGAAGGCTTCAATTGCCATGGCGGTGAGTGGGCCAACGCCGGGTATCGTCTGGAGCCTTCGGGACATCTCAGACTGCTGCGACAGCTTTTTGAGCTTTAACGTCTTCGCGTCAATCCGGGTTGTGAGATCGTAAATGGAAGCGAGCAGTTCCTCGCATTCCTCCAGAACCAAAGCAATCAAGCCGTTATCGGCCCGTTCCAGGAATTCCGCGATCTTCTTCATCTGACGGACGCCGGTCGGGAATACCTGGCCCTGCTCATAAAGAATTGACCGCAGCGCATTGATCTGTTCCGTGCGCTGGCGCACCAGGCGATCGCGTGAACGGAACACAACACCTCGCGCGATTTGCGCGTTGCTTTTGGGTTCGACGAACCTCATCTCCGGGCGCTGTGCCGCAATGACAATCGCCTCAGCATCAGCCACGTCATTCTTCTGCCGTTTGACGAACGGCTTCACATATTGTGGGGCGATCAGCTTTGCCTGATGTCCAAGTTGCTGCATCTCTCGTGTCCAGAAATGAGCGCCGCCACAAGCTTCAAAAACCACGATGCTTGCAGGTTGGTCTTCCATGAACTTCCGAAACTGAGGCCGGGAAAGCTTCTTTCGAAATTTGACCTCCCCTGTCAGCGAAGCCCC
Organism: Tritonibacter horizontis; assembly: GCF_001518015.1. GTDB lineage: Bacteria > Pseudomonadota > Alphaproteobacteria > Rhodobacterales > Rhodobacteraceae > Epibacterium > Epibacterium horizontis. The sequence goes on from NZ_LPUY01000128.1 coordinate 33,095, forward strand.
ATGCAGCTGAAAGACATTCTTTGCCAAGTCCACACCGATCATTGTATCAATCATATTGCCGTCCTCTCTCAATAGTGGCCGTGTACGACCACATCTTTGGCACATTGCGATGCCGTCTGGGGAGGGCGGCAACCATCCCATCTCTGTGAACAAAGAGACCTAGGTGCTCTTTGGATGAGTCGAACCAGTCATGCACGAACTGATAGTCATCTGGCACACCGCCGAACTTTCGGGCTGAGCTTTCGGCGTGATGGAGGGGATGTGCCATATCAAAGCCCCTCGTGTTCGGTGGTGTTGGTTTCGATGTATCGGTTCGAGTGGCTGACATCGATTTTGTCAGTCGCGAGTGCCCAAGTGAGTTCGCCATAGCCGCCTTCGTTGTTCTCGAACCCGGGGCTGAGCGCATAGGCGAAGTCCCAGCCGAAATCTTCGACCCGGCGGCGCATTTCTTCTGTCAATGTGATCGTGTCGGGCGTCACGACGACCTCCTCGACATTGCCGGAATCGCCATAGCCTTCGTATTTCAGCTCGATGTTCGTCAAACCAAGGGCGCGCAATTCGATGAGAAGGGCCGCGCGGGTCTCGACCCGCTGTTCGGCAACGCGTCTCTGGGATTCGAGCATTTGCGCGTAGAAATCATTTACTTCTGTCATCTCTTTCGTCCTTTTGAATGGGGAAGGGGAGGGCGACCGCCAATCTGGCCGCCCAGAACGTTTCCTGTGACCGGTCGTCAGGCAGCAGCCGCGCCGCTTTTCTCCGCCGTCCGGTCAACCAGGTTGAAATAGAGGTTCTCGGTCGCGCGCTTGAATCCCGGCGGTTTGCGCGGGGCAAGGCAGCGCACCGAGGCGCTGCAGCTCTTGCCATGCTCCATCGCGAACTGCGTCACTTGGTTGATCAGGTCATCCATGCCCGCGGCCTGGATACGCTTTTCGGGGTAGCTCCCCATCATCTGGAACTGGGTTACCACGAAGGCGCCTTCGCGATGCGCCGGGTAGAGGGTGATCTGATACTCGAGTGTCTTGGCCATGTCTGGTCTCCTGCGGCAGGCAAGGCGCGATCATCGCGCCCCTTGGAACCCGCCAGCGCGAAAGGACCGCCCTTTGTGCAAGGGCGGTCCCGGGCCATGGTTGGGGAAGGGGGCGTCAGTATTCCGACGGGAGAAGCAGGGTCAGCACGCGACGCGTCTGCGCGGGATCGGAGGGCTCGGGCGAGCCATAGGTGTAATCGACGTCATACAAGTCGAGCTTGAACCAGACCGTCGTGCCATCGAGATCGATGACGCCCATCTCGTGCCATCCCTGCGGATCACTGTCGGCATTGAACCCGTCGAACGTGGCGACGCGGCGGGTCAATTCCAGTTGGGCGTCGGGCCCAAGCGCCGCGACGCCGCGTGTCATCACGAACTGGCCCTGCGGGGCATCGGCGACCGGGGTAGTACCAAGGATGGAACGTCGAAACGCGTCATTCTGGGCGGCGATCAGTGCAGCTTCACGCACAGGCTCAAGGTCAAGGGTGGTGGTCATGGGATGTCTCCGGGACGGGCCAGCCGATCCGATATCGGCTGTAGGCAACCCGTCAGCCGGAAAGGGCCGCCCTCGATGTGAGGACGGCCCAAGGCTCATGTCGTGATCAAGTTAGTGTGCGGCTCGTCAGGCCGCATCCTGGCTGAGGAAGGCAGGCAAGGACGACGGTTCATCATTCTCGGCGTCGGTCAGAGAATCTTCGGCGGACAAATCCCCCTCCTCGGTCTCCGGCGCTTCGCCTGCCATGTCGGCACCGGCCTCCGTCGCACCGGCAAACACCATTCCGTCAGGCAGCCAGCGCGTCGTCTTTGCAGCCGTCGCCGCGTCGAACCCTTCCGTCTCGCCCGCCGTTTCCGCGAACGCCCGCTCCATCGCTGCCGCGATATCGCCCTTACGCTCGCGATTGCGATCCTCGGCGTAGTCGTTGCCGATCAGCTTGCGCGCGGTGGCGACCGCATGGCCCTTGTTGACCCGACCCCAGTAGTTCTGAGCTGTCGGGCGCCAGCAGGCCGCGACATCGACGTCAAGCCGTGCACCGATCTCCTCGATGAGCGGGGAAGGGCGATTGTCGGAGGAGAGCTGCGGCTTGACCGCGAGACCCGCCGCCCATGCGAAAAGCGCCTGCTTATCCGCAATCGGCAGTGCCGACATCGCCCGGAAGTCCTCGGGTTTCTCCAGCTTCATCCAGTTTGTGGCGAGATCCTGTTCCAGCGCCTCGAGCATCTTCTGGGCAACAGTATCCGAATGCAGTACCTCGCGGTTTTGCGCCTGAAAGGGCCGGATCGAGATGTCGAGCGCCTCGTTGTTGTAGGACCGCCCCAGAGCCTGCTCACAGAGCGCGTAGAGCATCGCGTCGAACGCCACGTCGAAATCTGCTGCCAGATGCGCCCGCAGGATGTGCTGGCGCGTGGCGCGCAGGTCGTCGGCGAGGCTCGCCGAAATGCCGTCAGCTTTGCGCAGGGTGGCGGCCGGATCGGAGGTCGGCACCGGTGTCGAGGAGGTCGGCGGCGACACATTCGGGCGGGCAGGGGAAGCGGCCCCTCCCGCATCTGCAGTGGTCTCGTCGGGCTTAGGTGCAGCAGGAATATCCTCGGGTCGCACCAGGCCCTTCTCGACACGAAGCGCCCCGTCATGGCCGATGGTCAGAACAACGCCTGCGATGGCACGATCTTCGTCCGCATACGGCTGCCGTTCGCGCTGCAGAGCCTCGATCTCGCGCAGGCGCGGCTCGATGGCGTAGTATTCTTCCGTCTCTGCGTCGGACCAATCCTCACCGTCATTCTGCGCCGCCAGTTCTTCCTCGCGCGCAATGAGATGTTCCTCCTCGGCCAGCAGATCCGGATCCGGCTCGACATGCTGCGGAAAGACCCGCCCGAAACTGCGAAACGCGCCGTAATCCACCGAAAGATGGACTTCGACCCATTTCCACGTCCCCTCGAAGGGCTTGGCCGCAGCCTGCAGTTTCTCGATGGCGAGGCGCTCCAGGAGCTCGGGGTTTTCCATATGGGCGCTGGCGCGATCATCAAAGAGATCGCGCAGCAGAACGCCGCCTGCCGCCTCATACGCCTCGATGCCGACAAAGCGCCCGAGGGCCGAGTTCGCAGAATGCGCGGTCTCGGTCAGCTGGCGTTTGATGCTCTGCGGGTGGATGTGGTAGCCGCCCTTAACTGCATTCCAGACCGCCAACTGGCGATCATGGTCGTCGGTCAGCGTGAAAGCCATCACACATTCGAGGGTCAGATCGCCAGCACGAAACTGTTCGATGATCTCGGGTGCGACGCGAGCGAGTTTCAACCGGCGGCGAACGAGGTCAACCGAGACGCCAAACTTCAGCGCGATCTCGTCTTCACGGCGGCCCTCGGCGATCATCGCCTCAAAAGCCTCGAACTGATCGGCCGGGTGCATCGCCGCGCGCTGAAGGTTTTCTGTGGCGGAGGTGAGGATGGCGTTGTGTTCATCCTCAACGAGGCAGGGCACAGGATGATCGGCGGGAATGACGCCGTCTTCGGCAAGCTGCTTCAGAGCCTTGAGGCGCCGGCCACCGGCATCGACAGCAAAACGTGTTTCAGACAGCGCATGAACCACCAGGTTCTGCTTGATGCCTGTCTCGCGGATGCTGGCGAGGAGCTCGGCGTCGTCGCTGGCGCTCGCGGCCACCTTACGGACGTTGAGCGGGCTGGGCTCCAGTTGGTCGAGCGGGATCAGGCGGATGTCGGCGGCGCCGTCGGGCGTGGTCGGTCCGGTCGCTTCGGTCTCCTTTGAGGTGGTGGGTTTCGGGCGGGGCGTGGTCTTGGCCATGGGTCAGAGTCCTTGTTACGCCGAACCCGGATGAGACTCTCTCTATCCTTTCAAGCCCGGCACCCGGGCTTCCCTTTCTTGAGCTCTTGCCGGTCGAGAATAGTCGCGTTAGTTCAAATCCGAAGTGACAATTGTTCATGAATACTCAATGCTGCACGAAGGACCGCCATTGGGACGCCGCTACCCTCGCTTGAATTTCCAGGCACAGAAAGCGGTTGCCAAGTAGCGTGAAACCAAGACGCATGTACGCGAATTTGTGGGTCGGTCGAGTCCCGCGCCTTCAAAAATCAATCGCAATATCAAGAGTTATTACTGATTCGACCATGCTTCGATCAGTACTAGCGCTTCATCATGAGCGCAAAGCTAAAGTAGATAGAAGCGATTAAACCCACGAAAGCCAATACTATGGTGACCGCAAGCGGTACCGAATAGGAACCTGTTTTGGTATATAGAAGCCCTCCTACCCAAGGAGCTATCAGCCCAGCGAGGCCATATGAGAAGATCATTTTACCATAGACCCTCCCAATCTGCGAGATGCCGTATTCACGCCCGATCAATACAGGTATCAGCGACGCCGAGCCACCAAAGCACAGTCCAACAAATACGGTCGCTACGCAAACGACCAAGAAGCTGTCCGAACGCATCATCAATAACGCAGCGACCGTAAGCAAGCAGACAAAAAACAACGCAATTCTGCCTTGAACCCAATCGACAAACCTGCCACCAAAAATGGATCCTACTATATATCCTAAATTCAACAAGCCCGCGCCCAGTCCGAGAAGCCTACTTGGAACGCCAATTTCTTCCAAAATACCGGATATATGCGAGATAGTTAACAGCCCGGCAAAGCAAATCGCGAAGAAACAGTAGGACATAATCGCAAAGCGAAGCGTAAAGACTTCAGAGCTAGTAGGCTCTTGAATTTCTTCCGTAGGCGTCAGAGAAGAACCATCAACTTTAGAAACAACAAAAACGCCGAGTAGAAGTATTCCGAAACCGATGACAAGAAATGATGTAGCTGGAGAACTGTGCAGAATCGCCTGTGCAAAAACGCTAGAAATAAGGATCCCAGACAAGGCAAAACACGACACTATGACACCAATCGCTAGGGAACGATTTCGCTCTTTTACGAATTGAGCCATTTCAAGCGCGAACCCGTACCCCAAGCCTGAGCCGGTCCCAAAAGCCATGCCATAGCCAAGAATAAGCGACGTCAATGTTGGCCAAAAGCCAAACAGAACGTGCCCGCCACCAGCCAGTGAAAAACAAAGCAAAGCAGTGCCGCGTAAGGTCAATCTCGTTGATACTGCCATTTGTAGCATCATTCCCAGCATGAAACACGCCAGTGCCAATGACGGAGCCAAGCTTAACTCAGCCCGGCTCAGCCCGAGATCCCTTTCCATCGGTAACAGGAACAAGCTCCACGCATACATTACACCCATGCAGCTGTTAGTAAGACAGCCAATCAGCACTGGGGGAGAAAGCAGACCTACTCCCAGCGCGTCATTTCCGTCATCTCTGCCAATCATTATCTACACCTTGATCCTCTCGTTCTTGGGGTCCAAGAAAGGTGAGAGTGACGCAGTTGCTTTGTAACGTTCACAGGCGATCTCAATCTCGAATCCATCGGCATTGATGAAGTCGCGAGTGACACCGTCGGCGTTATAGATGTATCCCATGCCCATCGATCGATCGAGCCTGTGCCCATATCCGCCAGAGGTAATAGATCCGATTATCCTACCTTCCTTGTAGATCGGCTCTTCGTGATAGAGCATCTTTCGACATCCCTCGGGCAGTTGGAATTGTACAAGCCGCTTTGTAGGCACACCGGCGTCTCGCGCACGCAAGAGAGCATCGCGGCCGACAAATTCAGCTTTATTATAGTCCACGGCAAACGAGAGCCCCGCCTGGATCGGAGTGTCTTCTTCGCCAATGTCATGCCCCCAGTGCCGATAACCTTTTTCTACCCGAAGGCTGTTGAGCGCAAAGAACCCCGCATGGCTAAGGCCAAATTCCTGACCGGCCTCGACGATCTTGTCGAAGACATGCATCGCGAAATCCGCAGGGATATAGAGTTCCCACCCAAGTTCGCCAACAAAGGTCAGCCGACTCGCCCTGACGGTCGCATATCCGACGGCAATCTCCTGGCTTGTCCCGAACGGGAAGGCGGCATTCGACAGGTCGGCACCGGAAACCTTCTCAAGCAGCGCGCGGGATTTGGGCCCCATAATCGCTAGCATCGGTAGGCCGGGCGTGACATCGGTGACAACGACAGCCGCATCGCCGGGAATGTGGCGGCTCAACCACGACAGATCGCGTGTCTGGCTGGCGGCTATGGTGACGACTAGATAGGCTGTTTCTGAAAGCCGGGTGATCGTGACATCCGCCTCGATACCCCCGCGCGGGTTGAGCCACTGGGTGTAGACGACCTTGCCCATGGCAACATCAACATTTCCTGCTGACACGTTGTTGAGAATGCTGCAAGCGTCTCGGCCCTCGACCCGGAATTTGACATAGCAACTCTGGTCGAAAACGGTCACGGCTGATTGCGTGTCCAAACATTCAGCGCGCGCATCTTCGAACCAGCTTTGCGGGCCGAAGGAATAGCCGATCTCAGTCGAGCGGCCATCGCGCGCGAAAAAGCCCGGCCGCTCATAACCGGCAGCTTCGGTCATCGAGGCCCCGAGAGCGACAAGGCGGTCGTGAAACGGGCTTTGGCGCACATTGCGCGCGGTTTCATATTGCTGGTAAGGCCAATGCATCTTGTAGAGCAAGCCCAACGTTTCCTTGGTCCGGTCGAAGAGATAGCTCTTGTTCGACTGCCAGGAATGCATGCGGCGCACGTCGACATCGGCCAGTTCCATCGGCGGGTGACCGTCGTTGATCCAATCCGCCAGCGCCTTGCCGACGCCACCAGACGACAGGATACCGACCGAGTTGAACCCGCAGGCGCAGAACAACCCCTCAACCTCGGGCGTCTCCCCCAGAAGGTAGCGGTCATCGGGCGTGAAGCTTTCGGGGCCGTTGAAGAACAGCTGGATACCCGCGTTGGCCAGCGCTGGCACGCGTTTGACGGCCATGTCGAGGATCGGTTCGAAATGATCGAAATCCTCGGGCAGGCTGTCGAAGCAGAAGTCCTCGGGGATGCCGTTATGCCCCCAGGGTTTCGCTTCGGGCTCGAAGCATCCCAGCAGCAGCTTGCCAGCGTCTTCCTTGTAATAGGAACACTCGTCGGCGACGAACAGCACTGGTAGTTCGCGGGGCAGATCGGGCATCTGCTCGGTCACGATGTAGAAATGCTCTGCCGCGTGGAGCGGCAGGGAGACGCCGCTTTGCGCCGCGAATTCCCGCGACCACATGCCGCCCGCGATGACGACGCGGTCGGCACGGATCTCGCCATCGGCGAGTTTCACGCCCCGCACCTTTCCGTTCTCGACGATCAGGCGCTCGACCAGAGTATTCTCGAAAATCTTGGCTCCGCGCATACGCGCGCCCTTGGCCATCGCCATGGTGACGTCAGCCGGGTTGACCTGCCCGTCGTTGGGCATCCAGATACCGCCGACAACATCTTCAACCTCGACAAGTGGCCAGCGCTCGCGGATCTCGCCCGCGGATATGACATCCGCTTCAAGACCGAAATTTCTGGCCATCGAAACGCCGCGTTTCAATTCTTCGAAACGTGCATCATGCGTGGCAAGGCGCAAAGCGCCGTTTTGTTTGAAACCCGTCGCCTGCCCCGTTTCCGTTTCCAATTCGCGAAACAACTCACCCGTATACTTTGCAAGCTCTGTCATGTTACGCGTCGCACGGAGCTGCGTCACCAATCCGGCTGCATGCCAGGTGGTTCCGCTCGTCAGTTGCTTTCGCTCACACAAGACGACATCGGTAATCCCCAGCTTGGTAAGGTGATATGCGATGGAACAGCCCGCTACGCCGCCACCAACGATAACCACATCTGCTGTATTTGGAATGCTCATGACTGTAGCTCCTGTTCTTCAAGCACCTAGGTAGGTGTCAATTATTTTTTGATTTTCATGCATTTCCGCGGGTGCACCCGACCAGACGAAATGACCGCCATCCATCAGGTACAATCGATCCGCATGGCCAGCCACCCGTGCGATGTTCTCTTCGACCACGACAATCGTCATGCCTGTCGCACGCAGTTCATCGATTGCCTCGTAGATCTGGTCAATCACCACCGGCGCCAACCCAAGCGAGGGCTCATCCAGAACCAGAAGGCGGCAATCCGCCATCATCAGACCACGACCAATACCCAACATGCGGCGTTCACCTCCCGACAGGGAACTGGCGATCTGCTCCGCGCGCTGTTCGAGCTTGGGAAAGAGCGCGAAGACCTTGTCCAGTTGCGCCTGGGACCTTGCATCCGACCGGTTGGCATAGCCGCCGACCAGCAGGTTTTCGAGAATGGTCATGTTCTTGTAGACCAGATCGCCCTGCGGCACATGAGCCAGCCCCATCTGCGCGATTTTCTCCGGCGCCAGCCCGAGGATGGATCGACCGTTCAGGGCGATGCTGCCCTGGGTCCTGGGCAACAGGCCCGATATCGCGCGCAGCAGCGTCGTCTTGCCATGACCGTTCGGGCCGACAATGCCGATCAGTTCGCCTTGCGCGACCGTCAGGTCGATCCCGTTCAGGATCGACCCCGTGCCGTAACCGGCGTGACAATCCTTGACTTCAAGAAGTGGCATTTCCGACCTCCTCCGCCTGTGCTCCCTTGCGGCTGTCGGCAGCGCCGGACACACCGAGGAAGACATCCACGACCTCAGGATTGTCGGCGAGACTGCCCGCCGCCCCTTCGTGCAGTTTCGCACCGTGGTGCAGGATCATGATCCGGTCCGCAAAGGCTGTCATGAAGCTCATCACGTGTTCGATCACGACAATGGTGGTCCCGTGAAAATCCCGAAGCTGTCTGAAGACCGCCGCGCAGGTTTCGATCTCGGCCGGGTTGAGCCCGCCGACCGGTTCGTCCAGCAGCAGAAGTTTGGGATGGCTCACGATGGCGCATCCGATCATCAACAGCTTCAGCTGCAAGACCGGCAAGGCACCCGCCATCACATCCGCATAGTCCGTCAAACCGGTCAGATCGAGCACCTCGGCCGCGCGGATCTCGGACCTGCGGTCATAGCTCAACCCGGGCACGAGCCGCTTTTCGCTGCCGAAATAGGCGCAGGTCTTCAGATTGTCGGCGACCGTTTGCGAGTTGAAGACGGCGTTTAGCTGGAAGGTGCGGCTAATGCCGAGATGGCAGATCGCCGAGGCGCCGAGCCCGGTGATATCGGCGCCCTCGAACAGGATCCTCCCGGCGGTCGGGGGGGTCACCCCGGACAAGAGATCAAACAGCGTGGTCTTCCCGGCGCCGTTCGGACCGCCGATGCCGAGCACCTCGCCGCGGTCGACATGAAAGCTGAGATCGTTCGTCGCCTTCATGGCCCCGTAGGCCTTGGTCAGGCCGCGCACCTCAAGCAGATGTTGCGGTGAATGGGTCACGTTTCAGCCCTCCTTCCTGGGGCTCAAGGCCCACTTCCTGAGTGACGCGAAACCGCCCATCAGGCCCTCTGGCAATGTGAGCAGTATGATCGAAAGAACGGCCGCATAGGCGGTGTTGCGCCATGCCGCGAGGTCGCGAAAGCCCTCGTCGATGAGCGCCAGCACGATCGTGCCGACCACTGGGCCCCAAATGGTGCCGCGGCCGCCGACGACCATCATCGACAGCAGGAACAGCAGCGTGGGCAATTCGAGAACCTGCGGGCCAAACGTGCCGATCACCCCGGCATAGACGCCTCCGCTCAAACCGGTGAACACTCCGGAGACGGCAAAGACGATGGCCTGATATTTCCGGATCTCGATACCGCGCGACGCGGCGCAGACCTCGTTGTCGCGCATCGCCTTAAAGGCCTGCCCATAGGGGCTGTAGACGACCATGATCGCGACCAGTATCGACAGCGCGAGCATGATGAGCGACAGGTAGAAATTGCCAAGCGGCGCACTGCTGTATCCAAGTAGCTCGCGAAACCCGAAATCGCCGAAACGCGACAGGCCGCGGGCGCCGCCGGAGAAGGAATAGCAAACCGATTGGGTCTGCCGGAAGCAGGCCACATCGGTCACCAGAAGCTGATAGACCGTCATGGCGATGGCGAGCGTGACCACGACGACATAGGCGCCGCGCAGCCGGAACGTGGCAAAGGCCATGACGAGGCTCATCAGCAGCCCCGCCAGAGCCGCCACCGGCAGGGTCCACCATAGGGACATGCCGAAATAGAGGCCCATGAGCGCGGTGGCATAGCCGCCCACCGCGAACAGAGCCATATGGCCGATCGACAGGATGCCGGCGACGCCGAAGACCAGGTTCCACTGCGACACGACGGCCGCCCACAGGATGAACAGGGTGATCTGCCCCAGAACGTAGCGGCTCAGCCCCAGCGCGGGCAAAAGGCTCAGGACGCCGACAAAGAGAAGAAGGATCAGAAGATCGCGGGATTTCATAGAACGCATGGGTCAGTTCCTCTCCAGTTCCTGGCGCCCGAAGAGACCGGTCGGTCGGTAGACCAGCACCAGCACCACGACGAGAAGCGACACGGGAAACCCCCATTTCACACCGAGCGTGTACTGCACGGTGGTTTCCAGACCAGCGAGCGCGAATGACGCGGCCAGCGCGCCGGGAATGCTGCCGAGCCCGCCCAGGACGCAAACGATCAGCGCCTTGAGCAGCGGATCGAACCCGGCACCGGGATAGACGGTCGTCGAGCTTGTCAGCAGCACGCCGGAGGCGCCCGAGATGATCCCGGCGAGAACCATCACCTGAAAAATCACCGCCTGCACCGGCACGCCGTTCAGCCGAGCGGCGGTGATGTCCTGCGAGACGGCCCGGATAAGTCGGCCGAGATTGGTCTTGTGCACGACGAGTTGCAGCAGCAGCACCATGAGCGCACTGCAACAGACGACCAGCAGGGTCTGGTGCCCGATGGACAGCGCGCCGAGGACGAACCGCCCCTCGACCTGAAACGGTTGCCGCAGGATCTTTGCGCCGATCAGGTTGTTGATGAGATCGACCACGATGGTGCTGAACGCCATGGTGAGGATGATGATCCGCAGATCGAAATTCGCCTTGCCGAAGATCCACCGGACCTGCGAGACGTAGAGCAGCAGTCCGCCCGCGGCGCCCGCGATCATGCCGCCCAGAAGCCCCGTCCACCAAGGCAGGCCCAGCCCGGTCACGACGGCCACCGAGCCATAGGCCCCGATGACGATCAGGGCGCCATGCGCGAGGTTCAGCATCGAAATGCTCCCCCATAGCAGCGCCAGCGACACCGAGCTCGCGGCATAGATCGCGCCCAACGCAATTGTGCTGGTTAAAATTCCAGTCAGTAGCTCCATCGCCTGGCTCCAGTTTTTCCTTTGTAGATTTGCACTCGGGGCTCCGGCAGAGCTCCGAGGCGCGACGTCATGCGTGTTGCTCAGGTGAACCAGGGCGGGGTTTCGAACGCGACCTCGTTGTAGGGTTTGGGGAAGATCAGTTTCTTCGGCACGGCCGCGGCCGGGTCCTTGATCTGGTAGAGCAGATGCGGCATGGCCAGAGATGCATCCGGTGAGATGGTCGGATATGGCAGGGCTGCGTTGAACTCCTTGGCATAGCGCAAGGTGCCGAACGGTGCGCGGAACGAGAAGCGGCGCAGGTTGTCGGCGATCTTGCGGTTCTGCTCGTAGTCGCCCGGCTCCCCGGTTCCGCCGGCCAGAGCGGCCGAAATCGCGTAGTGATACATCTCGGAATAGGTCGATGCACCCGGGTCGGCTTCGGCGGTCTCCCCGAACCTGGCCCAATAGGCGTCGCGGAACGCATTGCCGATCTCGTCGGGCAGAATGCCGATGACCGATGAAGACATGACACCCCGGGCGGCCTCGCCCGCGATCTCCGAGAAGGCTTTGAGCAGCGGCCCATACTGCATGTAGACAAGGCTGTTGGTGGGGTTCTCGGCAAACTGGATCTGGAATTGCGCCAGGTCCGCAGGGAAGAAATGGGTGTTCGCGATCACGGCAGGCTGTTCGGCGCGCACCTTGTTGAGGACGGCGCCCCATTCGGTGGTCGGAACGGGAACGATCTCTTCAAACGAGACTTCGAAACCGTATTGCGGCGCGGTTTCCCGGATCGCGTTGGAGATCACCGTGGAATAGGGAAGCGAGCCCGTGACGAGCGCGATCTTGTTGTTGTCGGGCTTCCAGAGCCCCTGGTCGCGTAGCGATGCCAGCATGACCGGAAGGCCGACGCCGTAGTAATATTCCGCGGGATCCGCCATGAAAATACCGGTGTAGCGCTCGGGATCGCTTTGGAAGGCTTCATGGTGTCCGATGGACGTGTTGTAGTGAATATAGATGATCCCTGCATCGGCGATCGGATCATACTCGGCCTGATTGGCGCCCACATTGTAGCCATTGATGATTGCGTGAGACGCGTAGCGATCAATCAAAAGCCGCGCAGCCGCGCTGACTTCTTCTGCGGTCTGGTTCTTACTGTCGAGCGTTGTCGGCTCCAGCATCTTGCCGAGGATCCCGCCGGCGGCGTTGATCTCCTCACACGCCATTTCCAAACCGTTCTTGTGTTCGATGCCATCAACCGCCAGCGGGCCGGTAAGCGATGCCATCTGTCCGATCGGAATGGTTCCCGATTGCTGTGCTTTGGCCTCGTTGACTGAGGCCAGAAGCCCGGCCCCGAATGCGGTTCCCGCACCCGTTGTCAGGAATCTGCGCCGTGTGCTGACAACAGTCGGTGAAGTGAGTTTCTTTTCCATGACATAGTCTCCCTGTTGTTAATTCTTCTTCGTTCACGAACGCAGCTGCGTCGTGTCGTTTTCGTAAAGTTCTTGAAGGAGCCGACACCCCAAAGCATGGGGTGCCGGGTATTCGCTAGGCGGTGCGCAGTCGCGCCGTTTCTGCTTCGTTCAGCGTCATCGTTTCGGAGTCGATCACGACACCGTATGCGCCCCTTGCCTTTTCGATGGACACATACCCGTCCAAGACGTCGTCCAGGACCTTCTGGGCAGGCCGTTCGTGCGGGTCTCCCCAACCACCGCCGCCGGTGCTCTCGAACTGAAACACCTCGTCATATTCGAACGGATGGCTGGACAGAAGCGGACTGCGCCAATCGCCATTTTCGGTCAGGCCGCCGATCACGATCTCGCGCCCATCCGGATAGAGATGCTTGGATCGCTGCACATCGCTGCGCAGCCCACCATTCACGCCGGGGCTACCTTCGCGGGTGCGCGAAGTTTCCATGTTCATCTCGCCCTCGCAGAGGAAACGGACCTTGAAATTTGCTCCCAGACCACCGCGGAACTTGCCGGCGCCGGCACTGTCGGGCCTCAATTCGAAGGCCTCGTATTCGATCGGGAACAAAAGCTCCGCCGTTTCGGCCATCATGTTCATGCAGTTGCCGAGCGGGTCCATCGTGACACTCATCCCGTCGTTATAGGGCGTGCCACCCCAACCACCGGCCGGCAGATCCGAGAATACGTTCGCGTTGCCGTGCTCGTCCTTCGTAGAGGAAACGAACCAGTTACATTCCGAACAGGTTGAGCCGGTGACTCGGTCGGGGATCGCCTGGGCCAGCGCCTGCCAGATCGCACTGGTGATCTTGGACGAAGTCAGCGTGGTACATCCAATCGTCGGCGCTGGCCATTGCGGGTTCAGCCAGGTTCCTTCGGGAATATCGAGAGTGATCGGAAAAAACATCCCGGCATTCGACGGCGCGTGCGGTGCGAGGAAGAACTGAAGCGAGTAATAGGCCGCCGAGGCCGTATTGGCGTAGGGCGAGTTGATCGAGCCCTTGCAGGTTGGGTCCGACCCGTTGAAGTCAACATGGATGTTCGAGCCCTTGACAGTCAGCTGCACCGCAACCTTGACTGGATCGGGTGAAAACCCGTCGGTATCGGCGAAATCCTCGGCATAGTAGACACCGTCGGGGATCTCTTCGATCGACTTGCGGATGATGCGTTCGGTATAACCGATCAGTTCCTTCATCGCGGCTTTCACGGTCTGCAGCCCATAACGCCGGGCAGCACGCTGCAACTCCTGCTCCGCAGCCCGCAAAGCCCCCAGATGCGCCTGAAGATCGCCTTCGATGAAGAAAGGGGTCCGCGTATTGTTCATGATGATGGCCAGGAAATCGGGATTGATTTCATAGTTCTCATAGAGCTTGATCGGCGGGATTCGCAGCCCTTCGGCGGCCACATGGGTCGAGAACGACATCCCCCCAGCTGCACCACCGCCCAGGTCCATCCAGTGACCACGGCTCACTGCAAAGCCAAGCACTTCCTCTTCATAGAAGACCGGCATGATGAAGGTGATATCGTTGATGTGCGTGCCGCCCTGATAGGGATCGTTCAACGCATAGATATCGCCTGGCTTCATGGTCTCGATAGGGTACTTTCGGGCCGCCGCGTCGGCGCTATATTGCATCGCCGCCAAGTGAACAGGGCAGTTTGCAGCCTGCGCCAGAAGGCGAAGCTCGGGATCGTAAACCGCGTTCGAGAAGTCAAGAATATCGGCCAGGATCGGCGAAAAGGATGTGCGTTGCATGATCGTGGACATGCGGTTGCACGCATATTCAAACGTATTGCGCAGAACTTCGAAAGTAACGGCGTCAACATCGCCGAAGCGTCCTTTGGTTTCGGTAGACATGGTTGTTCTCCTCAATTCCCGATGGTGACAACAAGGTTGCCGCTTTTGTCGACTTCGCCGGAGCAATTCGGCGGAATGACCGCAATCGAGTCGAGATACTCGACTACAGCGGGGCCCTGCATTTTGGCGCCCGGGGCAATATTCTTGCCGTCATAAAGTTTGGCGTCGTGCCAGGTTCCATCAAAATAGACAGGCCGCGTCGCATGGCTTTCGACCGACTTCTGGCCGCTGAAATCATAGACCGGCGGCTCTTTCATTTTGCCGACCGCAGTGACGCTTAGAGACACGAAGGCAATTTCGAAAGCTTCGTTCGATACGCCGTATTCCTTTTCATGCGCGGCATGGAACGCTGTGGCAATCTGTGGAATGTGCGAGTCAGTCAGTTCGCCAGAGGGAATATCGTTCTCCACCTCGTATGTCTGGCCCACATAACGCATCTGTGCTGTGCGGCGCAGCTCCATACTGTCGTCGGATATGCCGTCCGCGGCAAGACGCTTGCGCGCATCCGCTTCAATCTGATCGTAGAGTCGGTTCAGATCGGCCACCTTGACTTCGCCAAGCGCCGCATAGTGGAAGGTTTCGATATCGTGACGCATGTCCATGGCAGTGGCACCGAATGCCGAAGCCACGCCCGCCGCTCCCGGGATCACCACCTGCGGAATGCTCATCGCCTGGGCCACGAAGCAAGCATGCATCGGCCCCGCACCGCCAAAGCTGGCGAGGACAAAGTCGCGCGGGTCGCGCGCCCTGGCAACCACGACGCCCTTCACGGCCTGCGCCATGGTTTCGCAGGAAATCTTGATCATGCCGTCGGCCGTTTCCAGTCGCGACAACCCGATTTTCTCTGCTAGGCGATCGATAGCAGCCTCGGCTGCCGTCTTGTCCAGTTCGAACTTGTCGCTGAGCGACGGGTTTAGGCGGCCAAGAACGAGGTTTGCGTCTGTAATGGTCGGCTCCGTTCCGCCGCGACCATAGCAGGCTGGACCAGGCGTCGATCCCGCCGATTGTGGCCCCATCCGCAACGATCCACCCTCGTCGACCCAACCGATGGAGCCGCCACCGGCGCCGACGGAATGGATATCGAGCATCGGCACAGCGACTGGGACTTCCCATTCCAACTCATGATCGCGGGTGATAAGGCCCTCACCCTTCTCGACGATGGACACATCGAAGCTCGTGCCGCCGACATCGGTATGGATGATGTTTTCAAAGCCTGCATGTCTGGAAAGATAAGAGGCGTAAGCAACGCCGCCTGCCGGTCCGGATTCGATCAACTCCTCTGGTCGAAGCTTGGCGTTTTGCGCCCCCATGACGCCGCCGTTGCTTTTGAGAATAAGCAGCTTCCCAGCGAAGCCTCGTTCCTCGAGAACCTCCGACAGACGGTCGAAGTAATGCGTCATAATCGGCATAAGACAGGCACGAATCGCCGTTGTCGTGAACCGGCCATGCTCTCGGAAAACCGGGCGAGTGTCGGACGACATGACGACATGCACTCCGGGCGCCTCTTCGAGAATGATGTCCCGCATCTTTTTTTCATGCGCGTCGTTGGCATAGGAGTTTATGAACCCGATGCCGACCGAACCATAGCCCCGTGCCTTGATCTCCCGAGCGATCTCCCGCGCGGCCTCGTCCTGAAGCTCCCGGCGCACTTCGCCTTTGGCGGACATACGCTCATCGATTGTGAACCGATGGCGACGGCGGATCAGAGGCTGCGGTTTGGTCTGGTACGGGTCATACAGCGCCTTGCGGTGCTGACGTCCGATTTCGATCGTGTCCCGAAACCCTTCGGTCGTGACGAAGGCTGCATCTGGGTAGTCACGCTCAATGAGTGAATTGGTGGCCGTGGTCGTTCCGTGCATCAGGAACGAGATGTGGTCAAACGGAAGACCTGCTGTTTCGATGGATTCGAGAACACCGCGCGAGCGATCATCCTTCGTTGTAAGGACCTTCGCGGTCTTGTACGACCCATCTTCTTCGTTCCATGCAAATAAGTCAGTGAAAGTTCCACCAACATCAATCCCTACGCGCCACATGCGTTTCTCCCTGCTTGTGAATTTTGATGTCGTTAAGTTCACTAGACTGATCTAATTATGTCAAGTTTTTTTATTTGTGTACTGCTTTGGGCTATTTTACAGCGGTATTGACCGGGTAAGACCATGCAAGAACGTATCTTTCGCGTTCTTGGGCCCAGCGAGGGCAGAGCATCAGGTTCCGCTGTTGCAACTTGAGCGGGCAGTGTCCCGGGTGGTGGTGTAGGAGGCCGCGCGCGGAGCCTCTGGCGTAGCGCAGCGCGCGGCCGTGGGTGACGCTGGCGGTCATCGCCGATCTTCTGAGAAGGTTTGGGGTGCGAGACCTTGAACCTGAAACGGAGACGACGATGACCGAAGAGAGAATGGCGCTGATCGAGCTGGTTGAGAAGCAGGCTGACGGCGATCTTATCCGCGATATGCTGGCCTTTGCGGCTGAGCGGATCATGGAAGCCGAGGTGGAGGCACGGACCGGCGCGGCCAAGGGTGCGCGTTCACCGATGCGGGAAGCGCAGCGCAACGGATACCGCGACCGCGATTGGGACACCCGGGCGGGGCGGATCGCGCTTGAGATCCCGAAGTTGCGCAAGGGCAGCTATTTCCCGAGCTTCCTGGAGCCGCGCCGGACGGCCGCGAAAGCGCTCGTTGCGGTAATCCAGGAGGCCTACGTCCACAGCATCTCGACCCGGTCGGTCGATGACCTGGTCAAGGCGATGGGCGCGGGCGGCATGTCCAAGAGCCAGGTGAGCCGCCTCTGTGCCGAGATCGACGAGCGCGTGAACGCCTTCCTCTCCCGGCCTCTGGAAGGGGCGTGGCCCTATCTCTGGCTGGATGCGACATACCTCAAGGTTCGGGAAGGCGGGCGCATCATCAGCAAGGCCGTGATAATCGCGGTGGCTGTGAATGAGGACGGCAAGCGTGAGGTGCTGGGCATCGCCACCGGCCCCTCCGAGGCCGAGACGTTCTGGACCGAGTTCCTGCGATCGCTGGCCGATCGCGGCCTGAGGGGCGTGAAGCTCGTGATCGCCGACGACCACAAGGGCCTGCGCGCCGCCGCGCGCCGGGTGTTCAACGCCAGCCATCAGAGATGCCGGATCCACTGGAGGAGGAACGCCCTCGCCCATGCTCCGGCTAAGCAGCGCACCGCGGTGGCCGCGATGCTGAAGACGATCTTCGCGCAAGAGACCAAGGTCGAGGCCGAAGATCAGTGGGCCATGGTGACCGACGCGCTCCGCGACAAGCAGCCAAAGCTCGGCGCCCTGATGGACAACTCGCGCGACGATGTCCTGGCTTACATGTCCTTCCCACGTGAGCATTGGGCCCAGATCGCCAGCACGAACCCCCTGGAACGTGTGAACCGCGAGGTGAAGCGGCGCGCCGACGTTATCGGCATCTTTCCGAACGACGAGGCCATCATCCGCTTGGTCGGCGCGCTGATGCTGGAGACCAACGACGAGTGGGCCGTGGCGCGGCGATACATGAGCCTTGAAACGCTCGCCCGCGTCATCGACAATCCCAACGTCAGGCTGCCCGCAGTGGCCACCTGATCAAGCCCTGACCTTTCCGAAGGGCGGCGCTCCTACACCACGCCCTGGGACACTATCCTTGAGCGGCGGTGAATCCCAAGAGGATCGCCGCCAATGTCGTGGTGTCAAACCGCGAAGAAGGAAGCCTTGTGGCAAGTTTCTGAGGGTAGAGTGAGAACCGCGATAACCGGTTCAATCAGCAACCCGATCCTCGCCATGGCCATCGGGCCCCGGCGAACTCGCAATCGCGCAACTCGACCGCCCCTTCCGGTTGATCAAGTGGCGCGATCAACCAAATTCAGCCCACGCAAGCAGCTCAATTTTGGGGCCTTCACCGGTTCAAGTTCGATCCTGGTAGACATCGACTGGGCCGCTTAAAGTCATGGATCGTTACAAATCCACCTTGGCACATAGGTCCCCTGAATCATCGAGGTCAAACCACGGCCGCCAAGGTTCTGCAATCGATTCGTACTCAGTAGGACGGTGGTGAAATAGCCCAGATAATCACCGTTTCATCGTCACTCTCATTGGCATAGCGGTGCGGAAGCGAACTCTCGAAGGCAAAGCTGTCACCAGACTCAAGAGCGATCTCCTTACCGTCAAGCCAAAGAGTCAGTTTGCCAGAAACAACAAATCCAGCCTCTTCACCCTTGTGACTGTAGTCTTCTTTTCCGCTGACTGAATGGGGGCGAAAAGTGCACCGCAACAGCTCAATTCCCCGCGCCAGATTCGGAGAAAGAAGCTCGTCCCGTATGCCGCTCTCGAAATCCAGCTTGCGGCGCCGATCCCTGCGCACGACGAACTCGCGGAACTCATCATCGTCTTCGGATGGTGATGGGAAGAACCAAGATATGTTCACACCAAGTGCGCGGCTGATCGAATGTAGTGCTTTGATCGAAGGTGAAGAAATCGATCTCTCAATCTGACTAAGATACCCTTTCGAAAGACCAGTCGCGTTCGAAAGTTCACTCAACGTCACATTGCTTGCGCGCCTCAGATCCTTGATCTCCTGACCGACCAGCGCCCCGGCTTCCAGAACATCATCCAGATCTTGAATGGGCTCGGACTGGATTGGCCCTCGTAGAGCTGTGGACCGTGCTAGTGATGGTGTCTTCTTTTTCATGCAGTAGGTACTTCCGATAGGTCAGGGACGGCATTATGGCCCAGCTCTGGAACTGCCGGCAACATATTATGAACTTTTTCCAACAAATTTTTATTTTTGTGATCATGGCCCTGCGTCCTCTTTCGCCCTCTGAAACAAGCTTTGATCACCAGATTTTCCCTATTTGCACGTGCTCCGCCCCAATTCATGATGAAGTTTGTGAACTTTTATAGTTGATTTTTCACTTTATAGAAACCATGTTGGTTGAAGTTTAACGTCTGAGTCCAATGGAGGGAACAAGGGTGAAAGTACTTGTGCCTGTGAAACGCGTGATCGACTATAACGTGAAAGTGCGCGTCAAAGCGGACGGAAGCGGCGTCGATCTCGCCAACGTCAAGATGTCGATGAACCCGTTCGACGAAATCGCCGTCGAAGAGGCGATCCGCCTGAAAGAGGCTGGCAAGGCTGATGAGGTCGTCGCCGTGTCGATCGGCGTCAAGCAGGCGCAGGAAACCCTGCGGACCGCGCTGGCCATGGGTGCAGACCGCGCCATTCTGGTGGTCGCGGCCGACGATGTGCATGACGACATCGAACCGCTGGCCGTGGCCAAGATCCTGGCCGCTGTGGTCAAGGAAGAAGACCCCAGTCTGGTCCTCTGCGGCAAGCAGTCGATCGACAATGACATGAACGCCACCGGCCAGATGCTGTCGGCCCTGCTGGGCTGGTCCCAGGCGACCTTTGCCAGCGAACTGGCGGTCGAAGGCGACAGCGCCGTTGTCACCCGCGAAGTCGATGGCGGCCTTCAGACCATTAAGGTCAAGATGCCGACCGTCGTCACCGTCGACCTGCGTCTGAACGAGCCGCGCTATGCGTCGCTGCCCAACATCATGAAGGCCAAGAAAAAGCCGCTGGATGAGAAAACCGCCGCCGATTACGGCGTCGATGTCACCCCGCGCCTGAAGGTCGTGAAAACCTCGGAACCGGCTGCACGCGCAGCAGGGATCAAGGTCGGCTCGGTGGACGAGCTGGTGTCGAAACTCAAGGAAGCGGGGCTCGTATAATCATGGCTGTTCTTCTTCTTGCCGAAGTAAACAATGGCGAACTGTCGATGGACGCCACCGCCAAGGCGGTCAGCGCCGCCAAGTCGCTGGGTGATGTGACCGTGCTGTGTGCCGGGGCATCCGCTGCCGCCGCAGGCGCGCAGGCCGCCACGATCGATGGCGTGTCCAAGGTGCTGGTCGCCGAAGACGCAGGTCTGGGCCACCGTCTGGCCGAAGCCACCACCGATCTGATCGTCGGTCTGGCCGGCGATTACGAGCACATCGTTGCCCCCGCCACCACCGACGCCAAGAACGTGCTGCCGCGCGTCGCGGCGCTGCTGGATGTGATGGTGCTGACCGATGTCACCGCCGTTGTGGACGGGTCGACCTTTGAACGCCCGATCTATGCCGGCAACGCCATCCAGACCGTGCAATCGTCGGATGCGAAAAAGGTGATCTCGTTCCGCACCTCTACCTTTGATGCGGCGGGCACCGGCAACTCTGCCCCGGTGGAAACCATCGGCGGCGCGTCGTCCGACCTGTCGACTTGGGTCGAAGACAAGGTGGCCGCATCGGACCGTCCCGAACTGACCTCGGCCGGTGTCGTGGTGTCGGGTGGTCGTGGTGTCGGGTCCGAGGCGGACTTTGCCCTGATCGAAAAACTGGCCGACAAGCTGGGCGCCGCCGTTGGCGCATCGCGCGCGGCGGTCGACTCGGGCTATGCCCCGAACGACTGGCAGGTGGGTCAGACCGGCAAGGTCGTGGCACCGAACCTTTATGTCGCGGTCGGCATCTCGGGTGCGATCCAGCACCTTGCGGGCATGAAGGATTCGAAAGTCATCGTCGCCATCAACAAGGACGAAGAAGCGCCGATCTTCCAGGTCGCCGACTTCGGCCTTGTCGCCGATCTTTTCGACACTGTGCCCGAACTTACGGAGAAGCTAGGATGAACGCCAAAGTCATCGACGGCAAGGCATTTGCCGCGACTGTCCGCGCCCGCGTGGCCGAACACGTGGCGGCAAATGCAGCCCACGGCCAGCCCGGACTGGCCGTCGTTCTGGTCGGCGACGATCCTGCCAGCGATGTATATGTCCGCTCGAAGGGTCGGATGACGCGCGAGGTCGGCATGGCCTCGGTTAAGCACCGGCTTTCAGCCGAGACATCGGAAGCGGACTTGCTGAAGCTGATCGACGACCTGAACAATGATGACAGCATCCACGGTATTCTGGTGCAGTTGCCGCTGCCGGGGCACCTGAACGAGGACCTGGTGATCAACTCGATCGACCCGGCCAAGGATGTTGACGGGTTCCACACTTCGAACGTCGGACTGCTGGGGACAGGACAGAAAAGCATGGTGCCCTGCACCCCACTCGGGTGTCTGCTGATGTTGAAGGATCATCACGGCAGCCTGTCTGGCCTAAACGCCGTCGTGATCGGACGATCCAACATCGTCGGCAAACCGATGGCCCAAATGCTGCTGAAAGAGAGCTGCACGGTCACGGTGGCACATTCCCGCACCCGGAACATCGCGGAGGTTGTAAAGCGAGCAGAAATCGTGGTGGCCGCCGTCGGTCGCCCCGAGATGGTGACAGGCGACTGGATCAAGCCGGGGGCGACGGTGATTGATGTGGGCATCAATCGCATCAATGAAACTGTAAAGGGCGGCGGCAAGACCAGCCTGGTCGGCGATTGCCATTATGACAGCTGCGCCGAGGTCGCAGGCGCCATCACACCCGTTCCTGGTGGGGTGGGGCCGATGACGATCGCATGCCTGCTTCTGAACACGCTGAATGCCTTCTGTGACCAGAAGGGGTTGCCCAGACCAAGCAAGCTCGCGGTCTGAGCGCTTTGACAGACAGGAAAGAACCAAACTCATGACTTATGTTCTCACCGTTCACTGCACCTCGAAGCGGGGGATCGTGGCCGCCGTGTCCGGTTTCCTCGCCGAGCAGGGATGCAATATCACTGACGCGTCACAATTCGACGATGCCGAAACCGGAAGCTTCTTTGCCCGGATCAGTTTTGTCCCGGAAACCGGCACCAGCCTAGAAACACTGCGCGAAGGGTTTGGCCCGATCGCGCAGAACTTCGGCATGGAATGGGGAATTCACGATACGGCAGATCGAATGAAGGTCGTGATCATGGTCTCGAACTTCGGACATTGCCTGAACGACCTGCTCTATCGCTGGCGGATCGGGGCGCTGCCCATCGATATCGTCGGGGTGATCTCAAACCACATGACCTATCAGAAGCTGGTAGTGAACCACGATCTGCCGTTTCACCACATCAAAGTCACAAAAGAAAACAAGCCCGAGGCAGAGGCGCGGCTCTTGCAAGTCGTCGAAGACTCCGGTGCCGAATTAGTTGTTCTGGCAAGGTATATGCAGATCCTGTCCGACAGCGTGTGTCAGAAAATGTCCGGTCGGATTATCAATATCCACCATTCGTTCCTTCCTAGCTTCAAGGGGGCCAATCCCTACAAGCAGGCTTTTGAGCGCGGTGTTAAACTCATCGGGGCGACATCGCACTATGTGACTGCCGACCTCGACGAAGGACCGATCATCGAGCAAGACACGACGCGAGTAACACATGCTCAATCGCCCGAGGACTACGTCTCGTTGGGACGAGATGTCGAAAGCCAGGTGCTTGCTCGCGCAATCCACGCACACATTCACCGCCGCGTATTTCTGAACGGCGAAAAAACAGTGGTTTTTCCCGCCTCGCCTGGAACTTATGCCAGCGAAAGAATGGGTTAAAGGCCGATTGAGCACATCTACTTTTCTTCTACAACCTCCGAAGCTTCCGAATCGCAAACGCTTAATAGCGCAGAAAAACGGTAGCTCTTTGTCTGAAAAGGTCATCAAGAATGCGTAATTCTGAAATCTCCACCCGTCGCGATGCCGCCATCTCTCGGGGTGTTGGCATGCAGACGCAGGTCTATGTCGAACGCGCCTCCGGGGCCGAGGTCTGGGACGTCGAGGGCAAGCGCTATATCGACTTTGCCGCCGGGATCGCCGTGGTGAACACCGGCCATTGCCACCCCAAGGTGATGGAGGCCGTGCGCCGTCAAACCGAAGCCTTCACCCACACCTGCCATCAGGTGCTGCCCTATGAGAATTACATCCGTCTGGCCGAACGGCTGAACGACAAGGTGCCGGGCGACTTTGACAAGAAGACCGTCTTTGTCACCACCGGGGCCGAGGCCGTTGAAAACGCCATCAAGGTTGCGCGTGCTGCCACGGGTCGCAACGCCATCATCGCCTTTGGCGGCGGCTTCCACGGCCGGACCTTCATGGGGATGAGCCTGACCGGCAAGGTCGCACCCTACAAGAAGGGGTTTGGCGCGATGATGCCCGACGTCTTCCACGTGCCCTTCCCGGTAGACCTGCATGGCATCTCGACCAAGGATGCGCTGGCGGGGATCGAAAAGCTGTTCAAGGCCGATCTGGATCCCGACCGCGTGGCGGCGATCATTCTGGAACCCGTGCAGGGCGAAGGCGGCTTCTATCCTGCCCCCGCCGATCTGATGCGCGGGCTGCGCAAGTTGTGTGACGCGCACGGCATCCTGCTGATTGCGGATGAGGTTCAGACCGGCTTCGCCCGGACCGGCACGCTCTTTGCGATGGAGGGTTATGACGTCCCCGCCGATATCACCACCTTGGCCAAGGGTCTGGCCGGGGGTCTGCCGCTGGCCGCGCTGACCGGCCGGGCCGAGGTGATGGACGCCGCCGCGCCCGGCGGTCTGGGCGGCACCTATGGCGGCAACCCTCTCGGGATCGCCGCGGCCCATGCGGTGCTGGATGTGATCGAGGAAGAAGACCTGTGCAACCGCGCCAACGAGCTGGGATCGCGCCTGAAACAGCGGCTGAATGCGATCCGGTCGCGGGTGCCGGAAATGGTCGACGTGCGCGGTCCCGGCTTCATGATCGCGGCCGAGTTCAACACCGCCGATGGCAAGGCCCCGAACCCCGAGATGACCAATGCCATCCGGGCCGAGGCCCTGTCCCGCGGGCTCGTCCTGCTGACCTGCGGCGTCTATGGCAACGTGATCCGTTTCCTCGCCCCGCTGACCATCCCCGACGATATCTTCGCCGAAGCTATGGACATCCTCGAGGCGTCGATCGACGCCGTGAAAGGCGCTTGACATGAAAGACCTGATGACCTTGTCCCTGAAGGACCCGAGCCTTCTGGAAACCCGCGCCTATGTGAACGGCACCTGGGTCGAAGACGAGGCGCGCTTTGATGTCTTCGACCCCGCCACCGGTCAGCTTGTTGCTTCGGTCGCGGATCTGGACGTGGCCGCAACGGCGCGGGCGGTGGATGCCGCCCATGCCGCAGGCCACAACTGGGCGGCGATGACCGGCAAGGAACGCGCCGCGATCCTGCGCCGCTGGCACGATCTGATGATCGAAAACGCCGATGATCTGGCCACGATCCTGACCGCCGAGATGGGCAAGCCCTGGGCCGAGGCGCGGGGCGAGATCCTTTATGGGGCGTCTTTCATCGAATGGTTCGCGGAAGAGGCCAAGCGCATCTATGGCGATGTCATTCCCGGCCATCAGCGCGACAAGCGGATCATGGTGCTGAAACAGCCCGTGGGCGTCGTCGGCTCGATCACGCCCTGGAACTTCCCCAATGCGATGATTGCGCGCAAGGTCGGTCCGGCCCTGGCGGCTGGCTGTACCTTTGTCGCCCGTCCGGCCGAACTGACGCCTTTGTCGGCGCTGGCCATGGCGGTGCTGGGCGAACGCGCGGGCATTCCGGCGGGGGTGTTCAACGTAATCCCGTCGACCGATACCTCGGGCGTGGGGAAGGAACTCTGCTCCAACCCCAAGGTGCGGAAGATCACCTTCACCGGGTCGACCCGCGTTGGCAAGATCCTGATGGAACAGGCCGCGGGCACCATCAAGAAGATGTCGCTTGAACTGGGCGGCAATGCGCCCTTCATCGTCTTTGACGACGCCGATCTGGACGCCGCCGTCGAAGGTGCGATGATCGCCAAGTTCCGCAACAACGGCCAGACCTGCGTCTGCGCCAATCGGATCTATGTGCAATCCGGTATCTACGACACCTTTGCCGAAAAGCTGAAAGAGGCCGTGCGCCAATTACATGTCGGCAACGGCTTTGACGAGGGTGTGACCACCGGTCCGCTGATCAGTGAAGCCGCGGTGACCAAGGTTGAGGCGCATATCGCTGACGCTTTGGACAAAGGGGCCGAGGTGACGACCGGCGGCAATCGGACCAACACCGGCGGCACTTTCTTTGCGCCGACGGTCCTTAAGGGTGTGACCCGCGACATGCTGGTCTGCAACGAGGAAACCTTTGGCCCGCTTGCGGCGCTGGTGCGCTTCGACACCGAAGCGGAAGTCATCGATATGGCCAATGACAGCGAATTCGGCCTGGCATCCTACTTCTACGCCAACGATCTGTCCCGCGTCTGGCGCGTGGCCGAGGCGCTGGAGTCGGGCATGGTCGGCGTGAACACCGGGCTGATCTCGACCGAGGTGGCCCCCTTTGGCGGCATCAAGCAGTCCGGCCTGGGCCGCGAAGGGTCCAAATACGGGATCGAGGACTTCCTTGAACTGAAAAACGTCTGTTTGGGCGGCATCTCCTAATCCGCCCAATCTCTGGGACGGTGGTCCTCCTGCCATCGTCCCAAACCCCTTCCCCATTCCCGGAAACTCAAGACATGTCCTCCGACCATTCTTTTTTAAATGACGTGAACCAAATGTTCTCGGACGCCGCACAGCTGATGTCCATGGAGGAGGGTCTGGCGAATAAAATCAACGTCTGCAACGCCTCTTATATTACCCGGCTCGGCGTGCGGCTGCGCGGGAAGATGTACACATTCGAGGGGTGGCGTTCGGTGCATTCGAACCACCCGAGTCCCGCCAAAGGCGGCATTCGCTATGCGCCCTATGCCGATCTCGATGAGGTCGAAGCGCTGGCCGCTTTGATGACCTACAAATGCGCGCTGATGGACATCCCCTTTGGCGGCTCAAAGGGTGCGCTGAAAATCGACCCCTCGGAATGGGAACCCCATGAGCTTGAGCGGATCACCCGCCGCTTTGCGCAAGAGCTCGCACGCCACGACTTTCTTAGTCCCAGCCAAAACGTCCCCGCGCCCGATGTCGGCACCAATGAGACAACGATGATCTGGATCGCCGACGAATACCGCCGGATGAAGTCCGGCGATATCAACGCGCTCGCCTGCGTCACCGGAAAGCCGCTGGCCATGGGTGGGATTGAGGGGCGGATCGAAGCAACGGGACGTGGGGTGCAATATGGCATTCAGGAATTTTTCCGCCATCCCCAGGACCTGGCCCGCACGGGGCTTCCCGACGGGCTTTCAGGTCGCACAGTCGTGATCCAAGGCCTTGGCAACGTGGGGTATCACGCGGCCAAATTCCTCAGTCTTGAGGATGGCTGCCGCATCATCGCGGTGATCGAACGCGATGGCGTCGTCCGCAATCCCGACGGCCTCGATATCGACGCTCTCAAGGCGCATGTCACGGCCACGGGGGGCGTCGCGGGCTTTGCGGGCGGGACACATGACGCAGACGGCAAAGCTGCACTGACAGACGCCTGCGATATCCTGATCCCCGCCGCGCTCGAAAGCGTCATTACCAAAGACAATGCGCCTCATGTAAAGGCGCGCCTGATTGTCGAGGCGGCCAATGGCCCGATCACTTATGACGCCAACACAATCCTGCGCGATCGAGGCATCGTGGTTATCCCCGATCTCTTCGCCAACGCAGGCGGTGTCACGGTAAGCTATTTCGAGTGGGTCAAGAACCTGACCCACATCCCCTTTGGCCTTATGGAACGGCGTCGTGACGAACGCGGTCACAGGGTGCTGACCCAATCGATCGAACATATGACAGGCCGCAGCTTCCCTACTGAAACGGCCCAAGAACTTATGAGCGGCACGCGCGAAATTGACCTTGTTCGGTCTGGGCTCGACGACAAGATCCGGTCTGCCTACGCCGAGATGTCGATGCTTTGGAACAGCAATCCTGAAATCCCCGACCTGCGCACTGCGGCCTACGTCATTGCCGTAAGGCGGCTTGCAGAGATCTACAAGGCACTTGGAATATGACACTTAGAAAGACGAACCCGCCACGGATCGTCATCGTCGGTGCAGGGGCTGCGGGACTAAACCTGGCCACCAGGCTAAGCCGATCGCTCGGCAGGAAAAAGGCCGCCGAAATCACGCTTGTCGACGAAAACCTGACCCACATGTGGAAACCCTCGCTGCATGAATATTCTGTCGGAACAAAGGGAAGCGACGAGGAAATCAGCCTGCTCGAGCATTCGCATCGAAATCGCTACAATTTCCGCCTTGGTCGGTTCGCGGGCATCGATCGGGACCGGTGCATGGTACAGCTTGATCCTGTCAACGATCTGCACAACCGACCTCTCGCGCCGCTCAGATCCCTGCCCTACGATATCTTGGTGCTGGCCATCGGCAGCCGCTCGAACGACTTCGGGACACCAGGGATCAAAGAACATTGCCTGATGCTCGACACGCCAACTCAGGCAAAACGGTTACAATCTGAGCTACTGAACCTGTTCCTGCGGCTCGAAACAGGTGCCCTGGGCAAAGACCACAGTACGATCAATATAAATATCGTCGGCGGCGGGGCAACCGGTGTGGAGCTGGCCGCCGAGCTGCGCGAAGCAACCGAGCAGCTTGCGCATAACGGTATAGACCGCCTGAGAGATCCCGGAATTGTTCACATTCGCATCATCGAAGCGGCCCCAAGAGTTCTTGCTGCCCTTCCGGAAAAGGTTTCGAAGAAAGTCACACGACATCTTGGTGAACTTTCGGTTGCGGTTTCGGTCAATGCGCGCGTCCAACATGTGACCTCGCAAGAAGTTCACCTGGCTGACGGAACGATTCTTCCATCAACCCTGACAATCTGGGCAGCCGGCATCAAGGCACCCGAGGTCGTCGGCACGCTTTCGACGCTTGAAACCGGTAGCCTTGGCCGGCTGAAGGTACGCCCTACCCTGCAATCGACACATGACGAAAAGATTTATGTGATTGGCGATTGTGCCGAATGCTTCTGGCCCGAGAAGGACGGATTTCTGCCCCCCCGTGCACAGGTCGCAACCCAGCAAGCCGAGTTTCTTGAGGCGCAACTCACCGCGCATCTTGCCGGTAAGCCCCTGCGGAATTTCCACTATATTGATCGCGGCTCATTGGTGGCGATCAGTCAGGAAGGGGCGGTAGCGGCTCTGATGGGAAAGGCAATCGGAACCGTTACCTTCGAAGGATGGCTCGCACGGCGCGCCTATAATTACCTGCACTTTCAGCACTTGAGTTCTGTGCAGGGCTGGCTTCGCGCGGTCGTTCTTACTGCCTTGGGCAAGGCGATGAGACGCGTCAGACCTCGGCTCAAATTGCACTGACCAGTGCACTTCATCATAGCACATATCGGAATAAGGGTGCTTACAAACGAAATAAATTTTTGGCTTCAAGTGTGTCACAACTGCTTTTCTTACCAACCCCAAACTTCCCTGTAAAATTCGTCCTCTACTACCTCCCTGTGGACGACCGACTGGCGGCACCGGTATTGCCGGTGCCGCCCTTTTCCGAAAGAACGATTGAACGGCCCAGAATGTTTGCGAGACGGATCATCCCGTGACCTGCGTATCGGCAGGCATCCCATTCCGGCGATCTCGCGCCGTTCCAAAAATTCTTCTCTGTCGCTCCGAATGTAACATATATCGCGTGGCGATATTTCGCGCACCATGTCCGTTTCGCGGGCATGAACTTGCGGGACCGTGTAGCACTGAACATCCAAGACTTGAGACGCGCCCGCGGCCTCAGCCAAGAGGAGCTTGCTCATCGGGCCGACGTGAGCCGCGGCCATATGGGCAAGGTCGAGAACGCCAAATTCGCAGCTTCCCTGGACCTGCTCGAACGCATCGCGAAGGCCCTGCAGGTCGACGCATCCGAACTCTTTACAAAACGCTAGCTACTTCCCGCCAGCCATCGCTCGGTTCGGTTCTGATGCACCGCAATCGATAGTCTAACGATATGGCAGGAGTTCAATGGTTAAGAAGAAGACAGGCTGGCCCTTTCAAGAAGGCTTTATCAACGACGGAACGCAGGAAACCCATGTGTTTACCGACTATCGCTGGGATGATGGAAGCGTGAGCCGCCGCCAATTTGTGGATCCTGATGGTTACGACCATACGCTTGTCATAGTGCGGCCATTATCACTCAAGCTGTCCGACAGCGAGGATCAGTAAGAGAACCACTCCGAATGGCCCATGTTGCCCTCGTAGTCGCCGTACTCGACCATGATGCTGCGGGAATAGAAATGCCACAGGCCACCGCCGCTTGGGTAGGCGATCTCCTGGCCGCTTTCCGAGATGAATGTCGCGGGCCAGGGGGTGTGGGACCCGTAGACCCGCTGGATGTAGCGGCAAGTTCGGTTCTCGCGATCACAGGAGCGGATCGACCAATCCCACTGCCGCGGCTCGTCGCGCGGCTTATAGGACCGCCCCGTGAACCAGATCACATGGGTGCGGTTCAGCCATTCGTATTCCGGCAGGTTGGTGTCGAGCTCGTCCTCCCCGCCGGGCCCGCCGAGTTCGACCGGCACATGGGCGAAAGTGCAGACCCCGAAGGGTGGCAGGCTTGGCCAGGGCGTGATCCGACGAATCATGGTGCGATAGGCCCGTGCGCAGACCGCGCTCGGGGGAAACCCTCCCGCCATGCAGAGCATAATGGCGCAGTCGATATCATAGGCCTGCGCCTTCTGCGGGGCTCCGAACACCGCCATCACTCCCATTGCAGCTGCCATCGCCTGTCGCTTCATGTCGCTCTCCCGCAAAAGTTGCGGCAACTATCGTGCAATATGTATTTATCTGCAATATGTCGTATTGACTCCATATGACTTTATGGCCTTAGTGTCGTGAAGTAGAAGGGCTCTCGTGGGGAGAGTCCGAACATGCCGATAGCGCGCAACCAGATCCTGATCACCATCGATGGTGTCAAAGACTTGTCCGAAAAGGGCATCGCGTTCCGCTGCCGGTATGAACTCGTGGGGTTCACGGACGATGGCAAACCGCGCTACCAGTGCATCTACCTGCGCGAGGGTGAGCCGGAAGCCATTCTGGTCTCGACCCGGATCACCCCGCACGGGCCAGAGCCGCGGTATTTCAACATATGGCCGGGGCTCTTCAAACATCATCTCGAGTTCGGTGACGGGCGCGATCTGCGCTTTGGTCCTGACTACAGCATCACCCTCGAGGAGCGCGGCTGACGTCATTGCCTTCGGCCGCGATGGGACGGCCCGGACCTCAGGCTGGACCTTCCATGGCGAGCGCCCCGTATGGGCGGGTCTGAGTGATAGCGCGGATGACGATGTTGTTCTGACCTCGTTGGACGCCACGCCGCCTTCCGGTCGCGGCGACATCCTTTCCCTAATCCGCGCCACCGCCGATCGTCATGCAGGCAATCGCGCCCTACGGCAGCTCGGTCTGGATTCGGTCGACTGGCGGGTTCTCTTCCGCGCCCTGGTCGAGGCCGAGAGCAGCTACAACCCGACCGCCGTCAGCCCCAAGGGCGCCTATGGCTTGGGGCAGCTTATGCCGGACACGGCCCGTGCGCTCGGGGTCGATCCGCGCGACCCGTCCCAGAACCTCGACGGCGCGGCGCGCTACCTGCTCGCGCAGCTCGCCACGTTCAAGGACATCGACCTGGCGCTGGCAGCCTATAATGCCGGTCCGCACCGCGTGATCGAGTATTCAGGCGTCCCACCCTTCTCCGAGACCCGCGACTACATCGCGCGCATCCACCGGATTCGGTCTCGGCTGGCAGGCACGCCCGTTTCCGCTTCGGACATCCGCGTCGCAGACCGGGTTCCAGCCCGCGCGCCGGTCCTCATCGATCTTCAGTAAAACAAGGGAACTTCGCATGCTTCGACATCGCCTCAGCCGCCTCTTGCCTGTCGCCACAACCTTGGCGGCTTTCGCAACACCCGTCCTCGCGCAGGACTTGTCGCCGATCCAGACCATGTTGGAAACCGTCGAGGCCGCGCTGACCGGCCCGATCGGGATCGCGGTCGCCACGCTCGCGGTCATCGGCACCGGTTTCATGTGCATGATGGGACGGCTCAACTGGGGCTGGTTCGCCTCGGTCATCATCGGGATAGTGCTGATCTTCTCGGCCGGCACCATCGTCGACGGCTTCTCCTGAGGTTGGCCGATGACTCTCTCGCAAAATCGCATCCTCCGGTCCTCCCGACCGCGTTTGCTCGGCAAACGCTGCCTCGAGACGACCTACGGATTCTTCATTTCTGCTGAGCGGGAGAGCATCTAGTTGGCAGAACGATCCCCCCTCTTTCTGGGCCTCGCCCGTCCGCCCAAGTATCTGGGCTTGCCCGTCGGATACCTTGTGGTGCTGGCGACCGGGGTCGTTCTGCCGTTCATCTGGACCAAGTCGATGGTGTTTTTCCTGATTGGGCTCGTCACCTATCCGATCCTCTGGTTCGTTGCCGACCGCGAGCCGCATTTCTTCGAAGTGCTGCGCGTCTCCTATGGATCGGTGCGCCCCACGAAGAACCGGGCCTTGCATGGAGGCGACAGCTTTGGCGCTTGATGCAGGCACTCTTTCCACTCACGGAACAGCGCTGCATCAAGCGGGCGGCAGGGAGTTCGCGCGGGAGAGCTACCTCGCGGAGCATCTGCCGTATTTCGCGCTCGCGGATGACGATGTCATGGTCCTGCGCGAAGGCGATCTCTTGGCGACCCTGCGCCTCGACGGGCTGAACCCGATGACTACGGAAGATGCCCGGCTCGATGCGCTCAAACGCGCGGTCGCCGCCATCGTCGCCCAGACCGGCAATGCCTTTGGCTTCTACATCCACCGGATCTCCGTGCCGCAAGATCTCGGGATGCGTACAATCGAGGGCGGCAGCTTCGCTGCCGCGATCGATGCCCGCTGGCAGGCCCATGTCAAAGACCTCCGCCCGGCCAAGCGTCAGCTCTATCTCAGCGTCATCCGGCGGCCCGACATCTCGGCCCGCATTCCGCTCTTGCGCGCGTTGGCCCGCAAGGCCTGGGTCAAGGACCGCGCGACGCGCATGCAGGAGCTGAACGAGGTCATGGGCTTCTTCGAGGTGGCCCTCGCTTCCGCCAACCCGGTCAGGCTCACCAAGGCGGGCGGCGAATGGCTGGGCTATCTCAATACGCTGAACACTGGGGCATTCTCCCCCATCGCCTTCGGGCAAAGCGCCCTGCCCCTCTCGCACACCCTGAGCAATTGCCGCGCCACCTTTGACGGCGACGTCGTCACCCTGACCGACGCCGTGACCAGTCAAGTCAAATACGGCGCGCTCTTTTCGATGAAGACCTATCCCGCACTCACGGATGTCACGCTTCTCGATGCGCTCGACCTGCCCCTCGACATCGTGCTGACGAATTCCTTCAGCCCGATCCCGAACAACATCATGGCCGAGCGCATCCAGCGCATCATCCGCCAGATGCACGCCTCAGACGATGCCGCCGTTTCCTTGCGCGAGCAACTGGGCCAGGCCGCCGATGACCAGGAAGCAGGGCGCATCGCCTTCGGCGATCATCACCTGTCGATCGCCGTCTATGCGCCCGACCGGGATATGCTCGAACGCGCCGCGGCCCAGATCAAGCGCGTTGGGCAGGAGATCATGTCGGTCATCGTGCGAGAGAACATGGCGCTGAAGGCCACGTATTTCGCGCAAAGCCCCGGCAACTTCGGCTACCGGGCGCGCAAAACTCCGATCTCCTCGATCAATTTCGCCGATTTCGCGGCCCTTCACGGCAGCGTCGAGGGACGTGACCCCGACCAGTCTCCCTGGGGTCAGACCATCTCGGTCCTGCCCACGGTCGGCACCGCGAGCTATCGCTTCAATTTTCACGAGGCGGGTAACCCGGGCAAGGAACCCACCGTTGGCCATACGCTCGTGCTGGGACGCACCGGCACCGGCAAGACGCTCACCACCGCCTTCCTCGCGGCGCAGGCGCAGCGCGTCGGCGCGCGACTTTTCTTCTTCGACAAGGACCGCGGGCTTGAGATGGCCGTACGAGCCCTTGGCGGGCGCTATAATGAAATCCGTGCCGGGGTGCCTTCGGGCTTGAATCCTCTTGATACCGAGATCGATGAACGTGGACGCGCCTGGCTCTCAGATTGGCTTGCGACACTTCTCACACGGAACGGAACCCTGACGGGCGAGCAATCCCGCCACATCCAGAGCGCGGTCGCGCAAAATGCCCATGCCGAGGGCTCGCTCAGACGCTTCGCGAGTTTCGAGACCCTGTTTCAGTCGCTCGATGACGATGGCGAGCTGCAGTCCCGCGTCGCCGAATGGGCCCCGGGCGGGCGCTATGGCTGGGTCTTCGATGAGCCGGAACAGGGAGCCGGGCTTGAACTGGCCTCGGACATCATCGGCTTCGACATGACCGAGATTCTCGACATGACCACCGAGCGCATGGCGGTGCTCTCCTACATCTTCCGTCAGATCGAACGCGTGGTCGAGGATCGCCGCCCCACGATCATCGTGCTCGACGAGGCCTGGAAGCTGCTTGACGATCCATACTTCGGGGCGCGGCTGGAAAACTGGCTGGTGACGCTCCGCAAGATGAACTGCGTCGTGATCATGATGACGCAATATCCGAGCCAGCTGCGTGACAGCCGCGTCGGCAAAACCATCGTCGAAACGGTGCCGACCCAGATCCTTTTCCCGAACGACCGTGCCACCATCTCCGATTACGACTTTCTGCGCGTGAACGCCAAGGAGGCTGCCCTCCTCGTGCAGCCCACCATTGGCCAGCGCATCGCGCTCGTTCGCTCGGCGGGTGACAGCGTCTTCGTCGACGCCGACCTCTCCGCCTTGGGCAACCTCCTTCCCATCCTTGGCGGCGGCGCCACGGGCGAGGCGCGTGTGCCTGCCGATTGGCGCGCCAATCCCGATTTCTGGAGACATGTGATATGAGTTCAAAACCCCTCCTGGCGCTTTGCGCCGCCGCTAGCCTTCTGGCCGCTTGCGAGAAATACACCGAGAAAACCTCGCCCTGCTTCGGACGCAATGGCGAGCCGCAGGTGACGCGCTCGACCGTCTCGTTCTCGACCATGGGCGCACCGGTTCAGCAGGCAGCCAAGCACGACTGCAGCTTCGAGCCCCTGCCGCGTCAGGAATGAGCCGCGCGGCGATCATATCCGCCGGGTTCTGCCTCGGCCTCGGCGCGCTGCCCGCTCTCGCCCAAGGCGTGCCGACGCAGGACAGTTCCGCGATCGGCCGCGCCATCGCCCGGGTGACGGCGCTCGCAGAGGATCTGGGCGTCCAGCAGGACAAGGATCGGACGGAGTCCACTCTGGCGGACGTGCAAGCCGACCAGCTGCGCGTCCTCGATGAGATGACCGCGGCGATCACCGGGCCCGGCTTCGATATCCGCGCGCTCGAGGGCAATGCGGATTTCGGGGTGGCGGCGGTCTATCCCAATACCGACCCAAACCCGATGAACAGCCGCCTTTTCGGCGAAGGCCGAGAGACGGTCGAGATGATGATCGTCGAAGTCGCGAGCGAATATGCGGGCGCGCCAGGCGTCGCCCGTGCCGGTCTCTCACCCACCCAATGGCGCTGCCTCTTCCAGGCCCTGATCAAGCAGGAGAGCCGCTTCAACGTCGCCGCTCAAAGCCCGGTCGGGGCATACGGCCTGACCCAGCTCATGCCCGGCACCGCCTCCGACCTTGGCGTCGACCGTTATGACGTGAAGGACAACCTGCGGGGCGGCGCGCGTTACATCACGACCCAGCTCAACCGTTTCGGCAACATCCCCCATGCGCTTGCGGCCTATAACGCAGGCCCCGGCCGGGTCATCGAATACGGCGGCGTGCCGCCCTTCACCGAAACGCAAGGCTACGTGCGCAACATCTCGAAGTTCTACAACGAATATCTGGCCGTGGTGGGGGGCGCCGACGCACTTGGCACGCTCTCGCCCTCGGATTTTGCCCTCGCCGAATATGCCAGCATCTCCGAGGCGGGCGTCTATTACGCCGCAGACAGTTCCGCCACGACCGAACAGGTCATCAACCGCCTCCGCGCGATCATCCTGCAGATCGATGCCCAACCCAATGCCAAGGCGGCCTGGGAGCTCAACACCTACGCCAAGGCCGAGATCGGCCGCATCCTCAACCTCCGCGTCAGACTGATGGCGGCAAACCAGCAGCGCGAGGCGGCCTATGCGCAGCACCTCACCGCCGACCGGCTGGCCGAGCGCGACTTCATGCAGATGGGAGTTCCCGAATGAGACAGCTTCTCCTGACCGCCGCGGCGGTCGCCACACTCGGGTTTGCCTCGCCCGCCTCGGCCCAAGGCGTTCCGACTTTCGATGGCTCGCAACTTGGCCAACTCGTCGCCCAGCTCGAGCACATGGCCGAGGACCTGAACGTCCAAATGCAGCAGCTCGCCACCATGCGGCTGGAACTGGAAACCCAGCTGTCGCAGCTTACCAACCTCGAGGCGCAACTGACCTCGCTCATTGAGGGCAGCGGGCTTGGTGAGCTTTTTGCCACGGTCGAGGAGTTTCGCGCCCTTCGCGGCAAGCTCGTCGCCCCGCTCAACACCGCGCAGTCTTTGGCCAGTGGCGATTTTCTGAGCGGCTTCAATCCCGGCGCCGAGCTTTCGGCCTCGGTCGAGCGCGTGCTTTCGGGCAGTGGGTTTACTTCGGAGCGCCTGAGCACGCTCTCGGACTCCGATCAGCCCGCAGACAACCGCATCGCCACCTCGGCCGGGGCCAGTGCCATGCTCTCCGTCGCGGCACAGGAAAGCCACGAAGAAGCGGGCCAAAGCCTTGAGCGGCTCGAGACCATGGTCGGGCTCATCGACGATCAGAACGGGCTGAAGGCTGCCGTCGATCTCAACACCCGCGTCACCGCCGAGCTTGGCATCATCCTGACCCAGATCTGGCGGCTGGAGGCGGCACAAGGCGTCAGTGCCGGCCAGCTTGGCGTTGTCGATGCCGCGACCCTCGCGGACGAGCGCAAGTTCCGCTCGATGGCGGTGGATCCATGAGGCAAGCCATGATCCACAGCTTGGCTCCAATTAGGGCGCTTGGTCTCGCGGTGATGGTCCTGGCATCCCTGCCCTGTGCCGTGCGGGCCCAGACCCCGACCACGGACCCGTCCGGCGACACACCCTTTGGCTCAATGGCCATCGCGCGGGATGAGGCCGACGCCTGCCGAGTCCCAAAACCGCCCACCGATCTGGCCGAAACCGCCTATCTGCGCAATGGCTACCGCGCGATCCTGCGCATTCTGATTGCCGAAGAGGCCCTCGCCACGGAAACCTGCACCTGCCTGCTGGACCAGTTCACCTGGGATCAGGCGCTTGCCGCCCTGCCCCGGTTCCAGACCTCGGACAACCCGCGCCTGCCCTTCAACGTGCTCGAGCTCTACGCCAAGGCCGACGCGCTTGAGGCGCAAGTTGTGGAGGCCTGTGCGGAATAGATGGGGATCATTCGCGATATCCTGAGCCAGGTCGACGCCGCGGTGAACACCGTGGCGCAGGACGGCTTTGTCTCCTCGGCAGCCTCGGTCGGCAATGTCATCTCGGCGGGCGCGACGCTCCTCGTCGTGCTTCTCGGGATCAACGCGGTGATGCAACTCCGCCCCCTGCCCTTCGGCACTGGCTTTGCCTTCGGCATGAAGATCGCGCTCGTCGGGATCTTCGCGCAGAGCTGGGACAATTTCAGCGTCATCTATGGCATCGTCACCCAGGTCCCCGACTCTATCGGCGCCTCCATCTTGGCCCTCACCGGTTCGGGCGACGAAGCTGGCGTCTATGAAAGCCTCGACAACATGGTCGCCCGCATCACCGCCTATGGCGACACGATCGGGGATCGCGCGGGCTGGGTCTTCGGCGCGGTTCTGGGTGCCATCTTCTTCGTCCTTTCCGCCGTTTTCGCGGCCGTCACCGCAGGGATCATCGCCTTCGCCCGCATTGTCTTCGCGCTGATGATCGTGATCGCCCCCTTCATGATCGTGACCTCGCTCTTCAAACCGACCCAGTCCCTCTTCGAGGCCTGGACCCGCGCCACCATCGGCTATGCGCTCATGCCCGTCGCCGCTGCCGGGGCTGCGGGCATCATCGTGGCCATCGCCGAGGCCATTGGGGATGCTTCCGCCGATCCGGGCGATGTCGAGACCGTCAGCCTCATCCTGCCCTTCCTCGTGATCCTGATCCTCAGCGCCGGGATCATGGCTTCGGTGCCCTACATCGCCTCCAACCTTACCGGCGTGGTGGGCATTGCCTCGAATGCCGTGGGTCTGACCGGCCTCGCACGTCAGGGCTTCGTGAACACGCGCCAGTATGGCACCGGCGCGACCTCCCGCCTCGTCACCGGCAAGTCCCCGCACGAGCTGAATCAGATGGCCAATGCGGGCGTGGTCAAAACCGGCGAGATGATCCGGCAAAACCCGGGCGCGCTTCTCTCTGCCGCCAAGGCCTTCCGCAAACCCTGATGTGAAAGACGACGACTTTGAAGAAGCTTGTGACCAGTTCCTCCGCGCCTGACCGCGACGCTTTCGAGGCGGATTTCATCTACGGGCCAC
Organism: Tritonibacter horizontis; assembly: GCF_001518015.1. Classification (GTDB taxonomy): domain Bacteria; phylum Pseudomonadota; class Alphaproteobacteria; order Rhodobacterales; family Rhodobacteraceae; genus Epibacterium; species Epibacterium horizontis. The sequence goes on from NZ_LPUY01000128.1 coordinate 70,905, forward strand.
GGCGGCGCGAGCGTTTCGCCTGGTTTGTCGCGGCGGCCGGCGTGCTGGTTGGCGTGGCCGGCATGGTCGCGGGCGCGAGCCTCTTCCCGCTCAAATCGACCGAGACCTTCGTGGTCGTGGTCGACAAGGAAACCGGCGAGATGGATCGGGTCGCCGCCGTTCAGGCCCTGACGCTTTCCGAGAGCGATGCCATCATCCAGGCCAATCTCGTGGCCTACGTCGATGACCGCGAAACCTATGACCTGACCGATGGCGAGCAGCGTATCAACTCGGTGCTCGATCGCTCGGACGGCGATGCCGCCCGCACGCTGCGTGATCTCTGGTCCTCCACCAACGAAGATTACCCGATCACCGTCTATGGCCGCGACGCCAAGATCGAGGTGGTGATCAAATCGGTGAACCAGATCGAGCGCGGCGTGGCCCAGGTCCGCTTCACCCGTACGCTGCGCCGCCCCCGCGACACCCGCACCGTGACCCGGTCTTACGTCGCCACTGTCGGCTACGACTTCCAACCCGAAACCCGCCAGCGCCTTCAGGACGTCTGGGCCAACCCCTTGGGCTTCGTGGTGACCTCCTACCGCGTCGACGCCGAGACCCTGGAGAACTGACCAAGATGAAAACCCTGCCCGCGCTCCTTCTGGCGCTTGCCCTTCCTGTTGCTGCCTTCGCCGAGGCCACGCCGCAAGGCGGCCCGCTCGATATCCGCATTCGCACCGCCGTCTATAATGAAAACCAGGTCTACCGGATCGAAACCGATCTTCGGCATTCGACGACGATTCATTTCGGGGCGGGGGAGCGGTTTGAAGCAGTGATCGTCGGCGACACTGAGAGCTTCCAGGTCGATCCAATCCCCGAGCTTGGCAATGTGCTCACGATCAAACCGCATGTGGCCAATGCCTCGACCAACATGACGGTGATCACGAACCGACGCACCTATTCTTTCCATCTGCGCGAGGGTTCGATCCCGAACCGCACCGGCATGTTCTTCGAGGTGCGCTTCCGCTACCCCGATGAGGAGCGCCGCGCGGCGGGTGCGACCCAGCCCAAAGGCTTCGAGGCGCCGAGGAACTACAACTACCGCGTCTCGGGCGAAGGGGATTTCCGCCCCAGCCATATCTATGACGACGGGCGCTATACGTATTTCGTGTTCCCGGAAAGCGCCCGTCAGCCCGCCCTCTTCAAGGCCGATGACCAGGGTCGCGAACGCACGGTGAACTGGACCCAGCAAGGCAACACGGTCCGGGTGCTCGGGGTGAACACCTATTGGACGCTGCGCATTGGCGATGAGGCGATCTGCGCCTGGCGCGACGAGAGCGCCATCTATGTGAGCAACTGACCATGGCCGATCAAACCCCTCCCGATCTTCAGGACCGCCTCGATCAATTCAGCCAGCGCGGCAAATCCAAACGCCGGGGCAACGGCCTCGGGGTCGGCGCACTCGCCGCTGCCCTCGCCCTCGGCGGGGCCGGAGTCGCGTATTTCCTGGCCACCGGTCTGCAGGAGGGCGACAGCGCACTCGAGACCTCCGATGTCGAGACCTTCCAGGACCGCCGCCCCGGCACCGGCGGACGGCTGGAGTTCCCGCCCGATGAGACCGAGCAACGGGTCAACGATGCGCTGATTGCCGTGGAGGAAGCGCTTGATGTGCCCGCCGCCCCTGCCCCGGAACCGAGCGCCGAAGTGCTGGCCGAGATCGCCAAGCTCCGCGAGGCCCTCGCCGCCAGCCAGGCCGCGCGCAACTCGGAAATCCAGTCCGCCGTCGCGGACCTGCGCGAAGCCTTCGACGAACAGAAGGCGGCTTTGGAAGCACTTATAGCGGAGAAGGAGGCCGAGTTGGCCAACCTGCAGCGCCAGACCGAGACCCGCATCGAGGGGCTGCAGGCGATGCTCGATGCCGAACGGGCGCAGCGCGAGGGGCTCGAGGCTGAGCTCGATCGCGAGGGGCTGATCGCCGATCAGCGCCTACTCGAAGAACGTCGCCGGCAGGAAGAGGAACAGCGCCAGCGCGAGGCCGAACGGGTCGCCGAGGAGCTTCTGACCGCGCAGATCAAATCCCCCGCCGTGGTCTATGCCGATGGTCCGCGTGGCGGCCAAAGTGGCGCGGCGGTGGCCGAACCTGCCGCCGCAGGCACCGAGGGGCCGGTCCTCTCGGGCAATGAGGCGTTCCTGCAGAGTGCGCGACCGCTCGAAGTGCAGGAGGCCACCCGCCTCACCCACCCCGAACGCACGTTGACCCAAGGGTCCGTCATCCAGGCCGCGCTCCAGACCGCCATCAACAGCGACCTGCCGGGCTCCGTTGTGGCGGTTGTCTCCGAACCGGTCCCGGCGTTTTCCGGGGACCGGATCCTGATCCCCCGGGGCTCCCGCCTTTTTGGCCAATACCGCTCTGGCATCGAGATGCACCAGAAACGCATCCTCATTCTCTGGACCCGCGTCCTGACACCGGACGGAACCTCAATGGAAATCGCCGCTGTTGGCGGGGACCAGCTTGGCCGGTCGGGCCTCACCGGCCTCGTCGACACCAAGTTCGCCGAGCGCTTCGGAGGTGCGGCGCTGATTTCCGTGATCGGGGCGGCACCGGCCGTGGCAGCCGAGAGCGCCAACAATGAAACCACCAGCATCGTTCTGGGCGATGTCGGCAGCGACCTGCAGGATGCCGTCGGCTCGGTCATCGCCGACCAGGTGTCGATCGCGCCGACGATCTATGTCGATCAGGGAGCCTCGGTCACCGTGCTCGTCGACCGGGATGTGGTGATTTATTGATGGATCAGGCATCGCCAGCCTCATATCTCGAGCGCTATCTCGACCCGTTCCGCGACCTCTTGCGACGCGATGACGTGGTCGAGATCGCGATCAACCCGGACGGCAAGGTCTGGCTTGAGGTCGCAGGCGACGCCACCATGCGCCACGAAGGTCAGACCGTGGATCGGACCACAGCCCTCAACATGGCCCAGACCATCGTCGGCGATGCCAAGGCCCGCGTCTCTGAAAAGAACCCCCTCGTCTCCGGCAAGGTAGAATATGCAGGCCGTCCGCTTCGGGTCCAAGTCGCCGTGCCGCCTGCCATCGATCGCGGCGCTTCGATCACCATCCGCCTTTTTGCCTCGGGCAGCGTCCGAGATTACGCCCCGGCCTATCTCTTCGGCAAGGCCGTCTCGCTGGATGCGCTCCGCGCCGAGAAGATGAAGAACATCGCCAGTCTTGCCGAGGAAAATCTCGAGGCCGCACTGCAGACCCTTGTCGAAGCGCGGCTCAACGTCCTGATCAGTGGCGGCACCTCGACCGGAAAGACCACCTTCGCCCGCCACCTTCTGACGCATGTGAGCGAGCACGAGCGGTTGATCACCATCGAGGACGCCTTCGAGCTGTTCCCCGGCCAGCCCAACACCGTCGCCCTCCTGGCCGACCGCGGTGCCGGTTCACAACGTAGCGCCAACGCCCTTCTGCAGGCCTCCCTCCGCATGCGCCCCGACCGGATTATCGTCGGCGAGTTGCGCGGGGCCGAAGCCCTGACCTATCTTGAGGCGATCAACACCGGCCATGGCGGGTCGGTTTCGACCATCCACGCCGAAACTGCAGAACTCGCCATCGACCGGCTGGCGATCATGGTACTGCAAGCCGGGACGCCGCTGACCTTTGCCGAGGTGCGGGAATACATCCGGAAATCCATCGATGTGATCGTCCAGCTGGGACGAGCAGAGGGGAAGCGGGGGATTACGGAGTTCTATCTGCCGGGTGGACGAAGCCATTGAACGTTAACGGATTGAAAGCAGATTAGCGACGTCTTGAGTGCAGCGATATCGGTGAAACGTTCGGACACACTTGGCGCAACGATCACCCTATGACACAGCAACTATCTGTTCCTGGCTTCGAAGGAGAGCTGGCTGTCGCCTAGACGCCGTGCTGAAAGATCGGGGAGCGCCCATTGTCCCAATCCTCTCGGTTCAAGAAGATTCGGTACCCGTTGAGGTGGAAGGCGGCATTTCCGAGATCCTTCACCGGATCTAGGGTGTCAACATGGATGAAGTGGCGATAGGAGACCCGGAATCCGTCGCCAGGTGCCGCACGGAAGTGAATGCCCTGGGGCCCGATCGTCAGGCATGCCTCTTGCTGCGGATCGTTCATCTCAGACAGCGAAGAAGCCGCGAAATCAGGCTGCAATATCCAGTCGGTTCCAAAGGAGATACACCACTCGTCCGCTTCCCATTGGAATATCCGATGCCAATTGGCTTCGCCTTCACGCCCGAAGTCAGGGTTCAATAGCAGAACCGTCGGTTTGTCGTTGGGCTGATCCAATGGTTCGGAAAGCTTAATGCCATAGATCGGCTGATGGCCGTACCTCTTGAGGAGAAACAGCGTACCTTTCGGCTCCTCGGCGAGAGCGGCTGATTTTGCGTTCAAAGTGCTTCGCATGTGTGGTCTCCCTCACGAGCCTTCATTCCCAACCCCTCCGGACATCGGTTCGATAACATTCGGGACAATGCACCGCGCTAGTCGGCCGCTTTTCACGGCGGGCCTCGCGACGTTCATACTCATCAAGCACTTCGACTTCGAAGCGGTGCCCACAATTGTTGTAGCGGAAATGAACACGCTCAGTCATAGCTGATACCTGCGTTACCAATGAACTCATTCCAGAGCACCTCAGCCGCTCGCTCTGGAGTCAGCCGTTCGTCAGCTCTACCGAAGACGTTCATGGTTTGAATCAGGAATTGCTCGTAATCATCGGCCGAAATGTTGAAACCGCCGTTTGCTGTGTTGTCACCGGCGTTTTCGCTGAACGAGTAGTAAATATCGCCCAGGGCGACCTGCGAGCTACGGCAGTGCACCGAGATGTGGGCCGTACCATTTTGATGTCCGCTGTTGACAACCGTTGCCCCAAAAGAGGTCGCACTTCTGTCAACGAAACGTCCGCGCAATCCATCGATTGAGTCCATTTCGATGATCGCTCGTCGGAAGTAATCCTTGAAGGTGGCGAAGGCAGCATCGCGGAAATCACCCTTGTCGATTTGGTCGAACTGCCGCTTTGCGCGGTAGCGCGCCATCGAGGGGCGTGTGGCCGATGGCTCATCGGCTACTTTCGCCGCAGCTGCAGGTACGGCTTCATCTTCGATGATGCGTCGAAGTTCCTGCACGACATTTAGGTAAGCGGTGTTTGGATTGGCCCATGCGCTGATCGCCTTGCCGTCCGTCGGCACGGCCTTCAGTTGGCGCAACTCCCTCATCGCTTTCCAATCGCATTCCTCCACGATGATCGGCACTACACGTGCGGTCCCTGCGGCGTGGCGTTCAAGCGCGCGTCTCATTTCGCGCTCGACACAGTAGTCGGATGCGATGAAGTCGGGGCTCACCAGGAGCAGGAACAGGTCGGAAGCCTCCAGTTCCCGTTCAATTTCAGCGTCCAGTTCGCCACCAGCCAAGATGTTGCGATCATACCAGGTCTCAATACGCCCTTCCCTTGTAAGGTTCTTGAGGTGGACGTGCAGCCGATCAAGCGCGGCCTTGTCGTTATGAGAATAAGAAATAAATGCCCGCATCTGCTCAACTCAGAATGTTTAATGTTTGTTCATGATATACCCAAAGCGCTACCTACTTGAGACACGGCCTGTAGCGCTTGAGCCCGAAACCACTATATACTGTCTACAGTCAGCGCTTCTTGTTCGACTGGGACAACACCGAACCGGCAAGTGCCTTTGTCTTTTCAGAATAGCGATCGCTGCGAAGTACCTTTGAAGCGAGGTCCTCCATTTTCGCTCCCGTTTGTCGATTGGTATTGGATTGAGACAACGCCGAACCGGCAAGCTTGCGGGCGATCTGTGAAGAGCCAGGTTTGAAAAGGGTGTCTGCTGCAAGCGAGGCAACCTTGGTCGAAGTTCCTTTACGATTTACTGCCATATCATCCTCCATGTAGTGTTTGGTTTGCTTCTAGATACTATATGTGGGATTGGAGCCAACTTTTCGCAAGCTTAATCAGTGACATTTCAAAATGGCAGCCTCGCCTCAAAAAGGTCTGGCGTGTCTTCGTCGCGCCGCCTGCTCAGGCCTTCACCAAGATGCAGGCACGGATGTTTAATACGTGTCAGCCCTTTGCCGCCCTCAAAATGGACCCACCCTCCTCTGGGCATGCCCACGCTTACGATCAGCGCCCCGCATATTGGACAAGTCCGCCTGAAAGATGCGCCCTTCTTGCTTTCACGATCGCCTCGAACTGCCCAACCGCCGCGAACGGATACCGTGCGCCCTGTCGACAGACGGCGGGTGTGTGCCTTCCGGTAATACCAACGGTCCTTCATCCCAGCCCCCTCCTTTCCTCGACCCGGCTGCCGCTTGGGGTCGAACGCACGTAGAAGCCTTGTGGAATAGCCTCTTGCACCAGCCCCACATGGGATATCAGGCCCACGGCACGACTGCCCTCTGTCAGCGCGGCAAGAACTTGGATCACTTGATCCAGTGTGCCCGCCCCATTTTCGGTGTCGAGGCTCCCAAAGCCTTCGTCGATGAATATTGTGTCCATCCGAATCCTGCCCGAAAGGCTCTCGACCACATCGGCTAGGCCAAGCGCGAGGGCCAGTGCCGCGATAAAGGTCTCGCCGCCTGACAGCGTGGCTGTCGGGCGCGCCTTGCCGGTGTTGATGTCGAAGACCTCGATTTCGAGCCCGCGCTTGCCGCGCCCACCCAATGCTTCAATCCCGCGCGCCAGCCGGTATCGACCGCGAGTCATGGGATCGAGCCGCATATTCGCCGCCTCGAGAACCTGGTCGAACATTGCTCCGATCGCGAAGGTCTCGAGTGTCATCTTGAAATCGTTCTTGCCGTTAGCCAGATCGGCCAGCCCACGGAGCGGACCAGTCTCGGTTTCTAGCCGCTCGGTTTCGGTTAGAGCCGCGGCAAGCGATTCCTTGAATTTGGTCAGTGACGATACATCCGTTCTCGCTGTGGCAAGTGCAGCGTTGGCCGCGTTCAAGGTCTGGGTGGCGTCTGCCAACGCCAGCTGTAGCGGGGCAAGATCCGGGCGTTCACGATCTGCACAAGCGGCTATGGCGTTCTGCAATGTCGTGCGAGCAGCGATCAATCCATCGCGGTGATCGGTCACCTTCTTGCGGTCGGCGTCTAGAGTCGGGAAATGGCTTTTGCAAGCATCATATCCCGCTTTGTCCAGCCCAACCTCGGTAAGCCTAGCGACAAAATCACCTTGTGCCTTCTTCACGCGCTGCTGCTGCCCGTCGCGCGCCCGCTTCGCTGCTTCTAGCTGCTCTTGCGAACGGGTGAGCACCTCACTGGCGGCTCGGTCCTGTTGCGTCGCCACTTCCAGCGCCTCGGAGAGTTGCCTTTGCTCTCTCTGCAAAGCCTCCCGTCGAGCGACAACCGCCTCGGGCGTGCGCAGACCTTCCGGCAGGGCCTCAATCACTGTGTCCAGCTTGGCGCGCGCGCCGGCAAGAGCGGTCTCGGCTTTCCCCGCAGCGGTGCGCGCCGAAGCCTCGCCGGTTTCTGCCTCAGTCACCTTGCGCTTGAGCTCGGCCAACTGCTCCGCCATCGCGTCCAGATCAACCGCCTCTCCAAGCGTGGCGACGGTGCCTTCAATCCGCGCGATTTCGGCTTCGAGTTCCGCCAACGTGCGCTCAGGGCGCTCCTGTTCCTCCAGCGCCCGCTTCTTTTCGTCGAGCCGCATTCGGAAATTGCCGAGGTCGCTTTCGGCCCGAACTCTGGCTTCGGAGGCGATTCTCGCCTGAACCTGAGCGCTCCGAAACGCTTCTGTCAAACCAGATTGTTCAGGCGCACCATGGGCAGGCGCAGGATGATCATGGGAACCACAGACAGGGCAGGGCGCCCCTTCGGTCAACTTTTCCGCGAGAATGATCGCTTGCGTGCGCGAAAGCCGTGCCTCGGCATCTACCAAGGTCGCATCAGCGGCTTGCGCCGCGTCGGTCCTTGTCGTCAGTTCGCTCGCTGCCGCTTTGACATCATGTTGGGCATCCGCGACAGCTCCTTGCGCCTTAGCATACGCCGCTGCCTTGACCCTTTCTCGGTTGACCTCGGCCAGCTCACCGGTCAGCTGGCCTCGCTCCGTTTCGGTCTTTCGCGCTTGATCAAGCGCCAGATCGGTCGCATCGCGCTGAGACTTGAGCTTCTCTCGGGCATCAATGGCCTCGGTCAGAGCCTTCTTCGCTGAAGCTTCGTCCTTCACAGCGTCGTCAAACGCGCTTCTAAGATCCGCTGCCTGCCCGACCTGCTTCTCGATCGCCTCCAACCTTGTCAGGTCAGCCTGAACTTGTTGCCGTCGGTCCTCGCCAGACTGTGCCTCAGCAAGTTTCTTTTTCGCCAACTCCTTCGCGCCAGTGGCGATGTTGAGTTCCGCCTCGGCCTTCGTGACAGCCTCCACCGCTTTCAGGCTATCCTGCTCCGCATCGCGCCAAGCCGTCTCAAGATCACGGGCCTGCAAGGCATTCCGGACAGCCTCAATGCGCTTGGCCAGCTCTTCGACCTCAATCGTTTTCTTTTCTAGATCATCGACAGCCTGCTGTGCCGCGTCGGCAGAAGAAAATGCCTTTTCGATTTGCTCGCCTTCGGTCAGAGCTTTACGCGCAGCCTCGTTTGCCATCTCCGCACCACGCTGAACGCCCTGCTCTTCTTCGACTTGGGCTTCGGCTGCGGCAATCCCAAGTTCAAGCGCTCCGGTGCTCTCGAACCCGCGTTCCTCGAGTCGAGCCAGGTAGAGCGCGCGCTGGTCGCGCAACGCTCGTTCTGCCGCTGAGGCTTCTTCCTTCAGCCTTGCGGCGAGATCGCGATAGACCTTCACGTCGAAGAGATCCCGCAATATCTCGACCCGCGCATCCGTTTTTGCGGCCAGGAACGTCTCGAACTTGCCTTGCGGTAAGAGCACGATCTGTCGAAACTGATCTGCCCCGTAGCCAAGCAGCGCCTCGACCTGCTGCCCTACTAGCGAGACCTTCTTTTCCGCAATAACACGGCCGGACTGACTCGGACCAAGAGTGTCCACCGGAATCCCGGTGACGTCGAATAACGAGGCTTCCGCCGCGTCCTCAGTGGTCCCTTCACCGCGGGCCTTCGGACGTTCCTGCGCCGGACGACGACGGATCAGGTAGGCCTTGGTGCCCAGCTCAAAGACAAATTCGACTTCGGTAGGCAGATCCGACGCGGCGTGATCCGAGCGTAGTGAACGTGGTTCCTGATCAGTCTTCGTCGGCGCCCCGAATAGCGCGAAGGACATCGCCGAAAACAGCGTCGACTTTCCCGCGCCGGTCTGACCATAAATTCCAAACAGACCCGTCTCCAGCGCGGACCGGAAATCGACTACCTCGGTTGTCGCAAACGGCCCGAAGGCTTGAAGCGATAGGCGAATGGGTCTCATGTCTGCTCCTCCCCGGAGGCTACTGCGTGGAGCTTTTCCGCGACGATCGCGACTTCGGTGGCGTTTGGTTCCCGGCCGCGCACAACCTTCACGAAGTCGCCAATCATCTCGATCGGCGTGACAGTGGCCCGCCCGCTGCCGAGCGCCTCGGTCTCCGCCGCGCGCTCCTGCCGGGCATAGGCAAGATGGCAAGCATTGGGATAGGTCGCGCGCAACCGCTTCATCGGATCGATCAGAGGGTTCTCATCCGTCAGGATGGCCTGGATGAAATCGTCAGACGGCGTTCCATCCAGAAGTTCCGAGAATTCCCCGGTAAGCGAGCGCACTTGCCGGATCGGTCGGAACGATACGGTGCGGATCTCGGCCCCTTCAGCCTGCAGATCGACGACCGTCATGGATTTTTCGTTTCCTGCCTCGTCGAACCCGAAAGCGAGCGGTGCGCCGGAGTAACGAATATGGCTCGCGCCCACTTCCTGCGGCTTGTGCAAATGTCCTAGTGCAACATAGTCCGCCCCGTCGAAGACATCAGAGGGCACAGTTTCGATCCCGCCGACCCGTGTCAGTGCGCGCTCGGTCTCACCGACTGCGCCGCCTGCAACGAAGGCATGAGCCACTACGACCCAACGCGCTCCTTCGGGCACCTGACCCCTCGCTGCGGAGACCTGGGCCGCGATGACATCCGCTGGCGTGCTGATACTCTCATTCCCGAACACCTCGCGTGCGGCGTATTCATAGGAAAAAGGCAGTGCGGAAAAGGCGACCTCGCCATGCGCGTCATGCAGCATCAGCGGTGCCTCCACCGCGTCGGCAATCCCGCGCACCAGCACACGAGACGCGGTGGAAAAGACAGACATTGCCTCGATCCGGTCGCCAGAATCGTGGTTTCCAGAGATCATCACCACAGCGGCTTCGGTCTCCTCTGCCACGCGCTTGAGGAAACGATTGAACTGCCGGATCGACGAATTGGGCGGCGAGGCACGGTCAAAAACGTCCCCCGCGATGACAAGAACATCGGCCCGTTCGGCCACAAGCGTTTCAAGGATCTGACCCAGGATAACCCCATGATCCTCCTCGAGGCTCAACCCCATGAACTGCCGCCCCAGATGCAGATCTGCTGTATGAAGTATTCGCATCCGATCAATCCACTTTCTATACGTATAGTAAATGTATGGACTTTGTGAGCCGAGTCAAGTACTGCTTCTTGCATGAGCCTAGAAGACCTCAAACACGCGCAACGCGAGCGAATTTTGTTCCTCGACCAATGCCTGACCTGGAGAGGTCAGGCGAACCGTCGCGACTTGATGGAACGCTTCAATATCTCGATGGCACAGGCTGCCGTTGACTTTCGAACCTATCTCTCGCTGACGAATACGCCGCCAGTCTACGACGCCGCAGAGAAGGCCTATTTCTCGACCGGTGACCAGCGCCCATTGACTAACACGGGCCCGGAACAGGTTTTCGAATTGCTCGATGGCAAGGCGGCATCGCTTGGCGCGAGCATCCCGCTTCCCACTCGCGTGATGGATTCCACCGTCGTCGCACAGCTCTACCGCGCGATGAAGGGCGAACGAGACATCCAGATCACCTACACCTCGATGACAAGCGGCCTCTCCGACCCCCAGTGGATCAGTCCAGTTCAGTTTCATTTTGACGGAGAGTCAATTTATCTCCGCGCCTGGAGCTATAATCACGAAGCGTACCGCGATTATCTCCCAATACGAATAGCGAAACAAACCCAGATGGAAACGCGGGAGAGGCCTGCCCCTCTGCGATTTGACACGGACTGGAACAGCTTGGTGCGCTTGTGGATACGCCCGCGTTCAGATCTATCCGATGCACAAGCGCAGGCCGTCCGGCTGGAGTACGGCTTTGACGACAAGACGCATTTGCTGATCGAAACGCGCAAGGCGCTCGCGTTTTATGTCAAAAGACGATGGCGACTGAATGAGGAAAAGGCGCGGTTGGAATTGGAAAAGATGGAAGAATTGGATGCGTAAAGTGCACCCTGCGCGAAAACACCGCAAATTCAATACTGATCAGGACGCGATAAGACAGTGGCCCCGACAGCATCCATACGCCAACATGAACCTGATGAAATTGACATAGTAAGCTGACATTTCTAATTCCCGCATGGCGGAGGCAAGGCGTTTCGGCCTAGCGGGATACAGGCGCACGATAGGGCCCCACTGCGCGCACAATCCAAGCTCCGTTCCCAACAAGTGAGACAAGCTTCTATGCGGTTAGAAAGCCAGAGCCTTTTCAGGTGGCCACCGTAGACTGGCGAGATCGAGCGTGGAATATTGAACCAAGTGCTAGATGCGAGGATGCAGAAGCAAGTGTTGAGGGAGCGTAAGTTGACTGTCAGTGTTCATAATCCCGATCAGTATATGGCGGCGCTTGGGACGATCGTCGCGCAGGGCCGGAAACGGATCGGGCTGTTGGTTGGCGCTGGAGCTTCTGCCGGAATGTCAAAGCCCGATGGCACCTAGCCGCTCATTCCCGCAGTTGCGGGGCTCACGGACCAAGTTCTCACAACACTCGCCTCAGCCTATCAAAAACAGATTGATGGCCTGAGAGCCGAACTCGCGCAGTACGACATCGAGACGATCCTTTCGAGGATTCGCTCTCTGAGCCAGGTGATTGGTTCGTCGAAAGTCCACGATCTCGATGGCCCAGGCTTTGCGATTTTCTGAGAAGCAGTCTGCTCCGAGATAGGCAAGGTGGCGCTGAACCCGATCACGACAGAGATGCACGTCAAACATTTAGGAATATTCTGTGGGGATAAAGCGCTTCCATATCTAGGGAACCCTAGCAGGGCTTGCACTAGCTATGCTATCAAAGGGAATGTGTTCTCTGAATGTTCGATAAGGAATCGCCCGTGACCGCAGCGCTCACCCTTCAGCCCGCTTTCCCTGGCTTCTGTCCTGTGACCGAAGCCGTTGAGAAGTTGGCTGTCGATGGTGGAATCGAAGAGCGCGGGGCGATTTTCACGAAGCGCGAAGTAGTTGATTTCATCCTCGATCTGACGGGCTACACTGTCGATGCATCACTCTCGGAGTATCGGCTGCTTGAGCCATCCTTCGGTGATGGTGACTTCCTCGTACCTGCAATCGAACGTCTTCTTCTCTCCGCCGAACGTGAGGGCAAACTCACCTACGCGGCGCTTGTGAATTCCATTTGCGCCATCGAGCTTCACCGCTCAACGTTCGAAGGAACGCGAAAGCTGGTAGTAGAGCGCTTGGAAAAGGGCGGACTATCGCATGAGGATGCCGCGCGTCTGTGTAACGCTTGGCTCTATCAGGGCGATTTTCTCTTGGCGGAATTTGCGCCCGTGTTCACTCACGTTGTCGGCAACCCACCCTATGTGCGCCAGGAGGCCATCCCTGATGTTCTGATGGCCGAATACCGTCAGCGCTACAAGACAATCTACGACCGCGCCGATATCTATGTACCGTTTATCGAACGGTCGCTTGCCTTGCTGGCGCATGGTGGCAAGCAAGGGTTCATCTGCGCTGACCGATGGATGAAGAACAAATACGGCAAGAAGCTCCGCGAATTGGTCAGCGAAAACTACGTTCTCGCGACCTATGTGGATATGTATGGAGTCGATGCCTTCCATGTCGAGGTGAGTGCGTATCCTGCGATCACCGTCATCGAGAAGGCCAAGGGTGGGGCGACCCGCGTTTACGCTCGCCCACAGATCGACGGGAAGATACTAGAGAAGCTGGCAGCCGATCTGACGGCTCCTAGCCTCCCAAAGAAAAGTCAGGTACGCGAGATAGAGAATGTCACGGCAGGCAGCGAACCGTGGGTACTCGATTCATTCGATGAACTTGCGCTAGTGCGCCGCCTTGAAGCGCATTTTCCTGCCCTTGAGGATGCGGGCTGCAAGGTTGGAATCGGCGTTGCAACAGGTGCAGACAAAGCCTTCATCGGCGACTTCGAAAGTCTAGATGTTGAGCCGTCTCGCAAACTGCCATTGGTGATGACGCGCGATATTCTCGAAGGTCATGTCGAGTGGCGCGGCAAGGGTATCGTCAACCCATTTGGTGATAATGGAAAGCTTGTTGATCTTGAGGACTTCCCCAAACTTCGTGCCTATCTCGAAGAGCGCAAGGAACAGATCGCAGGCCGTCATGTGGCCGAGAAGAACCCGAGCGGATGGTATCGCACTATCGACCGCATCTATCCCGAACTGACCTACCGCGAGAAGCTGCTCATTCCTGATATCAAGGGCGATGCCTCCATCGTGTACGAAGAGGGCAAGCTATACCCTCACCACAATCTCTATTTCATTACCTCGGACCAATGGGACGTTCACGCGCTTCAGGCGGTCATGCGCTCGGGTATCGCTCGCTTGTTCGTCTCGCTTTACTGCACCCGTATGAGAGGCGGATATCTTCGCTTTCAGGCGCAGTATCTTCGAAAGATAAGGCTTCCGAAGTGGCAAGATGTGAGCGCTGAGCTGCGCCAACGTTTGGCAGATTACGCCGAGACCAAAAACCGACATGCTCTTAACGAAATTGTATCCGAACTCTACGGGCTCACGCCTCAAGAGCTGAAGTTGATTGAAGGAAATACCGAAGAATGAGCCTAGACCTTGCCGACTACGAAGCGCAGGCGCGCGAAGCCGTAAAGCTGTTCTGGGGCAATCGCGAAGCCGCCCTTGCCAAGCAGATCGAGTCTGGCAATCAGGATGCAGGCGCTCGCGGGGCTGTCACGGCAGGCAAGAACATGGACGGCTTCCTTGCTATCGCGCAGACCCTGATTGAAGCAAATGGGCTGGGCCTCGCTGATATCTGTGTGAAACAACGTGTCCTAACTCTTCCAGGTTTTTTCAGGCCAACGAAGCTCTGGGATATGCTTGTGGTAAACAAGGGTGAGCTTGTCGCCGCGCTGGAATTCAAGTCTCAAGTCGGCCCGTCCTTCGGGAATAACTTCAACAACCGTTCGGAAGAGGCCATCGGAACAGCGCACGATCTCTGGACAGCCTACCGCGAGGGCGCATTTGGTGAAGATGCACCGCGCCCTTTCCTAGGCTGGGTTATGCTGGTTGAGGATTGCCCTAAGTCCAATACGCCAGTGGGTGACAAGCAGCCGCATTTCCCTGTTGACCCCGCTTTCAAAGGCGCGTCCTACACGCAGCGGTACGATATCCTTTGCAAGCGTCTCGTCCAGGAGGGATTGTATAGCAGCGCCGCATTTCTATCCTCGCCGCGTGATGCGGGGGCAGACGGGCGCTATCGGCACTTGAGCGATCTGACCTCATTGAAGACCTTTGTAACGGAATTTGCGGGTCATATCGCAGCCGTTGCTGCGCGGTAGGTGACGACGATGGCTCGCCGAATTACTCCTTCACAGTTCCGCAGCAAGATGCGCCAAGCGCAATCCAAAATCCGACAGGCTGAATCGAAATACAAGCAGGCTGTAAACAAGCTCAACCAGGAAATCCGTACTTACAACTCTAAGGTTCGTACCCATAACGCGCGTGTTAGGGCGAACAGGGATCGCTTGCGTAGAGAAATTCAGAAGCTCCAACGAAACTCATCCAAGACCCAATATGTGACGTTCAGGACTTCAGTCTCAACAGTCCAGCGCTCATACACGACTCTTGAGAGCCGTGCAGAGGCGCAGGCTTACGATGAGCGGTTTGACCGCTTTCTTGATCTTTCCGAACGTGAAGCTGCCAATTCGGCGGCAGTGATGAATGTGCTGGATGGAGAGACGCCAGAAGAGCAAAGCGAAAGCTCTCTGCTCGAATCTGGCATTGACGATATTCTCAAAGCCATCTCTCAAGACGTTTTTGATCGTTGGCATGGCGCTCTGTTTGCCCTTAGCCCCCAAAATCCAGATGCCGCTCGTCATTTCTGCACTAGCGCCCGCGAACTCTTGACAGAAATTCTTGAGAAATTTGCGGCTGACGAGGAAGTAAAGAACGCGCTTCCTGATTGCGAACTCACGCAACAGGGCAAGCCCACCCGTCGCGCGAAAATTAGATTCTTCTTTTATCGTCACGGCATCGCCGACGATACCGCCACTTCATTTGTAGATGATGACATGGAAAACGTTGTCCAGCTCTTCCGTGTCTTCAACGATGGCACTCACGGCTCTTCGGGCAAGTTTGCTCACGCGCAGTTGATGGCAATTAGGGCTCGTGTCGAAGACGCCGTATCCTTCCTATGGAGCATCATTACTGGCAGCGCCTTCGCTGCCGCCTGACGTATTCTCGACCATTGTTTCGGCGCTATCCGTCGTCGCCACATTAGCATTGGCGGCAAGAGCAGCGGCTTCGACCACAATTTGCTGCGCTTCGGCTTCGCTTGCGATGGGAAGTGCCACGTAGTCATCACCCATCATCATCTTGAAGTGACCACCATGTTCCGACTCTTCAAATATTCTCTGGAAGACGTTGAGGTATCGTTCAACCTGGCCTGCGTCACACGTCATGTGGAGGTCGTCGATGGCAAAATGCGATCCGTCATTCACCCATGAGAGTAAGGTGTTGCAGATCATCTTGTCCCTGCCGTCGAATTTTTCAATAATGTCCTCGGGCGTGATACCGCCGTAGAACTTGAAATAGTGTTCCAGAATTCTGCGCATTACGTTCTGTATGGCCGTGTCCGATGGCGGTTTTTGTCTGACCTCTTTCCATAGCAGTTCATAGCTCGATTTGATTGGATTTTCATCGAAAGAAATTAGCTCTGATCTCTGCGACGTTTTGCGCACTACCCAGAACGTCTCATCTTTCTTTTTGCCTGCTCTTCGGTTTTTGTCGAATGTCACTTCCTTGTGGAAGTAGATATTGTGCGTGAGAACAAAGACCTGTTTGATCGGGCTGGTACCTGTTCTCATTTCGGCGACAACAGCTTTTATTAGATTGCAGACGATGAAAAGTATATCCGCATCGAGGCTCGAAACGGGGTCATCGAACACTACCACCTTGTCATTTGTGCCGCCGCTCGAACTGAACGACCCGCCGACCAGGTAATAGAAGTAAAGGAATGTAATGAAGGATTTCTCTCCTTCACTCAGTGTTTGTTTTGCATCGCTCCCATTCGCCCGTTTGACCTCGTAGAAGCCACTCGTCGAGCTTTCGGCAAGGTGGAAGTTGGTGAATCCGAATGAGCCTAACAGCTTGTTGATTTCATCGATCGTTGGCTTGATGCTGGTGATCTTGCGTTCATTCTCTTCGATTTCTACTTGCTTTTCCGAAAGGCTCTTGGTTTCCGTTTCTATCTGAAATTCAAGCCCTTTGATCGCTTTGTCGAGCCCGCCTGTTTCAGATTTGAATTTATCGTAAATCGCCTTCGTGTCTTCGAGCAGCCTTTTCCAAATCTGCGAAGTAAGCTCTTTTTTTCTGGCTGCAAGATTGTCGATGGTGTCGTTGTTGGCTTTGATTTTCTTGTTGGCCGTCACGATGTGGACTTTCACCGCCGCAAGCAGCGGGTCGGTATCTATAAGCGTTGCTTGGGCGCTAGGCTCTTTCCGCTTCGCCGTGACGTGCTCAACGTTGCTGTCGAGAGCCAAGCGAAGAGCTGCTACATCCTTCTCGAAGGCTTCGCGATCAAGGTAGGGTGATTCAACAATTTCTGACGCGCCATAAGCGGTCAGAAGGTCTCTCGCGGCACTGGTGTAGTCGGCAAGCAGCTTGTCGATCGCCGCGAGGTCTGCAACGTAACTCTCATCAAAATATGCCTCCAGGCTCTGCCTGAAGGCTGCATCTGTCTTTTGCTGGCAAAACGGGCACTGGTCTTCCAGTTGGTCGAAATACTGCCGACCTTGTTGTACCCAGTCGCTATTGCCGAGCTTTTCAATCAGTGCCGCGATATCCACGTCTTCTTTGCCGATGATCCTCTTCTTGAGGATCGCCGAGCTTTCCAGTGCTGTAATCTTCGAACCATCCTGATCGGGCAGAACGGTTGCCTTGGTCAGCGCGCCCGAGAATACAGTCGTGGCGTCTTCACGAAGCTCTGAAATATCCCTTACTGTAGCGCCGTTGCTTGACGCTTCTGTGAGATACCGCTCGCAAAAATTTTTCTTGTTGCTGTTGAGCCCCGTGAACGCCGTGTCCAGGCCATCGAATTTCTTCTTTGCGACCCAGACATCCTCAATGAGCTGTGCTGCGAGAACTTCTCGTTCTTTCTTCTTCCCGCTAATTCCATCATCGCCACTAAGGTTCTTTCGGAGGTTGCCGAGCTTCGCTTTGATAGCATCGGCTTCGACTTTGAGAGTCTTGATCTTCTCGGCGACCTCAACGTTTTTTCCGAAAGTGTAGATGCCCTTGATGTTGCTTTCCGCATCGAAGTGTTTCTCGACAAAATCCTTGTTATAGACGCGGGTTTCCAGTGGACTGCCGCCTGCCCAGGTTATTTGGCAGTCAGGGAAAGTTCCCGTGCCCTCGACAATTCGCGAAATCGTTGTTTTGCCTGAACCGTTCGAGCCGAAGATGAAGTTGAGTTTCTTCAACTCTTTAAGTTCGGTGCCTGCGGCATCGTACGCACCTTCATTTGCCAAACGGATATTTTCAATCATTCGTTGCTCGCATTAAGATCTTTGTGGTTGCAGCTACAAGCTGCCATTCAACCTGATGTTCTTGCAAGAGTTTTGCTCGATGCACTGGCTGGCGCTGTGGATGAACAGACAGCTCGCGATCACCCACCCAACAACTCCTCGATGAAATCCTCCTGCCGGTCGAGCGCCGCCTCCCATTCCTTCGGCACCGCAGCTTCCCGCTCGAGCGTCTCGGGCTCGGGCTGCCCGCGCCCGACCTCCAACGCCATCACGCTCATCGCCCGCGCCTCGCGCCGCTGCGATCTATCCCGGACTGGCGCGCGTTCGGCCGGTTTCGCCTGCTCGTCTGCGCCGGTCTCGTCACCACCATCGCCGCCCCAAGGTCCCACGCCTTGCACGCTCGGCGGATAGGGGAACGGCTTGCCGTCTTGCCGGGCCAGCATGTTCTTGAAGAACGGATCATCGTAATACTTGATCCGGCTTGCCTTGATCGGATGCTGGGGCGAAGCGAGGATGATCACCTCGTCGGGATCCATCAGGCGCGCTTCGGTTTCCGACAGAAGCGGCCGTTCTTCCAGCCGAGCAGAGGTCGAGGTCGCGCCAAGGAATCCTTTGTTGCGGCCATACATGCGGGTCACGGCCTCGCGGGTGGTGCTGCCGACCGCGGCGGAAACCTCCTTTACAGTGCGCTGGTCACGCGGGGTGATGTAGAGCTTCAGCCCTGCCCCGTTCTCGAGGCTCTCGCGGCCTTCGGGCCCGTAGATCCGGTCGAGCGAAGCCAGTGACTGCGCGATCATCGCGACGCGGCCGCCATAGCTCGCCAGAGAATGGATCGCGCGTTCGAGATAGGGCATCGCCCCCATCTGCTGGAATTCGTCAATCATCATCATGACGGGCCAGGGTTCGTCCGGACCCGGTTCGTTGAGCCGGATCGAGGCGATGAGATCGGCGAACATCAGGCGCAGGAGCGGGGCGAGGGTGGCGATGTGATCCTCGGACACCGCGATATAAAGCGACTGCGGGGTCTTGCGGAAGGTCGAGAAATCAAAGTCGCTCGCCTCGGTGGCCGAGCGCACCGCCGGGTTGTCCCATTGCTTGAGGCCGGCCGTCATTAGCGCCTGAATGTTCGAAGTGAGAAGCCGCGACGAAGCCGAGGCCGCGTTGGTCCAGAGCTCGCGCAGGATGTCTTCCTCGGCCTCGTCGGCATAGGTCTTGTACTGGGCGTTCTTGTATTCGCCCCCCGCGACGATCTTGTTGACCTCACCAAGATTCGGCGTTCCGCGCTGGATCGCCAGCAGACAAGCGGCAACGAAGATCGACTTGCCGGCCTCGGAGAAGGTGTCGAGTGTCTTGTTGTCCTTGTCGAGAAAGAGGTCGGCCAGGATCGAGACCTCGGTGAAGCGCTGTGCGAATATCGGGGCCTTGGCGATCCGCGCGAGCGGGTTGTAGCGGTGCGTGGCATTGGCCCAGTCGAAGGGGCTGAAGCGATAGACCTCGTCGCCATTCAGTGCGCGAAGGCGCGCGGTCTTCTCGAAGTTCTCACCCTTCACATCGAGCACTACAACCGAGCCCGCAAAGCTCAGAAGGTTCGGGATCACGAAGCCGACGCCCTTACCGGCGCGGGTCGGGGCCACCATCATCACATGCGGGATGGTGGTCGAGGATATGAACTCGGCTTTGGAGTGCGGCGCACCAAGCTTGCCGCAGACGAACCCTTTGCCGGGGGCCTGCAGCATGTCGTTCTTCTTCAACTCCGCCTTCGTCTGCCAATGGGCCGAGCCGTAATCGTCCCGCTCCTTCTTCCAGGTCCAGGCGAGCGCCAGCGCACCTAGGCCAATTGCACCGAAGCCGACGGCGCCGAAGCCAACCTTGAAGGCTTCGGGATGTGCGGCGCGGGTGCCTGCGCTGGCCTTCCAGAGCGCCAGCATGTCGAAGCTGCCAAAGCCGGTTTTCAGGGCAAGGGTCAGGTAGAAGGCAGCGACGATGGTGCCGATGACAGCGCCGCAGATCACGCCGAAGAGGAGCGCGGCCCAGAGGGGAAGTGTCTTGGTCATGGCGGTCATCCCCCTCAGAATTCCATCTCGTCGTCGAGTCCGCGGTCACGGCCAAGATCCCGGCCCAACTCCTGCGCCTCTTGCTGGCCGCGCAGCCGGGCGACCTGGGTCGCCTTGTCCTGCTGCAATCCGGCGGCGCGGTCGGTGAAGACCTGATCGCCCGTTTCCTCGAAGGTCATCTCCAGGAATTCCTGCGTGACAGTGATCTGGTCGAGCTTGCTCGGGAGGGCCGCATCCAGCACCTGGTAGTTGCCACGGCGTAGCTCGGCCAAGCCCTCCTCGCCCAACTCCTTGAATAGCTCGGATTGCAGGGTCCGCTCGACCACCTCTTCCTGTTCCTCGGTTAGCTTGCCGTCGCGCAACATGTCGGCGAGGTCCTGCAAGTAGGGATTGGGCGTCCGGTCATCCTCGTCGATGAGGGGCAGAGTCGCCTCCTCCTCATCGGCAAGGGTCCGGCCGATCTCGACGCCCATCTCCTTTGCTCTTTCCATCAACGCGTCCATCACGCCGTCGACCTTTTCCAGCGCGGCATCCAGTTGGTCATCATTGGCCGTCTCGACACTGAGACCGTCCTTGGCCAGCACCGCGTTCATGTCGCGCTCGACCCAGTCTTGCGCCATGCCGTAGTTCCGCGTGCCACCCGCCGCAATCCGGGCCACCAGCTCTTCGCTGTCCATCCCAGCCTCGTCGGCACGCTCGAAGACGTCACGGAGACCTTCGTCATTGCCGGACTGCAGCGCGGCAATCAGCACCTCGCTGCCCGCCCCCGGCGGATAGGGTTCCTCGAGCTGCTTGCCGAAGCGCGCGCGTAAGTCAGGGTCCGGCACCATCTGCGAAAGGTCCGCGATGATCGGCGCGGCCTTGGCTTCAAAAGCGGCACGCTCGACCGGGTCCAGTTCCTCGGCCTTAAGCCTCAGCGCCTCGATCGTGCGCTCGGAATAGTCGATCGCGTCACCGACGGTCTTGATGTCCTTCATGTCTATCTCTCCTTCGGTGAAGTTCCACGGCGTGCCGGAGCCGAGCCCGTCCGCCATGCCGCGCACGGCGCGCGCCATGTGGCGTTGATCCATCCGGTCCAGCAGGTCGGCGAGGTTTCTGTAGTCCTTGGCAAAGCCCACCACCTGCCCCTGCGCGATGGCGGACTCCTGGGCCGTCATGACGATCTCGCGCGGCAGGCGGGCCTCTTCCTTGGCGCGATAGATTTCCTCGATCCCGGCGGGCTTCTCGAAGATGCCGCGCTCGAGCCGGGTGGTTGCGTCGAGCATGATGCCATAACGTTCCGCGATCTCGGCCTGCTTCTCGCGCATGAGCTGCGGCGACATCACGCCCTCGGCCCAACACGAAAACCAGGTGCCGTCTTCGACACCGCGATTGTTCAGGATGATGTGGGCATGCTTGTGCGCCCGGTCGTCATGGACCGCGAGCACATAGTCCCACTGGTCGCCGTATTCGCCGCTCTCGAAGAAATGTTCCGTCCAGTCCATCGCGATGTCGCGCACCTGGTCGACCGTCACGTCGGTCGGGAAGGACAGCAGCATGTGGGAGGTGAAACCGAGCTTGGTCGAGCCGCGCCAGGTCCCGGCCCAATCCTCGATGATGTCATCTTTCTGCTCTTCAGATAGCACCGCCGCATCGGTCAGCGCATTGGTCATCGTCGAGTAGGTGTAGACGGCCTTGTCGTTGATGTAGGAGATTTGCGCCCTGAGCGAAGCACGCGTCTTGCAGCCTCCCGCCCGGATCCGCTTGAAGACCGCCGCGCGGCTCTGACCCGACGCCGCCTTCAGCGCGTTGCGCGCCGACAGGGATCCGACGCGTGTGAGACTGCGACCCTGCCGACGCCCTGCCAGCCGGGCGTCGATCCGCGCTGCGGCCTGACCCCGGATGCGCTCATCCTCCCAAAGCCGACCCATGACCGAGGTATAGAGGGCGAGAGGATCAGCCATTTCGAGAGTTCCGGTTCTTCAGAAAATCATCGGGTATCGCCGTTCGTGTTCGAGGCTTGCCGAGAGGCAGCGAAGGGCGATCCAATTCTGAACCGGAACTCTCACGCACCAACCTCAGACCGCTCCCGATCGCGCGCGGGTCATCCTCCAGAACCGCGCTCTCCGCCCCCTCCCCTTCTTCCTTTTGCGGCCACTCTTGATGACGCAGCGCCTGCGCCGCATCCTTCATCCGGCCCATCTCACGGCTCATAGACTGCGCCAGATCGAGCAGTTCAATCAGCACCGCGCGATCTGCCTCCGAGACCTCCAGCCGACCGCGATGGACCGCCTTGGCGAGCACCAATCCGGCGTCGCTCACATCCTTCGCCTGACGCCATGTGGCGCAGAATTCCGAGAGCAGATCACGGGGTACATCGAGGAATCCACACCGCCCACGCAGCACCGCATTCAGCGCCTGAGACCGGTTGGCAAAGCCCCGTTCGTGCCATTCCGCATCGAAGGCTGCAAGCTCGGATCGGCTGGCCCGGAACGCCACCGTCTCGCTCGGATCGCGCACAGCGATGCCCTCGCCCGCCTGCTCTTTCGCGAGCCGGTTCACGTGGCGCGGAGAGATGCCGAACGCCGCCGCCAGCTCCTTTGCGCTTTCGCCCGCCGCAAAGCGCCGCGCGACTTCGATGCGCTCTTCAAGCTTCAGGTTTTTCGCTGGCCTCGGCACTAGGACGTTCTCCCGCTTCCCAGAAAAGGATGCATGCGCAGACGCGCGCGAGGCAGCGATTGCCCTGGGTCGCGTTCGCGTGCGGCGGAGCATTCAGCTTTGCGGGAAACGCCCATGACAGACCCCTCGGACAAAATGTGCAAACATTGGCCATATCCTGCCAACGTCTTCCTTCTCTCCTTCGCTTATACTTCAATACATCACATTGCGCAATATAACGTTTTGTATGTTGTGTCTTTTTGCTGGCAATAGGGTGCACTCAAGACTGCTCCGCAGCGCGGCATGGAACGGACGCAGTCCTCATTGATGCGCGGCAATTTGGTCGAAAAAATCTGCTGAAACTTGTGCTGAAGCAGCAGGCGATGTCAGGCAATCCGAGCGCTCGAGCCGGTCACGGGTCGGGCACCAGGAACACGAAGACGGCCCGCGCGGGATGGCGCGGGTCACGCCCGTTTAGGGCGTCACAATGTTGGTAAGTATCAGCGTCAAACCCCTGCGGATCCGAAGACCCGCAGGGGTGTCTGGGTCAGTGACCCAGACCCTGATTGCGCAGATCGTCGTAGCGGCTGCGGGCGATCAGCGCCTCGGTCTCGAGGCTGTCGAGGAACTCAGGATGGGCGTCTTCATCGAAGGCGGCGAGGTAAGCATCGAAGGCCATGTCGGCTTGCAGTTCGGCGAGGTCGATGGATTGTTCGAGTGTCATGGTGTGATCCTTTCCGTTGATCGTCGTTGGACGGATCGTGGAAAAGACCGGGGGCATGAGAGCGGGCTGCACCCGGCACGGGGCGGAATGAAATGGAGCACGCCGGGGGCAGGTTTGTTGTGAGCGATGCACCGCAGCGCTCAAGGCGCAGCCGTCCAGAAACCTGCCCCCGGCGTTGCCGACCGCTCGACCCCGGGCTAGCGATCTCTGAGGCCAACAGGTCGACGGAAAGGCGCGCGGCGGTGGCCCTGGCTTGAGACGTTGCCCCCCGGACGCATGACGTTTATCTGCGGTTTACACCCTCGCGGTACAGGGTGAGTTCGGCGCCCCTGGCAGCTTCGCCAAGACGACCCAAGCGCGGGTTGCTCGACTGAGAGAAGGAGTGCGCGTGCCTCGCTCAGCTGGCTCCCAGTTCTCCCTGCTGACATTCGGGTTCGCCTCGGGTTCGCGCGATCCACGCTGTCACCGAACAGGGCGATCGGAGCCGCATCTGCGACCTATCCAGTCTGACTGCCCGACTCTATGTCCGCGTCCGAAATATGCCGCGTTCTTCGGACACGGGTTTCGGACCCGAACTGCTGCCATTCCTCAGAACGAGAAAAAGCCAGACCGCCGGAGCGGTCTGGCCCTTGGCTTAGGCGGCGTCTTTCGGGCCCCAGGGGATGATCGCCTGCAAGGACAGATCGTCCTGGTTCGCGGCCTTGCCGAGGTTGGCGTTGAAACCGTGGTCGCGGATGGTCAGCGTGTAGTAATCGGCGCCGGTCTCCTTGTTCTGCTTCTTCCAGATGCCGCCGCACTCGACCAGCTTGCCGCGCGGGGAGCGGCCGAGGACGCGGTGCGTGGGGGCCATCGGGTTCGTGCTCGCGACGGGTTCGACCGTGATGTCGAGGTCGAAGGTCAGGGTCGAGATGGAGCCGACACCCTTGGCGGTTTCGATGTCGGCGCTGGTGAATTTGATGCAGTTCGTGGTCATTGCTCTTCTCCTTGTTTGCGTTGCAATGATGGTCACCTTGCAGCTGGCCAAGGCCTGGCCACACCGAAGGCGAAGCGCAGCGGAGAGGGGCAGGCGCCGGTCTTTTTGCCTCGCGAGGAATGACCCGCAGGGTCAGGGGAAAAAGATCGGCGACAACCTTTGTGGACGGGACGACAGCTGCGACCAGCATGTCATGCAACTCAGACATCGGGAGAAGCGCGGTGGCCGCGAAGGAATGTGGGTGAACAGACGAGGGAGATGCCAGGGGCGGCGTCTTTTCTGCTCTTCCGCTCCGAGAGACGCACCGGACGAGTTCGAGCTTTGCCGAGCCTTGCCTTACGCGCCGGGACGGCTAGCATCCGTGGCACCGCGATGTGTGTCATCAGGCAGGGCAGCATCAAGGAGACCGTCGAAGCCTCGATACCCTGCTCGACTCACCCGGATTTCGAACGGGAACCGATGCCGCGCCCAAATGCCCTGCAATCTGCGCATCGCGCCGATCACCGGCCTTTTGCCAGCAGCGGCCAGTGCGATCCGGCGGTAGTCGAACATCCCTTACGGTCAATGATGGCAGAACAGCATGCCCGGCAAAGTGAGGAGGAACACTGGCTGAGACGCAGCGGACGAAACCATAGAGGCGGCCCACCTCGCCCCAGAGACCGTTACCGAACGGCCGAGATGAAGTGTTGCCACGACCATGCGACGGCTGGTCGGGCTGGCTCCGGAGGAGACGGCACGGCCAGCAGCACGTCGCAGGGAGAGGCGGCGGTTCAGCTCGGGGAGGTCGGCTGCTCGCAGCCGGACGAGTAGGGCGCGGTCCTGACCAAAGGGCAGGAGGGGCCAAGATCATCAACACCTAAACTTTGCACATCACAAAAACTAAACACCGCTCGAGACACCCGGCAGTCCGCAACAAAGATGGGATCACTTTGAAAGCCGGTTTGACGTGTTTCGTTTTTGCTCACCATGGGTATGCAACGAAGCCAGAAGCTGAACCTTCTGGCGATCACGAGGACGCCGAAAGCAAGAAACTTGCCCCACCTCACTCAGGACGCGTATTGGCCTGATCTTGAAGAACCATCAGACGAGCCATTAAGTCATCGAAAGCGATTGCGTCTGACTGAAGCAGCCCCGCTTCCTGCATTTTCCGGTAGTCTTGGGCGAGCGCCTCCAGGGCCTCACCCTCCGGAATCAGACGAAGCGATCCTGAAACAGCGTCGGCATAGCTAATCGTTGCACCCGCATGATCGGTTTCGCGAAAAAAGTGCTGTTTGTGCTTCGCAACATCTTGTGCAAGCGTCTTATCCTCCAGCGCCCGTTCAGCGATACCTACAGCCTGCAGGCGATCAAGATCGTACCAGTGACGCGCATATCGGTCGCCGCCTCGAAACGCACCCCGCAAGCAATAGGCATGGATGGCGGTCGCCTTCTCCCAAAACGTCCGTTCGGCCATCATCACACGAGGCGTGGCGATGGGCGTAAGCAATTCCGGCAGACCCTTAGAGAGGTCACAGATGACTTCGTGACGCTGTGCCGGTTCACCTGTGGACCTTGCACCAAATTCCAACAAGACCGAGGATCGAACATATCCGCTGCCACTGCGCACCGCATCGTAGTCCAGATTGATCTTGTCACCTTCTACACGGATTGCTGCCGAGAGCGCCGCTGCACTGACCTTGTCCGACAACATTGGGGCAACTTTTGACCCAACCAAGTCGCCCAAGCGATCCCGAACGGCTTCGGTCCATTTCTGAGCTTGCGAGCGGTTTGGCGGATATGGATCGTCTCGATCCTTGATCAGATCGGGAATGATCTGCCGGATGTCATATGTCAGGTCGACATCCTCTGAAAACCGGTCGATCGCCTTGTAGACCTTGGAAAGCGACGTTCCGCCCTTGAAAACTAGGTGTTCGCCGAGATCACTGTCGAACAAGGCGTTAAGAACCCAAACGACCCAGACGTCCTTTTCCAACAGGTCTGCAGGCCGCCCCAGTTTCGAGGCGGCCACTTCCAGCGCGTCAATCTTGTCTTCGCGCGACAGGGAAAAGTAAGTTTGGCTTTCTGTCATTGCGATGGCGCGAGCGCGCTAAGTTCCTTGGCCATCCAGGTTGGCGCAGAGGCTCGAAGGCTCAAAAGCTCGCGCTGCTCCTCTTCGTTCAACGTCGCCTTGATACGCCTCAAAGCCTGAGCAGCTTCGGTTTTGCCGAAATAGGCAAGCGCCCGAAAGGCGTGCCCGGCACGGCTGTTGGGCGCACGAAGCTGCCAGCTCGGCACATGTTTAAGCTCGACGCTTTGCGCTCCGAGCTTCAGATGACGGCTCGGCCCGGAAGTCCAATAGACTTGACGGGATGGATTCTGTGTCGAAATACCGAGCAGGTTCGCTGCCGACGCCCCGCTTTGCGACACACGCTCACCGGTTGATTTCGCAATGTGCTCAACCACTGCCTGAACCGAGGGTGCCCGGCTGCCGAAGCGGGTTTTCACAGGCAAGGCAAACAATCCGCGTCTCACACGCAGAAGCTCCCCACGTCGAACCAAACGCGACAGCGCCTGGTCGACCGCGGCACGCTCTCCGAGGTGCAACAACTCCCGCGCCGACAGGGTCGCCCCCTCCGGCAGCGCTTCAGCATAGGCCTTGATCGCTTGAGATGTGGTTTGCATGCTCGCCTCCATGTGTCAGATATATAGCTTAGTTTCCGACAGTTTTCAATCTGAAGCTTCCGTGGGTCAGTCAAGCTTAGGACCAGATCGCACTATTGGGACACCTTCCCCGAGCCTCTGAGGCACAAGGAGGAGATTCATGACGACGGCAAATCATGACCAATTGGGTTCGCGTTGTAAGGCCCACATCGACCAAGCGACAAGAACGGCCC
>NZ_LPUY01000129.1 GCF_001518015.1 Tritonibacter horizontis
CCCTACCGCGTGCCGCTCGATGCGCTGATGGAAATCGATGACCGGAGGGCGGCGTGATGGGTTGGCTCTTCTACACCGACGGCCGCGTCCAGACCTACGCGGATGAGAAAGCGGAGATTGCTCGGCTGTGCACCTTCGAGGGCGAAAGGCGCAAGACGGAACTGGTCAAAGCCTGCAAGGTGGGTTCGACTTGGTACGCGGCGGCAAAGGTCACAAATATCGACGGCACCCCTGTCGAAGACACGACCTATGTCACCGATGCGGATGGCTCCATCACTTTCGCCGCCGTATTCCTTAGGATCGCCTCGATGCAGACCACCTCTTCGCCAAGTCGCAGGACCCATTGGCGGTTCACGCCGTTGACTCGGATTACGCCGTCCTCAGGGGTTTGCGTGTTGACCGTGCGTTCACGGCCGCCCGCGTAGCGGAAGATCGCGGGCACAGGTGCGTTTCTTGGAAAGGCGAAATACGTGAATGTCCCGTCATCCCAGATGCGGGTTGGCGTAAACTCGGTCCGCGCACTGGCGCCGTAATTGTAGTTCGGCGCTTGGGCCGCGATGGCCCGGGTCGGGCGCGCAGCGTCTTCCGGATAGCGAAACTGCACCACGTAGAAGGTTGGGCTGCGAACCTCCTCGACGTTGAAATAGTAGCTGCGCCTGTTCGTGTAGACGGTCACATTGGTATGGACACCGCGCGCGACGGGCTTGATTGCAAATGCCTGACCACCGGGCACGCCATCGATCT
>NZ_LPUY01000130.1 GCF_001518015.1 Tritonibacter horizontis
GTTCTCGATCAGCATGAACTCCAGATCGAACATCATGTTGGCGATGTAGCCGGTGAAGGCGTTGTCGGCGTCCATAGCGGTGAGCTCGCCCGAGATCGAGCCGGATTTCATCAGGCCGTTCGAGACCAGCGGGATGATCTCGAATTCGCCGCTCTGGGCCGCACGCGCCTCTTTCGTCTGCACCGCGTTGACCCGGAACGGACCCAAGCCGACATCGATTTGCATCGAGATGTAGGGGTTGCCGCTGGTATTGCCGGTCTCGTTCCAGGCCGTGCCGATGCGCACCTTGCGGCCGGATTTGTTGACTGCCGTCACGTCAAAATCCGGGCTGCGTTCGGACATCTTGGCCCGCGCCTCCAACTGGATGGCGATGTCAAAGCGCGTCGAGTGGATCATGCCGGTGTACTGAGCGGCTGCGGTCTCGACATTGCGGGTGAGGGTTCCTGCGAACATGGGATGGTTCCTTTTGGATTGGCCGGTGCCTGACGTTCTTGCCAACGCATCCGGGATTGCTTTCTCGACCCCTTGAGGGATCACAAATCAGAAAGCCTGCTTTCCTTTCAGCCCCGCCCACGGGTCAGAGCTGC
>NZ_LPUY01000131.1 GCF_001518015.1 Tritonibacter horizontis
GCTGCCCGAGCTGCGGGCCGAGTGAGTGCGGGGTGTGACGCGTGGCGAGTGAACAAGAGATCATCGAGGAAGAGCTGGTCTATGGTGCCCTGCGCCGTGAACGGCTTTGGCAGCGTCTTGGCCTGATAGGCCTTGTCTTCGGCATCATCGGCTGTCTGAGCGCGGCAGCTGTCTCGATCCTGGATGTCGACCCGCCCCCCGTCGTTGTCCCTTACGATCCCGCCACCGGCTTTGCACTCCCCGAGGCCTCGGTGGGCGCCTCCTCGGTGACCGCCAACCAGGCGATCATCGAGGCGGAGGTGTTCCGCTATGTGACCGACCGCGAGGTCTACAACCAGCTCGACAACGATCTGCGCATCCGCAGCGTTCTGCGCCGCTCGGACGGGGCGGCCGAGAGCGCGCTGCGCCAGATCTGGAACAGCGCCAACGAGAACTACCCGCCGACGGTCTATGGCCCCAATGCTCGGCTCGACGTGGAAATCCTCAGCATCAACCGGATCGGAACCAACCGCGCGACGG
>NZ_LPUY01000132.1 GCF_001518015.1 Tritonibacter horizontis
GCCCCCGCCCACCGCGATGCGCGGAGCGCAGCGCAACCCCTCCTGACCGGCCGCTACGAGCGACGCGTTCCGCGGTGTTTGCCGCAGTGTTGGTCCTGGTGCCGCCGCTGCTATCGCCCGCCTTGTGCGGGCGTTCGCTCAGGGCATCTCGGGCGGAGAGGGTTCCAGCCCGCTGTCTTCCAGCTTGTGCTCGGGTTCGACGTGGATGGTGACATGGACGCCGGGCAGGGTGGCCTCGATTTCGTCTTCGAGCCGGTCGCAGATGTCATGTGCCTCGGCCACGGTCATGGCGCCGTCGACGACCATGTGGAATTCGACAAAAATCGCCTTGCCGGCGCGGCGGGTCTTGATGTCGTGGATCTGCAGCGCCCCGCCGCCGGAGCCGAGGATCACCGCGCGGATCTTGTCCTGTTCTTCGGGCGAGGCGGCCTTGTCCATCAGCCCATCGACCGAGACCGAGACCACATGCAGCCCTTCGCGCAGGATGTTCACGGCCACCAGCAGCGCCAGGATCGGGTCCAGCAGGCGCCAGCCGGTCAGGAGCACCAGCACCAGCCCCGCCATCACCCCGGCCGAGGTCCACACGTCGCTCATCAGGTGGCGGCCACCGGCGGCAAAGGCGGGCGAGCTGAGCCGGCTGCCGGCGCGCAACAGGACCTGCGCCCACAGGAGATTGATCGCAAGCGCGAGCCCGTTCACCGCAAGGGCCAGCGGCGACAGGTCCGCCGTGGCGCCGGTGACCAGGGCCGCGATCGCCTGATCCACGATCAGAACCGCGGCGAGAATGATCATGATGCCCTCGATCACCGCAGAGAAATACTCTGCCTTGTGATGCCCGAAGGGATGCCCGTCGTCTGCGGGCCGTTCAGCATAGCGCACCGCAAACCAGGCCAGCACGGCGGCGGAGACATTGACCAGGCTTTCCATCGCGTCCGAAAACAGGGCGACTGAGCCGGTCAGGGCCCAGGCTGCGAGCTTTAGCACCAGAACCAGAACCGACACGGCGATGGTGCCGCTGGCGATCTGGCTGGCGGTCAGCCGGGTGCTGAGGCCAAAGGGCATCCGGTCAGCCCACCAGCGCCCGGCGCAGCAGGTTCAGCCCGGCGATGAGCAGCACAAACAGGGTCGCGCGGCGAAACCCCTGCTGGTCGATCTTGTCCTGCAGCCGCCCGCCGACCCACATGCCCAACAGCGCCGGCACGATCATCAGCACCGAAAACGGCAACGTCTCGGCCCGCATCACGCCAGAGCCGACATGGGCAAAGAACAGGGCCACCGCGCCAAGGCCGTAGATCACCCCCTGGACGCGCATCTGTTCTTTCTTTTCGGTGCCGAGGGCGGTCAGATAGGCCACTGTCGGCGGCCCCCAGATGCCGGAAAAACCGCCGATGAAACCGGCAAACGCGCCGACGCCGATTTCCACCCGGCGCGACGGGGAGTGCAGCACCAGCTGTTTGCCCATCAGCTGCGTCAGTGCAAAAAGCGTGATCGGCGCGCCAATGATCAAGAGCATCACCTGGGCGGGCAGAACCCGCACCAGCTGCGCGCTGAGCAGCAGGAACAGGCCGCCCACCAGCAGGAAGGCGCGAAACCGCTGCATCGATTCCCAGGCGGCGCGCGGTCCCTGGCGCAGGGCCTGAAACCCGTTGGTGACCAAGGTGGGGAGAATCAATCCCGCCAGCGCCAGATCGGGCGCCATGATGGAACTGAGACCAGAGACCATGATCATCGGCATGGCAAAGCCCACAAGGCCTTTGATGGTGCCGGCGATCAGGGCGATGACAAAGGCCAGCACAAATCCTGCGGGCGCGAGAAAGGGAACGAGATCTATCATGGCCCTGCCATTACCACATCCGGACGGCGCTGCACCGCCAAAACGTAAAGGTAATTATTGAACGATTTCCGCGCTCGTTAGGGTTTTTTGTTGCGCTGCACCTGCAAAGTGGCCTATCACCAAGCAACCTTGAAGAGGATGTGATTCATGCCCCATGACGGACAGGACCTCGAAATGACCCCGACGCTGCACCCGGATCTTCTGAGCTTGACACAGGACACGCTGGCGCCGCTGGACCAGCTGCTGGACACCGCGACCGCGCGGGTGCGGGCGCTGGTCACCGAGGGCGACCGGGTCTCTGGCAAGCTGGTGGAGGAGCACCAATATGCCGCCCATGGGCTGGCGTGGCTGGCGACCTATGTCTACGCGCTGCGGCAGATGCACCGCTGGGCGACGGCGCTTTCGGCCGAGGGCAACTTTGGCGAGATGGAGCAATTGATCCACCAGATCGCCTTTGGCGAGTATCTCTGGCAGATTTATGGCGGCATCCAAATGAACCAGGGCGAGATCCTGCGACTGCAGGATCTGGGGCTGAGCCAGGACGACCAGCGGGCGATGATGGCGCCGGCGGTGATGACGCTGACCCAGTCGGGCAATACGCAGGCGGCGCGGGTGCGGCTGGTCGCGCTGATGGAGGCGCGCGCGGGCAGCACCATGTTCGGGGCTTCTGGCCTGGACGAAGAGCTGGAGATGATCCGCGACCAGTTCCGCCGCTACGCCCAGGAGAAGGTCGAACCCTTTGCCCATGACTGGCATCTGAAGGACGAGTTGATCCCCATGGAGGTGATCGAAGAGCTGGCCGAGATGGGCGTCTTTGGCTTGACCATTCCGGAGGAATTCGGCGGATTTGGCCTGTCCAAAGCCTCGATGTGCGTGGTTTCCGAAGAACTGTCGCGGGGCTATATCGGTGTTGGCAGCCTCGGCACACGGTCCGAGATCGCCGCCGAGCTGATCCTGGCGGGCGGCACCGACGCGCAGAAGGAAAACTGGCTGCCGAAGATCGCCAGCGCCGAGATCCTGCCAACGGCTGTTTTCACCGAGCCGAACACCGGTTCCGATCTTGGGTCGCTGCGCACCCGTGCGGTGAAGGACGACAACGGCGATTACAAGGTCACCGGCAACAAGACCTGGATCACCCATGCCGCCCGCACCCATGTGATGACCCTGCTGGCGCGCACCGATCCCGACTCCACCGATCATCGCGGCCTGTCGATGTTTCTCGCCGAGAAAACCCCCGGCACCGATGACACCCCATTCCCGACCGAGGGCATGACGGGGGGCGAGATCGAAGTGCTCGGCTATCGCGGCATGAAGGAATACGAGCTGGGCTTTGATGGGTTCCACGTCAAGGGCGAGAACCTTCTGGGCGGCGAGGAGGGCAAAGGGTTCAAACAGCTGATGGAGACCTTTGAGAGCGCCCGCATCCAGACCGCGGCGCGGGCGATTGGGGTGGCGCAATCGGCGCTGGATATCTCCATGCAATATGCCCAGGACCGCAAGCAGTTCGGCAAATCGCTGATCAACTTCCCCCGCGTGTCGTCGAAACTGGCGATGATGGCGGTGGAGGTCATGGTGGCCCGGCAGTTGACCTATTTTGCCGCCTGGGAAAAGGATCACGGCCAGCGCTGCGATCTTGAGGCCGGAATGGCAAAGCTGTTGGGGGCGCGGGTTGCCTGGGCGGCGGCGGACAATGGATTGCAGATCCATGGCGGCAACGGGTTTGCGCTGGAGTACAAGATCTCAAGGGTGCTGTGCGATGCGCGCATCCTCAATATCTTTGAAGGGGCGGCGGAAATTCAGGCGCAGGTGATCGCGCGGCGTCTGCTGGCGTAGCCTTTCACCGATACCGATACTGGTACCGGGGCCACAGGTCAGGCGGTGAAGGGCCGCCTGCCACGGTGGCAACGGGCTGTGACAGGGCCGGGCGCGCGACTTTGACCTGCCCTGCGCCCATTCTCGTGTTATGAAGCGGGGTATGATGCGTCTTCTTGTCCTGCTTTTCGGTCTTTGCTCTTTCCTCATGGCTTGTGGTGACAGCCCCGGGGGACGTGGGTCACGTATCCTGGCCATTGGCGATTCCATGATGGCGTGGAACGGGCTGGTGGGGCAGTCGATCCCGGATGTGGTGGCCGAGACACTGGCGGAACCGGTTGTTGATCGCGCGGTCTCCGGCGCGCGGATGATCTATCGCCTGCCTGTCACCGGCGCGGCGGGGTTGAGCATTCCAAAGCAATATCGCGGCGGCAGCTGGGACTGGGTGATCGTCAATGGCGGCGGCAATGACCTGTGGCTGGGCTGTGGCTGCGACTCTTGCGATGCCAAGCTGGACCGGATGATCTCGGCGGATGGCGCGGCGGGCGAAATTGCCGAGCTGGTGCAGCGGATCCGGCGAAACGGCGCGCGGGTGATTTACATCGGCTATCTGCGGGTGCCTGGCCGGTCCTCGCCGATTTCAGGCTGCCGCGACGAGGGCGACATTCTGGATGCCCGGCTTGCCGCGATGGCGGCGGCGGATGCAGGGGTGACCTTCCTGCCCTTTGCCGATCTGGTGCCCGATGGCGATCTGAGCTTTCACGCGCTGGATCGTGTGCATCCCTCGCCCAAGGCCAGCCGGCTGATCGGCCAGCGGATCGCCGCGACCATAGAGGCGGCACGCTGAGGGCCGCCACGGGTGTCGCAGGCGAGGAGCCGGTTGCCCTGGCCCCACATGAAAAAAGCCCCCGCAGATGCGAGGGCTTTTGTGTTTTCGGCTGACGCGCCAGTGGCAATCAGCAGATCGCGGCGGCTTTTACGTCGTCGTCGATAAAGGGCACGTATTGCTCGAAGTTGTCCGAGAACATCTGCACCAGCTTTTCGGCCTGGCGATCATAGGACGCCTTGTCATCCCAGGTGCGGCGCGGATCCAGCAGGATCTCTGCCACGCCCGGCGCGGTGGCCGGCACGTCAAAGCCGAAATGCGGGTCCTTGCGGAATTCGGCATTCGCCAGCGAGCCATCCAGCGCCGCCGTCAGCAGGGCGCGGGTGGCCTTGATCGGCATCCGCGAACCGGTGCCATAGGCGCCGCCGGTCCAGCCGGTGTTGACCAGCCAGCAGGTCGCGCCGTGCTGGGCGATTTTTTCACGCAGCAGGTTGCCGTAGACCTCGGGACGGCGCGGCATGAAGGGCGCCCCGAAGCAGGTGGAGAAGGTCGGTTCCGGTTCGGTCACGCCACGTTCGGTCCCGGCCACCTTGGAGGTGAATCCCGACAGGAAGTGATACATGGCCTGCGCCGGGGTCAGCCGCGCGATGGGGGGCAGCACGCCGAACGCATCACAGGTCAGCATGATGATGTTCTTGGGGTGGCCGCCCCGTGCCGAGGTCGATGCATTGGAGATATAATGCAGCGGGTAGGCGCAGCGCATGTTGGCGGTCAGGCTGTCGTCCTCGAAATCCAGATCAAAGGTTTCGGGGTCGAAGACCATGTTTTCGATTACGGTGCCGAATTTTTCAGTGGTGGCATAGATTTCCGGCTCTGCCTCGGGGTTGAGGCTGATGGTCTTGGCGTAACAGCCCCCCTCGAAATTGAAAGTGCCGTTGGAGGCCCAGCCATGCTCGTCATCGCCGATCAGCACCCGGTCCGGGTCGGCCGAGAGCGTGGTCTTGCCGGTGCCGGACAGGCCGAAGAACACGGCCGTGTCCACCGGGTTGCCCTTGGCGTGGTTGGCAGAACAATGCATCGGCATGATGCCTTTTTCCGGCAACAGGTAATTCAGCAGGGTAAAGACGGATTTCTTGTTTTCGCCCGCATATTCGGTGCCGCCGATCAGGATCAGCTTGCGGTCGAAATTCATCGCGATCACGGTGTCCGTGCGGCAGTTGTGTTTCTTTGGATCGGCCTTGAAGGACGGGCAGTTGACGATGGTGAAATCAGCGGTGAAATCATCCAGATCCTCGCGGTCGGGACGGCGCAGCAGGTGGCGGATGAACAGGCTGTGCCAGGCCAGTTCAGTGACCATGCGGACGTTGATCGCATGCACCGGGTCGGCGCCGCCCACGAGGTCCTGAACGAAATAATCGCGGCCCTTCATGTGCTCCAGCATGTCCAGGTAGAGCGCGTCAAAGCCCTCCGGGCTCATCTCGGCGTTGTTTTCCCACCAGATGGTGTCGGCGACGCTGTCGGTTTTGACCACATGTTTGTCCTTGGGCGAACGGCCGGTGAACTTGCCGGTGGTCACCAGGAACGCGCCGCCCTTGCCAAGGGTGCCTTCGCCGCGACCAAGGGCCGCTTCGACCAGCGCGGGTTCCATGAGGTTGTAATAGACATTGCCCAGACCCTCGATGCCTTGATCCTCGAGGCGGAATTGCGGGTTTACCCGTCCAGATGTCATCTTTTTTCTCTCCTGGGTGTCGGCCATGTTGCTTCGCACAGGGGCCGCAAAGAAATAACGCTGCGCCAAAGGGCACCGGAGTGCAACTTTAGCACCCTCCCTGCGGGTCTTAACATGAGGTTTTGCAAGATGAACAGGAGGCTTTGGTGCAGTTAGCGCAACCACCGGAACCTTTAGCGCCACCACCTGTTTCACAGAGCCGTCACGGCTGTTTCACGCGGCGGTCTTTAACGATTACTAAGACATTTTTGCGTCAATGAGCGCCAAGATTTCGCCCGATTCGTTAATCGGGGATTGATTCGCCGCGTCTTCCAAGCGACAAAGGACGTAAAACAAACGAATAATGAGCAGATAAGGGCAAAATCCAATGTCGAAGATTGCTTTGGTCGATGACGACAGGAACATCCTGACCTCGGTGTCGATGACACTGGAGGCCGAGGGGTTCGAGGTCGAGACCTACAATGACGGTCAGGCCGCGCTTGACGCCTTCAACAAACGTCTGCCGGACATGGCGGTACTTGATATCAAGATGCCGCGGATGGATGGCATGGATCTGTTGCAGCGTCTGCGCCAGAAATCCAAGATGCCGGTGATCTTCCTCACCTCCAAGGATGACGAAATCGACGAGGTGCTGGGCCTGCGCATGGGGGCGGACGACTACGTCAAGAAACCCTTCTCGCAACGGCTTCTGGTTGAGCGTATCCGCGCCCTGCTGCGACGTCAGGAAGCGGTCGCGACGGACGAGGTCGGCACCGCCCCGGAAACCAAGGTGATGGAGCGCGGCGAGCTGCGGATGGACCCGCTGCGTCACGCGGTCAGCTGGAAGGGGCAGGATGTCTCCTTGACCGTGACCGAATTCCTGCTGCTGCAGGCGCTGGCGCAACGGCCCGGATTTGTCAAAAGCCGCGACCAGCTGATGGATGTGGCCTATGACGATCAGGTCTATGTCGACGACCGGACCATCGACAGCCATATCAAGCGTCTGCGCAAGAAAATGCGCAGCGCCGACCCGGATTTCGCGGCGATCGAAACCCTTTATGGGATCGGCTACCGCTACAATGAAGAATAGGCCCCTCGGTCTGCGGGTGCACTTCAGCGGAGGCAAGCGCGCATGCGCGATGCAGGGATGACGGATATCTACCGGCAATCGGAACAGGACGCGCGCCGCTCCGGTGATGTGGTTCTGGGCGACGACTGGGTCGCGCCGGAACAGACGGTTGGTCGCGAGATGCGCGCCAAACGGGAACGCCGGGGCATGTTCTCTCTGCGCGGCTCGCCGTTGACGCGCAAGATCATCACCTTCAACCTGATTGCGCTGATCATCCTGGTCGGTGGCATCCTGTCGCTGAACTCTGCCCGTCAGAGCCTGGTGCAGCAGCGGCTTGGCACCCTGGTCTCCGAAGCGATGCTGGCGGCGGATGTGTTTGAGGCGCAATTGCCGGAAACCAGCTCTGTCAGCCTGACCACCGATACCGGTATCGACGTCGGCCAGACGCTTGCGAACCTGTCGCTGCGCGGCGGGGTCGAGGTTTTCATCTACGACACCTCGCTGGCCTTGCTGGATCAGCAGCGCGGGGTGATGCGGTCCGATGCCCTGAACCGGTTGAACGAAAACGATCAGGGCCGCACCCTGATCACCGATGCGCTGACCTCGCTGCTGACGGCAATTGGGGGCGGCGACCGTGATGGCACGCCGCCCGTGGTGATCGAAGTCAACGAGGCACAGCTGACCGACCTGACGCAGCGCGCGCTGAGCGCCGGCACCCAGGTCGCGGCCGTGCCGGACACGGCAGGCGGCACGGTCTACGCGGCGGCAACACCGATCCTCCATCAGGGGCAGGCGGCCGGCGTCCTGGTGATGACCTCCGCCACCGGCGAAATCGACACTTTGGTGCGCACGGAGCGCGAGCGGGTGCTGCAGATGTTCGTGGTGGCCTTGCTGGTGTCGGTGGGGCTGAGCCTGGTTCTGGCCTCCACCATCGCCAATCCGCTGGCGGATCTGGCTGAGGCGGCAGAGCTGGGCCGCGATCGCAACCGCGAACGGGTAAAACCGGGTCGCATCCGCATTCCGGACCTCTCCGCGCGGCCTGACGAGATCGGCCGGCTGAGCCGCGCGCTGCGGGGGATGGTAAAAGCGCTCTATAATCGGATCGATAGTAACGAACAATTTGCAGCTGATGTGGCACATGAGATCAAGAACCCTCTGGCCAGTCTGCAATCAGCCGTCGGCACGCTAAGGATGGTTCACCGGGAGGACCAGCGGGAGAAGCTGATGGAAGTGATTGAACATGATGTGCGACGGCTCGACCGCTTGGTGAGTGATATCTCCAATGCGTCGCGGCTGGATGCGGAGCTGGTCAAGGAAGAAGAGGAGGACTTTGACCTGCTGACCATGCTCGGCAATCTGAACCAGTATCTGGGCGAAGATGCCCGCAGCCAGGCCATCGACTATATCACCGAACTGCCAAACGAACCGATCATGATTCGCGGCCTGGAGGCACGGTTGGCGCAGGTCTTTGTGAACCTGATCACCAATGCGATCTCCTTTTGCGAAGAGGGCGATGCCATTCGAGTCTGGGCCCGGCGCCGCGACAATCGCGTGCTGATCGTGGTCGAGGACACCGGTCCGGGCATCCCCGAACAGGCGTTGTCGAAGATTTTCAACAGATTTTACTCCCAGCGCCCGGACGAGCATTTCGGCAACAACTCCGGTCTGGGTCTTGCGATCTCCAAGCAGATTGTCGAGGCGCATGGCGGGGTGATCTGGGCCGAAAACATTCGCCCGACCCAAGCCGACATCACGTCAGAACCCCTTGGCGCGCGGTTTGTGGTCGGCCTGCCGGTCTGACCGGCGATGACCGCCGCCGCGCCGCCCCGCACCTCCGGGCCGGACATCCTGCATGCCAGTTGCGTTTCCCTTGCGGGGCGTGGGGTTCTTATCCGGGGCCCATCGGGGAGCGGCAAGTCGGCGCTGGCGTTGGAGCTGATGGCGCGCGGGGCCGCCCTGGTGGCCGACGACCGAACAGAAGTGCACCGCCGTGGCGCGCAGGTGTTTGCGCGGGCTCCGGCAGCGATTTTCGGCCTGATCGAGGCGCGCGGGGTCGGTTTGCTGCAGGCGGAGGCCGTGTCGGAGGTACAACTCTGCGTTATTGTCGATATGAGCGTGCTTGAAACAGAGCGGCTTCCGCGCCACGTAGAAGAGCAGCTGATGGGAATTGCGCTGCCGCGGCTAGGGCGCGTCGACAGCGCCCATTTTCCAGCAGCCCTGATTCAGTATCTGAAAGGCGGAGTTCTTGACCCTGACTGAGGTTCAACACAGTCCTGACGCCGCGCCCGACACATGCGGCGACACAACGGATCCGACGCCGGGGCGGTTGCCGCTGGTGCTGGTCACCGGCCCCTCGGGGGCGGGCCGCACCACCGCGCTCAACGTGCTGGAAGACATGAGCTTTGAAGCGATTGA
The DNA here is from genome assembly GCF_001518015.1 of Tritonibacter horizontis. GTDB lineage: Bacteria > Pseudomonadota > Alphaproteobacteria > Rhodobacterales > Rhodobacteraceae > Epibacterium > Epibacterium horizontis. The sequence continues at coordinate 9,665 of NZ_LPUY01000132.1, forward strand.
CAACCTGCCCCTGCGGCTGGTGCCCGGCCTTGTCGATGGCGGCGGGGTGGACCGGCCCATGGTGCTGGGTCTGGACCCGCGGAACCGGGATTTCTCCACCGAGGCGCTGTTGGACGTGATGGATATGCTGTCGGCCCGGCAGAGTTTCGTGACCACCGTTCTCTACCTGGATGCCGATCCCGAAGTCTTGTTGCGCCGTTTTTCGGAAACCCGGCGGCGCCACCCGCTGGCCCCCGCTGAAAGCCCTGAAGTGGGCGTGTCGCGCGAGTTGGACCTGTTGCAGCCGGTGCGCGAGCAGGCGGACCTGGTCATCGACACGACGGAGCTGAACGTGCATCAGTTGCGGGCTGAGGTCGAGCGGCTCTTTGCGCCGGCGGGCCACAGCCTGGCCGTGGCGCTGCATAGTTTTTCCTACAAACGCGGCATCCCCCGCAATGTCGATATGGTCTTTGACTGCCGGTTTCTGGCCAATCCCTATTGGCAGCCAGATCTGCGCGCCCATGACGGGCGCGACGGGGTGGTGCAGGACTATGTGCGGGCGGATGAGAAGTACCAGGGATTCTTTGACCGCATACTGGATCTGACCCAATCCCTCCTGCCGGCCTACCGCGCAGAGGGAAAATCGCATCTATCAATCGCCTTTGGGTGTACCGGCGGCCAACATCGGTCGGTCACTCTGGCGGAAACCCTCGCAAAGGCCCTTGCGCGCGAAGGGCAGCGGGTGTCAATTAGGCACCGCGAGCTGCCTGGCCAGCAATTGAAGTGAGAGAACCGCTTGATCGGGATCGTGATCGTCGCACACGGAGGGTTGGCTCGGGAATACCTGGCCGCCGTCGAACATGTCGTCGGGCCTCAGCCCGCGCTGATGGCGATCGCTATCGGCCCTGAAGACGACCGTGTCGCCAAGGAACAGGAGATCTGCACCGCGGCAAATGCGGTGGATGTCGGAGGCGGCGTGGTCGTGGTGACGGATCTCTTTGGCGGGAGCCCCTCTAACCTCAGTCTGCGGGCCTGCGCGCCGGTCAATCGGCGCATTCTCTATGGCGCGAACCTGCCGATGCTGATCAAGTTGGCGAAGTCGCGCCATCTTGAGGTGCCGGATGCGGTGCGCCATGCCCTGGAGGCGGGGCGGAAATATATCAACTCCCAGAATGTGAACCCTGAAGGGGATGCGGCAGAATAGATGGCTCGAAAATCACTAAGAATAATCAACGAGAAGGGCCTGCACGCCCGGGCGTCCGCAAAATTGGTCGAGGTGGTCGAGGGTTTCGATGCCAGCGCCGAAGTCATCAAGGATGGTTTGTCCGCTTCGGGGGACAGCATCATGGGGCTTTTGATGTTGGCAGCCTCGAAAGGAACGACTATTGACGTCGAAACCTCGGGACCGGACGCCGATGCGCTGGCCCTCGCCGTAGAAGCCTTGGTGGCTGACAAATTCGGTGAAGGCTATTAGTCTATCGAAACGGTCCAGAAAAACGGGACAGGTGAAAGTGGCTGACACAGCGCACAACAACAATTCGAGCCTCGCTCCGCGAGCGCCTCAGACACCGGCACCGGCGGCGAACGAGATTTATGATCGCCGTACCCTGACCTATGCCAACTCCTTTGACGACTACTGGACCTCGCTGGCGATCCGCACGCTGGAGTGGCTGACCGGTAAGTTCACCATTCTGCGGATGGTGTCGAAGTTTGAAAAGACCAATGCCGACTACCGGGGCAACAACTTCTGGCGCGGGGCGCTGGATGTGATGGGGATCGAGCTGCAGACCCCCGAAGACCAGATCATGCGCATTCCGGAAACGGGACCCGTGGTGGTGGTGGCAAATCACCCGCATGGCATGGTCGATGGCATGATCTTTGCCGAGCTGATCGGCCGACGGCGGCTGGACTATCGGATCCTGACACGCTCGGTTCTGACCGGTCTGGACGAGGCGGCGACTTCCTTCATGATCCCGGTGCCCTTTCCCCACGATCCCGAAGCGCAACGCAAGATGGTCGAAATGCGGGCAAGCGCGATGGCGCATCTGAAAGCGGGCGGCGTTGTGGCGCTGTTTCCCTCGGGTGTCGTGATGTCGTCGGACAGTTGGTTCGGCCCCGCGGTCGAGCGGGAGTGGAACGTGTTCACCGCGCAGCTGATCCGCCGATCGGGCGCGCGGGTGGTGCCGATGTTTTTCCCGGGCCGCAATTCGCGCGCCTATCTGATTGCCTGCCGGGTGTCGTCGATCCTGCGCCAGGGGCTGTTGCTGCACGAGATCGTGCGATCCTGCAACAAGCCGCAAAAACCGGTGGTCGGTGAGCCGTTGACCGACGCGCAGATGCAACGGATGCATACCGACCCGCGTGGGTTCATGGCGTGGTTGCGCGACCATACGCTGAGCCTGGGCAAGAAACGCTGACGCAGACCGGTTTCAATCGGATATAGGATCCCGTTGCGGGGAGCCTAGTTGACCGGCCTCCGTGGCGGCATGCAGTCGCTTGGCTCCAGCTGTTGTGATCCGAACGCTTGATCCGGCTAGTGAGAGGAGCTGTGTCAGCTTCCGAGTCACCAAAGCAGCAGCCGCGCCGCCCTCATCACCTGATCCGGGGCTGACAGACGCTGCCCCGTCCCGACAAGAGAAATAGCGGTTTCCCCTGTGGCCTGCGGCCCCATGCGGAGCCTCCGCGATTTATCTTGCAGGCCGCGCCATCGCCTGTCCGCGCGGGCTCAGGCGATGAGGGCTCCGAAGCAGCAGCTCAGCGGGTGGGGACGGGTTCATCGCCCCGGTAGTCGTAAAAGCCGCGCTGTGTCTTGCGGCCCAGCCAGCCGGCCTCGACGTATTTGGTCAACAGCGGGCAGGGGCGGTATTTGGTGTCCGCCAGCCCGTCGTGCAGCACGTTCATGATCGCCAGACAGGTGTCCAGGCCGATGAAATCCGCCAGTTCCAGCGGCCCCATCGGGTGATTGGCGCCCAGTTTCATCGACTCGTCGATGGAGCGGACGGAGCCGACCCCCTCGTAGAGCGTATAGACCGCCTCGTTGATCATCGGCATCAGGATCCGGTTGACGATGAAGGCGGGGAAATCCTCGGCGCTGGCAGAGGTTTTGCCGAGCTTTGCGACCACGGCCTGGCAGGTCTTGAACGTCTCCTCATCGGTGGCAATGCCGCGGATCAACTCGACCAGCTGCATGACGGGCACCGGGTTCATGAAGTGGAACCCCATGAAACGCTCGGGGCGGTCGGTCCGGCTGGCCAGTCGGGTGATCGAAATGGACGAGGTGTTGGAGGTGAGAATCGTATGCGGCTGCAGGTGCGGCAAAAGATCCTCGAAAATTGCTTGTTTAACGCTCTCGCGTTCGGTCGCGGCCTCGATCACCAGATCGGTCTTGCCAAGATCCGCCAAGACCAGCGTGGTTGAGATCCGCCCCATGGCGTCCGCGACCTCGGCCTCGGTGATCTTGCCACGGCTGGCCTGACGCGACAGATTCTTTTGGATCAGCGACAGTGCATTGTCGAGCGATTGCTGGCTTATGTCATTGAGAACAACATGAAATCCGGCAAGCGCCATGACGTGAGCAATGCCATTGCCCATCTGACCTGCACCGATAATCCCGACTTGTTTCACGTCCATAATGGATGGCCTTTCGTTGTGCCTGCGGCGGGATACTACCGGCTTCGCGACTGCAGAAACAAGGCAATAGGCGCGGTTTTCAGCAAAATTGCCAATTAGCAGTTTGGAAAGATTCTGACGCCAGTATGGCACTTGGGTGAAAAAGTGGTGGAAGACATGAGCTATGAACTCAAAAGCGCCGACGCGCTTGTGAGCGAGTTATGCAGTTATGGCGAGTCCAGACTGCGCGTTCGAGGCCCCGCGCGGGAGTTGCGTGGCCCTTATATCAGTTTTCTAGGTGGAACCGAAGTCTTCGGGCGGTTTGTCGAACGCCCCTTTCCGCAGGGGGCGGAAAATCAGGTTGGGGTGGCTTGTATCAATCTGGGCAGCATCAATGCCGGGGTGGATGCCTTTCTGCACGATTCGTCGCTCCTGGATATCGCAACAGCCGGTGATCTGACGATCCTGCAGGTCATGGGGGCCCAGAACCTCACCAACAGTTTCTATAAGGTGCATCCACGGCGCAATGACAGGTTCCTGCGCGCCTACGAGAGTTTGACGCATCTCTACCCCGAGGTCGATTTTACCGACTATCATTTCAACAAACATCTGCTGACCTCGCTGCGAAAAATATCTGAGGACCGGTTCGCCCGGGTGTGCAGTGATCTGCAGGAAACCTGGCTGACCCGCATGGGACGGCTGATTACCGCACTGGAGGGACGTGTCGTGTTGCTTTGGTTGCGGTACGACATGGGGGCGACAGAGACGCTCGGCCCGTCGCCAACATTGATCAAGCCGGAGATGGTCGAGGCGCTGCGGGGGCGTGTGCTGGATGTGATCGAGCTGGACGTGTCAACTGCGGGGCAAGCGCAGGATGTGCCGGGGATGGTCTTTGGTCCGATGGATCTGCCGACGGCCCGGCTGATGGTCGGCCCCAAGGAACATGATCGCATTGCAGATGCGGTGGCGGCGCGCCTGCTGCGCCTGATGGCGGCCGCCTGAAGGCGCGTCCGGGCGTCGGCGCGGGACCGCCCAGTGGTTGCGCTGTAAGGGCGATAGGGGCCGCGCAACAAACCTGATTGCTATGTCGGGATCGGCTGACTGAGATCGGCGCGCTGGATTGGCAGTTTGGAATAGGCAGGTTGCGATAAAAGCGCCGACCGAGTGGAGAACATAGAACCCGCGAAATAGAAAAGGGCCCACGCCAGACGCGGGCCCTGTGTTGTCGCGTGCTGCCTTTAACAGGCAGCCGGGGATCAGCCGAGTTTCTCGGTCAGTTCCGGAACCGCCTGGAAGAGGTCCGCCACAAGGCCAAAATCCGCGACCTGGAAGATCGGTGCTTCTTCGTCCTTGTTGATCGCGACGATGATCTTGGAATCCTTCATGCCCGCAAGGTGCTGGATCGCACCGGAAATGCCGACAGCGATATAAAGGTCCGGTGCCACCACTTTGCCGGTCTGACCCACTTGCCAGTCGTTCGGGGCAAAGCCCGAGTCAACCGCCGCACGGGATGCGCCAACCGCCGCGCCGAGTTTGTCGGCAAGGGCTTCGATGATCTTGAAGTCTTCCTCAGACCCAACGCCACGGCCGCCGGACACAACAACGCCTGCCGACGTCAGCTCCGGGCGGTCGCTTTCGGCGACTTTGTCTTCGACCCAGGAGGACAGGCCGGGGTTTTCTGCGGCCGAGATGGTCTCGACCGAGGCAGAGCCGCCTTCGCCCGCAGCGTCAAAGGTGGAGGTCCGGAAGGAAATCACCTTTGTCGCGTCGGAGGATTTCACCACCTGGATCGCGTTGCCGGCATAGATCGGACGTTCAAAGGTATCGCCATCGACCACGGCGGTCACGTCAGAGATCACCATCACATCGAGGAGAGCCGCGACGCGGGGCAGGATGTTCTTGGCATCAGTGGTCGCGGGCGCGACGATGTGGCTGTAGTCACCGGCAAGGCCCGCGATCAGCGCGGCGGTGGGTTCCGCCAGACGGTGGCCGAGGCTGTCGTCTTCGGCAACCAGAACCTTGGCAACGCCATCGATCTTGGCGGCGGCGTCACCGGCCGCAGCGGCAGAGGCCCCGGCGCAGAGAACGGTCACATCACCCAGCGATTTGGAGGCGGAGACAGCCTTGGCGGTGGCGTCCATCGCCAGTTCGCCATTGGTCACTTCGGCAAGGAGAAGAACAGCCATTACACAGCCCCCGCATCTTTGAGTTTCGCAACCAGCTCGTCAACCGAGCCGACGATGATACCGGCGGCGCGGGTCTCGGGCTCTTTGGTCTCCACCACGGTCAGGCGCGGGGTGACATCGACGCCGTAGTCGGCGGCGGTTTTCTTGTCGAGCGGCTTTTTCTTGGCCTTCATGATGTTCGGCAGCGAGGCATAACGCGGCTCGTTCAGGCGCAGATCAACGGTGACGATGGTCGGCATCTTGACAGAGATCGTCTGCAAGCCGCCGTCCACTTCGCGGGTCACCTTGGCGGTGTCGCCGTCGATGTCCAGCTCGGAGGCAAAAGTCGCCTGCGACCAACCCAGAAGGGCAGAGAGCATCTGACCGGTGGCGTTCATGTCGTTGTCGATCGCCTGCTTGCCAGCCAGCACCAGACCGGGCTGTTCTTCCTCGACCACCTTTGCAAGGATCTTGGCAACGGCGAGCGGTTCGATGTCGGTGTGCACGTCATCGGCGGCCACGACCAGAATGGCGCGATCCGCACCCATGGCGAGCGCGGTGCGCAGGGTTTCCTGCGCTTTCTCGACGCCTATGGACACTGCGACGACTTCGTCCGCCTTGCCTGCTTCCTTGAGCCGGATGGCTTCTTCGACGGCAATCTCGTCAAAAGGGTTCATCGACATTTTGACGTTGGCGAGATCAACACCGCTGCCGTCCGCATTCACGCGAACCTTCACGTTGTAGTCAATCACGCGTTTGACAGGTACGAGTACCTTCATTTGGCGTTTCTCCTTAACAATTGGGTCCCATCAAGGCGGGCCCCATGAGTGCTCTCGAGAGTGTTGATACCGGCTCGCGCTGTGTGACAACAGGGTAAAATCGTCACGTTTTGGCTCTCCGACGTCGCGTTCGGCAAAAGAAAGCGGAATTTCGTTGCGGAACTTTCATCGCCTAATGGACGGGCAGCGCACGAAAAAACACCGCCTCAGCGAAGCGTGTTGTTGTGTTTGCGCCAACGGGACCGAATCGACGGCGGTGGCCCGGGGTGCGGTGCCCGGCCGCTGTCAGCGATTGGCGCCCGGCACCCAGAGCACATCCTGGCTGCCATTGTCGTTGGCGGCGCGGGAGGCGACGAAAAACCAGTCCGACAGCCGGTTGAGATAGACCAACGCCGGCGCGTTGACGTTTTCCAGCGTGGCAAGTTCGGTGGTCAGCCGTTCCGCCCGGCGCGCTACGGTGCGACAGACATGCAGGTGGGCCGCAAGGGCACTGCCGCCGGGCAGCACAAAGCTGCGCAGCGGGGCGAGGTCCTTGTTCATCTCGTCGATTTCCGCTTCGAGCCGGTCGACCTGCGACTGGGCCATCCGCAGCGGCGGGTATTCTGCCTTGGCGTCCTGTTCCATGTCCGGGCGGCAGAGATCCGCGCCAAGGTCAAAGAGGTCATTCTGGATGCGGGCCAGGGCCGCGTCCAGCGCGCCCTCGGCCACCAGCCGTGCCACGCCGACCTGGGCGTTCAGCTCGTCCGTTGTGCCATAGGCAGTGACACGGGCGGAATGTTTTGCAACGCGGGATCCGTTGCCAAGCGCGGTATCGCCCTTGTCGCCGGTGCGGGTGTAGATCTTGTTCAGAACGACCATGGCTTAGCTGCGTCCTCCGGCGAAATAGGCAAAGGCGACCATCAGGACGACGGCGACAAACTGGAAAAAAATCCGCAACCGCATCATGCGATTGCCGTTGCGGTGGTTGAATGCGCCACCGACGCCAAACCCGCCGATGCCGATTGCCAGCACCACGGCCACCGCAGCCATCGCCAGAATGCCCAAGATATAGAGTGGAGAGCCCATTGTGTCTCTGGTCCTTCGTGTTGTGTTGCGGTCGCTCTGTGCCGCCCGCGTCCGGGCGGGATGCAACTATTTAAAGCGCAGGAGAATGCGGTCAATTGCCCGTGTTGTCAGAATGCGGCGCAGGGTGCCCGCGATATAGGTCGGCGTGGTCACATAGTAGCGGGCGCGCGGACGCTTGGCGGTCAGCGCGCGGGCCAGCTTTTGGGCGACGGCGGAGGGCGGCAGTTCAAAGGCATCCGGCCCGCTGGACTGATAGAGCCGTTTCAGAAGCTTCGCCTCGTAGAGCGCCCGCAGGGGGGAGGATTTCCAGTCGATATGGGTTTCGAAATGCGGAATGGAGTTTTCGCGAATTTTCGACGTCACCGGCCCGGGTTCGATCAGGATGACATGGATACCACTGCCCGTCAGTTCCAGTCGCAGGGTATCGCTCAGCCCCTCCAGGGCAAATTTCGTCGCCGCATAGGCGCCGCGCCATGGGTAGGTGACCAGCCCCAGAACCGACGAGTTCTGCACGATCCGCCCGTGCCCCTGCGCCCGCATCACCGGGATGACCTGGCGGGTCAGTTCGTGCCAGCCGAAGAAATTGGTTTCGAAAATCTCCCGCAGGCCCGCAGTCGGCAGGTCTTCGACCGCGCCGGGCAGGCCATATGCGCCGTTGTTGAACAGCGCGTCCAGCGTGCCGCCGGTGCTGGCAAGTACCTCGGCAAGGCCGCTTTGGATGCTGTCGGCGTCGGTGTAGTCGATCCGCGGGCTGTCAAAACCAAGTTCATGCATCCGGGCGCAATCCGCAGCGCGGCGACAGGAGGCAAAGACACGCCAGCCGGCCGCGCGCATATGCAGCGCGCAGGCGTGGCCGATGCCCGATGCGCAACCGGTGATCAGGATTGATTTGGTCATTGTGCCCCCAGACAGGTCGTCGGGGCTGAGTTATGACCCTTTCGCGCTCAGCAGGGAAGCGGCAATCCAGCCGACGTCGCCGGTGCGCGGATTTTCCAGCAAGGCCCAGCCCGAAGGGTCTTCGTCCAGAACCCGCACGCGATCTCCGGCCAGAAGCTGTGCCATGACCGGGAATTCGGTGCTGGGGCCAAGACGGACATTGGCGCGGGAGGCGCGGATTTCGCGGAAATCCTGTGGTGGCGCGGGCGGCGAGGAAATAACCTTGGCGCTGCTGTTGCCGCGCGTCGTGTCCGACGCCGCCGCAGATATCGCGCCAAGCCCACCCTGGAGCGATCCGATCTGCAGGCCGTTAGTGGACATCGCCAGACCAAGCGGCTGCGCGGGTGCAGTGCCGGTTTTTGTCGGGGTGTTGCGCAGGGTGACCCGCATCTCGGGGCCGGTATCTGTATCGGTATCGGAGTGGGTGTCGGCGACCTGACCGCTGGCGTCGCCTGATGCTGTGGCGGGT
>NZ_LPUY01000133.1 GCF_001518015.1 Tritonibacter horizontis
GGGCAGAAGGGGGGGGCGATCCCTGAGACCGGGACCTTCAGTCACAGCCAGCCATCTTGTTGCCGTCAAACCACCTTGCGGCCGGCAATGCGCACCTCGCGGATCGCCCGGTCATCCCCCATCATCAAGGTGGGAAAGACCGCTTCCCACAGATCCTGCGCCTGCCGGGACCGCTGGGCAATCGCGGCGGTGGAGGCGAGGTCCAGCACCAGCAGATCGGCCTCCATCCCGACCGTCAGATTGCCGACCTTGTCCTCCAGATGCAGCGCCCGGGCGGAGCCTTGGGTCGCGAGCCACAACAGCTGTGCCGGATGCAGCGCCGCGCCGCGCAGCTGCGCCACCTCATAGGCGGCGGCCATGGTGCGCAGCATCGAAAAACTCGACCCGCCGCCGGTGTCTGTCGCCAGTCCGATCCGATGCCCATCGGCCATCAATCCGGCCATGTCAAACAGCCCCGACCCGATGAACGTATTCGAGGTGGGGCAATGCACAAGGCTGGCGCCGGTTTCCAGCAACCGGTCCTTTTCGCGCTGCTGCAGGTGGATCGCATGGCCAAAGACCGCGCCGTCGCGCAGCAGGCCAAACCCCTCGTAGGTGTCCAGATAGTCGCGCGCCTGCGGGAAAAGCTGCGCAACCCAGTCGATTTCGTCCAGTTGCTCGCTCAGGTGGGTCTGCATCAGACAATCGGGATGCGCAGCCCAGAGCGCGCCGAGCGCCTCCAGTTGCTCCGGCGTCGAGGTGGGCGAAAACCGTGGCGTGATCGCATAGGTCAGCCGGTCCACTCCGTGCCAGCGGCCAATCAGCGCGGCGCTGTCGTCATAGGCGCTCTGGGCGGTGTCGCGCAGGCTTTCGGGGGCGTTGCGGTCCATGCAGGTCTTGCCCGCCACCACCCGCTGGCCGCGCGCCTGGGCGGCGGTGAACAGCGCTTCGACGCTGGCGGGGTGGATGGTGCAATAGCTGGCCACCGTGGTGGTGCCACAGGCGGTGGTCAGGTCCAGATACCGGGTCGCGATCTCTGCGGCATAGGCCGGATCGCCAAACCGGGCCTCCTCGGGAAAAGTATAGGTATTGAGCCAGTCGATCAGCCGTTTGCCCCAGCTGGCGATGATGGCGGTCTGCGGATAATGGACATGGGCATCGACAAAACCGGGCAGGATCAGCTGCGTGCCGTGGTCGATCAAGCTGGCGTCGGGCAGCGCCTTTTGCAGCGCCAGCCGGTCCCCCAATGCAATGATTTTCCCACCGCGCAGACCAATCGCCTCGTGCAGTTCCACGGCGTCCTCAGGGCGGTCGGTTGCAAAGGGCGATGCCACAAAGGACAGCACCCGCCCGGCGAGAATGAGATCTTGTTCCATCTGTGCGTCACACCTGTTGTCAAATCACCTGGACACAGGATAGGCCTCCGCAGGGCCGGGGTAAATTGCTGACGAGGCGTTGTTTTACACCGGTTCGCCCCGTAAACAGTAAGATCTATAAAAACCGGAGGGCTGCGGATGACGACAGGCGAAACCACCCCCGAGACAGACGTGTCGAGCGACGACGTCTACAACCTGGATCGCAAACGGGTGGCGCAGATCCTTTTTGCGCTGGACCGCGATGACCGGGACACGCTTGTCGACCTGATGGAACCGCTGCACCCGGCGGACATCGCTGACCTTCTGGAGCAGGTCAATTCCTTTGATCGCGGGCGGTTGATCCGCCTGTACGGGCGCGAGTTCGACGGTGACATCCTGTCGGAGCTGGACGATTCCATCCGCGAAGAGGTCATCACCGCGCTGAACCCGCAGGTGCTGGCCGAAGCGGTCCGCGAGCTGGACAGCGACGATGTGGTCGACCTGCTCGAAGACCTCGAAGAACCCCAGCAAGAGGCCATCCTTGGCGCGCTGGAGGATTCCGACAGGGTCGCGGTTGAACAATCGCTGCGCTACCCGGAGAACTCTGCCGGCCGGTTGATGCAGCGCGAGGTGGTGATGGCGCCGGAACACTGGACCGTGGGCCAGGCCATTGACCACATGCGCGAGGCGGAGGATCTGCCAGAGCAATTCTATCACGTGGTGGTCGTTGACCCCCGCGTGCGCCCCATCGGGCAGGTGACGCTGGGCCGCTTGATGAGTGCGCGCCGCACCACGCCGCTGATGGATCTGCTGGAAGAGACCTTTCAGATCATTCCCGCCGATCAGGACGAGGAAGACGTGGCCTATGCCTTCAACCAGTATCACCTGATTTCGGCCCCGGTGGTTGATGACGACGGCCGCCTGGTCGGGGCGATCACCATTGACGATGCGATGATCGTGCTGGACGAAGAACACGAGGAAGACATCCTGCGCCTGGCCGGTGTCGGCGACGGCAGCCTGTCCGACAAGGTTTCCGAGACCACCAAGCAGCGCTTTCCCTGGCTGGCGGTGAACCTGGTGACGGCGATCTTTGCCTCGATGGTCATTGCCCAGTTCGAGGCGACGATTGCGCAATTCGTGGCGCTTGCGGTGCTGATGCCGATTGTGGCCTCGATGGGGGGCAATGCCGGAACGCAGTCCCTGACAGTGGCGGTGCGCGCCCTCGCGACCCGCGACCTGACCGGTGCCAACGTCTGGCGCGTCATCCGCCGCGAGGTGCTGGTGGGGCTGATCAATGGTGGTATCTTTGCCGTCGTCATGGGGATCATCGGGGTGATCTGGTTTGGCACCCCGATGCTGGGCGTGGTGATCGGTGCCGCAATGGTCATCAACCTGGTCGTCGCCGGGCTGGCGGGCACGGTGATCCCGGTTATCCTGGACCGGATCGGGGTCGACCCGGCGCTGGCCTCTGGCGCCTTTGTCACCACCGTGACCGATGTTGTGGGCTTTTTCGCCTTTCTTGGCCTTGCCGGGGCCATCTTGATCTGACCGGGCCCGCAGGGCCAGCCAATGGGAGAACTGGATATGAGCGACAGGCGCGACACGGACCAGGATCTGGCAGCCCTGAAACAGGTCAAGGCGGCGGCGCGGCAGGCGGCCTTCGTGCGCCGCAAGGGCGCTTTTGAACGTCAGCGTCCCGGCGTGGCCGGCCATCTGGCCGAGGTTCTGGCCGGCTATCGCGGCGTGCCGCTGGCGGGCTACATGGCGATCCGCACCGAAATCGACCCCCTCGCGGTGATGGCCGAAGCGGCTGCCCACGGCCCGGTGGGCGTGCCGGTGATCCAGGGGGCAGGGCTGCCGCTGGAGTTCAGCCGCTGGCACCCGGAGGGCGCGCTGCGCGACGGGCCGTTCGGCGCGCGGGTGCCGGAGGTAGATGAGTATTTCGACCCGGAGATCCTGATCGTGCCGCTGGTGAGTTTTGACCGCTCCGGCAATCGCCTGGGGTATGGCGGCGGGTTTTACGACCGCACGCTGCAGCGCCTGCGCGCCCGGCGCGCGACCCTTGCCATCGGTTTTGCCTTTGATGCGCAAGAGGCGGACCACCTGCCGCTGGAGGCCACCGACCAGCCGCTCGACATGATCGTCACCGAAAGCCGGATCATGGATTTCAAACGCTGATGCACGTCCGCACGGGGTCGCCAACAACCCCGGCGGCGCGCGTCGTGATCAAAAGCCCAGCTTTTCCAGCCGCCAGGCGAGCTTGCGGTGGATCACCGGTGGCAACAGGTCCTGCAGCAGGGCGCGTCGTGCCACCTGCCGGTCGCGCTGGTCCTTGCTGCCGGGGCGGGGTTTGAACAGCGTGGTGTGGGATTTGCGGCTGCTGTCCCAGGTCGCGGTGTAGTAATACAGCGCGATCGACATGCGCGGTTCGCCCGCCGGGTGGTTCACCGGCTCCGGGTTGCCATGCCAGCTGTCGGAGGAGGTGGAGAACATGCACATCCGATTGAACTCCGGCACGTAACTGCCTAGTTTGTTGGCCATATTCTCGTCCCAGACCTCGAAGGAGCCGCCGTAATCCGCGCGCCAGTCCTTGTTGAGGTAGATCAGCATGTTGACCCGCCGTTCCAGGTTCAGCGCCGCGTGATGGTTGAAATCCGCATGGATATCCAGATGGCCGCCATTGGCCACCACATGCACGCCACCGCCCGCGAAATAGGGATCCGGGATCAGGCCCTTGATGCCGGTGACCTCCTCCACGAAGGCCAGCACCGGACGGGAATTCAGCGCGTAAAACAGCTGCCGCGTATAGGCGGGCAGGCGCTCCGGCACGTAGGAGGTCTTCAACCGTTCCTGCGGCCGGTCATAGCTGTTTTCCGCCTCCGGCAGCTGGGTCAGCTCGGCACGCACGCGGTCCAGGATCTCGGGCGGCAGGAAATTGTCAAAGCCGCCATAGTGGAACGGGGTCTTGGACTGATACTCCGGGGCCAGGGTCTGTGCCGCCGCGCGGGCCTCTTTTGTGGACAAAAGCAGGCTATCGGGATCTAGGTTCAAAATCGGGTTGGTCATCTTCACTCTCTTGGCAGCGGCGGCGATGGGATGCGCGCCCAGGCGTCAGGGCAGGGCGTCAGGGCAAGGTCGGGGCAGGGCGTCAGGCCGGGCAAGCGTCGGGCGCAGGCAGGAAAACAGCCGCCTGATGCAAGGCTTGCCGCCTTTGGTCAAAAATGCAACGATTTTATCAACTTGCGGGAAAATGACGATCCTCCGAGCGCCGCTTTCGGCCCAATTTTTCCAACATCGTCAAACTGTTCCGGAAGAGAGAACAGTGTCGCGCGCCCCAGTCGGCGCATCGGCAATGACCCGCCCCATCCCTTTGCGGCGCCGGATGCTGTCAATTGCAGCCACGTCAAAGCGCAACGGGCGGTTTTGGCCCTTGTGGCGCGCCGCTGCAGCGCCTATCCCGTTAGCCATGCGAATTCTGTTTCTTGGCGATGTCATGGGCCGCGCGGGACGTGCGGCGATAACCGAAACCCTGCCGCGCCTGCGCGAAGACTGGCGGTTGGATTTTGTCGTGGTGAACGGCGAAAATGCCTCCAACGGGATGGGGCTTTCGGGAGAACACGCCAAGGTTTTGTTTGACGCCGGGGCGGATTGCGTCACCCTGGGCGATCATGCCTTTGATCAAAAGGACATGCTGCAATACATCGAACAGGACAGCCGCCTGGTGCGGCCGCTGAACTTTGCCAAGGGCGCGCCGGGGCGCGGGCACCGTCTGTTCACCGCGCGCGGTGGTCAAAAAGTGCTGGTTCTTCAGGTGCTTGGACAGGTCTTCATGAAGCGCGCCTTTGATGATCCCTTCGGTGCAGTCGAAGGGGTGCTGAAATCGCATCCGCGCGGCGGGCTGGCCCAGGCGATCATCGTCGATATGCATTGCGAGGCAACTTCGGAGAAAATGGCGATGGGCCATTTCTGCAATGGCAAGGCCTCGCTGGTGGTGGGGACCCACACCCATGTGCCAACCGGTGACGCGCAGATCCTTGAAGGTGGCACCGCCTATCTGACGGATGCGGGCATGTGCGGCGACTATAATTCGGTGATCGGCATGGAAAAAGCCGAACCGATGCGCCGCTTTCTGACCGGCATGCCCAAGGGGCGCTTCACCCCTGCCACGCAGCCGGCAACGCTCTCTGGGGTCTATGTGGAAACCGATGACCGCACCGGTGCGGCCAAACGGGTCGAGATGGTGCGTCAGGGCGGGTTGCTGCAACAGGCAGGACCAGAACGGCGCTGACGGGCGCCGGGTCTTGATGCCGCCAGCCGGTACCGACGCAGAAATTTTTCGCAGCTGTGGCGATGTTTCCACGGGGCGAATATCTTTTCCCACACAATCACTTGCTGACCGCAACCGGATCGGCGAAACTATGCGCTGGCTGAAGCCCCACCCCGGAGCGTGGCGGGCGCAATCCTTGGACCTGTGAATTTAATGCTTCTCTTTCAAACTGGTGATACCTGGAGCGCAATTCTGGCGCTGCTGATCGTGGTTGCGATGTTTGCCGCCTTCCTGCGCGAAACGCTCCCCACCGAGGTCGTCGCGATCTGTGGGGTTTCGGCCATGCTGATCACCGGCGTGCTGCCCTATAGCGAGGCCCTGCCGGTGCTGTCCAACCCGGCGCCCTGGACCATCGCGGCGATGTTCCTGATCATGGGGGCGCTGGTGCGTACGGGCGCGCTGGATGCCTTTACCTCGCTGGCACGCAAAAAGGCCGAGGTCAGCCCGAAGGCCGCAGTTGCGATGCTGATGCTCTTTGTGATCGTCGCCTCGGCCTTTGTGTCGAACACGCCGGTGGTGGTGGTGATGATCCCGGTCTTTATCCAGATTTCCCGCACCCTCAACGTGCCCCCGTCCAAGATGCTGATCCCGCTGTCCTACGCGGCGATCCTGGGCGGGACGCTGACGCTGATCGGCACCTCCACAAACCTGTTGGTTGATGGTGTCGCCCGCGCGCAGGGGCTGGCGGGCTTTTCGATTTTCGAGGTCACGCCGCTGGGGTTGGTGGTGGTGGCCTGGGGCATGGTCTATCTGCGATTTATCGCACCGCGCCTGCTGCCGGACCGGGACAGTATGGCGATGCTATTGTCGGACCGCTCCAAGATGAAGTTCTTTACCGAGGCGGTGATCCCCCCGGAAAGCAACCTGATCGGTCGCGCCCCCAACGGGGTCCAGCTCTTCAAACGCCCCGGCGTGCGGCTGATCGACGTGATCCGCGGCGATGACTCGCTGCGCCGCAATCTGGACGGCATCGAATTGCAGGTGGGCGACCGGGTGGTGCTGCGCACCCAGATGACCGAACTCCTCAGCCTTCAGAGCAACAAGCAATTGAAACGCGTCGATCAGGTGTCTGCCGTGGAAACCAAAACGGTCGAGGTGCTGATCACGCCGGGCTGCCGCATGGTGGGCCGGTCGCTGGGGGCGATGCGCCTGCGTCGCCGCTACGGGGTCTATGTGCTTGCGGTTCACCGGCGCAACCAGAACATCGGCGTGCAGCTTGACGATCTGGTGGTCCGGGTCGGCGACACCCTGCTGTTGGAAGGGGCGCCGGGCGATATTCAGCGCCTCGCCGCAGAGATGGACATGGCCGATGTGTCCCAGCCCACCCAGCGGGCCTACCGCCGCAAACAGGCACCGATTGCCATTGCCGGCATGATCGGCATCGTGCTGGGCGCAGCCTTCGGTCTGGCGCCGATCCTGATGCTGTCGATTCTGGCGGTGGCGCTGGTTCTGGTCACCCGCTGTATCGATGCGGACGAGGCGTTTTCTTTTGTCGATGGCCGCCTGCTGGCGCTGATCTTTTCCATGCTGGCTATCGGGGCGGCGCTGGAAAGCTCGGGCGCGGTGCAGTTGATCGTGCGCGGGATTTCTCCGGTGCTGTCGGATCTGCCGCCATTCTTTCTGGTCTGGGCGGTCTATCTCCTGACCTCGATCCTGACAGAGCTGGTGTCCAACAATGCCGTGGCGGTGGTGGTGACCCCGATTGCTGTCGGTCTGGCGCAGGCGATGGGGCTTGATCCGCGGCCGCTGGTGGTGGCGGTGATGATTGCGGCCTCCGCCTCCTTTGCGACCCCGATCGGCTATCAGACCAATATGCTGGTCTATGGTCCGGGCGGCTACAAATTCTCTGATTTCCTGCGGGTCGGTATCCCGCTGAACCTGTCGATGGGGCTGCTGGCCTCTGCGGTCATTCCGCTGATCTGGCCGCTTTAGGTCCGCTGGGTCAGGGCGCGTCAGGCGGTCCGCCGCCGGTGCGCGCCTTTCCGCCCAGCCTGCGTTTGGCGCGGAGGGCTGGCTTGTTCCCGGTCCTTGCGATCCCATCTCTTCCTATAGGCGGCAGAGGATTGGGAAGGGACACAGAATGGCACCCCGAAATTTGTTTATCGCGATGGTCTTGACGGTTGCATCGGTCATCATGCTGGGCGCGCAGGCCCGCGCCACGGAACCGGCGCAATCGGTGCTGGACAATACCATCTGGACGCTGGCGCTGATCGAGGGCGAGCCGCCGGTCGAAGGCCGCGGCGATCTGGACCTGCAGTTCGCCGATGACGGCGCCTTTGCGGTCGGTTTCGGCTGCAACCGGTTTCGCGGTCGGGCCGAAATTGGCGATGCGCAGATTGCCTTTCCAGATCAGATTGCCGGCACGATGATGGCCTGCGCCGAAGCGGTTGCCGCGCAGGAAGAACGGGTACTGGCGTTGCTGGCGGCGGTGGCGACATTCCGGGTCGAACCGGCGTCGCTGACCCTGATGGACGAGGCCGGCACCGAGATGCTGCGCTATGTCCGCACGGTGCAGACCGATGCCACCAAGGTGGACACCAGCGGTTGACAGCTGTCAACCGCGCCCGCCCGCAGCTGGGCGCCTTGTCTGGGACTTGGCCGTCAGTGCGGCCAGTGGGCCTTGGCGGTCAAAGCGGCCAGAAGAACAGGATCGCCGGGATCGACACGGCGATGACCAGGATTTCAAGCGGCAGACCCATACGCCAGTAATCGCCAAACCGATAGCCACCGGGGCCCAGCACCAGCGTGTTGTTCTTGTGTCCGATGGGGGTCAGGAAGGCAGCCGAGGCGGCCACGGCGACGGCCATCAGGAACGGATCGGGCGACACCTCCAGCGCGTTGGCCATGGATATGCCGACCGGCGCGGCAACGATGGCGGTCGCGGTGTTGTTGAGCACATCCGACAGCGTCATGGTCACCACCATCAGCGCGGTCAGGATCGCCCAGGCCGGCATGCCATGGGTCAAGGTCACCAGCGAACGGGCCAGCAACTGCGTGCCGCCAGAGCTTTCCAGCGCCTGGCCCAGCGGGATCATCGACCCCAGCAACACCACCACCGGCCATTCCACATGGTCGTAGATTTCGGCCACCGGCAGGATCTTCAGCAGCACATAGCCGATCGCCACCAGTCCCAGCCCGACCGGCAGATAGACCAGCCCGACCGAGGCCGCCGCCACCGCCGCCGCAAAAAGGCCGATGGCCCACCAGGTCTTGTCATTCGCGGTCACCGACAGGCCGCGCGCGGCCAGCGGCAGACAGCCGAGCCAATCGGTCACCGCCGTCCCATGGTCACGCGGGCACAGCACCAGCAGGATATCGCCCGGCACCACCTCGGTCTGGCGCAGGTGTTTGGTCAGCCGTTGCCCCTGGCGGGCAATCCCCAGCAGGACCGCCCCCTGACGCCAGGACAGGCCGACGCTCTGGGCGCTGCGGCCACGGATGCGGGCGTGCTCTGTCACCACCATTTCGACCAGCTCCAGCCCGTCGCCGGCCGCCTTTAGTTTTTCTTCTCGCGCCGCATCAGAGAAATCGAGGTTCAGGGTCGAGCGGAACTCGTCCAGCGCGCCCGGTGTGGCCTCCAGAACCAGCGTATCACCGACCTGCAACAGGGCGCCGCTGGCCCGGCCATACCGGCGCTTGCCATCGCGGATCAGCCCGAGGATCACCACATCCGCCTTGTCTGCATCGCTGTCCAGACTGCCCAGCCGCTTGCCGATCAGCTCAGAGCCCTCCGGCACGGTCAGCTCTGCGATATAGGGTGCCAGCTGGCTGGCGGCGGCCCCGGCAGCCTCGGACCGATCCGGGATCAGCCGCCAGCCGAACAGCGCCACAAAGGCAAGCCCCGCCGCCGCCGCCGCCAGCCCGACAGGGGCGAAATCGAACATCCGAAACGGCGCCCCCAGGGCGTCCTGGCGGATGGTGGCGATGATGATATTCGGCGGTGTGCCGATCAGCGTCGCCATGCCGCCAAGGATGGTCGCAAACGACAGCGGCATCAGGCTGCGCCCCGGCGCCCGACCGGCCTTGCGGGCGGTCTGGATATCCACCGGCATCAACAGCGCCAGCGCCGCCACGTTGTTCATAAAGGCCGACAGGATCGCCCCGACGCTGCCCATCAGCGCGATATGCGCGCCCAGGCCGCGGCTCTGATCCACCAGCGTGCGGGTGATCAGATGCACCGCCCCGGATTTCACCAATCCTGCCGAAACGATCAGCACCAGCGCCACCACCAGCGTCGCCGGATGGCCAAACCCGGCAAAGGCGGCTTCGGTCTCCACCAGGCCCAGCACCACGGCCACCATCAGGGCGGCAAAGGCCACCAGGTCATAGCGGAACCGCCCCCAGAGCAAGAGGGCGAAAACGGTCGCGAACAGGGCGAAAAGCAGGGTCTGGTCCAGTGTCATGGCGCCACTCTAGTGAACCCGGTGTCACTGGCAAGCAGAACACGCGCCGAACGACACGGCATCGGCGGCTGCAAGCCCACGCTTGAAAGCCATGGCCCTCCGGGTCTATATGGGCGCCAGTTTCACGAACTCAAAGTCAAGGATGCACCATGGCAGGCCATTCAAAATGGGCGAACATCCAGCACCGTAAAGGTCGCCAGGATGCTGCACGATCCAAACTCTTCTCCAAACTGGCCAAGGAGATCACCGTGGCCGCCAAAATGGGCGACCCGGACCCTGAAAAGAACCCGCGTCTGCGTCTGGCGGTCAAGGAGGCCAAGAGCCAGTCCGTCCCCAAGGACGTGATCGAACGCGCCATCAAGAAGGCCATCGGGGGCGACGCCGAGAATTACGATGAAATCCGCTATGAGGGCTACGGGCCCAATGGCGTTGCGGTGATCGTCGAGGCGATGACCGACAACAAGAACCGCACCGCCTCCAATGTGCGCTCGACGTTTTCCAAGAACGGCGGCAATCTGGGCGAGACGGGCTCGGTCGGGTTCATGTTCGACCGCAAGGGCGAGGTGACCTATCCCGCCGCCGTGGGCGATGCGGACACCGTGATGATGGCCGCCATCGAGGCAGGGGCGGAGGATGTCGAAAGCTCCGAGGATGGCCATTCGATCTATTGCGCCGATACCGACCTCAACGATGTCTCCACCGCGCTTGAGGCGGAGCTGGGCGAATCCGAGAGCACCAAGCTGATCTGGAAGCCCTCGACCACCACTGAACTGGACCTCGAGGGCATGCAGAAGCTGATGAAGCTGGTCGATGCGCTGGAGGATGACGACGATGTCCAGCGGGTCACCACCAACTTTGAAGCCTCCGACGAGGTCATGGCGCAGCTCTGATCGCGCCCTGCCTGACAGAGACGACAGATACAGGTCCGTTCCCGCACCCGGGACGGGCCTGTTTTTATGGCGCCTTTTAGGGCGGTCCCCCAGACCGGTTGTGACGCATCACACAGGTTTTTGGTGGTGCGTCCACAGGGTCTGGACACAGGCTTGATACAGGGACAGGCGGGTCTTGCGGCGGGCGCGCCGCGGTTCAGTCGAGGTTGCGATATTCGAGGAAATGACCGTCGGGTAGATACATCAATGTCATGCGATAGTCCCCGACGCTGTCGATGACATAACAAAAATCGTCTCCCGTTTCCTCATCGCGCGCATAAAGATAGGGCCCGGCCCCGGCGAAATCGTCGCATTGGTCCCGCACGCTCAGGTATTCCAGACTGATATAGGCGTCATCGTAGGAGCTTTCGCGTTCCGCGCCGAGGATGTTGAACCGTTCGGCGGGATCGTCGACCGCATACCAGGTGCCCTGCATCCGCTCCAGCAGCGTATCTGCCTCGGTCCAGGGGCGCGGGATGGCGCTGCGCAGGACCACATCTGCGGTACGGTCGTAAATTGCCTCCAGGTCGCCCTCGACCGTGATGGGCGCGCCGGGCCAGAGCTCCCGCAGGGTCGAGAACACATGCCCCGGCGTGCGCCCGTCATCATAGACAAAGAATTTGGTGCCGCTGGAATGAAAGCTGCAATAGCTGGCGTCGCCCTCGCTGAGACATTGCTGAAAGGTCGCGGCCTCCGCATAGGGGTCGCCGTAGGTGCCGGGCGGTTGCAGCACTGAAGCAGAGGGCAGCGGGGGCGG
>NZ_LPUY01000134.1 GCF_001518015.1 Tritonibacter horizontis
GGGCCGGGCGCGGCCCCCGCCCGGCCCAACGCATCTTGCGATGAGGCTCTGCCTCTGTCGCAATGGGGCGGGAGGCCCCCCCGGTGCCTCAAAGGGGTCGAGTGGGCTGCCTGTGGCGGGCGTGCCGTCGTGAAATCAGAGGGATTTCACCGCTTCCAGCACCTCCTCGACGTGGCCGGGCACTTTGACCTTGCGCCAGATCCGGGCGATCTTGCCCTCGGTGTCGATCAGATAGGTGGCGCGCTCGATCCCCATGCTTTTCTTGCCATACATGTTTTTTTCGACCCAGACGCCATAGTCCACGCAGGTGGTGCCCTCCGCATCGGACAGCAGCGGCACGGTCAGGTCGTGTTTGGCGACAAATTTGTCATGTTTTGCGACGGTGTCACGGGAAATCCCGTAAACTGCCGCGCCGGCATCGGCAAAGGCTTGCAAATGTTCGGAAAAACCGATGGATTCCTTGGTGCAGCCCGGCGTATCATCGCGGGGATAGAAAAAAAGAACGACAACCTGACCCTTCAGGTCCGTCAGGGATACCTCACCACCGCCGTCTCGGGGCAGGGTGAACGCAGGGGCAAGGTCAGAGGGTTCGAGCATGTTTTGGGTCTCCAGACGTTTTCGCGCAAGGTGTCTTGCAAGTGCGAGCCATACATAGATCATGTCCGGCGAAGAAAAAGCAGAGATCGTCGCACCGCCGCAGGAAGATTTGCCGCAATTCGTGACGCCGGCCGATCTGAAGCTGGCACGCCGCCGCAAGCGACTGCGGCGGTTGCGGCGCTGGTCGGTCTGGATGGTGTCGATCGCGGCGGTGGTCGGGATCGGCATTCTGGCGCTGTTTGACAAGCGGATCGACGCCCCCGGCTGGCTGCGCGCCGCGGCAGAAGAGCGGATCGAAGAGCATCTGGGCGGGCTGCAGATTGAATTCGGGGAAATCCAGCTGGTCGTGCGGCGCGGTTGGCGGCCACGGTTGTCGTTGCGCGATGTGGCGCTGTTCTACCCGGACGGCTCGCCCGCGGTCCGGCTGGAGGATGCGCAGGCCGCACTGGCGATGCGGCCGCTGCTGCGCGGTCAGGTCCGGCCCCGCAGCCTGTCGCTGACCGGGCTGTTCGCCACCTTGCAACGGGACAGCGACGGCGCCGTTGCGCTCAGCTTTTCTGGTGGGGGCACACCGTTTCGCGAGGCCGGCAATCTGCCCCAGCTGATCGACGTCTGGGACAGCCAGCTGGAGCTGCCGATCCTTTCGGCCTTGACCCGGGTGGACACCCAGGCGGTGACGCTGCGCTATGAGGATCTGCGGATCGACAAGGCCTGGACCCTGGACGGCGGTTCCGTCCGGTTGGAGCGGGCCGGCGACAGCGTCACCATAGAGGCCGGGTTTTCGGTGCTGAGTGGCCGCGAATTTGCCAGCACGGTCGAGGCGCAATACCGGTCCGACATCGGCAATACGGCAGCGGAATTTTCCGTGGTGGTGGACCAGGTCGCCAGCGCGGATGTCGCCAGCCAGAGCCCGGCCTTCGGCTGGCTGGATGTGCTGCGGGCGCCGATCTCGGGATCGCTGCAAGGGGCGGTGGACAGCAACGGCGCGCTGCTGCCGCTCTCGGCCAGCCTGGAAATCGGCAGTGGCGTCATTCAGCCGAACGACACCCTGAAACCCGTGCCGATCCGGTCGGCCGAAAGCTTTTTCACCTTTGATCCGGCCCGGCAGGAGCTGGCCTTTTCGCGCCTGTCCGTGGACAGCGGCTGGGTCACTGGCGAGATGGAGGGCCGCGCGGAGCTGGTTGGCGTGCGCGATGGCCGCCTGACCGAACTGGTCGGACAGCTTCGGTTTTCCGATCTGCAGGTCAATCCCCTGCGGCTTTATCCGGAGCCGCTGGCCTTTTCCGGGGTGAATGCCGATTTCCGGCTGGAACTTGCGCCGTTTCGCCTGCGGCTTGGCGAAATGCTGATCCAGCGCGACGCGACCAATATCCTGCTGAGCGGTGATATCCGCGCCGGTGCGCAGGGGTGGGACTACGATCTGCAAGGGTCGGCGGATCATCTCGATGTGGAGATGGTGAAGGCCCTCTGGCCACCCTCGGCGCCGCCCAAGCCACGGGAATGGGTGCTGGAGAACGTTCTGCAGGGGGATATTCATGACGCGCAGGTGGCGCTGCGGGGCCGGGATGCGCAAAAGCCCTTTCTGGCGCTGGACCTCGGTTTTGAAAATGGCACCATCCAGTTCAACAAATTCTATCCGGCACTGCAACGGGCCAAGGGCCAGCTGAGCATCTATGGCAGTCGTCTGGTGGCCACCGCGACCGAGGGCTGGCTGACCGCGCGACAGGGGGGCGAGCTGGATCTTGGCGGCAGCTCCTTCATCATCCCGGATACCTCGCTGAAGGATGGCAACAGCATCGGGATCCTGCGGGCACAGGCCGAAGGCGCCGTGCTGGCATCGCTGTCGCTGCTGAACCGGACGCCGCTGGAAGTGCTGGACAAGGTCGGGTTGCCGGTGGATCTGGGATCGGGGCGGATTTCGCTGACCGGCACCGCCTCCCTGCCGCTGCGCGAGAAACTGAACCCGTCGGAGGTGGCCTATCACTATCAGGGTGACCTGCTGAATATTGAAACGTCCCAGTTGGTTCCGGGCCATGTCTTGTCGGCGCCCCGGCTGACGCTGAGCGGTGACAACGACTATGTCGAAGTGTCAGGGCCAGGGTTCTTTTCAGGTCTGCCGGTGAATGCCACCTGGCGGCAGCCGCTGGGACCGACCGAGGCGGATGCCGCTGCAGAGGCGACCGGCGCGGACAGCGAAACGGCGGGCGCGACGGGTTCGGTGGGGGCGGTGGCGGCGCGTGCGGGCCGGGTGACCGGCGACATCGAATTGTCCAGCCGCACCATCGAAACACTGAAGATCGGCCTGCCCGAGGGCGCCGTCAGCGGCACCGGACGGGCGCAATTCGAGGTCACGCTGCCGCCGGGCGAACCGGTCGCCATCGCGGTGTCCAGCGATCTGGCGGGGGTCGGGTTGCGGTTGCCGCAACTGGGGTGGCGCAAGCGTGAGGCCACCGCGGGCCAGCTGTCTTTTTCCACGGTTCTGGACGACACGCCAACGGTGGAGGCGCTGTCGCTGGACACCAGCGGCTTGCGTCTGGACGGGCGGGTGACGCTGAAGCCTGACGGGGGCCTGGACACCGCAGAGCTGTCGTCGGTCTCGCTCGATGGGTGGTTGCAAGGGGCGGTCACGCTGACCGGCCGGGGGGCGGCCACGCCTCTCATCGCGATGTCGGGCGGGCGACTGGATCTGCGGCGCGCCCCCTTCAGCAGCAGTGACGGCGCCGGGGGCACCAGCGCTGGCAATACCCCCATCACCCTGGCACTGGACCGTTTGCAGGTGACCGATGATATCGCCCTGTCACGGTTTCGCGGCCGGTTCGACACCCAGGGCGGGTTCAACGGCTCTTTCACCGGTAATCTCAATACGTTGACGCCGGTCGAAGGTGTGGTGGTGCCCCAGGACGGTGGCATCGCGATGCGGGTCCGGTCGCAGGATGCCGGCGGGGTGTTCCGCTCTGCCGGGGTGATCCGGCACGCCTATGGCGGCAGTTTCGAGATGACGATGATCCCGGCGCAAAAGACCGGCGAATACAACGGTCAGGTGCTGGTCAAGAATATCCGCATCAAACGGGCCCCGGCGATTGCCGCGCTGATCAATTCGCTCAGCCTGGTGGGGCTGTTTGATGAACTGGCGGGGCAGGGCATCCTGTTCACGGCGGTGGAGGCGGATTTCCGGCTTGGGCCGCGCTATCTGACGTTGAATTCCTCGTCGGCGGTCGGGCCGTCCATCGGGCTGTCGCTGGACGGGATTTATGATCTGACCAGCAGCAGCATGAACATGCGCGGGGTGCTGTCGCCGATCTATCTGATCAATGTGGTCGGCAGCGTGCTGACCCGCAAGGGCGAGGGTTTGTTCGGATTTTCCTTCACCCTGAAGGGCACGGCGGATGATCCCAAGGTGGCCGTCAACCCGCTGTCCGCTATTGCGCCGGGCTTCCTGCGCGAGATGTTCCGGGGCAGCCAGCCCACGGCGCCGGGCGCCACCGAGCCGGAAACCGGGCCCACCCTTGAGGAGCTGCGACAGGAGCGCAAGGAGCGCCAGGACCGGCGCTAGCCCACCGGGCCAATGCGGCCGGGACCCCGATGGGCAACAGGGAGCCATGGACATTTGTCCTGCACCGCAGTATCGCGCGATTCATGAAACTGAGTGATTTTGATTTCGACCTGCCAGAGGATCTGATTGCGACGCGGCCTGCCGTGCCGCGGTCTTCGGCGCGTCTGCTGGTGGCCGAACAGGACCGCCTGAGTGATGCGCGGGTCAGCGACCTGACGCAATGGCTGCGCCCCGGCGACCGGCTGGTGTTGAACGACACCCGGGTGATCCCGGCCCGGCTGAGCGGGCAGCGCCACCGCCTGTCCGCCCAGGGCCCGGTCGCGGCCCGGATCGAGGTGACGCTGCTGGAGCCGCAGGCCGATGGGGCCTGGACCGCGCTGCTCAAGCCGTTGAAAAAGATCAAACCGGGCGAGGAAATCGTCTTTGGTGCCGACCTTCGGGCCGAGCTGGTCGCGGTCATCGACGGCCAGGTGCGATTGCAGTTCAATCTGACGGGCGAGGATTTCGACGCCGCCCTGTCGGAGGCGGGCGCGATGCCCTTGCCGCCCTATATCGCCGCCAAACGGCCGGCGGATGCGCAGGACAAGACGGACTACCAGACGGTCTGGGCGAAACACGCCGGTGCCGTCGCCGCCCCGACCGCATCGCTGCACTTTGACGCGCCGTTGCTGGAGGCACTGGCGGACATGGGGGTGGCATTCACCTATGTAACGCTCCATGTCGGGGCCGGGACCTTTCTGCCGGTCAAGGTGGAGGATGTCACCACCCACAAGATGCATGCCGAGTGGGGCCAGGTGTCGCAAACGGCCGCCGAAGAAATCTCCGAAACGCGCGCTGCCGGGCATCGGGTGATCCCGGTGGGGACAACCGCGCTGCGGCTGATCGAAAGCGCGGCGCGCGCGACCGGTGCCATCGCCCCCTGGGAGGGCGAGACCGACATCTTTATCTACCCTGGTTTCACCTTTCGGGTGGCGGATGCGCTGATGACGAATTTCCACCTGCCGAAATCCACCTTGATGATGCTGGTCTCGGCGCTGATGGGACAGGAGCGGATGCGGCAGGTCTATGCCCATGCGGTGCAGGAACGGTATCGGTTCTTTTCCTATGGCGATGCATCGCTGTTGTTTCCGTGACGCCCGGCGGCATGGATCGCGCCCGCTCCACAGAGCGGGGTTTGACCGATCAAACAACTGTGGAAAGGTCGCCCCGACGACATTGCGAGTCGGAAACGCCGGGCCGCACGCGCCACATTAAGCTGATGTAGGGGGCGCGGGCGCGCAGGCAGAGGTCTGCACGCCACCCTTACGAGACAACCGGTCATCGGCAAGACACCGCCATGACCGGGCATTTTTCTTTTCCCGCGGGCGCGTTGCTGGCGGGCTCCTGACAAAGATCGAAGGAGACGAGACGACATGTTCCAAGTTCTGTCAAGCGCCTGGGCGCTGCTGCTGGGGATCGGGCTGCTGATGCTGGGCAACGGGTTGCAGGGGACGCTGCTGGGCGTCCGCGGCGGCATTGAAGGCTATTCGAGCTTTACCATGTCGCTGGTGATGTCCACCTATTTTGTCGGGTTGCTGATCGGGTCCTGGATGGCCCCTGGGATGATCCGTCGCGTCGGCCATGTGCGGGTCTTTGCGGCGTTGGCCTCGTTGATTTCGGCGGTGATGGTGATCTATCCGGCGTTGCCCAACCCGATTGTCTGGATGGTCGGCCGGCTGGTCGTGGGGTTCTGTTTCTCGGGCGTGTATGTGACGGCCGAGAGCTGGCTGAACAATGCCGCCGACAATGAAAACCGGGGCAAGGCGCTGTCGCTTTACATGGTGGTGATGACGCTGGGGCTGGTCGCAGCGCAGGGGTTCATCCTGATCGGGGATCCGGCGGGCTATCTGCCATTTGTCATCGCCTCGATCGCGGTTTCGATCTCTTTCGCGCCGATTTTGCTATCGATTTCACCGACACCGGCCTTTGGCACCACCAAGCGGATGACCCTGCGCCAGCTGATGGAGGCGTCGCCCCTGGGCTGTGTCGGCATGTTCCTGATCGGCGGTGTCTTTGCGGCCCAATTCGGCATGTCGGCGGTTTACGCAACCGAAATCGGGCTGAAGCTGCATCAGGTCTCGCTCTTTGCTGCCAGTTTCTATCTTGGGGCGCTGTTCTTTCAGTTCCCGCTGGGCTGGCTGTCGGACCGGATGGACCGACGCGTTCTGGTGATCTTTGTGGCCGGCACCGCCTCGGCGGCGTCGATCATGGCGATGATCCTCGGCAACAACTTCACTTTGCTGCTGGCGTCCTCCTTTGTGATCGGTGGGCTGGTCAATCCGCTCTATTCGCTGCTGCTGGCGCATACCAACGACTTTTTGGAACATGACGACATGGCGGCGGCCTCGGGGGGGCTGTTGTTCATCAACGGGCTGGGGGCCTCGACCGGGCCGCTGATCATCGGTTGGCTGATGACGGATGCGGTCTTTGGGCCCAATGGGTTCTTTCTGTTCATGGCGGTCTTGCTGGGGGTGATGGTTGTCTATGCGGCCTATCGTTCGACGCAGCGTGCCACTATCCCGGTCGAGGAAACCGGCAGCATGGCCGCGATGAGCCCGACGGCGACCACGGTCGCGGTCGAGGTCGCGCAGGAATATGCCATCGACACCGAGCTGGAAGAGCAGGAAAGCGCTGCCAACTCCGCCTGATAGCGCGATCATGCCGAAAATTCTGTCCCCCGATCACGAAATTCCTCCGGGGGGCAGGATTTGTAACCTAACGTCACTTGTACTTGGCAGGTGAATCAGGGTCATCTGGGGCTGTAGTGTTCCTTTTACAGCCGGTGGAGAAAAGCCAATGGCAGGCCCCGAAGAGATACTGGAATTCTGGCTCGACGACGTCGGAGAAAGTGGCTGGTATCGCCAAGACGACGCGCTCGACGCGGAAATCCGCAGCAGGTTCGAAGAGACCTGGACCCTCGCCAGCGAAGGCAACTTTTCTCTCTGGCTGACCTATCCCAGCGGTGTGCTGGCCTATATCATCCTGATGGACCAGTTCCCGCGCAATATGTTCCGCGGCGCGGGCAAGGCCTTTGCCACCGACCATCCGGCGCTGGCGGCGGCCAAGGCGGCGGTGGATCGCAAATGGGATCTGCGTATCGATGAGCCGGCGCGTCAGTTCTTTTACCTGCCGATGATGCATTCCGAGAGCCTGTGTGATCAGGACCGCTGCGTGCGCCTGATGCACGAGCGGCTGCCGAAAACCGGTGGCTCCAACCTGCTGCACGCACGCGCCCACCGCGAGGTTATTCGCCTCTTCGGTCGCTTCCCCTACCGCAACGACGCGCTGAGCCGGTCCAGCACTGCGCCAGAGCGCGATTATGTCGATGCTGGCGGCTATGTCACAACCGTGCGGGAGCTTCAGGCCATCGCCTGAGCCCCCCATATCAACCCAGATCCGACGCCATGCGGTAAGGTGATCTGACAATCGGCCCGGAGCGTTGCAACCGCTCGGGGCCGTTTTTGTGACCGGTCGCGCGCGCGGGCGGCGTGCCACCTGGGCCACCGGGGTGTCCTGCCATCGGTGCGGCCGTGCTGTCATGAAAATTTCACTTTGTCGGCGCTCCACAATTCAGTATTCCATGAAATATGGAAAAAGAAATTCCCGACCAACTGGCCACGCTGGGCCACCCGCAAAGACTGGCGCTGTTTCGGCTGCTGATGCGGCGCTTTCCCGACCGGGTTCCGGCGGGCGAACTGGCCTCCGTGCTCGGCATCAAGGCGAGCACCATGTCAACCTATCTGTCCGCCCTGACGCGGCACCAGCTGGTGGAACAGCAGCGGGCAGGGACCTCCATTCTCTACGCGATCAATATGACCACAGTGCAACGGCTGTTTGGCTATCTGTTTAGCGATTGCTGCCGTGGGCGCCCCGACATTTGTATGGATTTCAGCACAGGACCTGCTCCAATGACGGACCGGAAATACAACGTTCTTTTTATCTGCGTGGGAAATTCCGCGCGCTCCATTTTTGCCGAGTCGATCCTGCGCAAATCCGCAGGGGATCGGTTCAATGTCTTTTCGGCGGGCACCCGTCCGGGGTCACAACTGAACCCGTTTGCGGTGCAGGTTCTAAAGGACAAGGGACACGACATTTCGCCGCTGCGGTCCAAGGATGTATCAGAGTTTTCACAGGCAAATGCCCCGCATTTTGATTTTGTGTTCACTGTTTGCGATCAGGCGGCGAACGAGGAATGTCCCGCTTGGGAGGGGCAGCCGTTGACCGGTCATTGGGGGTTGCCCGATCCGGTCAAGGCCGAAGGAAACGATGCGCAAAAGGCCCTGGCGTTTCAGGAATCCTATGGTGCGCTGAAGCATCGGATCGACCTTTTTACCGCGCTCAACGTGGACCCGCTGAGCCGCCTGGCCCTGCAACACGCCATTGATGACATCGGCCGCTCCGGCGCGGAGGTGGGCGCATGACCACCTACGCATTGAACGGTCTTGGCCGCATGGGCAAGCTCGCCCTGAAACCGCTGTTGCAACGGGGGGCCAACATCGCCTGGATCAACGATGCGGTCGGCGATCCTGAGATGCACGCGCATCTGCTGGAGTTCGACACGGTACATGGCCGGTGGGCAGCAGAGTTTTCTCATGACGCAGAGAGCGTGACCATCGACGGCACGCGGCTGCCATTTGTCGGCGCAAAGGCGATTTCCGATCTGCCGCTGGCGGGCGTCGACGTGGTGATTGACTGCACTGGCGTGTTCAAAATCGAGGCCAAGCTGGCGCCCTATTTCGACGCTGGTGTGAAAAAGGTGGTGGTCTCTGCGCCCGTCAAGGACGGCAATGCGGCCAATATCGTCTATGGCATCAACAGTGAAACCTATGATCCGGTGCAACACCGGATCGTTACGGCCGCGTCCTGCACCACCAATTGCCTGGCGCCGTTGGTGAAGGTCGTGCACGAGACCTTTGGCATCAAACACGGCTCGATCACCACGATCCATGACGTGACCAACACCCAGACCATCGTTGACCGGCCGGCAAAGGATCTGCGGCGGGCACGTTCGGCGCTCAATTCGCTGATCCCGACCACGAC
Source organism: Tritonibacter horizontis (assembly GCF_001518015.1). Classification (GTDB taxonomy): domain Bacteria; phylum Pseudomonadota; class Alphaproteobacteria; order Rhodobacterales; family Rhodobacteraceae; genus Epibacterium; species Epibacterium horizontis. The sequence goes on from NZ_LPUY01000134.1 coordinate 9,230, forward strand.
CGGCTCTGCCACGGCGATCACGCTGATCTATCCGGAGCTGACGGGACGGCTGAATGGCCATGCGGTGCGGGTGCCGCTGCTGAACGGGTCGCTGACCGATTGCGTCTTTGAGCTCCAGCGCGAGACCACTGCCGAAGAGGTCAACGCCGCCTTTGAGGCCGCAGCCAATGGGGCGCTCAAGGGGATCCTCGGTTACGAGACCCGCCCGCTGGTGTCGACCGACTACACCAACGACCCCCGCAGCGCGATCATCGACGCGCCATCCACCATGGTCATCAACGGCACGCAGCTGAAGGTCTATGCCTGGTACGACAACGAATGGGGCTATGCGCATCGTCTGGCGGATGTGGCGCTGATGGTCGGAGCCTCGGTGTGACTGCCGCGTCCCGTCCCGAAGGCCTGTCCGCCTATATCGCCGTAACCGCCGCCTATTGGGCCTTTATGCTGACCGATGGGGCGCTGCGGATGTTGGTGCTGTTGCATTTCCACACGCTGGGCTTCAGCCCGGTCCAGCTGGCCTATCTCTTTGTTCTCTACGAGGTGGCGGGCATGGTCACCAATCTCGCCGCCGGCTGGATCGCGGTGCGGTTTGGTCTGACCTCGACGCTTTATGCCGGGTTGGCGTTGCAGGTCGTGGCGCTGCTGGCGCTGACGCAGCTCGACCCCAGCTGGAGCATCGCGCTGTCGGTAGGCTTTGTCATGTGTGTGCAGGGCCTGTCAGGGGTGGCCAAGGACCTGGCCAAGATGTCATCGAAATCGGCGGTCAAGCTGTTGGCGCCCTCCGGCGACGGCGGCCTGTTTCGCTGGGTGGCGGTGCTGACCGGATCCAAGAACGCGGTCAAGGGGCTGGGCTTTCTGCTGGGCGCGGCGCTGTTGGCCGTCTTTGGCTTCGTCTGGGCCGTGCTTGCCATGGCCGTCGTGCTGGGCGCGATCCTGCTGGCGGTGGTTCTGTTCATGCCCGTGGGTCTGCCCAAGGGCCGCAAGGGCACCAAATTCTCCGAGATCTTTTCCAAATCCGCCAATGTGAACTGGCTGTCGGCGGCGCGCGTGTTTCTGTTTGGTGCCCGCGATGTCTGGTTCGTGGTCGGGATCCCGATCTATTTCTACGCGGTGCTGTCTGATGGCACGGAAGAGGGCAACCGGGGCGCATTTTTCATCATCGGGACGTTTATGGCGGTCTGGGTGATCCTCTACGGAATGGTGCAGGCCAGCGCGCCGAAGATCCTGCGTGCCGCTGCCCGTCCCGAGGCCGAATTGATCCGGGCCGCCCGCACCTGGGCGCTGGCCCTTGTCGTCGTGCCGGCCGGGTTGACGCTGGCGCTGGCCCTGTCGCCGACGCCACAGCCCTGGCTGACGGGGACGCTTGTGGCGGGGCTCTTGGCGTTTGGTGCGCTCTTTGCGGTGAATTCGTCACTGCATTCCTACCTGATCCTCGCGTTTTCCCGATCCGAGCGTGTGACGATGGATGTCGGGTTTTACTATATGGCCAATGCCGGCGGTCGGCTGACGGGCACGCTGCTGTCGGGCCTGACCTACCAGATTGGCGGGTTGACGCTGGTTATGGGCACCTCGGCGGTGCTGGTGGCATTGGCGGCGCTGACCTCCGGCCGGTTGAGCGATCAAAACAGCGCGGTGACGGTCTGAATGTTTTGAACGCTACCTGAGCGTCCGGGCCGGACTGGCGATAATCGTCGGGGTGCTGATCGGGCAGGGCGCGCCCTGGCTGGTTAGTGCCATTGCCGCGACCGAGGTCGCCAGTGTGGCCCGGGTGGTGGCAGTGCAGATCTGGGCGATGGTCGATCCGATGATGGTCGGCGTGGAGTGTGGCGCCGTGGCCCGTGTGGCGCGCCAGCCCAAGGGGCTGCTGGTGACATTGGTGGTCAACTGGTTGATCAAACCCTTCAACATGGCGCTGGTGGCCTTTGCCAATCGAACCCGCGCCAGGTTTCCGGAGCCTCTGCCCTGCCACAGGTGGGTGCGGATCAGATTCCGGCGACGTTTTGCCCGCCAGAGGGATTTCTGTTTTACGGCAAGGCCAGGCTGTTGCTAGGCTCAATGTGCATAAATCAACCGCTCTCTGGCGGCAACTTCCCGCAGGGTGCGCCTGGCATCGCGTTGGGTTGTTGCGGCCTGCAGGAAATTAGTTTAACGGTGAACTAGTTTTGGATCTTTGTTCATGAGGGAACACAATGGCCGCAGCATCCTATGACGTGATCGTAATTGGCGCAGGACCGGGGGGCTATGTCGCCGCCATTCGGGCCTCCCAGCTCGGGCTGAAGACCGCCGTGGTCGAGCGCGACCACCTTGGGGGCATCTGCCTGAACTGGGGCTGTATCCCGACCAAGGCGCTTTTGCGCTCTTCGGAAGTATTCCACCTGATGGAGCGCGCCAAGGAGTTCGGCCTGAAGGCGGACAACATCGGCTATGATCTTGACGCGGTGGTCAAACGCTCGCGCGGGGTGGCCAAGCAGCTGTCGGCCGGCGTCAAGGGCCTGCTGAAAAAGCACAAGGTCGATGTCTTTATGGGCGCCGCCAAAATCCCCGCCAAGGGCAAGGTCGCGGTCAAGACTGAGACCGGCAACGAAGAGCTGAGCGGCAAGAACATCATCGTCGCCACCGGCGCGCGGGCGCGCGAACTGCCCGGACTTGAGGCCGATGGCGATCTGGTCTGGACCTACAAGCACGCGCTCGATCCCAAGCGGATGCCGAAAAAACTGCTGGTCATTGGCTCCGGTGCCATCGGTATCGAATTTGCCAGCTTTTACAACACGCTCGGCTCTGACACGACAGTCGTCGAAGTGATGGACCGCGTGTTGCCGGTCGAAGACGAGGAAATCTCGAAATTTGCCAAGAAGAAATTCGAAAAGCAGGGCATGAAAATCATGCAAAAGGCGATGGTCAAACAGCTTGACCGCGCGCCCTCTGCGTCTGGTGGCAAGGTCACCGCCCATATCGAGGTGGGCGGCAAGATCGAGAAACACGACTTCGACACGGTGATTTCCGCCGTCGGGATCGTCGGCAATGTTGAAGGCCTGGGGCTGGAAGAGCTGGGTGTCAAGATCGACCGCACCCATGTGATTACGGATGAATACTGCTTCACCGGGATCGACGGCCTCTATGCCATCGGTGATATCGCCGGGGCGCCCTGGTTGGCGCATAAAGCCAGCCACGAAGGCGTCATGGTGGCAGAGCTGATCGCGGGCAAACACGCCCATCCGGTCAAACCCGAAAGCATCGCGGGCTGCACCTATTGTCACCCGCAGGTGGCCTCTGTCGGCTATACCGAAGCCAAGGCCAAGGAGCTGGGCTACGAGATCAAGGTGGGGCGCTTTCCGTTCATCGGCAACGGCAAGGCGATTGCCCTGGGCGAGCCTGAGGGGCTGATCAAGACCATCTTTGACGCAAAAACCGGCGAGCTGCTGGGCGCGCATATGGTGGGTGCGGAAGTGACCGAGCTGATCCAGGGCTATGTGGTCGGTCGCCAGCTGGAGACCACCGAAGAGGACCTGATGAACACCGTCTTCCCGCATCCGACCCTGTCGGAGATGATGCATGAAAGCGTTCTGGACGCGTTTGACCGGGTCATTCACATCTGATCCAGGACGGTCGTCCGCGCCGGGTTGCGCGTGCAACAGACACATCAGACCAAGGTCAACAGCCGGGTGCAGCCGTCGCGCCCGGCTGTTTTCGTCTGTGCGTCTTCAGTGGCCCATTCAGGGTGCTCTGGGGGCTTTGTGTGGGTACAAAATACTTCCGCCCGATGCTGGTCACGCTGAAATTGCTCCACTAGGTTGACGCCTCGGATCAAGGGCGCGGGGCGAGCAGATGGATCAGCAGCAGACGGGTGGAAACTGGGGCATGATTGCGCTGGTCTGGATCGCGGGTCTTGGTGCGGCGGCGCAATATGGGAAGATCGGCGTGGTGTTCGACCGCTTGCCCGAGCTATATCCCGATGTTGGCGCTGCCCTTGGCTGGACCGTTTCGCTGGTCGGGGTGATCGGCATCGTCTTTGGCGTGGTGGCAGGGCTGTTCGTCGCCGCCTTCGGCTATCGCCGCACGCTGGTCTGCTGCCTCTGGCTGGGGGCGGCGATGTCGGCGCTTCAGGTGCTGGCGCTGCCGTTTGGCCTATTCCTGGCGACCCGGGTGGTGGAGGGGATCTCTCATCTCGGGATCGTGGTGGCAGGGCCGACGCTGATGGCGATCCTGGCGACGGGCCCCGCGCGCGGCGTGGCGCTGACGATCTGGAGCACGTTTTTCGGCGTTTCCTTTGCTTTGCTGAGCTGGCTGGGTCTGCCGCTGGTCGAGGCCCAGGGCGTGCGGGCGCTGTTTGCGGCCCATGCGGTAATCATGGTGGGGCTGGCGGTGATCCTGCACCGCGCGCTGCGGGATCTGCCCGTGCCGGCGCGCACGGCATTTCCAAAACTGCGCGCCCTGCCGGCACTGCATCTGGGGATCTACCGGTCGCCGTTCAAGCTGGCTCCGGCGGCGGGCTGGCTGTTCTATACCAGCTGTTTCCTGGCCATTCTGACGCTGCTGCCGCCGTTTGTCCCGGCTGAGGCGCGCGTGTTCGTGATGGGGGCGATGCCGCTGGTGTCGATCGCGGTGTCGATGAGCCTTGGCGTGGTGTTGCTGCGCGTTCTGCCCGGGGTCCGGCTGGTACAGATCGGGTTTCTGCTCTGTGCGGTGACGATGCTCTGGCTCTGGGTCAGCCCGGGGGACTGGCGGGCCTGTCTTGCATTGGCGGCGGCCTTTGGGCTGGTGCAGGGCGCCAGCTTTGCCGCCGTGCCGCAGTTGAACGCGACTGCCGCGGACCAGTCCGAGGCAAATGGCGCGATGTCCCAGGCGGGCAATCTGGGCAACGGGATCGGCACGCCGCTGCTGGTCGCGGTCATCGCAACTGGCGGTTATAGCGCCATGATCCTGACGGTGGCGGCGTTGCTTTTTGCGGGCGCAGTTGTGCATCAAATCCTTGCAAGCCAGCGGGGCGGCAGGCCGGCCGTGGCAGGCTGAGCAAGAGAATCTTCACGTTCTCCTTACGTTCTGTCTTTTTTCTTGGAGTCTCGCAAACGCTCGCCTATGTGTTAGGCAAAGTTTGAGGGTGATATGGCTGAGTTGAAGAAGATCGAAGTCCGTGGGGCGCGCGAACATAATCTGAAAAACATCGACGTCGACATTCCGCGCGACGAATTGGTGGTGATTACGGGTCTGTCTGGTTCTGGCAAGTCAAGCCTGGCGTTTGACACGATCTATGCCGAAGGGCAGCGGCGCTATGTCGAATCCCTCAGCGCCTATGCGCGCCAGTTCCTCGACATGATGGAAAAGCCCGACGTGGATCACATCTCTGGCCTGTCGCCTGCGATCTCCATCGAGCAGAAAACCACCTCGAAGAACCCGCGCTCCACCGTTGGCACGGTGACGGAGATCTACGACTACATGCGCCTGCTGTTCGCCCGCGCAGGCACGCCCTACAGCCCCGCCACCGGTCTGCCCATCGAAGCACAGCAGGTGCAGGATATGGTCGACCGGATCATGGCGCTGGAGGAGGGCACCCGCGGGTATCTGCTGGCCCCCATCGTGCGCGACCGCAAGGGCGAGTACAAAAAAGAGATGCTGGAGCTGCGCAAGCAGGGCTTTCAGCGGGTGAAGGTCGATGGCGCGTTCCATGATCTCGACACGCCCCCGACCCTCGACAAGAAATTCCGCCATGACATTGATGTGGTGGTGGACCGGCTGGTGGTGAAAGAGGGGCTGGAGACGCGGCTGGCGGATTCCCTGCGCACCGCGCTGGATCTGGCCGACGGCATCGCCATTCTGGAAACCGCCCCGCGTGAAGGCGACCCGGAGCGGCTGACGTTTTCGGAAAACTTCGCCTGTCCCGTCAGTGGTTTCACCATTCCCGAGATCGAGCCGCGGCTGTTTTCCTTTAACGCGCCTTTTGGGGCCTGTCCGTCCTGTGACGGGCTGGGGGTGGAGCTGTTTTTTGACGAACGTCTGGTGGTGCCGGATCAGACGCTCAAGGTCTATGATGGAGCGCTGGCGCCCTGGCGCAAAGGCAAATCGCCCTATTTCCTGCAGACCATCGAGGCCATCGCGCGCCATTATGAGTTCGACAAGAACACCCCCTGGAAGGATCTGCCGGCCCATGTCCAGCAGGTGTTCCTGTTCGGATCCGGCGATGAGGAGCTGGAATTCCGGTATGATGAGGGCGGGCGGGTCTATAATGTCACGCGGGTGTTCGAGGGGGTGATCCCCAATATGGAACGCCGCTACCGCGAGACGGATTCCAGCTGGGTGCGAGAAGAATTCGAACGCTACCAGAACAACCGCCCCTGCGGCACCTGCGAGGGCTACCGGCTGCGCGAAGAGGCTCTGGCGGTCAAGGTGGGCGGCCTGCATGTGGGTCACGTGGTTGAAAAGTCGATCCGCGAGGCCTTGGCCTGGATCGAGGATGTGCCCAACCACCTGACCGCGCAAAAGCAGGAAATCGCCCGCGCCATCGTCAAGGAAATCCGCGAGCGGCTTGGCTTTCTCAACAATGTCGGGCTGGAATATCTGACGCTGTCACGGGCGGCGGGCACGCTTTCGGGCGGCGAAAGCCAACGCATCCGGTTGGCCAGTCAGATTGGCTCGGGGCTGACGGGGGTTCTTTATGTGTTGGACGAGCCGTCCATCGGTTTGCACCAGCGCGACAACGACCGGCTGATCACAACGCTGAAAAACCTGCGCGATCAGGGCAATACCGTGATCGTGGTGGAACATGACGAGGATATGATCCGCCAGGCCGACTATGTGTTCGACATCGGGCCGGGGGCCGGGGTGCATGGCGGCCAGGTGATCAGCCATGGCACGCCTGACACCATCATCAACGATCCCGGTTCGCTGACCGGGCAATATCTGGCCGGCACCCGCGAGATCGCGGTGCCTGCGACGCGGCGCAAGGGCAACAAGAAAAAGATCAAGGTGGTCAAGGCCAGCGGCAACAACCTCAAGGATGTGACGGCCGAATTCCCGTTGGGCAAATTCGTCTGCGTGACCGGGGTTTCCGGCGGCGGCAAATCGACCCTGACGATTGAGACATTGTTCAAGACCGCCTCCATGCGCCTGAACGGGGCGCGTCAGACGCCTGCGCCCTGCGAAACCATCAAGGGGTTGGAGCATCTCGACAAGGTCATCGACATCGACCAGCGCCCGATCGGACGCACACCACGGTCCAACCCGGCGACCTATACCGGCGCCTTTACCCCGATCCGCGACTGGTTCGCCGGTCTGCCGGAATCCAAGGCGCGCGGCTATAAACCGGGGCGGTTTTCGTTCAACGTCAAGGGCGGGCGCTGCGAGGCCTGTCAGGGCGATGGGGTGCTGAAAGTCGAAATGCACTTTCTGCCGGATGTCTATGTGACCTGCGAAACCTGCCATGGCGCCCGCTACAACCGCGAAACGCTGGAGATCAAGTTCAAGGGCAAGAGTATCGCCGATGTGCTTGATATGACGGTCGAAGATGCGCAGACGTTTTTCGCCGCCGTGCCGACGATCCGCGACAAGATGGACGCGCTGATGCGGGTTGGTCTTGGGTATATCAAGGTCGGCCAGCAGGCCACGACCCTGTCAGGGGGCGAGGCGCAGCGGGTGAAACTGTCCAAGGAACTGGCCAAGCGCTCCACCGGGCGAACGCTTTATATTCTCGACGAGCCGACTACGGGTCTGCATTTCGAGGATGTGCGCAAGCTTTTGGAAGTGTTGCACGAACTGGTCGAGCAGGGCAATTCCGTGGTGGTGATCGAACATAACCTCGACGTGATCAAGACGGCCGATTGGCTGATTGATATCGGTCCCGAAGGTGGCGATGGCGGCGGCGAAATCGTTGCTGTGGGCACGCCGGAAAAGGTCGCTCAGGAACCGCGCAGCCACACCGGGTATTATCTGAAATCGATGCTGTCGGCGCAGGCCAAGAAAAAGGTCGCGGCGGAGTAATCTGTCTGGGCCCGGCCCATGGGGTGCATGGGTAGGGCCGGATCTGTGACGCATGCCTTGAGCCCACCGTTTTCGGGAGGGCTCAAGGTGGGTCAACGCGGGGCGTCAGCTGCGGCCACGCTCTTCGAAACGAGGCAGCATCGCCGAGAAATCCTTGCCCAAGCCGCCTTCGTGTTCGACGAATTGCGTGTAGAGCGCTTCGGCCAGTTTGCCCATCGGGGTATCCGCGTCAGACCCTGCCGCCGCCTGTTGCGACAACCGCAGGTCCTTGAGCATCAATTCCGCCGCGAAGCCGGGTTTATAGTCGTTGTCGGCCGGCGAATTCGGGCCGACGCCCGCTGCCGGGCAATAGGCGTTCATCGACCAGCTGTAGCCCGACGAGGTCGACACCACGTCGAACATCCGGTCCCGGTCGAGGCCAAGCTTGTCGGCCAGGGCAAAGGCCTCGCAGGTGGCGATCATCGTCACGCCAAGGATCATGTTGTTGCAGATCTTCGCCGCTTGTCCCGCCCCGGAGGTGCCGCAATGCACCGCCTTCTGCCCCATCACGTCGAACAGCGGCGCCGCCATGGCAAAAGCCGCCTTTGACCCGCCGGCCATGAAGGTCAGCGTCCCCGCGGCCGCACCGCCGACGCCGCCCGATACCGGGGCATCCACGGGCAGCAGCCCGGCCAGATCCGCCTGTCTGGCCACCTCGCGGGCGCTGTCGACATCGACCGTAGAGCAGTCGAGGAAAGCCGCGCCTTTGGTCATCGCGGGAATGATCTCCGCCGCGACATGGCGCAGGATCTGACCGTTCGGCAGCATGGTGATGACCACCTGCGCGTCAGTGGCGGCCTCTGCGGCGGTGCGGGCCAGGGCAACCCCCTCGATGTGGACCTCGGCCATGTCGAAACCAAGAACCTCATGCCCGGCCTTGGCCAGGTTGGCGGCCATTGGTCCGCCCATGTTGCCAAGCCCGATAAATCCGATCTTCATGCGTTTACTCCTCCTCAAACGTCAATGCGTCGGGCCCCAGGGGCATCAGCATCTGACTGACGGCGACGGCGGGCACGGTGCCGTCGGCGTATTGCCATTTTGGTGACTTGTCCTTGTCGATGATCAAGGCGCGCACCCCCTCCAGCAGATCGCCCCGGTCCATCGCGCGGTAGGTGAACCGGTATTCCAGATCCAGGGCGCTGCGCATCGTCGTGGTCTGGCTGCGCAGCCGATGGACCATCTCCACCGTGGCGGCCACCGACAGGGGCGCGCCGCGCGACAGGGATTTCAGGCTGTCAGTCGCAAAAGCATCCTCGCGCCCCTTGAGAACGGTCAGAATGTCGCTTGCGGTCTCGCCGGCGAAACAGGCGTCGATATCCGCTTGCATCGCCGCAAGCGGGCTATCGGTTGGTGCGGGCCGGGCGGCGGCCTCTAGGGCTGTGATCTCGCCGCTGCGTTCCAGGGTCGCGATCAGCTCCGGCCACTGGTCCTCGGGAATGTAGTGGTCGGCAAAGCCCGCAAACAGCGCATCGGCGGCTGTCATCCGATAGCCGGTGGTGCCGAGATACTCGCCGATCCGTCCGGGGGCCAGCGCCAGAATCAGCGATCCGCCCACATCCGGCACCAGTCCGATGCCGCATTCGGGCAGGGCGATCCGGGCGCTGTCGCCGACGATGCGATGGGTGCCGTGACAGCCGATGCCGACGCCGCCGCCCATGGTGAAACCTTGCAGGAAGCTGACCACCGGTTTGGGGTATTCAAAGATCCGCGCGTTCATCCGGTATTCGTCGCGCCAGAATTTGCGGCCATAGGCAAGGTTGCCCTGGCGCCCGGACTGATAAAGCGCGGCAATGTCGCCGCCGGCACAGAATGCCTTGTCGCCGGCCGCGTCCAGCAGGATCAGGGCAACCCGGTCGTCATCGGCCCAGTCTTTCAGCGCGGCGTCGATGGCCAGGCACATGTCATAGGTCAGCGCGTTCAGGGCCTTTTCGCGGGTCAGGGTGATCCGGCCCGCGCGGCCTTCGATACGGATGTGAATGTCGCTCATTGGGGCGGCCTTCTGTCAGTGGTGCTCCGCGAGCATATGTCGCGCGACGATCACGCGCATGATCTCGTTGGTGCCTTCCAGGATCTGATGGACGCGCAGGTCGCGCACCAGTTTTTCGATTCCATAGTCGGCAAGATACCCGTAGCCACCGTGCAGCTGCAAACATTGGTCCACAACCTTCGATCCGGTTTCGGTCACGAATTTCTTCGCCATGGCACAGAATTTCGAGGCATCAGGGCTGCCCTGGTCCAGCTTCCACGCGGCCTGACGCAGAAAGACGCGGGCGGCCTGAAGTTCGATTTCCATATCGGCGAGGCGAAACTGCAGGCCCTGGAACTGGTCGATGGATTTGCCAAAGGCTTTGCGCTCGGACATGTACTGCAGGGTCTGGGTCAACCCGGTCTGGGCCGCACCGAGCGAGCACGCCGCGATGTTGAGCCGCCCGCCGTCCAGCCCCTTCATCGCGTATTTGAAGCCCTGGCCTTCCTCGCCGACAAGGTTGCCGGCGGGCACGGTGCAATCGTCGAATTGTACCTGTGCGGTGGGTTGGCTTTTCCAGCCCATTTTGTCTTCCAGGCCGCCAAACGACAGCCCCGGCGTGCCGTCCTCGACATAGAGGGTCGAAATCCCCTTGGGGCCGTCTTCGCCAGTGCGCACCATGCAGACATAGGCGTCGGAATAGCCCCCACCAGAGATGAAGGCCTTGGTCCCGTTCAGGACATAGCCCGCGTTGCTGCGCTCTGCGCGGGTGCGCAAGGCGGCGGCGTCAGAGCCTGATCCGGGTTCGGTCAAACAATAGCTGAGCACGGTATTGAGGCTCATGACATCCGGCATCACCCGCGCCTTGAGCGCGTCGCTGGCGAACATGTCCAGCATCTTGGCGCACATGTTGTGGATCGACAGAAAGGCGGCAACCGAGGGACAGGCCATCGACAACGCCTCGAACACCAATGTCGCGTCAAGCCGGGCAAGGCCGGATCCACCGGCATCCTCGCTGACATACAATGCGCCAAAGCCGAGTTCGCCCACCTTGGGCCAGAGATCCTTGGGAATTGTGCCCTCTGCTTCCCACTGGCGCGCAAAGGGGGCGATATGCTCCTGTCCGAAGGCATGGGCCATGTCGAAAATGGCCGTCTGTTCTTCTGTCAGTGCGAAGTCCATGGGTTCTCCTCCCCCTGTTTCAGGCGGTCCCTCCCGGACCGCAAGAATTGAACACTTGTTTATTTAATACGCCGTCGCCCCTGTCGGTGCAAGGCGCGGATGTGCAAGACGACCTTGCAAACTTGCGCCAATGGGGCAGGCCGCCGCGCCGTTCGAGAATTTTTATTCTCAAATTCGGCAGAGATTTGAGGAGTTTTTTAAGAACTCCTTGTCACAACTTTGGACAAACCGCGCCTACCTTTTATCGCAGAGAGGCGCAAACGACAGTTTATAGAGGAGCGTGATCGCCGTGTCGCAGCCCAGCCAAGCCAGCAAAATCGCCCTGTTACAGACCGGGAAACCGCAGTTCCCTGAATTTGAAAAATTCGCAAAATCGATCCAGTCGCAGGAGCGGGCCCAGTTTGCCTATGACTTTAAACATGGGTTGCGCGAAGGCGCCAGCAAGGGCGAGACACCGGAACAGCGGTCGAAAAAACTATTGGCACAGTCGCGAAAGATGGTGCTGAAACATGACAACAAACAGGCCATCTCCTTGTTGCGCAAGGCGATCGAGCTGACGCCGGATAACGCGGAGCTGCATGCCCAGTTGGGCGATGTCCTGGTGAAGGACACAGACAACGTGGGTGCGGCGCTGTCCTGCTATATGAAGGCGATCAAGCTGGAGCCGACCACCGGCAGCCACTATGCCTGCGTTGCGACCCTGCTGATGAAAATGCAGCAGATGGAAGAGGCGATTGACTATTTTGAAATCGCGGTGAAATTCGATCCAAAAAACCTGATTGCTCTGTCGCGGATGATGCACATCAAGGCACATCGCCTGCGGTGGAATGATTTTGAAAAGGTGCCGACCTACCTCAAGGTCTTTAACGACAAGAACGTCGTTTCGGATCCTTTTGCCTTTCTGTCGCTCTGCGACGACGGGGCGTTTCAGCGTATGCGGTCCGAGGCCATCGTGCGGGCAAAATTCAAAAACCCAGGCCGCGCCGCGAAACCGTCGCCACGGGCTGAGGGGCAGAAGATCCGCATCGGCTACTTCTCGAATGACTTTTACAATCACGCCACGATGCACCTGATGGCAGGGCTGCTGGAACAGCATGACCGGCAGAAATTCGAGATTTATATCTACGACTACGGGTCCAAATCCAAGGACCACGAACATCAACGGGCCCGCCGCAATGCGGATAAGTTCCAGGATGTGCGCGGCATGAGCACGTCTGACCTGGTCGGTCTGGCGCGCAGTGATGCGATTGATATTGCGGTGGACCTCAAGGGCTATACCGAAGGCGGGCGGCTTGATATTTTCAACGACCGGATCGCACCGGTGCAGGTGGCCTATCTTGGCTATCCGGGCACCACGGGGCTGCAGTCGATGGATTATATGGTGGCAGACCGGATCACGGTGCCGTCGCATCTGCGCAAACACTTCAGCGAATCCATCCTCTACATGCCGAACTGTTATCAGCCCAACGATGAAAACCGTTACATCGAGGAGATGACGGCCACCCGCAGCGGCTTTGGCCTGCCGGAGGACGGGTTTGTGTTTTCCTCGTTCAACAACCCCTACAAGGTGACGCCGCAGGAATATGATATCTGGATGAACCTGCTGAAAGAGGTGCCGGACAGCGTCTTGTGGTTCTATGTCTCCAAGGCGGAAATTCGCGATGTGATCCGCAAGGAAGCGGAAAAGCGTGGCGTTGAAGGCGACCGGATCATTCCGACCGGGCGGATGCCGCCCGAACGCCACTTGGCGCGTTTGAAGTATGCCGATCTGTTCCTTGATACATTCAACGTGAACGCCCATACCACCGCCAGCGATGCGCTCTGGGCCGGGCTGCCGCTGGTGACCAAGACCGGCGATCAGTTTGCCGCGCGGGTTGCGGGCAGTATCCTGACCGCCGCCGGGCTCGAAGATCTGGTGACCGTGAGCGAAAAGAAATACCACGATGTGGCACTGCGGGTGGCGCAGGATCCCGAATATTTCGCGGATATCAAGACGCGTCTGGCCGCTGCCCGGACCTCAGCCCCGCTCTTTGATACCAAAGGCTATACCCGGGATTTCGAGCGGCTGCTGGAAAAAGCGTTCCAGAACTATCAAGCGGGCAATGCGCCCAAATCCATGGCGCTTTCGGCCTGATCTCGTCGCAAGGGCCAGTTCCTTCAAGGGGCAGTCGCCCCGCTGAAAACGTCAACAGCCGCGTCCCCTGTCAGGGCGCGGCTGTTGTTGCACAGGGGGACGGCGCCGGGGGCTCCGGGCGTGACGCTCAGAGCAGGCGAACCTGCGTGCCGATTTTCACCAGCGGATAGAGCTTTTCGACATGCTGGTTATAAAGGCCGATACAGCCAGAGGAGCTTTGGCGACCGATCTTGCGGGTGTCATGGGTGCCATGCACAAGGTAGGCCGGCCAGTCCAGATACATCGCCCGGGTGCCAAGTGGATTGCCCGGCACGCCGCCGTCAATGCGCTGAGGCAGGCTTGGGTCGCGCTCGCGCATGTTTGCCGTCGGGGTCCAGCTGGGGTTTTCGGTCTTGCGCACGATCTTGGAATACCCACGCCGGGTCAGTTCTTCGCTCATCGGGACGGAGGAGGGAAACAGCATGTAGGTTTCGCCATCGCCGCCCCAATAATGCAAGGCACGGCTATCGATGTCGGCCAGGAGGCAGCCGACCCCGAGGGCATCAAAATGATCCCGCCAATCCTGTTGCTGAAAGGCAGACAGGTTGCGCTGGACCGGGAACTGGTCGCGAATGGCCGGTTCGTTTTCAGGAAAGGCGTCCGTCGATTGCGCGCGCAGGACAGCGGGGGTGGCCAGGGTGGCCGCCGCACTGCTGATCAGCGCGCGGCGTGTCATCTTGAAGCGGGACATGGGTCCATCCTCGTCGGTTTGAGTGCTCGTTATTTGGGCCTTACCCTATGCGCAGCGACTGGCTTTCGCCAGTGGGGGCAGGGGTGACATTTCCGTGAAAGCGCGCTTCTGGCAATGACTTGCGCACAAAGGCCGAGCTGCGCATGAAAAAAGGCCGCCCGGTCGGGGCGGCCTTTCGCTTTGCTATGAAGGTCTGGGTTGACGCGGGCGTCAGTCCATCGCTTTGAAGTTGAATTCGCCACCTTCACGGATGCCCGAGGGCCAGCGCGAGGTGATGGTCTTGGTCCGGGTGTAGAATTTGAATGCATCCGGTCCGTGCTGGTTCAGGTCGCCAAAGGCAGATTTTTTCCAACCGCCAAAGGTGTGATAGGCCAGCGGCACCGGGATCGGAACGTTGATGCCGATCATGCCGATATTGATCCGGTTGGCAAAGTCCCGCGCGGTGTCGCCATCGCGGGTATAGATCGCGGTGCCGTTGCCGTATTCGTGATCCATCGCATAGCCGAGCGCTTCTTCATAGGTTTTGGCGCGGACCGTCGACAGCACCGGGCCAAAGATCTCCTGCGTATAGATGTCCATATCGGTGGTGACATGGTCAAAAAGATGCGGACCGACAAAAAAGCCGTCTTCATATCCCTGCAGGTTGAAGTTGCGGCCATCGACTACAAGTTTCGCCCCCTGATCGACGCCGGATTGCACCAGACGCAGGATGTTGGCCTTGGCAGCCGAAGTCACGACGGGGCCGTAATCCACTTCATTGCCAGCGGTATAGGGGCCGACCTTGAGTTTTTCGATGCGCGGCACCAGCTTTTCGATCAGCCGGTCGGCGGTCTCATCGCCCACCGGAACCGCAACAGAGATCGCCATGCAGCGTTCGCCGGCCGCGCCGTAGCCCGCGCCGATCAGCGCGTCGGCGGCCTGATCCAGATCCGCATCGGGCATGATGATCATGTGGTTCTTGGCGCCGCCAAAGCACTGGACCCGTTTGCCCTGCGCGCAGCCGGTGCCATAGATGTATTCCGCAATCGGAGTGGAGCCGACAAAGCCGACGGACTGGATGATCGGATCATAGAGGATCGCGTCCACAGCTTCCTTGTCGCCGTTCACGACCTGCAGGATGCCCTTGGGCAGGCCCGCTTCTTCCAGCAGTTCCGCCAGCATCAGCGGCACCGAAGGATCGCGTTCGGAGGGTTTCAGAATGAAGGCATTGCCGCAAACGATGGCGGGCGCGAACATCCACATCGGGATCATGGCCGGGAAGTTGAACGGCGTGATCCCGGCGGTGACACCCAGCGCCTGACGCATGGAGTACATGTCGATGCCGGGGCCGGCGCTGTCGGTGAACTCGCCCTTCAGCAGCTGCGGCGCACCGATGCAATATTCCACCACTTCCAGACCGCGCTGCACATCGCCTTTGGCGTCGGGCAGGGTCTTGCCGTGCTCGCGGCTCAGCGCCTCGGCCAGCTTGTCCATGTCGCGGTTCAGAAGATCCACGAATTTCATCATCACCCGCGCGCGGCGCTGCGGGTTGACGGCGGCCCAGGCGGGCTGCGCCGCGGCGGCACATGCAACCGCCGTGTCCATTTCGTCCTTCGAGGCCAGCGGCACCTTTGCCTGCACTTCGCCGGTTGCGGGGTTGAAGACGTCGGCAAAGCGGCCAGAGGTGCCTTTGACGTGTTCGCCGTTGATGTAATGCGTCAGTTCCTGCATCGGAGATCCTCCTGCAATTCAGTTCGCCGCCATCCTAGGCTTGCAAAAAACACGGGGAAAGGGGAAAGGTTTCAAAAAGGCTTTGCAGGAACGCAAATGGGTGCTGTAGCCTGATTGCGGATAATTTGTTTAAAAGACTAGAGGATTCCGCCAAATGGAACCCCAATGGGACGATATGAAGGTGTTCCTCGCCGTCGCGCGCGAGAGCAGCCTGTCCGGTGCAGGCCGGGTGCTGAAGATGGATCCGGCGACAGTCGGCCGTCGCGTGGCGCGGTTCGAGGGCGCGCTCAAGGCATCACTGTTTGTGAAATCGCCGCAGGGCTATGCGCTCAGCGCCGCCGGGGATCGGCTACTGGCCCATGCCGAGGCGGCCGAACTGGCGATGCGGGCCGGGGAGGAGGCGCTGACCGGGCCCAGCGATACGTTGTCCGGGCAGATCCGGATTGGCGCCCCGGATGGCTGCGCCAACTACATCCTGCCGCAGGTCTGTGCCGAAATTTCCAAGGACAATCCCGATCTGGACATCCAGATCGTCGCCTTGCCCCGGGTGATCAACCTGTCGCGGCGCGAGGCGGATATGGCAATCACGGTCAGCGCGCCAACGGCCGGTAAGCTGCTGGTGCAGAAGATCACCGATTATCACCTGCATCTGGCGGCATCCCGGCTCTATCTGCGGGATGTGCACCCGATCGAAAAGCTGGAGCACCTACGGGATCACAAGATGATCGGCTATATTGCCGATATGATCTTTGATCAGGAGCTGGATTATCTCAACGACCTTGGTGTCGAACGGGTCCAGCTGGCGTCGAACTCCGTATCGGTCCAGATCAAGATGCTGGCAGAGGGGGGCGCCATCGGCGTGGTGCATGATTTTGCGCTGCCCAGCCACCGCCCGCTGCGCAAAATCCTGCAGGACGATTTCAGCCTAACGCGGAGTTTTTATCTCGTGCGGCATCAAGGGGATCAGCGCAGCGAGAGGCTCAATCGCTTTGCAGAGGCATTGTCCAAAGGAATACGCCTTGAGGTTGAGCGGCTGGAAGGCTTGACTTGATGCGTTCTTGCGGCAACGCTTGGGAAAGTGAAATGAAAAGTTCAAGGGTGCTCAAATGCTTGTTCAGTCGATTCTGAAGTCCAAGGACGTCGCCGAAGTTGTCACAATCGGGCCCGATGCCACGATCGAGGCGGCGGCGAAGTTACTGTCCCTGCATGGTATCGGGACGGTCGTGGTGTCGTCGGACAAGAAGCAACCGCTGGGAATTCTGTCGGAACGCGACATCGTGCGCCAGTTGGCCAAGACCGGATCGGTCTGCCTGGAGCATACGGTTGACGCCTATATGACGCGCGAGCTGGTGACCTGCGGTCAGGAAAACAACGTCCAGGAAGTGCTGACCAAGATGACCGAGGGGCGGTTCCGTCACATGCCGGTGGTCGAAAACGGCGTGCTGGTTGGCATCATATCGCTGGGGGATGTGGTCAAGGCGCAGTTGGCCGAGATGGCAATGGAGAAGACCGCCCTTGAAGGCATGATCATGGGGCATTGACGCTGCGGCGCGATGTTTCGGTATTTTCACGCACTTGCATTGCGCCGCGCAGCATGATTGCTTGCACCCAATGATGACGCAGGCAGGAGGGGCCCATGCGCATAGGCTTGTATCCCGGTACGTTCGATCCGATAACGCTCGGACATATTGACATAATTCGCCGGGCTGCTGCGCTGGTGGACAGGTTGGTCATCGGTGTTGCGATCAACCGCGACAAGGGCCCGTTGTTTTCGCTCGAAGAACGCGTCGAAATGATCGAGGCGGAATGCGCCAAGCTCTCCGAACAGACCGGCACCGAAATCGTGGCGCATCCATTTGAAAATCTGCTGATTGATTGTGCCCGCGATGTCGGCGCGCAAGTGATCGTGCGTGGCCTGCGGGCGGTTGCGGATTTCGAGTATGAGTTCCAGATGGTCGGCATGAACCGGTCACTCGATGACAGTATCGAGACTGTGTTCCTCATGGCCGAAGCCCGCCACCAGGCCATCGCCAGTAAGCTGGTCAAGGAAATTGCCCGGCTGCACGGCGACGTCAGCAAATTCGTCACGCCTCTGGTCAATGACCGGCTGCAGGACCGTCTTGGTGTGGCGATCAAATCCAAATCCACACGTACCGCATCCGTCTGAGCGATTGTCCGAAGACTTCGGTCAGCGCCAGAACGCCATCCATTCGATCAGCAAAAACAGCTTTTTGCCGAGAAATACCAGGTTCTGGGTGCCAAAGAAGATCACATCTATGGCGATGCACGCCAACAGAAGCAGCCCGAGTGTGATCGCCAGAGAATTCGACATATAGGATGGCTCGCAAAATAACGCCCGGTCAGATATGCCTGACCGGGAGCAAAACCTCAACCCATTGAACGTGCGGCGGTAAATCCGATCAGTTCAGGCGCCCCATGGCGGTGGCAACATCCGCCATCCGGACTGAAAAGCCCCATTCATTGTCATACCAGGCCAGAACGCGCACCATGCGGCCATCGACCACCCGCGTCTGTTCCGGCGCGAAGATCGAACTTTCCTCGGTATGGTTGAAATCGGTCGAAACCAGCGGCGCGGGCTCATAGCCCAGGACCCGCGACATCGGCCCTTTGGAGGCGTCTTCCACTGCGGCATTGACCTCTTCGACAGTCACGGCGCGCCCGGCCCGGAAGGTCAGGTCCACCGCCGAGACGTTTGGCGTGGGAACGCGGATCGCCGATCCATCCAGCCGCCCCTTGAGGTTCGGCAAGACTTCACCAAGCGCCTTGGCGGCACCGGTGCTGGTCGGGATCATTGACATGGCGGCGGCGCGGGCGCGGTAAAGATCGTCATGACGGCGATCAAGGGTGGGCTGATCGCCGGTGTAGGAGTGGATCGTCGTCATGATGCCACTTTCGATCCCGAACGCCTCGTCGAGCACTTTTGCCAGCGGGGCGAGGCAATTGGTCGTGCACGAGCCATTCGAAACCATCTTGTCCGTGGTCAGAAGATCTTCGTCGTTGACACCAAAGACAACCGTGCGATCGACGTTCTTGCCCGGCGCCGACAGCAGCACCTTGCCTGCGCCGCGTTCCAGATGCTTGCGGGCTTTCAGGCCATCGTTGAACTTGCCTGTGCATTCCAGGACAACATCGCAGCCTTCCCAGTCCAGCGCATCCAGATCATAGGTTGAAAACATCTGCATGTCGCCGCGACCAAGGTTCAGGCGCCCTTCGCTGAAATCGACCGTGCCGGGATAGCGACCGTGAATACTGTCATATTTCAACAGATGGGCTGCGGTTTCGATTGGCCCTGTGGCATTGACCTTGATCACTTCGATGTCGTTGCGAAAGCTGCCGGCGATATGGGCCAATGTGCAGCGACCAATCCGCCCGAAGCCATTGATACCAACTTTGATCGTCATATTTGCATCCCCACAAAAGCCTGTCTCACGGGCAGGCTATAGCGGGCATCGGGGGGTGAAAAAAGTAAAAATATTAGTAAACACAAGTTGTTAGCGCAAAACGTTGATGGTTGCGTTAACAGTCGAAACCGGTTGGCGCTAACTTATGCTGCAATTGCAAAGTTGGCTTGCTGCAGAGCGGCATGCTTGAACCGCCCCCCGGGATTCGGCTAGGAAGAGGCGAGTAAACGCCACAGTATAATGCCACAGTACAAAGGGTGACGCATGAGCGGTCTTCTGGCCTTGTTGGACGATGTGGCAGCGATTGCAAAGGTCGCTGCCGCCTCCCTGGATGATGTGGCGACACAGTCGATGAAAGCGGGATCAAAGGCCGCCGGGATCGTCATCGACGATGCTGCCGTGACCCCGAAATACGTCACCGGGTTTCAGCCCGCCCGCGAATTGCCGATGATCTGGCGCATCGCGCGCGGCTCTTTCATCAACAAACTGGTGTTCCTGCTGCCGGTCGCCTTGCTGATGTCCTTGTTTGCGCCCTGGCTGGTGCCGCCCTTGCTGATCCTCGGCGGGTGTTACTTGTGTTTCGAGGGCGCTGAAAAGATCGTTCACGTCCTGATGCCACATGACGACCACTCCGGCGGTCCGGACGGCAGCCATGATGTCGGTGACCCGGCTCATCTGGAAGAACAAAAGGTCAAAGGCGCGATCAAGACGGATTTCATCCTGTCGGCGGAAATCATGACCATCGCACTCTCCACCATCGAAAGCGATGTGCTCTGGGTACAGGCGGCAACCCTCGCCGTGGTGGGAATTTTCATCACCATCATCGTCTATGGCGTGGTGGCGATCATCGTGAAAATGGACGACATCGGCCTCTGGCTGACCCGCGTCGGCCGTCTTGGCGCCACACGGGCCCTTGGCCGCGGCATCGTCGCCTTCATGCCCTGGTTTCTCAAACTGCTGTCCTTCGTCGGCACCATCGCCATGCTCTGGGTCGGCGGGTCAATCATTGTGCATTCGGCGCATCAGATGGGCTGGCACTGGCCCGAAGACAGCATCCACGCGCTGGCCCATGGCATCGGACAGGGCGACGCAATCCTCGAATGGCTGGCCAAGGCGGTGGTCGACGGCTGTCTCGGCTTTGTCGTCGGCTTGCTGCTGATCCCGCTTGCCACCAGGGTGATCGCCCCGTTGCTGGGCAACAAAGCCGCGCATTGAACACCCCCCTGGTCCAAATGCAAAAGGGCGCCCCCTGACGGAGCGCCCTTTCATCTTTTCCAAAATACCTCGGGGGAGACCCGACAGGGTCGGGGGCAGCGCCCCCATTGCCCAAAATCCGGTTAGCCCAGCAGTTCCTTGACCTTCGCGACGGTCCCGGCAGCGGTGATGCCAAAGCGTTCGAACAACTCGCCCGCCGGAGCAGAGGCGCCAAACCCCTCCATGCCGACAAAACCGGCCTTCTTCTCCTGACCGCGTTCGCCCAGCAGCAGGCGGTCCCAGCCGCCGTCCCGCACCGCCGCCTCGATGGCGACCCGGACCGGACCCGCAGGCAGAACCTTGCGACGATAGGCTTCGTCCTGCGCGTGGAACAGCTCCATGCAGGGAACAGAAACCACGCGGGTGCCAATGCCCTGGGCTTCCAGCAGATCTTTCGCCGCCATGGCGGTCGACACTTCAGACCCGGAGGCCATCAGGATCACCTGACGCTTGCTTTCCGCCTCGGCCAGCACATAGGCGCCCTTCTCGGTGAGGTTGGACAGCTTGTGCTCGGTCCGCAGGGTCGGCAGCCCCTGGCGGGTCAGCGCGATCACCGAAGGCGTCTCTTTCGCGGTCAGCGCGATTTCCCAGGCTTCCGCCGTTTCCACCGCGTCACAGGGACGGAACGTATAGGTGTTGGGCGTCGCCCGGCAGATCGCCAGATGCTCCACCGGCTGGTGTGTCGGGCCATCTTCGCCGACGCCGATGGAATCATGCGTCATTACAAAGACGGTCGGGATCTTCGACAGGGCCGCCAGGCGCATTGCCGGGCGCGCATAGTCGGTAAAGCAGAAGAAGGTACCGCCATAGGGACGGATGCCGCCGTGCAGCGCCATGCCGTTCATCGCCGCCGCCATACCGTGCTCGCGGATGCCCCAATAGACATAGCGGCCCTTGCGATTGTCGGTGTCAAACACCCCAAGATCACCGGTCAGCGTGTTGTTGGAACCGGTCAGGTCGGCAGAGCCGCCAACGGTTTCCGGCATGATCGGGTTGATCACCTCCAGCGCCATCTCAGAGGCCTTGCGCGTGGCGACCTTCGGCTGGCCTTCGGAAATCTGCTTTTTCAGCGCCTTGATGGTCGCCGACAGCTTCTTGGGGGCTTCCAGGGCAAAGACGCGGGTGAAGCGGTCCTGCTTTTGCTGGGATTGCTCGGCAAAGCGGCCTTCCCATTCAGCCCGGGAAGCGGCGCCCCGTTTGCCGATCTCTTCCCACTGGGACTTGATCTCGGCCGGCACGTCATAGGCGCCGACGCCGGTCCAGCCATAGGCATCCTTGGCCGCTTTCAACTGGTCCGCATCGGTCAGGGCACCATGGCCCTTTGACGTATCCTGGGCGGCATGCCCCAGCGCGATGTGGGTTTTGCAGGCGATCATCGACGGCTTCTTGGACTTTTTGGCGGCCTCGATGGCGGCATCAATCTGCGCCGGGTTGTGGCCGTCGATTTCCTGCACATGCCAGCCTGCGGATTTGAAACGCTGCACCTGGTTGGTGCGATCCGACAGGTCGACCTGACCGTCGATGGTGATGTTGTTGTTGTCCCAGAACACCACCAGCTTGCCCAGCTGGTGACGACCGGCCAGGCCGATGGCCTCGTGGCTGATGCCTTCCATCAGGCAGCCATCGCCGGCGATGACATAGGTGTGGTGATCGACAATCTTCTTGCCGAATTGGGCGCGCAGCATTTCCTCGGCCATGGCAAAGCCGACCGCGTTGGAAATCCCCTGTCCCAGCGGACCGGTGGTCACCTCGACCGCATCCAGCAGGAAGTTTTCCGGGTGACCGGCCGTCAAGGCGCCGGACTGGCGGAAATTCTTGATCTGATCCAGCGTCACCTGGGCATCGCCCATGAGGTAAAGGAGCGAATAGATCAACATCGACCCATGGCCCGCGGACAGGACAAAACGATCCCGGTCGGCCCATTTGGGTGCGCTGACGTCGAATTTCATGTGCTTTTCAAACAGCACGGTCGCCACATCGGCCATACCGATCGGCATGCCGGAGTGGCCGGAATTTGCGCCGGCGACTGCATCCAGTGTCAGTGCACGAATGGCGGCGGCTTTGTTCCAATGATCGGGGTTCTCGGAGCGCAGGGCTGTCAGATCCACTGAACTGTTCCTCTTTGGGTTCTCAGGGTTTGACGCTGGATAGCAGCCTGTTGCCAAAGATCAAGCTCCGAAGCCGGTTTTGCCGGGTTCCGCGCGAAGGTCCGCGCGCAAGTGGTTGAAACCAAAGAGGGGGTGTTTTAACCGATCTTGCGATAAGCTGTGCATAGCTATCGGCCGTTACGGCGATTCGGGCGTATGGACGTCTCGGGCCCTGAGGGTCCGGCAGGACCTGCGCCGCAATCAGTGTGATCGGCCGCGCAGGTCCGGTGGGTGCAGGCCCACAGACCTTTGCACCGACAAGGCAAAGAGGAACGCATGGAGCAGATCGAAGAATTGCAAAGCCGTATCCTGTCTGCGCTGGAGCGTATTGGGGGCGGGGTTGCGGCTTTGGAAGAAAAGCACGCAAATCAGCCGGTGCCGACGCTTGATGAGCTGGACATGCAAAAGCATGCCAGCCTGCTGGCGGAGATCGACGACGAAAAAATGGCGAATGCGCAGCTCGAAGAGCGGCTGAAAGTGCTGCATGCCCGTCTGGCTGAGATGGAAAAGACCGTTCAGGCGGTCAAGGGCGGCGAAGATCTGCTGGCGCTGCATGCCAAATTGGCCGAACAGGGCGCCGCGCCCGCGCCCTCTGGCGAGCTGACAGCGCTGCGTGGCGAGGTGGCGCGCCTAAAACAGGATCTGGAGAACGCCCAGAACCAGGCGGCAACGGCCCGCGAAAAACTTGAAGATGATCTGACCGAAGCCGTGGCGCAGAACGACCAGCTGAAGGCGCAGCTGGACGAGATTGCAACCGTGACGCCGGACGACACGCAGCCCGCGACCGACAGCGGTGCCAGCGATGAGGAGCTGAACACGCTGCGGATGGAACTCGAGGCCCTGCGGCAGCGGGCGGAAACCGCCGAATCCGCTGCTGCAGCGGCATCCGCCCCGTCGCAAGCCGATGTTCCGACGGATCACGGCGGCAGCAGCGAGCTGGACCAGCGTTTGACCGAGCTGGACCGCGAATTGCAGGCGCTGCGGGCCAGCAATGACCAGCTGCGAGAGTCCAACGCCGCACTTCGGGCGGCAAATGCCGATGGCATCGGCGATCCGTCGCTGATCAATACCGGCCTTGTGGCCGAGGTCGAAGGGCTGAAGGCGGCCCGCGCCACCGATCAGGCCGAGGTCAACGCCGTCCTTGCAAGGCTGGAACCGTTGCTGGCCACTGCGCCCAACCTGCCGGAAGGAGAAGAAGCCTGATGCCGGAAGTGACCATTCACATCGGAGGCCGCGATTTCGAGGTTTCCTGCCAGGAAGGCGAACAGAGCTTTTTGCAGATGGCTGCGGGGATGCTGGACGACGAGGCACAAGTGTTGTCGGATCAGATCGGACGCATGCCAGAAGCGCGAATGCTGCTGATGGCGGGGCTGATGCTGGCGGACAAGACCGCCGCGGTCGAGGACAAGATCAAGGAAGTCGAAGCCAAGCTGGCCGAAAAAGAGGCGCTGGTGGCGGAAAAAGACGCTGAGATCGAAGAGATGCGCGCCGCGCCGCCGCCCGAACCCGAGCATATCGAAGTGCCGGTTGTGCCGCCGCAGGTCTCAGAAACTCTGGCCGAACTTGCCGCGCGCGCAGAATCCCTTGCTCAGGAGATCGAAGCCAAGGCCGCAGCCGACGAACCGGCGGAGGCCGTGGATGAGGCCGGTGACCCAGAAACTCCGATCTTTTCGGATGCCGGGGCAGAACCGGAGTTGGAAAACGACAGCACCGAACAGGTCTGATCAGACAGATTTGATCCGACAGGTCAGACCTGATGATGGCGGGCCAGCGCCCGGCCATCCCTGGCAGGGCATGTCGCAAAATCAGGTCGGCTGAAACATGAAAAAGCCCGCCAGTCCCATGGGATGGCGGGCTTTCTTGACCTTCGTCCGTTGTGTTGATCCGTCGCAAGGATCCGCCGCACTGTGCCGCCGATCCCGCCGCCGTCACGGTGTTTTGGTCAACCTGTTTTGGTCAACCGTTGGCTTCGCGGATCTTGTCGGCTGCGGCCTTGTCAAAGGCGATATTGTTGCTCTCGAACATCCCGTCGAGCTCACCCGAGAGGGTCATTTCGGTGATGATATCGCAGCCGCCGACAAATTCGCCCTTGATGTAAAGCTGCGGGATCGTCGGCCAGTCGGAGTAATCCTTGATGCCGGCCCGGATGTCTTCATCCGCGAGCACGTTCACATCCGTGTACTCCACGCCAATGTAGTTCAGAACGCCCGCAACACGGGAGGAAAAGCCACATTGGGGCATTTCCTTGGTGCCTTTCATATAAAGCACCACGTCATTGGATTTTACGGTTTCGTCGATGCGGGTCTTTGCGTCGGTCATTTGTCCATTTCCTTTTGGCGTCGCCGCCGGTCGAGATCGGTTTCGATGTAGGGCAAGAGACATGCCAGAGTCCAGACAACCAAAAGCGCGATTGCGGCGCAGGCTGTCAGGACCTCGGTCACTTTAATGTCACTCGGGCGCCTTGGTGGTCAGGGCGAGGGCGTGCAGGTCGCCATCCGGGCCATCCATCTTGCCCTTCAATGCGGCATAGACAGCACGTTGTTGTTGAACGCGATTCTTGCCACGAAAGCTTTCGTCCACCACCATGGCGGACATATGCACGCCATCGCTGCCCCCGACCTGGATCTCGGCATTGGGGAAGCTCTCGCGCAGGAGGGTTTCGATTTCATGGGCCTGCATTGGCATGGGCTCATCCTTGCTGTGGTGATCTGCCGACAAAATGTAGGGCTGCGCAACGTCGGACGCAAGCAACTCTACTGTGAATGTAAGGTCTGCGTCGACGGGTCGCTCTCCCGCCTGCTTGTGGACCGGGCCGGTGGCCCCGCCCAACACAGTTGGGCCTGGCCCTGCGCCGGGGCGCAGGGCCAGGCCCAGTGTCGCGAGGTTATCGCAAAATCGTCCGCCTGTCGCGGTTTGCCTGCGGTCAGGCCACCGCCTCGGCAAAGCTGGAGCGGAAGATCTGCGACAGGTCGGCCAGCGGTGCTTCGGAGCTGCCGATCTTGACCGTGTCACCGGTAAAGCGGCCGATGGTCAGGATCGGAACACCCGCCTGGCCGGCGGCGATCATCAGCGCCTCGGCCTGATCAAAGTTGCAGGCAACGAGATACCGGCCCTGATCCTCGCCAAAGAGGGTCGGGGTATCGGCTGCGTCGATCTGCACGCCAACGCCGGCGGCTTCGGCCATTTCAAACGCGGCCAGGACCATGCCGCCATCGCTGATATCGGTGCAGCCCCGGATGAAATCGCGGTTGGCGCGGATGAACTCGCCGTTGCGTTTTTCCACCGCCAGATCGACCGCAGGCGCATCGCCGTCGAGGCGGTTGAACACCTCGTGCAGCAGGGCGGATTGCCCCAGATGGCCCGTGGTTTCGCCAATCAACAGCAGGATATGGCCGTCGCGGGCCTCACCCAGAATGGGCTCCTCATCCGCCGCGACCAGACCCACGGCGCCAATGGTGGGCGTCGGCAGGATCGCCTGGCCGTCGGTCTCGTTATAAAGCGAAACATTGCCGGATACGATGGGCATATCCAGGGCCGAGACCGCCGCGCCGATGCCTTTGAGCGCGCCGACGAACTGGCCCATGATCTCTGGTTTTTCGGGATTGCCAAAGTTCAGGTTATCGGTCGTCGCCAGGGGCTTGGCCCCGACGGCACAGAGATTGCGATAGGCTTCGGCCACGGCTTGCTTGCCGCCCTCGAAGGGGTTTGCCTTGACGTAGCGCGGGGTCACGTCAGAGGTGAAGGCCAGCTTCTTGTTGGTGCCATGCACCCGCACCATGCCGCCACCCAGACCGGGGCGACGGGCGGTATCGCCCATCACGGTGGTGTCATATTGTTCATAGACCCACTGTTTGCCGGCGTAGTTGGGGCTGGAAATCAGCGCCTTCAGCCCGTCAATCGGGTCAATGGTCGGCACGTCTGCATCTGTGAGCGGCGCAGGGGGCTCAGTCTCGATCCAGGGACGGTCGTATTCCGGCGCGGAGGAGGCGAGTTTCGACAGCGGCAGATCGGCCTTGACCGCGCCATTGTGCAGGATCAGGAACCGGTCCTCGGCAATGGTTTCGCCGACAATGGCAAAATCGAGATCCCATTTCTCGAACACCGCCTTGGCTTCGGCCTCAAGCTCAGGCTTCAGCACCATCAGCATCCGTTCCTGAGACTCCGACAGCATCATCTCGTAGGCGGTCATGTTCTCTTCGCGCTGCGGCACGTCTTCGAGGTTCAGTTTCACCCCAAGGCCGCCCTTGTCGCCCATTTCCACTGCAGAGCAGGTCAGACCCGCCGCGCCCATATCCTGAATGGAGATCACCGCGCCGGTTTGCATCAGCTCTAGCGTGGCTTCCATCAGGCGCTTTTCGGTGAACGGGTCGCCCACCTGAACCGTGGGGCGCTTGTCCTCGATGGTGTCATCGAATTCGGCCGAGGCCATGGTGGCGCCACCGACCCCGTCGCGGCCTGTTTTCGCGCCGAGGTACACCACCGGCATGCCAACGCCCGATGCGGCGGAGTAGAAAATCATGTCGGTCTTGACCAGACCGGCGGCAAAGGCGTTGACGAGGCAGTTGCCGTTGTAGGCCGGATCAAAGCGCACTTCGCCGCCAACACAGGGCACGCCGAAACAGTTGCCGTATCCCCCGACACCGGCCACCACGCCATTGACCAACTGGCGGGTCTTGTGATGCGACGGCTCGCCAAAGGACAGCGAGTTCATCGAGGCAATCGGACGCGCGCCCATGGTGAACACATCGCGCAGGATGCCGCCAACGCCGGTCGCCGCGCCCTGATAGGGCTCGATATAAGAGGGGTGATTGTGGCTTTCCATTTTGAAAACCACCGCATCCCCATCGCCGATATCAACGATGCCCGCGTTTTCACCGGGGCCGCAGATGACCTGCGGGCCGGAGGTCGGCAGATCACGCAGCCATTTCTTGGAGGATTTGTAGGAACAATGCTCGTTCCACATGGCAGAAAAAATGCCGAGTTCGGTAAACGAAGGCTCCCGACCGATGATCTCCAGGATCATGTCGTATTCATCTGGTTTCAGACCGTGGCTGTCGATCACTTCAGGCGTAATGGCTGGTTCCTGCATGGCGTTTTGATGGCCCCCGGGGTCGCTTCAGTTGTCCGGCCTTTTAGAGCAAGCCCAGCGGCGGGGGAAGGGGGCATGAGGTGGGGCATGGCCGCTTTGCCGTTTGCCAAATCCCTGTGCGAAGGCGCGCGGCATGCCTGTTTGTTGTGCGGCAGCGCGGTATCTGCGTCGCATTTGGTACCGCGCCATGGGACACATTCAAAAAATACCGTCAAAACCCATGTCAGAATGGTGGTCAAAGCTGCGCCAGATGGGGGTGAACGCCAGGCTCCCGCTTTGGCATCTGCCCGAGGGCAGGCAAACCGGCAAAAAAAAGGCCGAGCACTAAGCTCGGCCGAAGTCCAACAGGGAGGTATGAAGTGCGGTGTTTGCCGCGCTCTTCATACAGATGCATTTAGGGATCCCGTTCGCGTCTCGCAAGGGTTTTGGAACACATGTTAACTCAAGCCCGCCATGCACATAGTGCATGGCTTTGAGGCGCTGCGCCTGAAAATTAGGCTTACGTTATATTTTCCCTAACTCTTTCATGTGCTTGCGATGTGTAATGATTTCATCCTGCACAAAGTCCCGGAAGGCGGAGACCCGCTGAGAATGCCGTAATTCTTCTGGATAGGCGAGGTAGACAGGCACACCATTGGTGTCTTCGTTGGGCAACACCTGCACCAGATCTGGGAAATCTTCGGTCACGTAGTCGGGCAAAACGCCGATTCCCAGATCCTGCAAGACCCCCTGCAACACGCCGAAATAGTTGTTCACGGTCAGCAGTGACTTGGGATTGTGGGTCATCAGCTTTTGCACCAGCACCGAGGCCGACCCGACCTGGGCCGACCGCAGACTCTGACAGATCAGGCGGTGATCGCTGATTTCCTCGATGGTTTCGGGCCAGCCCGTCTTGTCGATGTAGCCGCGCGAGGCATAAAGCCGCATCTGCACGGTCATCAGCCGTTTGCGGATCAGGTCGGCCTGGCTCGGCTCTTTCATGCGGATCGCCACATCGGCCTCGCGCATGGGCAGGTCCAGCACCCGCTCCTCAAGCATCAGGTCGATCTTCAGGTTTGGATATTGTTCGTAAAGCTTGGCCAGACGCGGCGCCAGCCAGAGGGTGCCAAACCCGGTTGTGGTGGTGACACGCAGCTCGCCAAAGACGCCTTCTTCGCTGTCGCGAATCCTGGCGGAGGCCGTTTCCAGCCGCTTTGACATGGTTCTGGTGGCATCAAACAGCAATTCGCCCTGTTCCGTCAGGATCAGGCCACGGGCGTGTCGATGAAACAGTGTGGCGTTCAGGCTCTCTTCCAGCCCCCGAATCTGACGCGAAACGGCAGATTGGGACAGGTTGAGCCGATCGCCGGCGTGGGTCAAACTGCCCGCATCCGCCACCGCGTGAAAGATCCTTAGCTTGTCCCAATCCATTGGTTCTACTCTTTCTGCCTCTTTCCCTCAAACTACATGAAGAACATGCTAAGTTTCAAACCTTACCGGCGACTTACACGGATTCTTTGATAAACGGCTATACAGGTCAGTACTTATGACCTATTATTGGATCCAAAATGCAAGCTAGTCATGGTTGAGGAGGCCTGGATGAGCACGCAGAAAATTTCGCTCAATGACCGTTATGATCTTGAAAAATCGCCTGTTCTTTTGAACGGGACGCAGGCGCTGGTGCGCTTGATGCTGATGCAGAAGGCCCGCGACGTTGCGGCAGGCCTGAATACCGCGGGGCTGGTCACCGGCTATCGCGGCTCACCGCTGGGCGCGGTCGACATGCAGATGAAGCGCGCGGAAAAGCAGTTGCTGCAATCAGATGTCAAATTTCAGTACGGTTTGAACGAAGATCTGGCGGTTACCGCGCTCTGGGGGGCGCAGCAGGCGGAAATCCGCGGCGAGGGCAAATACGACGGTGTTTTTGGGCTGTGGTATGGCAAGGGGCCGGGCGTGGACCGCTCTGGCGATGCGCTGCGTCATGCCAATATGGCCGGCTCGTCCAAACACGGCGGCGTGCTGGTCGCCATGGGGGATGACCACACCGGCGAAAGCTCCACCGTGCTGCACCAGTCGGAATGGTCGCTGCTGGATTGTTACCTGCCGATTGTCAGCCCCGCCGGGGTGCAGGAAATTCTCGACTACGGCGTCTATGGCTATGCTTTGTCCCGGTTTTCCGGGCTTTGGGTCGGTCTCAAGACGATGAAAGACACCATCGAGGTCACCTCGGTCGTGGATGGCAATCCGAACCGGATGCAGCTGCAGACGCCGGAGTTCAACATGCCCGCTGATGGGCTGAACATCCGACTCGACGATGATCGCTTTCGTCAGGAAGACCGCATTATCGACTATCGTCGGTTTGCCGCCGAGGCCTTCAGCCATGCCAACAAGATGGACAAACGGGTCTGGGGCAAGCCCGGTGCCAAGATCGGATTCGTGGCCGCGGGCAAGAACTGGCTGGATCTGGTTCATGCGCTAAGCCTCTTGAATATCGACGAAAACATGGCAGAGCGCCTGGGTATCACCACCTATAAGGTGGGCCAGACCTGGCCGATGGACATGAAGGGTTTTCACGACTGGGCCGAAGGGCTGGATCTGATTGTCGTGGTCGAGGAAAAGCGCAAGCTGATCGAGATCCAGATCAAGGAAGCGATCTTTGACGACCGGCGCGGTCGGCGTGTTTATGGCTGGTACAAGGGCGGGGCAGGTGGCATCCATCGCGACGAGCTGTTTCCGACCAAATACGCGCTCGACCCGATTATGATCGCTGAAAAGCTGGGCAATATCCTGCTCGAAGAGGGCCGCGACGCAGAGGCGATCCGTGCCGGGCTGGCCGCGCTGGATGACGCCCGCCGCGCCGACAACGCCGAAGAAATCGCGGCCCGTTTGCCGTATTTCTGTTCGGGTTGCCCGCATAACTCCTCGACCAAGCTGCCGGACGGGTCGCGCGCGTATGCCGGTATTGGCTGCCACTTCATGGTGCAGTGGATGGACCGGGAAACGGTGGGCTTCACCCATATGGGCGGCGAGGGTGCAAATTGGATCGGCGAGGCGCCGTTTTCCAAAAGAACCCATGTTTTTCAGAACCTTGGCGACGGAACTTACAACCACTCCGGGGTGATGGCGATCCGTGCAGCGCTGGCTGAAGGCACCAATATCACCTATAAGATCCTGTTCAACGATGCCGTCGCGATGACCGGCGGACAGCAGGCCGAAGGCGGCCTGACGGCGCATCAGATCGCGCATGAGCTGACCGCGATGGGTGTCAAATCCATTGCCGTGGTCTACGACGAAAAAGAAGACGTCGACGCCAGGAATTTCCCCAGCGGCATGCGCATGCATGAACGGGCCGAGCTGATGACCGTGCAGCGGGAGTTTGAAAAACGCGAGGGCGTTTCCGCCATCATTTACATCCAGACCTGCGCGGCTGAAAAACGGCGTCGTCGTAAAAAGGGCCTGTTCCCGGATCCGGACCAGCGGGTGCTGATCAATTCGGATGTCTGCGAGGGCTGCGGCGATTGCGGGGTGCAATCCAACTGTGTCTCCATCGTGCCGAAAGAAACCGAACTGGGCCGCAAGCGGGCCATTGATCAGTCAAGCTGCAACAAGGATTTCTCTTGCGTCAACGGGTTTTGCCCCTCGTTCCTCACGGTGGAGGGCGCCAAGATCAAAAAAAGCGCCACCGCCAGCGTCGACTTGCCTGACCTGCCGGAACCGGACCTGCCCGTCATCAAGGGCACCCATAACGTCGTGATCACCGGCGTTGGCGGCACGGGCGTTGTGACCATTGGCGCGGTTCTGGCGCAGGCGGCCCAGATCGATGGCAAAGGGGCCGGCATGATGGAAATGGCGGGTCTCGCACAAAAGGGCGGCGCCGTGCATATCCATTGCCGGATCGCCGAGGCACCCGAAGATATCAGCGCCATCCGTGTTGCCACGGGCGAGGCCGATGCCTTGATCGGCGGCGACCTTGTCGTCAGCGCCGGGGCAAAGACCCTGGGGCTGACAGCCACCGGGCGCACCGGCGCGGTTGTGAACAGCCATGAAATCATCACCGGTGAATTCACGCGCAATACCGATTTTGCCATACCCAGCGATAGGTTGCAGGTCGCCCTTCAGGCGCGTCTGCGCGAGCGGGTCGACCTGTTTGACGCCTCAGAGCTGGCCCGCGTGTTGATGGGCGATTCCATCTTTTCCAACATGATGGTCTTTGGCGCCGCCTGGCAACGGGGGCTGATCCCGGTTTCTTTTGCGGCGTTGAAACAGGCGATCGAGCTGAACGGCGCGGCGGTGGACAAGAACCTGCGGGCCTTTGACATCGGTCGCTGGGCTGTCCTCTATCCCGAGCAGGCGGCCGAGGTTCTGGCCCCCAGCGTCGTCACGCTCCCGCAAACGCTGGAGGACAAGATCGCCTATCGCCGGGCGCAACTGGTTGATTACCAGGGCGAGCGGCTGGCGAAACGCTATACTGCGATGCTCGACCAGATCACCGACCCGGAGGTCAAGGAAGCCGTCGCCAAGGGCTATCACAAGCTGTTGTCCTACAAGGATGAATACGAGGTCGCGCGGCTGTTGTTGTCGAGCCGTGAGAAGGCCGAAGCCGAATTTGACGGCGATCTGAAGATCTCTTTCAACCTCGCGCCGCCGCTGCTGGGAGGGACGGACGCCAATGGGCGCCCGAAAAAGCGCAAATTCGGTCCCGGCACCGAGCGACTGTTCCGTCTGCTGGCGAAACTGAAACCCCTGCGCGGCACGCCTCTGGATGTCTTTGGCTATACCGCAGAGCGCAAGATGGAGCGCGCGCTGATCAAGCAATACGAGGCGGATATGAAAACCTGGCTGCCCAGGGTGGATACCGCCCACAAGGAGGCTCTGGTCGCGCTGGCGGAACTGCCGCTGCAGATCCGCGGCTTTGGTCCGGTCAAGATGAAGAGCGAACAAGAGGCTGCAAAGCGGCGCGAGGCGCTCTTGTCAGCCTTGACCCAGGGCAAACCGCCACTGGAGGTCGCCGCCGAATAGTGGCGGCTTGGTCACTGTCATCTTCTGTTGAGGCCATCAATGTGTTATCAAGGCTGGGCAAATATACTGTCCAGCCTTAGGGGGTCGTGCATCTGGAACACGGGTGCCAGATCTGCGGTCTGAATGGAGTTTCCCACGACATGATTGAGCGTCACCACATCGCTCGCGATATTTCCTATTCCCATTCCGCAGAAACGCGGCCTGGGCGGATCATGATCCGGCTGATGGAAAACACCACTGGTCGGTTGCGGTTGATCAAACGTGCCAAAGGCTACGACAGCGAAGTTGCCTCTGGCCGCAACTTCTGGGATGTGATTGTCGAACGCTACGGGCTGACCCTCGATGTGGTTGGCGGCAGCCTGGACAATATTCCGCGCGACAAACCCGTGATCCTGATCGCCAACCATCCCTATGGCATTCTCGACGGGTTGATGATGGGGCATATCCTGTCCCGGACCCGTGGCGATTTCCGCATTCTGGCGCATCAGGTGTTTCGCAAGGCCGAGGATCTGAACAAGGTGATCCTGCCGATCTCCTTTGAACAATCCAAAGAAGCGATCAAAACCAACCTGAACACCCGCAAGGATGCGCTGGACTACCTGTCGCAGGGCGGCGCAATCGGCATCTTTCCCGGCGGCACCGTGTCCACTGCGGCGAAACCCTTTGACCATCCGATGGATCCGGGCTGGCGCGGGTTTACCGCGCGCATGGTGGCCAAATCCGACGCGGTGGTTGTGCCGGTCTATTTCGATGGCCACACGTCGCGCTTGTTCCAGATCGCCTCGCATCTGCATTGCACCTTGCGGATGGGGTTGTTGATCAAGGAGTTCCGCAAGCGGGTGGATACGCCGGTCAAGGTCGTCGTCGGCGCGCCAATCGGGCGCGATGTGCTGGACCCCTTGTCCCGGGATTCCAAAGCAATGATGGATTTTCTGCGCAAAGCGACGTATGAGCTGTCTCCAACCCCGCTCAAATCCTATGACTACGGGTTCGAGTTCGAAGAAAAACACCGGGCCTGAACGGCTCTCGCACGAAGGCAGTGTGGCATGGCAGTTGGCATTTTTGATTCCGGCCTCGGCGGGCTGACGGTTCTGGATGCGGTGCAAAAGCGCCTGCCAGAGGTGGATTTCCTGTATTACGGTGACAACAGCCACGCCCCTTACGGTGTGCGCGACGCCGAGGACATCTTTCAGCTGACCCAGGCTGCAGTGCACAATATGTGGGACCGCGGCTGCGATCTGGTGATCCTGGCCTGCAACACGGCCTCTGCGGCGGCGCTGCGCCGGATGCAGGAGGCGGGCGTGCCACAGGGCAAACGGGTGCTTGGGGTGTTCGTCCCGTTGATCGAGGCGCTGACCGAACGCGAGTGGGGCGACAATTCGCCGCCTCGCGAAGTGGCCGTGAAACATGTGGCGCTTTTTGCCACCCCGGCCACGGTCGCCAGCCGCGCCTTTCAGCGGGAACTGGCGTTCCGTGCCATTGGCGTCGATGTCGAGGCGCAGGCCTGCGGCGGCGTGGTCGATGCCATAGAAGACGGCGACATGATCCTGGCCGAAGCGCTGGTCAAAAGCCACGTCGATGCCTTGCTGCGCAAGATGCCCAAACCGGAGGCGGCCATCCTCGGCTGTACCCATTACCCGCTGATGGAGCCGGTGTTTCAGGCCGCTCTCGGCGCTGATGTGCAGGTCTTCAGCCAGGGACGACTGGTTGCCGACAGCCTGGCGCATTACCTTGACCGGCGGCCACAGATGTTGGGAACCGGGGCAGGTGGCTATGTCACCACCGGCAATCCGGCCCGCGTCAGCAGCCGCGCGACGCAGTTTCTCCGACGAGAAATCACTTTTGATGCGGCGTGAGGTCTCCTAACCTGACGCCCGACCCCAGTTTCTTCGCTGCGGCCGCAGCGACCCCTTTCACTCGTGAAGTTTTCGAGGTTTAGACATGGCCCATAACGTGGCAATTCTTGGCGCGTCCGGTTACACCGGCGCCGAACTGATCCGGCTGATCTCTCAGCATCCGAATATCGAAATCACCGCGCTTGGGGCAGAGCGTAAGGCCGGCATGCAGATGGCAGATGTGTTCCCGCACCTGCGTCACCTGTCGCTGCCAACCCTTTGTACAATCGATGAAATTGATTTCTCTCAGATCGACCTGTGCTTTTGCGCGCTGCCGCATAAAACCAGCCAGCAGGTGATCGCGAACCTGCCCTCGGATCTGAAGATCGTCGATCTGTCGGCGGATTTCCGGCTGCGCGATCCTGCTGAATATGAAAAATGGTATGGCAATGCCCATGCCGCTTTGGCGCAGCAGGGCGAGGCCGTTTATGGCCTGACCGAATTTTATCGCTCCGAGATCACCTCGGCCCGTCTGGTGGCCGGCACTGGCTGCAATGCGGCGACCGGGCAATTTGCCCTGCGGCCGCTGATTTCGGCCGGGGTGATTGATCTGGACGAGATCATTCTCGACATGAAATGCGCGGTCTCCGGCGCCGGGCGGGCGCTCAAGGAAAACCTGCTGCACGCCGAATTGTCCGAAGGCTACAACGCCTATGCGCTTGGCAGCACCCATCGCCACTTGGGCGAATTCGATCAGGAGTTTTCCCTGATCGCGGGGCGCCCGGTCAAGGTGCAGTTCACACCGCATCTGTTGCCGGTCAACCGGGGCATTCTGGCGACCACCTATGTCAAAGGGGACGCGGTAGATATCCACGCCACCTTCGCGGCCGCCTACAGAGAGGAACCCTTCATCGAGGTGCTGCCCTTCGGCACTGCGCCCTCGACCCATGATGTGCGCGGCTCCAACTTTGTGCATATCGGTGTCGCCGCTGACCGCGTCGCCGGGCGCGCCACCGTGTTCGCGGCGTTGGACAACCTGACAAAAGGTAGCAGCGGTCAGGCCTTGCAGAATGCGAACCTGATGTTAGGTGAGGACGAAACTGCGGGGCTGATGATGGCGCCGCTGTTCCCCTGACCCGGCGGAGGCCCCGATGAAGTCCCTGAAGAAACAGCGGCGGATCCAGATCATTGCCCTGACCGCTGTGGCGCTTGTGGGTGCCACGGCGCTGATTGGCTACGCGATGCGGGACGGGATCAACTATTTCCGCTCCCCCTCGCAAGTGATGGCAGAGCCGCCGCAGGCGCAGGAGGTCTTTCGGTTGGGCGGTCTTGTCGAAGAAGGCTCGCTCAAACGTGGACAGGGCGAGGTGGTCATGTTCTCCGTCACCGATGGCGGCGCCAGCGTGCCGGTGACATTCAAAGGGGTCCTGCCGGATCTGTTTGAGGAAAACCAGGGCATGATCGGCACCGGAACATACATCAACGGTGTTTTTGAAGCCTCTGAAATCCTTGCCAAACATGACGAGACCTATATGCCCAAAGAGGTCACCGACGCGCTCAAGGAACAGGGCGTCTACCGCGACAGCGACAGCTGATCCGCGCCCGTTGCGCCCCCGCCGCACGCTCTGGGCAGAAGATGTCAAATCCTGAGTGCTAGTCTCTCCGCAGCCCGAAGTGGAGGACCAAGCATGGATGTTTCCCGAATTGCCAATGAAATCGTCACCCGTGAGGGGGGATTTGTCGACGACCCGGACGATCCGGGCGGGGCCACCAATCATGGCGTGACCATCCACACCCTGCGCCGCCTCGGGCTGGATCTGACCGGCGATGGCGCAGTCACCTCGTCGGATGTGCGCGCCCTTGATCGGGACACGGCGGTGGAGATCTTCCTGAAGGAGTATTTTCACAAACCCGGCCTCCCGCTGTTGCCGGAACCGCTGCAGGCCAGCGTCTTTGACATGTACGTCAACGCCGGCTCCAACGCGGTGCGGATCCTGCAAGGGTTGCTGAACCAGATGGGGCATGATCTCAGACGGGACGGGGTGCTTGGCCCGCTGACCGCCCGTGCCGCCCATGCGGCGGCGGCCGTGGATATGGCGGCCTTCGTCGATGCCTATGGGATCGCGCGCCGCAACTACTATTTCGATTTGGCGGACCGCCGTCCGGCCAGCCGTAAATTCGCCCGCACCCGCGCCGGCACCAAAGGGGGCTGGATCAAACGGGCCGAGGATTTCATTTCCGCGGGCTATCACCTGTCCGACGCGGCATTTGCCGCCCGGACTGCGGCCTGGGGGTAGGGACATGAGCGTGTTTTCCGGCCTTTGGGCCATGCTTTTTGGCGATCGCCGGAACGTGATCCGGGAAACGGCCGAGATTTTTCGTGAGAACAGCGAACAATCGGCCGTGCGGGCGCATGATCTTCAGTCGGCGGCATTGGCGCAGTTCGCGACCGAATTTGCCGTTGCAAATCGCGGCGGATTTGATCGTTTCATGGATGGCCTGAACCGGCTGCCGCGCCCGATGCTGGCGCTTGGCACCCTGGGGTTGATGATGGCGGCAATGGTCGATCCGCTCTGGTTCGCGGCCCGCATGCAGGGGATCGCCCTGGTGCCAGAGCCGCTGTGGTGGCTGTTGGGGATTGTGGTGTCGTTTTACTTTGGCGCCCGCAGTCAGGCCAAGACCCAGGCCTTTCAGGAAGGGATCGCCCGCAGTCTGGCCCGCGTGCCGCAGGTGGTCGCCAACCTCGACAGTCTGAACCAGGGTCAGGCGGCCACCACCGGGGATCCCGCGATAGAAACCGCCCGGCATCCGGCGGGCGAAAACCCGGCGCTGGCGGCCTGGCGACGTCGCGGTGCGGCCGCGTAATGCGCGCCTGCGACCGCGCGACGCGGGGAAATGTGATTGGCGCTGACAGGCGCTGCGGATATAGGAAGACTTATGATTACAGAGCTCGGTCACTTCGCCCTCATCCTCGCCTTCATGATCGCCATCGTCCAGATGGTGATCCCCATGATCGGGGCCCAGAAACGCTGGTCCGGCTGGATGGCGGTCGCAGAGCCTGCCGCTCAGGCGCAGTTCCTGTTCACCGCCTTTGCGTTTGGCGCGCTGATGTGGGCCTTTGTGACTTCGGATTTCTCGGTGCGGCTGGTGACGCTGAACAGCCATTCGGCCAAGCCGATGCTCTATAAAATCTCCGGCACCTGGGGCAATCACGAGGGGTCCATGCTGTTGTGGGTGCTGATTGTCAGCCTGTTTGGCGCGGCGGCGTCGCTGGGGGGCGCGGGTCTGCCACCGACGCTAAAGGCGCGGGTGCTGGCGGTGCAGGCCGCGATTGGCGTTGCGTTTTTCGCCTTTATCCTGTTCACCTCCAACCCGTTTGTGCGGCTGATCAATCCGCCTTTTGACGGCCAGGATCTGAACCCGCTGCTGCAGGATCCGGGGTTGGCCTTTCACCCGCCATTCCTCTATCTGGGCTATGTCGGCCTTTCGATGGCATTTTCCTTTGCGGTCGCCGCCCTGATCGAAGGGCGGGTGGATGCAGCCTGGGGCCGCTGGGTGCGCCCCTGGACGCTGGCGGCCTGGATCTTCCTCACCATTGGCATCGCGCTTGGCTCCTGGTGGGCCTATTACGAGCTGGGCTGGGGCGGGTTCTGGTTCTGGGACCCGGTGGAGAACGCGTCTTTTATGCCCTGGTTGCTGTCTGCGGCGCTGCTGCATTCGGCCATCGTTGTGGAAAAGCGCGAAAGCCTGAAAAGCTGGACCATCCTGCTGGCGATCCTAGCCTTTGGCTTCTCGCTGATCGGCACGTTCATCGTGCGGTCCGGGCTTTTGACCTCGGTTCATGCCTTTGCCAACGACCCCGAACGCGGGGTGGTCATCCTGTTCATTTTGGCCCTGTTTACCGGCGGCGCGCTGACGTTGTTTGCCTTGCGGGCACAGTCGATGGAGGCCAAGGGCGTGTTTTCCATGGTCAGCCGTGAAAGCGCCTTGGTCGCCAACAATCTGTTCCTCGCGGTCAGCTGCTTTGTGGTCTTTGTCGGCACCCTCTGGCCGGTTGTCGCCGAGATGCTCTTTGACCGCAAACTCTCTGTGGGGGCGCCGTTTTTCAATGCGGCCTTCCCGCCCTTCATGGTGGCGCTGGGGATCATCATGCCCATCGGCGCCATGCTGCCATGGAAACGGGCCCGGATCGGGCGGACGCTCTGGTCGCTGCGCTACGCGGGTGGCCTTGCGCTGGCGCTGGCGGGGCTGGTCTGGTCCTTGCAGAGCGACAAGAGCCTGCTTGGCCCGATAGGTGTCTTGCTTGGGACCTGGATCGTTTTCGGGGCCGCGATGGACCTGTGGTCCCGGATCGGCCATGTGGGGCGACTTCATCGTCTGTGGCGGCTGCCGCGTGCGGATTGGGGCAAATCGGTCGCCCATGCCGGGCTTGGCGTCACCTTGTTTGCCATTGCCGGGCTCACCGCCTGGGAGCAGGAAGACATTCGCATCGCGCAGATTGACGCGCCGTTCCAGGTCGGGGCCTATCAGCTGGTTCTGACCGGCGTCACCGAGGGGCGCGGGCCGAATTACTTCACCACCCAAGGCGTCGTCGAAGTGTTCCACGAGGGGCGCGCCGTCGCGACCCTGACCCCCGAAAAACGGATCTACCCGGTGGCGCAGATGCCCACCACCGAGGCCGCGATCGACTATCGGTTCACCCGTGACCTCTATGTGGTGATCGGCGACGCGCAGGAGGGCGGCGGGTATACGGTCCGGACCTATATCAAACCCTTTGCCAACTGGATCTGGGGCGGCTGTCTGCTGATGGCCTTTGGCGGTTTGCTCAGCCTCACGGATCGCCGGTTCCGGGTGGCGGCGGGGGCGCGCAAAACACCGGTGACAGGGGTGCCTGCGGAATGATCCGATTGCTAAAAACCGGAGTTGCGCTGCTGTTTCTGCTGGCCCTGCCGGTGGCCGTGGCCGCGGTCCAGCCGGACGAGGTGCTGCAGGATCCGGCGCTGGAGGCACGTGCCCGTGCGCTGTCCAAGGACCTGCGTTGCATGGTCTGCCGCAACGAGAGCATCGACGAGTCCAACGCCGATCTGGCCCGCGATCTGCGGCTGGTGCTGCGCGAACGTCTGCTGGCCGGGGACAGCGACGCAGCGGCGATGGCCTTTATGGTGGAACGCTACGGTGAATATGTGCTGTTACGGCCCACAACCCGCGGCGCCAACTGGATTTTATGGGCCGCCGGCCCGCTGATGTTGCTGCTGGCGCTGGGGGTGGCGATCCGCTACCTGCGTCACCGCGCCGCCGACACGCCGCAAGACAACACAACCCTCAGCGCCGAGGAAACCGCGCGGTTGCAAGAGATCCTCAGAGACTAGATTGCGCCGTAGGGTCGGATTTGCTATCAAAGCCTTGGTCCGCAGTTCACCAAGGCTCCGCCATTTGCTAAACCTGCGATTTACGGACGACATCGGCGTTTCCAATTCTGGATGCCTATGGACAAGGGCGGACCTCCGCGCGGGGGGATCTCTGCGACAGGCATCCTCTGAGCTTTGGAGGACAAGATGTCCAAGGACGTAATTCGCCTGACCATCCCGGATGTGTCGGGTTTTGCCAAACAACTGCGCCGCGCGTTGAGTGTGGAGCGCAGGACAGACCCCAGTCATGTCGAGATGCTGAACATCGTTGCCCGGGCCGCCGGGTTTCGAAACTTTCAGCACCTGAGCCGCCAGACCCCGCCGACACCGGTGATAGATGCCAGGCGCGTCGCGCGGGCGGCGCGCTGTTTTGATGCCCGTGGGCGATGGGAGGTCTGGCCGCACAAACGCAGCGTGCGGGCGCTTTGCCTGTGGGTGATCTGGGCGCGGTTGCCGGCCCGAGAAGGCTGGGATGAGCGGCAGATCAGTGCCATTCTGGACGAGTTGACCGTCTTTCGTGACGCCGCCCAGATCCGCCGCAGCCTGGTCGAAATGAAGCTCCTGACGCGCAACCCCGATGGCTCTGATTACGCGCGCGTGGAGACACCGATGGATCCGGAAGGGGCGGCTTTGCTGCGGGATCTGAATGCGCGGCAAAAAACGCAAGCCCCGTCCGGGAAATCCTGACGCGGCGTTTGTCTTTTCGTGGGCGAGTGCTTAGGTCAACATGCGGAGATCGCCAACAGGGAAGTATTACGCATGGACTATCGCGACATTCAGTATTCGCTCGACAACGGGCTTGCGACCGTGACTTTGAACCGCCCGCAGAGCATGAATGCATTGACCAGTCAGATGCGGGCGGAAATCACCCACGCCATGAAGGCCGCCGCCGGCGAGGCACGCGCGGTGGTCCTGACCGGCGCGGGCAACGCCTTCTGCACCGGACAGGACCTGAAGGATGCATCCTCCGGCGGCAACCAGATCGATCTGGAGCGCACGTTGCGCGACGAATACACGCCGATGCTCGAAGCGATCTTTGAATGTCCGGTGCCGACGATTTCGGCTGTGAACGGGCCGGCCGCCGGGGCCGGGGCCAATCTGGCGCTTGCGGCCGATGTGGTGATCGCCACCGAAAGCGCCTATTTCCTGCAGGCCTTTGCCCGGATTGGCCTGATGCCGGATGCGGGTGGGACCTGGGTGCTGCCGCGCCAGATGGGGTTGGCCAAGGCGATGGGGGCGGCCTTGTTCGCAGATAAAATCAGCGCCCGTCAGGCGAGCGATTGGGGCATGATCTGGGAGGCCGTGGCGGATGACGCCTTTGCCGCCCATTGGGCTGCGCGGGCGCGGCATCTTGCCAGCGGGCCGTCCAAGGCCTTTGGCGCGATCAAACAGGCGCTGCGGCAGTCCACCACCAACAGTCTGTCCGAACAATTGTCATTGGAGGCCACGCTGCAGGGCACGCTTGGCCACAGTCGCGATTTTATGGAAGGGGTCACCGCCTTCGTCGAAAAACGCAAACCGGATTTCGAGGGGCGCTGAGCCGGGTCAGGCCTGTCAGGTCGACCTGCTGACAGGTCGACCTGACGGTGCAGACTGACCGTGCAGACTGACCGTGCAGATCTGACGGGACAGAGCGGACGGGACAGATCAAAACGCCGCCGACCCTGCTGGGGCCGGCGGCGTTTTCTTGTTCGGGTGGTCTGGTTCGGGAGGTCTGCTGCGATCAGGCGGCAGGGGCGCTGCGAGCCTGCAGTTCCACCGCCGCAAGTACGGCCTCGGGATCGTCGTTGCCCCGGACCAGCGCCAACAGATCACCGTTCATGTAAAGCTCCACATCCGCGTCGCCATCGGAATCAAACGTGGTCTCGGCGGTAAAGGTAGCATCCAGGTCAAGGCCATGCTGGAACACGATTTTTTCGCTTGCCGGGTCGAAGTCGTTGATGATGACGGAGCCTGCATCAATCCAGTCCCCAACCAGAAAGACATCGTCGCCCGCGCCACCGCTCAGGATGTCGCCGGCATCGCCGACCAGCGTGTCGTTGCCTTCGCCGCCAAACAGCTCATCCTCGTCGTCTTCGGCAAACCCGTAGAAGGCATCACGGCTGACAATCGCCTCGCGCGGGTCAAATCCGTCGTTGAAGGCGTCGCGCGCTTCGAAGGTATCCATCGCGGTATCGGGCAGGAAGGTCGCGCCGTTCAGCAGGTCGTCGCCACTGCCGCCATAGATCGTATCGGCCCCGGCCGCGCCATGCAGGGCGTCATCGCCAGAGTTGCCACGCAGGAGATCGTCGCCGTTGCCGCCTTCGAGATAGTCATTGCCTGCGCCGCCAGACATCTGGTCATCGCCGTTGCCACCGAGCATCACGTCAATCCTGGTGCCGCCGGACAGGGTGTCGTCGCCCGCGCCGCCGTTCAGGATGTCAGAGCCGGTTTCGCCCAGCAGGCTATCATCGCCGGTCTCACCCAAAAGCCAGTCGTTGCCGTCGCGGCCGTTGAGATGGTCGTTGCCGGTGCCACCCGCAAGGGTGTCTTCGCCGGGTCCACCGCGCATTGTGTCCTCGCCGTCGCCGCCCAGAACCACATCGTCGCCGTCTTCGCCGCGCAACATGTCATTGCCGAGCTCGCCGAGGATGGTGTCGTCGTCATTGCCGCCATAGATCAGGTCATCGTCGGCGCGGCCGTTCAGCGTGTCGTTGCCATCAGAGCCGCGCATGGTGTCATTGCCGACGCCACCGCGCACGCTGTCATCGCCTTTGCCCGCGCGCAGGTCATCGTCGCCGGCCTCGCCTTGCAGGGTGTCGTCGCCCTCAAGCCCGTAGAGCGTGTCGTTGCCATCGCCGCCCAGCAACAGGTCATTGCCGCCAGCACCGCTGAGAACATCGTCAAAGATTGATCCGGTCAGCTGAATATCCTGATCCGGGCCGTCATCGGGCTCGCCGTCGTCGTCCGGTCCCGGACGGTTCGAGACATCATCATCGTCGTCGATGGAAATCAAAAGACCAGCCGCCAGTAGGGTTCCAAATATGGTCAAAAACAAAGTCGCGCCCTCGCAAATGATTTAAAAGTTAACAATATGTTACCACAAATTGTCTATTCGCAATCTTTTATTTTCAGAACTGGTCAGACGCGATTGTTTCCGCAGGGGCACCAATTCACGCATCGGGTTTGAGGGCATAGAAAAAGCCGCCGATGTCATCCATCGACGGCTCTATCTGTTTCAAGTCACTGAGAAGGCTCTGAAAATCAGCGGTTCTCGATATCCACGTAGTCGCGCTCGGTATCGCCGAGGTACAGCTGACGCGGGCGACCGATCTTGTTTTGCGGATCGCCGATCATCTCTTTCCACTGCGAAATCCAGCCAACTGTGCGCGACAGCGCAAAAATCGGGGTGAACATCGAAGTCGGGAAGCCCATCGCCTCCAGGATGATACCGGAGTAGAAGTCGACGTTGGGGAACAGCTTCTTCTCGATGAAGTAAGGATCGTTGAGCGCGGTCTGCTCCAGTTCCTTGGCGACCTGCAGCAGCGGGTTGTCTTCGACACCCAGCAGCTCCAGCACCTCATCGGCGGACTGTTTCAGAACCTTGGCGCGCGGGTCGGTGTTTTTGTAGACCCGGTGGCCAAAGCCCATCAGACGGAACGGATCGTTCTTGTCCTTGGCGCGGGCGATGAACTCCGGGATACGGTCGACCGAGCCGATTTCCTTGAGCATTTCCAGACAGGCCTGGTTGGCGCCGCCATGTGCCGGCCCCCAGAGACAGGCGATACCGGCCGCGATGCAGGCAAACGGGTTCGCCCCGGAGGAGGAGGCCAGCCGCACGGTCGAGGTCGACGCGTTCTGCTCGTGATCAGCATGCAGCGTAAAGATCCGGTCCATGGCGCGGGCCAGGATCGGGTCCACATGGTAATTTTCGGCCGGAACCGAGAAACACATGTTGAGGAAATTCGCAGCATAATCCAGATCGTTGCGCGGATATACAAACGGCTGACCGATGGAGTATTTATACGCCATCGCAGCGATGGTCGGCAGTTTCGCGATCAGACGGATCGCAGCCACTTCGCGCTGCCACGGATCGGCAATATCGGTGGAGTCGTGATAGAAGGCGGACATGGCGCCGACAACGCCGACCATGGTGGCCATCGGATGCGCATCGCGACGGAAACCGCGGAAGAAGTTGTGCATCTGCTCGTGCACCATCGTGTGACGGGTCACGCGGGTTTCGAAATCCTCAAGCTGCGTGGCCGTGGGCAGTTCACCATAAAGCAGCAGGTAGCAGACCTC
The DNA here is from genome assembly GCF_001518015.1 of Tritonibacter horizontis. Taxonomy (GTDB): domain Bacteria; phylum Pseudomonadota; class Alphaproteobacteria; order Rhodobacterales; family Rhodobacteraceae; genus Epibacterium; species Epibacterium horizontis. Next base: position 53,396 of record NZ_LPUY01000134.1, read on the forward strand.
GAGGTAATGCGATTTGCCGGCCAGCTGGTCGATCGGGTAACCGCGATGCAGCAGGATACCTTCGTTGCCGTCGATATAGGTGATGGTGCTGTCACAGCTCGCGGTGGAGGTGAACCCGGGATCATAAGTGAAGACGCCCGCCTGCGCGTAAAGTTTGCGGATGTCCAGAACATCGGGGCCCGCAGTCGGCGAGAATATCGGCAGCTCGTATGTCTCGCCATTCAGGCTGAGCTGGGCAGTTTTCTTTGTATCGGTCATAGATGTCCCTTCCTGTTACAGGCGCAGAAAGGGCGCCAAGCCCGTTCCGCGCAGCGGGGCGCCCGCGCCGACATTTGGCGCAGACGAAGTCCTACTCGAACGGGCTTACCCAGATCTTAACATCAGATCCCAGCGGGCGTGTCAGCCTGTTACGTCATTGAGCCGGGCCAGCGTTTCGTCCCGGCCCAGGCAGATCATCATGTCAAAGACCGAGGGCGTTACCGCACGGCCTGCAAGCACGGCCCGAAGGGGACCCGCCAATTTTCCAAACTTGGTTTCCTTGGTCTCCGCGAAGGCGTTCAGCGCGGTCTCCAATTCTTCTCGCGTCCAGCTAGCATTTTGCAGATGCGGCGTCAATTCACTCAGTATACCAATGGATACTGGATCCAGCGCCTTCTCTGCCTTGGCGTCCCGATCCAATGGACGTGACGTAAGCACAAAATGGGCTTTTTCAAGGAGTTCCGGGAACGTCTTTGCGCGGTCCTTCAGGCATGGCATGGCCCGTTCCAGCCCCTCCGCTTGCGGCGCTGACAGGGGGGGCTGACCCGCGGCGGCCAGGTAGGCCTCAATTTCACGCCGCAGCGCCGCATCTTCTGTAATTGCAATATGTTGGCCGCTGAGATTCTCCAGTTTCTTGGTGTCGAAGCGGGCCGGGCTTTTGCCGATTCCGTCCAGATCAAACCAGTCGCGCGCCTGCGCATCGGTAAAGAATTCATCGTCCCCATGTGACCAGCCAAGCCGGGCCAGGTAATTGCGCATACCGGCCGCCGGATAGCCCATGGCCTGATACTCCTGCGCGCCGAGCGCGCCGTGACGTTTCGACAATTTTTTGCCGTCCGGCCCGTGGATCAGCGGGATATGCGCCCAGACCGGTACATCCCAATCCATCGCCTGATAAATCATCATCTGGCGGGCGGCATTGTTCAGGTGATCGTCGCCGCGGATGACATGGGTGACGCCCATGTCGTGATCGTCCACCACCACCGCAAGCATATAGACCGGTGACCCGTCCGAACGCAGCAGGACCATATCGTCAAGCTGGTCATTTTTGATGGTAACATTACCCTGGACCTGATCTTGGATGACGGTCTCGCCCGTCTGCGGCGCCTTGATGCGGACCACAAAGGGGGCATCGGGGTGGCTTGCGGCCGCCGCATCGCGCCAAGGGGAGCGGAACAGGGTTGATTTGCCCTCGGCCTTTGCCGCGTCACGGAAGGCGGTGATTTCATCCTGCGTCGAAAAGCATTTGTAGGCCTTGCCCTCAGCCAGCAGCTGATGGGCCACCTCGGCGTGACGCGCCGCGCCTTCAAACTGGCTCACCACCTCGCCATCATGGTCTAGCCCCAGCCAGGCCATGCCCTGCAGGATCGTAGCGGCCGCTTCCGGGGTTGACCGCGCGCGGTCGGTATCCTCGATCCGAAGCAGGAACTTGCCACCGCGCCCCCGCGCATAAAGCCAGTTGAACAGGGCGGTCCGGGCGCCGCCGATGTGCAAAAAGCCGGTGGGCGAGGGGGCGAAGCGGGTGACGACCGGGTTGGACATATGGGATATTTACCTTTTGGAAACCTAGAAGGGCCTACGTTTGAGGCCTGTTTACCGAGCCAGAAGGCAGGGAGCAAGCGTGCGCATTTGGAGCGCCCTTGATGGAGTGCTACAGGCCCAGCGGGGACATCTGTTTCCCTGGGCGCCGGTGTTCTTCGGCCTTGGGATCGGTCTCTATTTCTGCAGCCCGCAGGAACCGGGCCGATGGGCCTATCTCTCGGTCCTCTGTCTCTGTTGTGTCAGTGGCTGGATGTGTCGCCGGGGCGATGCCAGCGGGATCTTGGCGGTGGCGGTGCTGCTCTGCGGCCTTGGGTTTTGCTACATGGGGGCGCGGAGCCATTGGGTCGCGGCACCGGTGCTGGAATTTCGCTATTACGGCGCCGTCGAAGGCCAGGTGATCGCAGTCGACCGCTCGGCCTCTGATGCGCCGCGTATCACGCTGCGGGCGGTGCGGCTGGACACTGTGGCCCCCGCGCGCACGCCAACCCGGGTCCGGCTGTCGCTCTTTGCCGGTGAGACCCCGGTGCCGGGGGCCTGGGTCATGACCACCGCCCATCTGTCGCCCCCACAAAGCCCGGCTGAACCCGGCGGGTTTGATTTCCGCCGACATGCCTGGTTCCTGCAGCTGGGCGCAGTGGGCTACAGCCGGGTTCCGGTTCTGCAATCGGCGCAGGCCGCGACCTTGCCGGTGGCAAGCCTACGCCGCGCGGTGTCGGACTGGGTGCGTGCGCAGATGCCGCCCCGAACTGGCGGCGTGGCGGCCGCATTGATCACCGGCGACCGCGCCGCGGTGCCCCGGGCGGTGATTGATGCCTTGCGGGCCAGCAACCTCGCCCATTTGCTGGCAATCTCCGGTCTGCATATGGGGCTTTTTGCCGGCTTGATCTTTGCCACTTTGCGGCGCGGTTTTGCGCTTTGGCCGCGACTGGCACTGCGCTACCCGATCAAGAAGATTGCCGCAGGCTTCGCCCTGGTGGCGGGCTTTGGCTATCTTCTGCTCTCGGGCGCCAATGTGGCCACGGAACGCGCGTTTATCATGGTGGCCATAATGTTGCTGGCGGTGATCCTGGACCGGCGCGCGCTCAGCATACGGGCGGTGGCAATCGCGGCACTTCTAGTCCTGCTGCGCCGACCGGAAACGCTTTTAAGTCCGGGTTTTCAAATGAGTTTCGCGGCGACACTGGCGCTGGTTTGCGTCTTTCAGGGGGCGCAGCGGTTGGTCACACCCGGACAGCGCGGCCTAAGGGGTGCCGTGTTACGCTGGGGCGCGGCGCTTGTTGTCTCCTCCCTGGTGGCGGGGTTGGCAACGGCGCCGTTTGGCGCTGCGCATTTCAATATGGTGTCGCATTACGGGTTGGTCGCCAATCTTCTGGCGGTGCCGGTGATGGGGGCTGTGGTGGTTCCAGGGGCGGTTCTGGCCCTCTGTCTGGCGCCGTTGGGGGCAAGCGCCTTTGGGTTCTGGATCATGTCGCAAGGCCTGTCGTGGATCCTGACCGTGGCCGAGACGGTGGCCGGCTGGCCCGGCGCGCGTGGATTTGTGGTCGCACCGGACATTTGGGTGCTGCCCGTTCTGGTTGTCGGCGGGCTGATGGTGCTGCTGTGGCAGGGGCGTCTGCGTTGGGTCGGAGCGCTGCCGGTCTGTCTTGCGCTGGCGTTCTGGCCGCAGGCGGAGCGGCCACAGCTCCTGGTGTCCGCCGACGGGGGGATTGTTGGCCTTCTGACCGATGCGGGGCGGGCGGTCTCGCGCCCCAAGGGCAAAGCGTTTGACGCCGGGATCTGGTTGGAAAACGACGGTGACGGCGCCGATCAGCGGCGCGCCTTTGATCGCTGGCCGGGCGGTGCGTCGCAAGGGCGTGTTCAGGTGGCCCTGCTGGGCGACCTGCGTGTTGTCCATGCGATTGGCAAAGCCGCCGCGGCCTCGCTGCCGCCAGGCTGCGCGGCTTCGGACATCGTGATCCTATCCGTCGATGCGAAAGGACCGGAGGGCGACTGTCGGCTGTTCACACCAACCACGTTGCGCCAGACCGGTAGTCTGGCCATTGACGACACAGGCAAGATCACGGCAAGCCAGCGCGATGATCAGCTGCGCCTGTGGTCTGGCCTGCGCAAATAGACGCGCGACCGGCCGACCTGCGCCACGTCCCGCCGCAGACAGGGTGTTTGGGGCAGGGGCCGCTCTGATCACATGCCGTACAATCGGCGGCCGTTTTGTTCACGGCCCGCCTGTGCCGCAGGCCACCGGGTGCAGGGCTGGCCGAAGTGCAGAGGGTGCCGAAAAAACAGAACCCGAAAAAACGAAACCCAAAGGGCAGCACCGGGCCAGCCGGTGCCGCACCTCGCAGGGATCACGAGCCGATCAATAGGTGCGGATGAGACCGACCAGGCGTCCCTGAACCTCAACCTGACCTTCGGCCAGAACACGGGTGGGATAGGCCGGATTGGCCGCAGCCAGTTCTATGGTCTTGCCCTTGCGGTAGTAGTATTTCAGCGTGGCCTCGTGACCCTCGACCAGCGCCACCACGATATCGCCGTTGTCGGCGCTGCCGGTTTCGCGGATGACAACCACATCACCATCGTTGATGCCTGCCTCGATCATCGAATCTCCGCGCACTTCGAGCGCAAAATGCTGACCGGTGCTGGACAACATGGCGTTGGGCACCGCCACATGCGCGGTGGCCTGATTGATCGCCTCGATCGGGACACCGGCCGCGATCCGGCCCATGATCGCCAGTTCGGTCACGCCGCTGTGCGGCGCCGGTTTCAATTCCGGTTCGGCCCCGGCATCGGATTTACCGCCCTCGATCACCTGAGGTTGAAATCCGCCATCCCGCTCTGTCAGCCCGCCGAGGTTGTCGGGCAGACGGATCACTTCGATGGCGCGGGCGCGATGGGCCAGGCGCCGGATGAAACCGCGTTCCTCCAGCGCCGTAATCAACCGGTGAATCCCGGATTTCGACCGCAAATCAAGCGCGATCTTCATTTCGTCAAAGCTGGGTGGAACGCCGTCCTTTTGCAAACGCTTGTGGATGAATTCCAGCAGCTGCAATTGCTTTTTGGTCAGCATGTTCGGCCCCTCTGCATGATGCTTTTGACTTTGTTCTAGTCATGTTCCCGTTTTGTGTCAACGGTTGGTCCATAACGGGAACAGAAAAAATCCCTGCCAAGTGGCCGAAAACACAGAAGGTTCACCTAGAGGGTGAGATATTCGACCAGATCGTCGACCGCGGCGGCAGGCGCATTGGGGGGGTGCAGGACCAAGGCCTCCGCCTGCGCCAGAACCGAAAGAAGCGAGCTGTCCTGATTGTCAAAGGGCGTCAGACGGTCACCGGTCCACATGGCGCGCATGTAATGGGCGCGGGGGCCGTTTCGCGGCAGGGCAATGGCAAGGGGCGCGCGCTTCAGCCGGTCCGGCTGGTCCGGCAAGCCCAGCATCGCCTCCACCATCGGAACCACGAAGAGACGGCCGCAAACCATTGCAGACACAGGATTTCCGGGCAGGCCGACCATGGCGCGCGGGCCGAAACGACCGGCCATCAGAGGCTTTCCGGGGCGCATCGCCACCTTATAGAATGACCGCTCCAGCCCGAGGCTTTGGGCGACGCCGGCCACCAGATCGTGATCGCCCACCGACGCGCCGCCGATGGTGACCACCAGATCGGCCCCTTCGGCAAGGGTAAAGGCAGTGCGCAACGCGCTGTCGGTGTCGCGCGCGATCGGCAGCACCCGAACCTCGGCGCCGTGCTGCTCCAGCAGTGCCTTCAGGCCGAAGGTGTTTGAAACGATGATCTGGTCCGGGCCGGGGGTCTGCCCCGGCATCACAAGCTCGTCGCCGGTCGAGAGCAGTGCGACAACGGGGCGCCGCCGCACAGGGAGCTCTGCGATGTTCATCGCCGCCAATAACGCCACATCGGCGGGGCTCAGCCGGCGAGGGGCGGTGACCGTCTGGCCGACGGCGAAATCACACCCGCGGGCGCGGATGTTGCTGTTTGTGCCGGGGTCGTTGCTGAGGGTGATGAGGTCGCCCTTGCGGTGCACATCCTCTTGAATAACCACAAAACTTGCGCCTTGTGGCACCGGCGCGCCGGTAAAGATCCGCACTGCCTGACCGGCGCCGACACGCCCCTGAAACCCATGGCCTGCGGCGGCTTCACCGACGACCTTGAACATGGCGTGCTGTTCGACCTCGGCCGCGTTCACCGCGTAGCCGTCCATCGCCGAAGCATCGAAGGGCGGCTGGTCGCGGCGGGCGGACACAGATGTTGCCAGCACGCGTCCCGCCGTATCGGCGAGGCGCAGGGTTTCCACATCCAGTGGCTTGACCAGATCCAGCAGCGCAGCCCGCGCGTCGGCAACGGAAATCATCGCTCAGGCCTCATAGCGGCCGGATTTGCCGCCGTCCTTCAGCAGCACCCGGATGCCACCGATTTCCATCGCCTTGTCGACGGCTTTGGCCATGTCATAGACGGTGAGGCAGGCTGTGGAGACCGCTGTCAGCGCCTCCATTTCGACGCCGGTCTGGCCGGTGGTTTTCACCGTGGCCGCGACCCGCACCCCGGGCAGATCCGGGTCAAGCGTCAGCTCGACCGCGACCTTGGTGATCGGCAGCGGGTGACACAGTGGGATCAGATCGGCGGTTTTCTTGGCCCCCATGATGCCGGCGAGGCGCGCGACGGACAGAACATCGCCCTTTTTTGCCCGACCTTCGGCAATGATATCAAAGGTGTCCTGCGCCATCTTCACGTGGCCTTCGGCAACGGCAACGCGGGCGGTTACGGCTTTGTCGGAGACATCCACCATATGGGCGTCGCCTTTCTGATCGAAATGCGTCAGGGCCATGTTTGCGGTCCTTAGATGGCGCCGGGGACCAGCGGGTCGGCCAGCAGGGTACGGGTGGCTGCGGTCACGTCCTGTTGCCGCATCAGGCTTTCGCCGATCAGGAAACTGCGGGCGCCGTAGCGGGCCATATCGGCCAGATCCGCAGGCGTGGACAGGCCGCTTTCACAGACGATGGACCGGTCTGGCGGCACCAGTCGCGACAGGTGGCGGGTGGTGTCCAGCGTCGTCTCAAAGGTCTTGAGATTGCGGTTGTTGATCCCCATCAAGGGCGATTTCAAATGGCAGGCGCGGGTCAGTTCGTCTTCGTTGTGGACCTCCAGCAGCACATCCATGTCCCATTCCAGGGCGCAGGCTTCCAGTTCGGCGGCTTGCTCGTCGGACACCGAGGCGAGGATGATCAGGATGCAATCGGCGCCCAGGGCGCGGGCCTCGACCACCTGATACGGATCATACATGAAATCCTTGCGCAGGCAGGGCAGATCGCAGGCGGCACGGGCCTGGACCAGAAAGTCCTTGGCCCCTTGAAAACTGGGCGTATCGGTCAGCACAGAGAGGCAATTGGCGCCGCCCTCGGCGTAGGCCTGGGCCAGAACCGCCGGATCGAAATCCTCGCGGATCAAGCCCTTGGAGGGGCTGGCTTTCTTGATCTCTGCAATCAGGCCATAGCCTTCGTGGGTTGCCTTGATCAGCTGATTGGCAAAACCGCGCACGGGGTCGGCGGCGCGGGCCTCTGCCTCCACCTCCGCCAGCGGCTTGGCGGCCTTGTCGGCGGCGACCTCTTCGAGTTTGTAGGCCTTGATCTTGTCGAGGATAGTGTCAGACATCGGTAGGGTTCCCTGGGTTTGCCGGCGCTTGAGGGGCCGGTGGCTCGGTCCATGAAATGGCCGTCTCACCGCGCGCGGCAAGCCATGCGTTGATCGCCGAAAACGGGCGCGAGCCGAAAAATCCACGCCGTGCGGACAACGGCGATGGGTGGGCCGTCCTGAGGATCAGGTGATCGCCGGGACGGATGTGTTTTTCAAGCGCCTGCGCCTGATTGCCCCACAGGACATAGGCGGTGGGGCGGCGCGAGGTGTGTTGCAGAACCTGATGCGCCAGCGCCTGCCAGCTAAGCGCCTTGTGGCCATTGGGGGTTCCGGCGGGCACGCTCAGAACAGTGTTCAACAACAAAACCCCCTGACGCGCCCATGGGCGCAGGTCGGCGGTCTTGGGACATGCACCAAGATCGGCCTGCATCTCTTTGAAAATATTGGCAAGAGACCGGGGCAGGGGATGGACATCTGGTGCGGCCGAAAAGGCAAGCCCATGGGCATGGCCGGGGGTCGGATAGGGATCCTGGCCGAGGATCACAACACGGGTCAGGTCTGGCGGCGTCAGCTGAAATGCGGCAAACCGCTGCGCGGCGGGCGGCAACACCGGCCGAGGTTCGGCCGCAAGGGCCGCCTCGATGCCCGGCAGGGTCTCGCGGAAGAACGCCAGATCCGCCCAGCCGCCCAGCCGGGCGTCCAGCGTCGACTGAGGCTCCGCCAGTGCCATCATGCCGCCTCTGAGGTAATCCGGGCGACCTCGGTGATTTTCTGCAACGCGGCTCCACTGTCGATCGCTTCGGCCGCGCGTTCGGCGCCTTCCTTCAGCGTGCCGACGACCCCGGCAACCACCTGTGCAGCGGCGGAATTCAACAGCACCGCATCGCGGTAGGCCGAAGCCTCCCCGTTCAGCAGGGCGCGAAACGCCTGCGCGTTCTCGCTGGGGCTGCCGCCCAGGATGTCCTCGAAGGGGTGCACCGGCAGGCCGGCCTCTTCGGGGTGGACCTCAAACTCTGACAGCGTGCCATCCTCGTTGACGGCGCAGACCCAGCTGACGCCGGTAATGGTCAGCTCGTCGGTGCCATCAGAGCCATGCACAAGCCAGGCTTTTTCGCTGCCGAGCTGTTGCAGGGTTTCCGCCATCGGCCGGATCAGGTCGCGGCTGAAGGCGCCCGTCAGCTGGCGGGTCACCCCGGCGGGATTGGTCAGCGGCCCGAGGATATTGAAGATCGTGCGGGTGCCCAATTCCTGACGGGTGGGCATGACATGGGCGATGGCCGGGTGGTGCATCGGCGCCATCATAAAGCCGATCCCGGCTTCGTTCAGCGACTTTTCCACCACTTTGGGGCCGACCATGACCTTGATCCCCATTTCGCCCAAGGCATCCGCCGCGCCGGATTTGGACGACAGGTTGCGGTTGCCGTGCTTGGCCACCGGCACGCCCGTCCCGGCCACCACAAAGGCGGTGGCGGTGGAGATATTCAGCGTCCCCTTGCCGTCGCCACCGGTGCCGACGATGTCCATCGCGCCCGCCGGGGCGGTGACCTTGTGGCATTTGGCGCGCATCACTGCGGCCGCGGCGGCGTATTCGTCCACCGTTTCACCGCGCGTGCGCAGCGCCATCAGCAGGCCGCCGATCTGGCTCGGGGTGGCCTCGCCGTTGAACAGCGCGGAAAACGCGGTCTCTGCTTCGGCGCGGGTCAGGGCACGATCGGCGGCAATGCCGATCAGGGGCTTCAGCGCATCACTCATGCCGGAACCTTCATTTCGTTCAGGAAATTCTGCAAGAGCGCATGCCCGTGCTCGGAGGCGATCGATTCCGGGTGGAATTGAACGCCGTGGATCGGCAGCGTCTTGTGCTGCAGGCCCATGATGGTGCCGTCTTCCAGCTCTGCCGTTACCTCTAGGCAATCGGGCAGGCTGTCGCGTTCCACCACCAACGAGTGATAGCGGGTCGCGGCAAACGGCGAGGGCAGCCCGTGAAACAGACCGGTGTTCTGGTGCTGGACCTTGCCCATCTTGCCATGAACGATCTCGTGGCAGCGCACGACCTTGCCGCCGAAGGATTGACCGATGGTCTGGTGACCAAGGCAAACGCCCAGCAGGGGGGTGCGCGTCGCCGCCGCCGCTTCGGTCAGCGCCAGACAGATCCCGGCCTGATCCGGATCGCAGGGACCGGGGCTGAGCAGGATGCCGGCGGGGTTCATTGCCATGGCCTGCTGGACATCCAACGCATCGTTTCGCCAGACCTCGATCTCGGCGCCCAATTCGCCGAGGTAATGCACGAGATTATAGGTGAAGGAGTCGTAGTTGTCGATTAGCAGCAACATCTTGGCACGCTCTTTTAAGGGTGGCGGGCCGGGGCCACGCCGAGATATAGTGGACGAACCATACATGTTCAGGGATGCAGGGCAGCGTCAAGGGCACATCCGGCAGACAACCGCATCCGGGCGTCGTTCGTGCGGTTGGACACGCGGCGGGATCCGAACAGGATGGCAGCCTAAAACGGGCAGCGCAGAACGGGCACAGGACAGAAGGCGACACAGGCATGCGAGGATTTCTGGGAGGCGTGAGCACAGGGGCACTGGTGGCGATGGCCGGTGCGGCAATCTGGTCGCTGTCGGCCCCATTGCCACGCCCCATTGATGTGTCCGGCGACACCCCGGCGCCGATTCTGGCCCCGCGCGAGAATAGCGCCCTGCCGCAGGACAGGCCCGGTGCGGATTCCGACGTGGTCGAGGTCGCGCCCGTTGCGCCGCAGGATCACGCCGGGGCCGACGATGGCAGCCCGGAGGACATTGATCAGGACGCACCGGACAGGCCCGAGGTGACCACCGCCGTGAGCGACGTGGACAGTGCCCGGACCACCGCGGCGTTGGAGACCTCCGATATTGCGCCAGAAATCCGCGCGGGCACCGATACGCCGGTGGCGCCGGTACCGCAGGAGAGCGGCGAAACGCTGGTGGCTCCGGGTGCGGAAACCCTGCCGGAGGCGCCCGCCGCATCGGTGGCCGCACCGCAAGCCGCAACGGATGTCGCCCCCGGAATGCAGGCCCCCGATACCGGCTCTGACGTGGCGGCGGTGACGGATCAGGCCACACAGGACAGTGAAACCGATGCGGCCTCGGACGCAGAGGGCACCACGCCGCAACCGCAAGCCCCGGTGGTGTTGAACCCCGATCTGGGCGCGCCGCCCGACACCACTTTGCCGCCCAGCATTGCCCTGCCGGCCCCGACGCCCGAGGTCCAGTCGGATCGCGCCCAATCGGATGTGGCAGAGCCGGAGCCTGGTTCCGACGAAAGGACCCAGCGCATTGCCGATCTGCCCCAGGCCAACAGCAACCCTGCCGGTGACGGGCCCCGCGTCGGAACCCGGGTCGTACCGCTGACCGAACGGGACACGCCCGGCACCGATCAGCCAGAGGCCGACGATCTGACGCCCTTCGCGCGCAACTCCGAACCGGTCGGGGCGCTGACAGACCTGCCGATGATGTCGATCGTGCTGATCGAGGAAGAAGGCGCCGTTGGCGCCGAGGCTCTGGCCGATTTCCCTTATCCGCTGGCCTTTGCAATCGACCCCAGCGACCCCAAGGCGGTGGAGCGGATGGCGGCCCGCCGTGCCGCGGGGTTTGAGGTCATGATTCTCGCCGATCTCCCGCGGGAGGCCAGCCCGCAGGATGCCGAAACGGCGCTTCCGATCTGGTTTGATCGCTTGCCCGGCGCATTGGGGGTGCTGGAGGGCATCGACACCGGCGTTCAGGGCAACCGGCCGCTGGCCGATCAGGTCGCCACCATTGTGCAGGATGCCGGCTATGGCCTGGTGCTGCAGGACAACGGGCTGAACACGGTGCAGAAAATGGCGCTCCGGGAGGGTGTTCCGGCCGGGGTGGTGTTTCGGGATTTCGACGGCGCCGGGCAGGATCCGCGCGCCATGCGCCGGTTCCTGGATCAGGCCGCGTTTCGCGCCGGACAGGAGGGCGGCGTCGTGATGCTGGGGCGGCTGAAGCCGGATACCATTTCTGCCCTGTTGGTCTGGGGGTTGCAGGATCGCGCCAGTACCGTGGCGCTGGTGCCGGTCTCCGCAACATTGAAACGGCTGCTTGATCCACTCGACAATTGAAGTCGTAAATTACCTCAATTTGTGTTTGTGCCGCACGCTAGTGTTGCGCCAGCGTTTTCCCAGAGAGCGCTGCGATATTAATGCGTGAATTCGAACTTCGTTATGTACTTTGTTAACGCGCCCCTTTGCAGGTTCTTTCATGCATTGAATTAATGAGGGGCTCCTTGATGTTTCGTCATGTCCATATGAAGGTCCGATTGGCGTTTTCCGGCTGCGTCTGTATCTTTGCCGTAATCGTGCTTTCCGGAATGGCGATCTATAGCCTTTGGCAAAGCGAGCTTGAATTGGAAAACCAGATCCGGCTGACCAATGCACTGCGCCATGAAATGACAGTGGATATGATGCATGACTCGGTCGAAGCGAGCGTGTTGTATGCGATTGTCATCGGCGAACAGGCAACAAGCGATGAAAAATCGCATGTGCTCGAAAAGCTCGAAACAGATATTGCCAGCCTCGAAGCCGGCCTGCAGGCGCTGCGCGGGATAGACCTGAACCCAAAAGCGACGATGTTGTTGAACGATGTGGCACCGCTTTTTGAGCCGTTTGAAAAACAGGCGCTTGAGATTGCAACCTTGGCCTTTTCAGACGTGGCCGGCGCCACCGCAAAGCTGGACCAATTCATGCAGGTTTTTGAACAGCTTGAAATCGGATTGGAACCTTTGGGCTCCGTCATCAAGGATGTGTCTCAGGCGGCTTCAAAAGCGGCGCGCAACCACGAAATGGCAATGCTGTTTGGAAATGTTTTGTTTTCCAGTTTCATGGTGGTGGTGATGATCTGGAATGTCCGCATTATTACACTCAGCATTACCAAACCGATCGAACGACTGCGTGCCGCCTTGAAAGAAGTGGCAGAAGGTGATTTTGGTCTGAAAATTGCCGATATCATGCGCAATGACGATTTCGGCGATATAGCCCGCGATATTGATGCCGTATCCGACCGGGTGCTTGTCGCCTTTGAGGAGCAGGCAGACCTGCGTCGCCAGGGCGAGGTGATTATTGCTCGTCTGCGGGACGGGTTGCGGCGGCTGGCCGATGGGGATCTGGGCGACCGGATTGAAGAGCCGTTCAACGAAACCTATGATCCCTTGCGGATCCATTACAACGAAACGGTGGACCGGTTGAACGAACTGGTCTCTGAAGTTGTGCTCGCAACCAACAAGATCCGCGAGCAATCGGATCGGATCAGCTCTGACTCCCAGGACCTGTCTCGTCGCACCGAAAGCCAGGCGGCAACGCTGGAGGAAACCGCAGCCGCGCTGGAAGAGATGACCGCCAGTGTCAACACATCGGCAGAGAACGCGCGCCAGATCGAAGCCGCGGTGGCCAGCGCCCGTCAGGACGTCGAACAAAGCGGTGTCGTGGTGCGCGGCGCGGTCTCCGCCATGAGCGCCATCGAGAAATCGTCAGAAAAGATCTCTCGGATCATCGGCGTGATCGACGACATCGCCTTTCAGACCGGGTTGCTGGCCCTGAATGCGGGCGTCGAGGCCGCGCGGGCAGGGGAGGTCGGACGTGGTTTTTCCGTCGTGGCATCAGAAGTCCGTGTTCTGGCCCATCGTGCGTCTGACGCAGCCAACGAGATCAAGATTCTGATCGACGACAGCAGCGCCCACGTAAAAGACGGCGTGACCCAGGTCCGCAGCACCGGCGATGCGCTCAACGGCGTGGTGGTCCAGGTTGGCAGTATTTCGGAACTGATGTCGGGGATATCCAACGAAGCGACCGAACAGGCCCAGGGCATCAGCGAGGTCAATATCGGCGTGTCGCAACTCGATCAGGTAACCCAAGAGAACGTGTCCATGGTCGAAAACTCCGACCAATCCATCCAGCGGATGACCCAGGAGACCATCCGCCTGTCCGAACTTGTGGGCCAGTTCAAACTGCGCGGCCAGCGGCGATTCCTCCAGGATGAGATCTTTGACATCAGCCTGGAGGAATCGCCGCTGCCGCTCAGCGCCTGACTGTCGCGCCCGTCTGTGGCCTAGGCTGCACGGGTCTGATCTGCCTCTCGGGTGCGCCGTCCCTAGCGATTGCCGTTGCCGGTAAAGCGGGAGGCATCGGCGGCTGCACGCCGGATGGCGTTGGATTTGTGGACCGTCTCCATATATTCTGCTTCCGGGTCGCTGTCGTAAACGACACCGCCGCCAGCCTGAATATAGAGCTTTTGATCCTGCACGATGGCGGTGCGCAGCGCGATACACATATCCATGTCGCCGCCGGCGCTGAAATAGCCGACGCCGCCGCCATAGACACCGCGTTTTTCCGGTTCCAGCTCGTCGATGATTTCCATGGCACGAACCTTTGGGGCGCCCGAGACCGTTCCGGCCGGCATTCCGGCAAAAAAGGCATCCAGCGCGTCCTTGTCCTCGTGCAGCTCTCCGACGACGTTAGACACGATATGCATCACGTGGCTGTAGCGTTCGATGATGAACTCTTCGGTCGGACGCACGGTGCCGATCTTGGCGACCCGGCCGACATCGTTGCGACCAAGATCGAGCAGCATCAAATGCTCGGCCAGTTCCTTTTTGTCGGCTAGAAGCTCCAGCTCCAGCGCCTTGTCCTCTTCGGGGGTGGCGCCGCGCGGACGGGTGCCTGCGATCGGTCGGATGGTGATTTCATTACCAAAGACCCGCACCAGAATTTCGGGCGAGGCCCCGATGACCTGAAATCCGCCAAAGTTGAAGTAGAACATGAAGGGCGAGGGATTGGTCCGCCGCAGACTCCGGTAGAGTGCAAAGGGCGGTTGCGGAAAATCCTGGGTCCAGCGCTGCGCGGGCACCACCTGAAAGATGTCGCCGGCGCGAATGTAGTCCTTGGCTTTGTCGACGGCGGCCATGTACTCGGCCTTGGTAAAGTTGGACACGGGCGGCGCGATCTCCTGGGCGTCGCCCAGGTCGCGGGTCTCGGCCGGCATCGCGCGTTCCAGATCGCGCACCGCATCCATCACCCGTTCCGCCGCCTGGGCATAGGCCGCGCGCGCGGACTGACCGTCGCTGACCCAGGCTGGGGAGACCACGGTGACCTCTCCCTTGACCCCGTCCAGCACGGCCACGACGGAAGGGCGGATCATCACCGCATCGGGCAGGCTGAGCGGGTCCGGGTTCACATTCGGCAGATGTTCGACATGGCGGATCATGTCATAGCCGAGGTAGCCAAACAGGCCCGCCGCCGCCTGCGGCAGATCCTCGGGCAGGTCGATCCGGCTTTCGGCCAGAAGCGCGCGCAGGGTGTCCAGTGGATTGCCGTCCTGCGGCGTGAACGCCTCTGCATCGAACCGCGCGGCGCGGTTGATGTCCGACCTTTCGCCAGAGGCACGCCAGATCAGATCCGGCTTCATCCCGATAATGGAATAGCGCCCCCGCACCTCGCCGCCGGTCACCGATTCCAGCATGAAGGCGTCCTTTTGGGCGCCTGTCAGCTTCAACATCAGGGAGACGGGCGTGTCGAGATCGGCCGCCAACCGGGTGTAGACCACCTGATTTTCACCGGCGTCATAGGATTTGGCGAAGGTGTCGAAGTCGGGGATCAGGGCCATGGGAGCGCGTGCCTTGCGGTCAGGTTACTGGAAGGACGCGTGAACGGCGTTCACGGCCTGTTGGTTGATTTGCGGGCGCGCCTGGGTCTGAACCGATTGCATGTAAACCCGGAAGAGTTCCGTCGCCAGGGACTGGTCGAGCTGCTCACCAAGCGCCTCGGCCAGGAAGGCCATATCGGTGCTGTCCTGCGGCGGCAGGATCTCGTCCAGGCGCACGACGACCACGCCTTCGCTGCCGGAGATCACCTGCAATGCGCCAGGCTCCATCTCGAAGATCTGGTTCATCATGTCCACCGGGGTCTGATCGAGGTAGGCGGTGCGAGTCAGCCCGACCTCTTCGCGGACCTCCAGATCCTCGGCGAACTGGCCGTCGTTGGCTTCGGCGGCGGTCTTGATGGCCTCGGCCTGCTCCGCAAGGGCGGTTTGCAGGCGCGCGGCCTTGACCTGCGCCAGAACCGTGTCGCGGGCGCTGTCGAAGGGTTCGGGGCGCGGCGGCAGGGTTTCATCAAGCCGCATCGCATAGAGGCTGCCATCGTCGACAAAGGCCACGGCCGGGAAATCCTCGGCGGTCAGGGCCTCGGCTGCGGTGCGGAAACTCTCGTAGCCCGCAACGCCTTCGGTGGTGTCGGCGGTCCAGTTGATCTGCCCCAGTTCAACGCCCGGTTCCTGCTTGGCCAGCTCTTCGAGGGTGGCACCGCCTGCCAGCAGATCATCGAGCCCTTCGGCCCGTGTTTCGATCACCCGGCGGGCCCGCTCCAGGGCCAATTCCTCGCGCAGCGTCGGCAGCGCGTCTTCGTAGCTGGTGTTGCTGGCCTCCAGAATGCCATTCACCCGGAACAGCGCCGGACCAAGGTCCGAGGGCAGCGGCCCGACAACGCCACCGACCTCTGCGGCAAAGATCCCATCACCGGCGGCCCCCAGGTCGCCATGGGCAACGTCGCCCAGGTCAATATCGCCCAGCGTCAGGCCGCGGTCTTCGACCAGGGTTTCAAAGGTGGTGCCACCAAGTTCCAGTTGCGCCATGGCGGTGGCGGCCTTTTCGGTGTCGGAAAACACCAGACGTTCCACCAGGCGGCGCTCGGGTACGTTGAATTCAGCGTCGCGTTGCTCGTAAAGGGCGCGCAGCGTGGCCTCGTCCAGCTCCACCTCATCGACCAGCGACTCCGGGCTGAGCAAGACATAGGTGATCACCTTGGTTTCCGGCAGGGTGAAGCTGTCAGTGTTGGCGTCATAATAGCTGCGCAACTCGTCCTCGGTCGGCTCTGCCGTGGTCAGCACCAGGTCTTCTTCTGACAGGCGCACATAGGCAAAACTGCGGCGAGCCCCGATATAGTCGGTCAGCGTGTCCCGCAGCACGACGGGCATCCGGGTGCCACCGACGACAGCGGCCTGCACCAGCGTACGGGCGGTTTCGGCGCGCAGATCCTCTTCGAATTCGGTTTCCGACAAACCGGCGTTTTCAAGGGCGAATTTGTAGTTTTCCCGGCTGAAGGCGCCGTCGGAGCCCTGGAAGGCCGGGATCTGGGTGATCTCCTGCAGCAGGCTGTCATCGCCGACCGACAGGCCGATGCGCTGCACCTCGTTGTCCAGCGCGGCGGTTGTCACCAGACCGGACAAGACGTTCTGATCCACCCCCATCGACACCAGCTGGCTGAGCGGGATGTACTGACCGGACTGTTGCTGAATTGCGCGCTGTTCCTGCTGGAGCGCGCGGGCATAGTCATCGACGCTGACCTCGGCCTCGCCCACACTGGCCAATGTCCGGGTGGTGCCGGACACATTGACGGCGCCAAATCCGGCAAGGCCGACGAACAACAGACCCATGAGGATCCAAACGAAGGTCTTGGAGAGGTTTTTCATGCCTGCGGCCCTTTTTATCGTCTTATCTCGGCGCGCCCCGGCAGTCGTGGCGGGCGGCCAAATCCTGTTGCGGCCCTGAATACGCGTCTGCCCGCAAAGGGGCAAGCACGCATGGGGTCGATCTTTTGTGAGGTCAGCCGTCGAAGCTGGCGAGGCGGGTGATCATCTCGGCAATCCCGGCGCGGTCCACATTGGCGAAGGCGACGCGGAACTGGCGCTGACCTTCGGGCGCGCCCTCGGGGGTGAACATGGTGCCGGGTAGCATGAGGATGCCGATCTCGGTCAGTATCTTCTGCGCCAGCGCGTCGGCAGAAGCCTCGAAGGGATGCGCGACATAGGCAAAATAGGCGCCGGTGCCGAGCAGGGTCCAGCCCTTGGCGGCCAGGGGGGCAAAGCCCTCCTCGATGGCGGCGCGGCGATCAAGGATCTCGGCGCGCTCGCCCGCCAGCCAGTCGGCGAGGTTCTCGATCCCCCAGGTTGCGCCGATCTGCCCAAGCTGCGCCGGGCAGATGGTGACGGTGTCGAGGAATTTCTCCATCTCGAACAGGCGGGCCTCGCCGGCGGCGATGGCGCCAACCCGGTGCCCGGTCAGACGGTAGGCTTTGGAGAAGGAATAGAGATGCACCAGCGTGTCGCGCCAGTCGTCGCGCTGAAACAATCCGTGTGGCGCACCGCTGCGGCTGTCGAAATCGCGATAGGTCTCATCCACGATCAGGGTGATGCCATGGCGTTTGGCAAGGTCGAAGAACCCGTCCAGCAGGGCCGCCGGATATTCCACGCCGCAGGGATTGTTCGGGGTCACCAGCGCGATGGCGCGGGTGCGGTCGGTGATCAGCGCCTCGGCCTTTGCGACCTCGGGCAGCATGCCATCACCAACGGGCAGGGGCAGGGTGGTGACGCCCTGCATGTCGAGCCACATCTTGTGGTTAAAATACCAGGGCGTTGGCAGGATCACCTCATCCCCTTCGCCGCAAAGGCTGGCAATGGCGGCTGCAAAGGCCTGATTGCAGCCGGAGGTGATGGCGACCTCTGCGGCCGTCACCGCAGCCGCGTAATGACGGCTCATCTGTTGCGCCAGCGCGGCGCGCAGGTCGTCGTTGCCCAGCACCGGCCCATAAAGATGGGCGCTGGTCTGATGCAGCACCGCCTCGGCCATGGCGCGGCGCAGCCCTTCGGGTGGTGGATCGGCCGGCGCGGCCTGGCTGAGGTTCAGCAGCGGCTGGTCATCGCGAAACTGCACGCCCTTGAGCCAGCGACGGGATTCCACAATCGGCGAGACGAAAGTGGCGGCAGTTCTGGCGAGGGGCATCGGGGTCTTCCTTCAACGTCGATATGAAACAGGCCAAATGGCCAGCGGCATTAGGGCGATTTCGTGCGGCACTTGCAAGGGCCACAAAGCCCCGGTGCCAAAAGAAAAAGCGCACCGGTTAGGGCGCGCTTTGACAAACTTCGGGGCCAGACCGGATCAGTCGGTGCCGCGATAGGGCTCGACATATTGCAGCGCCATGTCCCAGGGGAAAAAGATCCAGGTGTCCTGGCTGACACCGGTGATGAATGTGTCCACCTGCGGTTCGCCCTGCGGTTTGGCATAGACGGTGGCAAAATGCGCCTGCGGATAAAGCTCGCGGACCAGTTCCAGTGTCTTGCCGGAATCAACAAGGTCGTCGACGATCAGAATGCCGGTGCCATCGCCCATCATAGCCGCGTCGGGGCTTTTCAGCACTTCCGCTTCGCGGCGCTGATCGGCCTTGCCACCACCGGAGTGGTAGGATTTGACGCTGATGGTATCGACGGTACGGATATCCAGCTCCCGCGCGACAATCATCGCAGGCGCCATGCCGCCACGGGTGATCGCGACCACAGCGCGCCAGTGCCCGTCGTCGGGCCCAAGCCCATCCAGACGCCAGGCCAGTGCCCGGCTGTCGCGATGGATCTGGTCCCAGGAGATGTGGAACCCTTTTTCATGGGGCAGGCGGTTTGGATCCTTGGTCGTCATCAGCGTCAGCCTTTCTCGATATCCGGGGCGTCGACGGCCTTCATGCCCACCACATGATAGCCCGCATCGACATGCAGATTCTCACCAGTGACACCTGAGGCCAAGTCTGACAGAAGATACAGCGCGGATTTGCCCACGTCATCAGTGGTCACATTGCGACGCAGGGGCGAATTGTACTCGTTCCACTTCATGATGTAGCGGAAATCGCCAATGCCCGAAGCCGCCAGCGTCTTGATCGGGCCGGCCGAGATCGCGTTGACGCGGATACCGTCCTTGCCCAGATCCTCGGCCAGATATTTCACCGACGCCTCAAGCGCGGCCTTGGCGACCCCCATGACATTATAATGCGGCATCACTTGTTCGGCGCCATAGTAGGTCAGGGTCAGCATCGACCCGCCGGGCTGCATCAGCTTTTCGGCGCGTTTGGCGACGGCCGTGAAAGAATAGACCGAGATATCCATGGTCATGGTGAAATTGGCACGGCTGGTATCGACGTAGCGCCCGCGCAGTTCGTTCTTGTCGGAAAATCCGATGGCATGAACGACAAAATCGAGCGCGCCCCATTTTTCCTTGATCGCGGCGAACAGCGCGTCGATCGACGCCTCGTCGCCGACATCACAAGGCAGCACGGTATCGCTGCCAAGTTGTGCTGCGAGGGGATCCACGCGTTTGCGTAATGCATCACCCTGGTAGGAGAACGCAAGCTCGGCCCCCGCCTCGGCACAGGCCTTGGCAATGCCCCACGCAATGGATTTATCGTTGGCAAGGCCCATGATAAGGCCGCGTTTACCGGCCATCAGTTGACTAGACATGCAGGTTCTCCGCCTGTGATCGCTTAATGAACGTCCTTTAGCCCGCTGCGACAATCGCTTCAAGGGCGGACACCGCTGTCCAGTCTTTCATTTGGTGGCAAAGATGACTAACTTGCCACGCAAAACAGCAGATAGGACAGACAGAATGTCGGAGCGAGACGGTTTATTCGCCGGTGACGACCCGTTTGAGATCGCGCGCCGCTGGCTGGCGGACGCCGAGCAAACAGAGGTGAACGACCCAAACGCGATTGCGCTCGCGACTATCGATGCCTCGGGCATGCCCAACGCCCGTATGGTCTTGCTTAAGGAAATCGAAAGTTCGGCCTTTGTGTTTTACACCAATTACGAGAGTGCCAAAGCCCGCGAACTGGACGAGAGCGGCACCGCTGCATTTGTCATGCACTGGAAATCGCTGCGGCGTCAGATTCGGGTGCGCGGACACATCGAAAAGGAAGACGGCCCGCAGGCGGATGCCTATTTCGCATCCCGTTCGCTGAAGAGCCGGATCGGCGCCTGGGCCTCGAAACAATCGCAACCACTGAGCTCTCGAAGCGCTTTGATGGCCGAAGTGGCGAAGGTTACGGCAACCAAGGGGACCAACCCGCAACGTCCCCATTTTTGGGGAGGCTACCGTCTCAGCCCGATCGAGATCGAATTTTGGGCTGATGGTGCATTTCGGCTGCACGACAGATTCAAATGGCGGCGCGAGAATTCCAGCGAAAACTGGGGGGTTACACGGCTCAGTCCGTAACGCAACGTCACCTCCTGAATTCAGGAAGTCCGCAACTTCGAACTTTTACACTTGAACTCATGTGGTAAAATCGCGCAGTTAAGTATTTAACGCCGAAATTAAATACCCAAGTGGTGGGAACAGACTAGTGGCCGAAGATCTCAGCAGTTTGCAACAAGTCCGTGGGCTCGTGAAATGGTTCGATCCAACCAAAGGGTATGGATTCATTGTCGCACCGAACAACGGTGCGGACATCCTGTTGCACGTCAATGTTTTGCGCAATTTCGGTCAGAGTTCGATAGCGGACGGGTCCGAGATCGAAGTCGTCACCCATTCCACCGAACGTGGTGTCCAGGCGGTGGAAATCGTTTCGATCACGCCGCCCGAACGGGATGATACGCCGATCCTGAGTGATCTGGCCGAAATCGACGCTGCCGAGCTGAGCAACAGCCCGTTGGAACCCTCGCGGGTGAAATGGTTCGACAAGGCCAAAGGGTTCGGATTTGCCAATGTTTTTGGCAGCGACGAAGATGTGTTCCTGCATGTCGAAGTGCTGCGCCAGTCCGGCCTGTCAGATTTGCAATCCGGCGAAGCGCTGGCAATGCGGGTGATCGACGGCAAACGGGGCCGGATGGCGGTCGAGGTGCTGGCCTGGGAGGCCGCGATCTCTGACCAAGCCGACGACGACTGACGTCGATGCGGGCGGGCTCATATGTTTGGGCTGTAATCTTCTGGCTTGCTGCGGTCTGCGCGCAAGCCGCCTGCCAGGCCGATCAGGTTGAGCTGAGAGGCCCCTGGGGGCAGGCACAATTCTCCATCGAAATTGCCGATACCGCCGACAGTCGGGCCTTGGGCCTGATGCATCGGGCGGACATGCCACGGCGCCATGGCATGCTTTTTGTCTATGAGACACCGCAGCGGGTGGCCTTCTGGATGAAGAACACGCTGATTCCCCTCGATATGATTTTTGTCGAGTCGGATGGCGTCATCAGTCACATCCATGAAAATGCGATTCCCGGTGATCTGACGTCGATTCCGGGCGGCGATCAGGTGCTGGTGGTGCTGGAACTGAACGCCGGTCTGGTTCGGGATCTGGGGATCACCGTTGGCAGTCAAATGCGGCACAAAGTTTTTTCGCAAGAACGCGCAATTTGGCCGTGTTAGGGCTTTTCATTACAGAATCTTAGGGATAGGAAGGCGCACGGTCCGGGGCGTGGCGCAGTCTGGTAGCGCACCTGTTTTGGGTACAGGGGGTCGTGAGTTCGAATCTCGCCGCCCCGACCATTTTCTACAGAATGACACAAACGCACGCGGTTTCGACCGGGTGCGTTTGTCTGCCTGTGGCCTCGATACCCCCACAATTAATCCGGACACGTACGCCTTTTGCGGGGGTCGGTTGTTGCGGTCGGTGCAGTCACTGTTGCGCCAGATGGCCGGGCGCGGCGGGCCGCGGTTCGGGGCCATTCTGCGATGGAATCATTGCGGCGGCTTGCGCCTAGAATGGCGCCTCTCAGGCGCCCCGCATTAATCAAATCTTAATAAAATGACGCAACTAAGCGTCGAACCCCCGCGCGGCCTGCCGATTTTTTTTGCGATAGCGGTCGATGCGCATCCCTTGGCGGCAGCAGAGGTTACGGACCATCGACGCGGCAAAGAGTGGATAACCCGGCGCCAGAAATCACAAGGCACGGGGCAGGTGGTTCACCTCTTCGCGCCAAGCCCCTTACAGAACATAAATTTTTAATATCCTTTTACCGAGTTCCCTCCAGCCCGGGGGGCTGGTGCTGCTTGTGGATGAATCGGCCCGGCTCGGGGACCCTCAAAAGCGTTAATATCGTCAACCGGATTGTGCTGCGTAAAAATTAAATTTTGACGTTGACCATCTAGGGTCACTTACGCGAGATTGTGGGTGTCAGCAGGGGCGCTACTAAATCTTGTAGAGAATACGAAGACGCCCTTGCAGCAGTGCTTAGTGTAAACCGTTAAAATCGGGTCGGTGTATGACCTTTGTGCGTGGGGCTTCTCTGCGCTCGCTTACGGTTTTTCAAAGCGCTGGTTGACGTTTGGGGCAGGCGCAATTTGCGTCATTGCGGGACTACAGGACAGATTGGAACAGGTGTGGCCATGAAGATTGAACGTCAATTTACCAAAGCAGGGCAAGACGCGTATGCTGCTTTGAAATTCGTTGGGGCCACCTCTGAAATCCGGAATCCGGACGGCACAATCGTGTTTCGGCAGGAGGGCATCGAAGTGCCTTCTACCTGGAGCCAGGTTGCGAGCGACGTCATCGCGCAGAAGTATTTTCGCAAGGCCGGCGTGCCCTCCCGTCTGAAAAAAGTCCGTGAAAAGAACGTGCCGGAATTCCTGTGGCGCTCCGTACCGGCGGACGACAAGGTGGATTTCGGCGGAGAGACCTCCTC
This sequence comes from Tritonibacter horizontis, assembly GCF_001518015.1. Lineage (GTDB taxonomy): Bacteria > Pseudomonadota > Alphaproteobacteria > Rhodobacterales > Rhodobacteraceae > Epibacterium > Epibacterium horizontis. The sequence continues at coordinate 76,311 of NZ_LPUY01000134.1, forward strand.
CAAACAGGTGTTTGATCGTTTGGCCGGCGCCTGGACCTATTGGGGCTGGAAGGGCGGCTATTTCTCCAGCGAAGCGGATGCGCGCGCCTATTTTGACGAAATGCGCTACATGCTGGCCAGCCAGCGCGCCGCGCCCAACTCGCCGCAGTGGTTCAACACAGGGTTGCATTGGGCCTATGGGATCGACGGCCCGGCCCAGGGGCACCATTATGTGGACTACCAGACGGGCAAGCTGACCAAATCCGACAGCGCCTACGAACATCCCCAGCCGCATGCCTGTTTCATCCAGTCCGTCTCTGACGATCTGGTGCAGGACGGCGGCATTATGGATCTCTGGGTGCGCGAGGCGCGCCTGTTCAAATATGGCTCCGGCACCGGCACCAACTTCAGCCATCTGCGGGCCGAGGGCGAAAAGCTCTCTGGCGGCGGTAAATCCTCCGGGCTGATGGGGTTCCTCAAAATCGGGGACCGGGCAGCCGGGGCGATCAAATCCGGCGGAACCACGCGCCGCGCCGCCAAGATGGTGATCGTGGATGCCGACCATCCGGATATCGAACAGTTCATCGACTGGAAGGTGCTCGAGGAGCAAAAGGTGGCCTCCATCGTCGCCGGCTCCAAGATGCATGAGAAGATGCTGAACGGTATCTTTGCCGCATTGCGCAGCTGGGATGGTCTGGCCCAGGACGCCTATGATCCGGCCGAGAATGACGCGCTGAAGAAGGCGATCCGCGAGGCGAAGAAAGTCGCCATTCCAGAGACCTACATCAAACGTGTGCTGGACTATGCCAAACAGGGCTACGACAGCATCGAGTTCCCGACCTATGACACCGACTGGGATTCCGAGGCCTATAGCTCGGTTTCGGGGCAGAACTCCAACAACTCCATCCGGGTCACCAACGCGTTTTTGCACGCGGTCGAAAAAGACGCCGACTGGGCGCTGATTAACCGGACCGATGACAAGGTCGCGCGGACGGTCAAGGCGCGGGATCTGTGGGAAAAGGTTGGGCATGCGGCCTGGGCCTGTGCCGATCCGGGCATCCAGTTCCACGACACCGTCAATGAGTGGCACACCTGCCCCGAAGACGGGGCAATCCGCGGCTCGAACCCCTGTTCGGAATACATGTTCCTGGACGACACCGCCTGCAATTTGGCCTCGATGAACCTCTTGACCTTCCTCAAGGATGGCGTGTTCCAGGCCGAGGATTACATGCACGCCTGTCGTCTGTGGACGCTGACGCTGGAAATCTCGGTGATGATGGCGCAATTCCCGTCCAAGGAGATTGCCCAGCGGTCCTATGACTTCCGCACCCTGGGTCTGGGCTATGCCAATATCGGCGGCTTGCTGATGAACATGGGCTATAGCTATGACAGTGACGAGGGGCGGGCGCTGTGTGGGTCGTTGACCGCGATCATGACCGGCGTGTCCTATGCGACCTCGGCCGAGATCGCGTCCGAACTGGGGGCCTTTGCAGGCTACGCGCGCAATGCGGACCATATGCTGCGGGTGATGCGCAACCACCGGAACGCCGCCTATGGGGCGACCGACGGCTATGATGCGCTGACGGTGAAGCCGGTGCCGCTGGATCTGGTCAACTGCCCGGATGCGCGCCTGACAGAACTGGCGATGAGCGCCTGGGACGAGGCGGTTCGCCTTGGCGAGAAATACGGCTACCGCAACGCGCAGGCGACCGTGATCGCGCCGACTGGCACCATTGGTCTGGTGATGGACTGCGACACCACCGGGATCGAGCCCGACTTTGCCCTGGTGAAGTTCAAAAAACTGGCCGGCGGCGGGTATTTCAAGATCATCAACCGGTCTGTGCCGTCCGCGCTGGAGGGTCTGGGCTATTCTTCGGCTCAGATCGAAGAGATCATCGCCTATGCGGTTGGCCATGGGTCCATCGGGAACGCACCGGGGATCAACCATACCTCGCTGACCGGGCACGGGTTTGGTCCCAATGAGCTGGCCAAGATCGACGCCGCGCTGGAAAGCGCCTTTGACATCCGGTTTGTGTTCAATCAATGGACCCTGGGCGAGGAGTTCTGCACCGGTGTGCTGGGCATTCCTGCGGCCAAACTGAACGATCCGACCTTTGATCTTTTGCGCCACCTTGGGTTTACCAAGGCCGATATTGATGCCGCCAATGACCATGTCTGCGGCACCATGACGCTGGAAGGTGCGCCCTATCTCAAGGAAGATCACTATGCGATCTTTGACTGCGCCAACCCCTGCGGCAAAAAAGGTAAGCGTTATCTGAACGTTGAAAGCCATATCCGTATGATGGCCGCCGCGCAGAGCTTTATCTCCGGGGCGATTTCCAAGACCATCAACATGGCCAATACCGCCTCGATCGAGGACTGTCAGAAGGCCTACGAGCTCAGCTGGTCGCTGGGGGTCAAGGCCAATGCGTTGTATCGCGATGGTTCAAAACTCAGCCAGCCGCTGGCCGCCGCGCTTGTGGAGGATGACGACGAGGCAGCCGAGATCCTTGAGAGCGGTTCGGTGCCGGAAAAGGTCGCGACCCTGGCCGAAAAGATCGTGGAGAAGATCGTCATCAAGGAAGTGATGAAATCCCATCGCACCAAGATGCCGCAGCGCCGCAAGGGCTATACGCAAAAGGCGGTTGTGGGCGGCCACAAGGTTTATCTGCGGACTGGCGAATATCAGGACGGGACCCTGGGCGAGATTTTCATCGACATGCACAAGGAAGGTGCGGGCTTTCGGGCGATGATGAACAACTTTGCCATCGCGGTGTCGGTCGGCCTGCAATACGGCGTGCCGCTGGAGGAGTTCGTGGACGCTTTCACCTTCACCAAGTTCGAACCGGCCGGCATGGTGCAGGGCAACGACTCGATCAAGAACGCGACCTCCATTCTGGACTACGTGTTCCGGGAGCTTGCGGTATCCTATCTCGACAGGACCGATCTGGCGCATGTGAAACCGGAAGGCGCGAGCTTTGATGATCTGGGCCGCGGCGACGCCGAAGAAGGCCTGTCCAACCTGTCGGAACTGAGCGACGGCGCGGCGTCCAAGTCGCTGGAAGTGTTGAAGCAAATCTCCTCCACCGGGTATTTGCGCAAACGGTTGCCGCAAGAGCTGGTGGTGTTTCAGGGCGGCCAGGGCAGCGTTGCAGTGACGGCGCTGACAGAGGGCACCGACCCGGTTCAGGCCTTGCAGACCCTGGTGCCCGAAGCGGGCAGTGAAACCCTGGCGCCATCGGGCATGGACGCGCGGGTCAAGGCAAAGATGCAAGGCTACGAGGGCGATCCCTGCGGTGAATGTGGCAATTACACCTTGGTCCGCAACGGCACCTGCATGAAATGCAACACCTGCGGTTCCACCTCGGGCTGCAGCTAAGAATTCCCGGCACGCCGGGATCGAGACCGCATCCGTCAAACGCCACCACTCTTGGGATGCGCAGGGGGAAAGGCCGCCACAATTGGTCGTCTTTTCCCCGACGAAACACGAAGCTGCACTGATGAGGCGGCTTCATCGAGATCAAAGAGGCCGGGCGCGTCTTTGAAACATGTCTGGGGCGGGTGCGCTCGCCTCATACGCCGAGAAGGACCAGGCAAAAAAACACCCCGGGCGGTCAACGAAAAAGAGCCTGATCGGCGAACCTAACCCCCTCCCGCAAGGAGGGGGTTTTTTAATGCTTATGAGAGCCTTAGGCGGGCAAATGAATGTTGAACTTCTGGCGTAGCTCGGCGTCCAGCTCTGGTGTGAACCGCGCCGAAGATCGCTGGGACAGGATCAGCTCCTTGCGCGCGGTTGCCTTGGCCAGCAGATCCGGTTTGCCCTTTTCGACCCATTCCTTGGGCGAGGTGCGGTCTCCCAGCGTCGGGTAAACATAATCGCGCTGCATCCGGCTGAGGGTCTGGTTGGTGCCCAGGTAATGCCCCGGTCCCCCCAGGCAGACCTCGGCGATCTGGTCGAGCGCCATGGTCTCTTCGGTGACTTCGATGCCACGCACGCAGCGCAGCGCCTGACCGATCAGATCGTCGCTCAGCACCAGGCTTTCGTGGCAAAACCCCAGCAAAGAGGCATGCATGCCCGCCGCCTCATAGACCATGTTCAACCCGGAGAGCCCCGCCATCACATTGGAACACATCTGTTCCCAGCCCGCCTGCATGTCGGGCAGTTTGCTGTCCGCAATACCCGCAGCCGCGCCACCCGGAAGGTCGTAGAACCGATGCATCTGGGCACATCCGGCCGAGAGCAGCGCCTGCTCGCCAGAGCCGCCCGTCATCGCGCCGGTCCGCAGGTCGAGACCAAAGGGCCAGGTTCCGAAAATTGCGGGGTGGCCGGGTTTTAGCGCGTTGACATAAACCAGACCGGCCAGGCATTCCGCCACGGCCTGCACGATCGCGCCCGCCACGGTCGAGGGCGCCGTGGCCCCCGCCATTCCCGCCGACAGCAGCAGCACCGGCATGCCAGCCCGGATACATTCCTCCATCACCAGACAGGCTTCGGTCGCGAATTTCATCGGCGGCACGACAAAGCAGTTGGAGTTTGACACGAAAGGGCGCGCGCGCCAGTTGTCCTCGCCGCCGGCAATCATATGCAACATCTCGATCGCCGGTGCGACATAGGCAGGATCGGTAAAGGATGTGCCGACATGTTTATGGGTGCCGGCGCAACAGGCGTAGATGGTATTGAGGTCCATTTCCATATTGTCGGCAATGTCCCGGCAGACCATGGGACGTTGCACAAAATGCAGGTTGTCCAGAACGTCGCAGATCCGGGCCGCGTCGTGGAGATCCTGCACCGTGCTGTCGCGGTAGTGCCGCCCCGCGACATCGACCATATGGACGGCAGCCCCGGCGGTGCCATAGTGGACCCGCGGCCCTTGCAGGTCGAGATCGGTCTTGCCATCGCGGCTGAAGAGAGTCACTGCACGGTTCGCCTTGGCCAGCATGTCCTCGACCAGGGCGCGGGGGAACCGCAAACGGCCATCCGCCCCAAGAGTGCAGCCGACGCTGGTCAGCAGGGCGATGCCGCTTGCTGGCGCGTCGGCAAGCCCGATGGTTTCAAGCGCATCAAGCGCCGTATGGTGGATGCGCAGAACGTCGGCCTCGGACATGACGTTCAGGACGCCACCCTGCAGGCCGGGTTGTATGGCGCGCAGATCGTTGGCAAGCGGTGCGGCGCGTGCGGCCCGGCGTGCAGCACGGCCGCCAGAGCGCCCTGCGGAAACAGGGGAGGCAAGTGTCATGGGAAATCTCTTTCTGATGGACTGAGGTTTAATCGGCGAAGATCAAAACCAGACCGTCCGGGCGGCCCCGCGCGGCCAGACCCCGGACCGCACCAATGGTGCGGACGACGATCACAATCATGCACATGGGTTCCTGCATGGCGCCCTCCTGTTGCACCAAGGCTAACCGGGAGATTTTCCGCGAATCTGTCTCACTTGCGACGCAAGGACCAAATGCGACGTTTTTCTGCAGTGCGGGCGGGCCGTCATTTGCGCGCCAAAACAGCCACACTTGCCGGCAGATCCGATGTTTGGCCCCCTCGGCGGGGCGTTCTGAACGAAGTGTTAATCATGATTTGCGAGCATCACAGTCAGGGAACAAACATGCAACATTCGGCCAGGGGCTGAATGTCTATGCGCAGCAAGCAGGCTCATGACATGAGAAACCGATCCGCAGATCAGCCCCGGCGCCAACCGCGCGGCGCCCTCGCATATGCGGTCTGCGCATGCGTGGCGCTGGCGCTGTCCGGGCCGGTGCAGGCGGCGGATTGGTCGGCGCGTTTTTTTGGCGCCCTGAGCAGCCAACCGGTCGCCGCCCAGGGGGGTCGTGTTGCGCCGCAGAAGCCGACCCCAGAGGGGGATGGGCGCAGTTTTCTGGCGCCCAGCCGACCGGACGGCAGCGAATTGCCGGGACTGACGGATATGTTTCCGGGCGGTGATCTGGGGCTGGACCCCGACATCTGGGGCGGCACCAGTTTCGGCTTGATGATGTCGGGACGGGTTGCCACTACAGCGGCGCAGGCGAAGCCGACCGCCGCCGCCGAGACCCGGTTTGGCCTTGGGGTGAGTATCCCGCTAGCGCCCAATGTCGCCCTGCAAGGGGGCGTGCTGAGCGGATCGGACGACCACGGTCGGCCATCGCTGACCAGCGAAAACCGGCAATTGTCACTGACCGCGTCATTCCGGTTCTAAGCCATGTGGCGGGGTGTCTGCCCGACCGCCGCGATTGAAGAGGTGACAGACGCGGCGTCAGAAATCCTTTGCCAGACGCAATCGCCATGATAAGAGACCGCCATGACATCGTTTGAAACCCTCATTACCATCTGTATTGCCTGCTGAATTCTTAGCGGGCTGGTTTCTGTCGTTCCCTTCTTTGTGACAAGTTGCTAAGCCCGCGCTGCGCGCTATGGCGTCGTGCCGATCCAGGCTGCCGCCCTGCAAGCCGACTTGTTGTCGAAGGAGCTGACATGACGACGATCAAACTGCACAACACAAAGACGCGGACGAAAGAGGTCTTTGTGCCGATCGACCGCAAAAACGTGCGGATGTATGTCTGCGGGCCAACCGTCTATGACCGGGCGCATCTTGGCAATGCCCGCCCGGTAGTGGTGTTTGACGTGCTGTTCCGGCTCTTGCGTCATGTCTATGGTCCCGACGCGGTGACCTATGCGCGCAATTTCACCGATGTGGACGACAAGATCAACGCGCGCGCCGCTGAACGCGGCCGTTCGATTGCCGAGATCACCGGCGAGACCACGCAATGGTTCCTCGACGATATGGGCGCGCTTGGCGCAGTTGAGCCGACGCATATGCCGCGTGCCACCGCTTATATTGCCCAAATGGTGGCGATGATCGCGGATCTGATCGACAAGGGCCATGCCTATGCCGCCGAAGGTCACGTGCTGTTTGCGGTCGACAGCTGGAAAGCCCACTATGGCCAGCTGTCGGGACGCACCGTTGATGACATGATTGCCGGCGCCCGTGTCGAAGTGGCGCCCTACAAGAAAAACCCGATGGATTTTGTGCTGTGGAAACCGTCCACCCCGGATCAGCCGGGTTGGGACAGCCCCTGGGGACGGGGGCGTCCGGGCTGGCATATCGAATGCTCGGCCATGGCGCATGACCTGCTGGGCGAGAGTTTCGACATCCACGGGGGCGGCAACGATCTGATGTTCCCGCATCACGAAAACGAGATCGCGCAGAGCTGCTGTGCCAACCCGCACGGCGAATTTGCGCGCACCTGGCTGCACAATGAGATGCTGCAGGTCGAGGGCAAGAAAATGTCCAAATCCTTGGGAAATTTCTTTACCGTACGCGATTTGCTCGACAAGGGGGTGCCGGGCGAAGTGGTGCGGTTTGTCTTCCTGCAGACCCATTATCGCAAGCCGATGGACTGGACCGACAAGAAAGCGCGCGACGCTGAGGCAACGTTGCGCAAGTGGCGGGCGCTGACAGCGGGCATCGAGCCCGCAGCCAGCGCGGCTGCCGCGGTTCTGGAGGCGCTGGCGGATGACCTCAATACCGCAGGTGCAATTGCGGAAATGCACAAACTGGCGGCCGCCGGCGATGCGGCGGGTCTGTTGGCCTCGGCGCAGATTGTCGGTCTCTTGACCCCGGCGATGGCGGCCTGGTCCGAGGCACCTGCCGTCGACCTGACCTCGCACGAGGCCCGGTTGTTCGCCGCCCGTCAAACGGCGATGGACAGCAAGGACTTCAGCGAAGTGGACCGGTTGAAGACCGCCTATACCGAGGCCGGGCTGGAGGTGCGCATGTCAAAGACCGGTGTTGAACTGGTGCCGGGGCCGGGCTTTGACGCGGCCAAGCTGGAGGATCTCTGATGGCCGAACGCCTCTACCTCTACGACACGACCCTGCGCGATGGGCAGCAAACGCAAGGCGTGCAATTCTCGACCGGTGAGAAAAAGCAGATCGCCCAGGCGCTGGACGACCTTGGGGTGGACTATATCGAGGGCGGCTGGCCCGGCGCCAACCCTACCGACAGCGCGTTTTTCGACGAGGCGCCGCAGACGCGCGCGCAGATCACCGCCTTCGGGATGACCAAACGGGCCGGGCGTTCGGCCGAAAATGACGATGTTCTGGCGGCGGTGATGAACGCCGGGACCGGGGCGGTCTGTCTGGTCGGCAAGTCGCATGACTACCACGTGACGGCGGCGCTTGGGATTTCGCTGGCGGAGAACCTCGACAATATCGCCCAGTCGGTGGCCCATGTGGTGGCCCAGGGGCGCGAGGCGCTGTTTGACGCGGAACATTTCTTTGATGGTTACAAGGCCAACCCGGCCTATGCGCTGGCGGCCTGCCGCGCCGCATTGGACGCGGGCGCGCGCTGGGTCGTTCTGTGCGACACCAATGGCGGGACGCTGCCAGGCGAGGTCGCAGCGATTGTGACCGAGGTCATCGCCGCGGGCTTGCCGGGCGACCACCTTGGTATCCATACCCATAACGACACCGAAAATGCCGTGGCCTGTTCGCTGGCGGCGGTGGATGCCGGGGTGCGGCAGGTCCAGGGGACGCTGAATGGTTTGGGCGAGCGCTGCGGCAATGCCAATCTCACCACGCTTGTGCCGACGCTTTTGCTGAAGGAGCCCTACGCCAGCCAATATGAGACGGGCGTGCCCCGCAGCGCGCTGGCGCGGTTGACCAAAGTGAGCCGGATGCTTGACGAGATCCTGAACCGGGTCCCGCAGAAACAGGCGCCCTATGTGGGTGCGTCCGCCTTTGCCCACAAGGCCGGGCTGCACGCCAGCGCGATCCTCAAGGATCCGTCGACCTATGAACATATCGAACCCTCGGTGGTCGGTAACGCCCGGATCATTCCGATGTCGAACCAGGCCGGCCAGTCCAACCTGCGCCGCCGTCTGGCCGAGGCCGGACTGGTGGTCGAAAAGGGCGACCCGGCGCTGGGGCAGATCCTGGAACGGGTGAAGGAGCGCGAGGCGGAGGGGTATTCCTACGACACCGCGCAGGCGTCCTTTGAACTGCTCGCGCGTGCCGCACTGGGAAAGATGCCGGAGTTCTTCGAGGTCAAGCGCTACAAGGTCACGGTGGAGCGGCGCAAGAACAAATACAACAAGATGGTCAGCCTCTCCGAGGCGGTTGTCGTGGTGAAGGTCGATGGTGAAAAGCTGCTGTCGGTCAGCGAGTCGCTGGACGAGACGGGGGGGGATCGTGGCCCGGTCAATGCGCTCGCCCGCGCGCTGAGCAAGGATCTGGGCCGGTATTCCCAGGTGCTGGATGATATGCGGCTGGTGGATTTCAAGGTGCGCATCACCCAAGGTGGCACCGAGGCGGTGACCCGTGTCATCATCGACAGCGAAGACGGCAAGGGCCGGCGCTGGTCCACCGTGGGCGTCAGCGCTAACATAATCGACGCCTCGTTCGATGCCCTGACCGATGCGATGAACTGGAAACTGCTGCGGGACGGGGCAGGGGTGGCCGATGCGGTTTGACGACGACCTGACCGCCTGCGCGGACACGGTCCAGAAAGGCGACCCGGACCGGTTTCTGGCCACCATGGCCGCGCCGGTCTCCGCCCGCCCGCTGTTGTTTACGCTCTATGCCTTCAACATCGAACTGTCCCGCGCGCCCTGGGCCAGCCAGGAAAGCATGATCGCAGAGATGCGGGTGCAATGGTGGCGGGATGTCGGGGCGGAGATTGCAACCGGCACAGCCGTCCGCCGCCACTATGTTGCAACGCCCTTGGCGGCGCTGCTGGACCAGGGGGCCGCCTCTGCCATTGATGCAATGGCAGAGGCGCGGCGGTGGGATATCTACCGCGATCCGTTTGAGGATGAGAGCGCGTTCGACCGCTATATCGACGCGACCTCGGGCGGGTTGATCTGGATGGCGGCGGCCTCGCTTGGATCCGCCGACGAGCAGGTCGTGCGCGACTATGCCTATGGTGTTGGTTTGGCAAATTATTTGCAGGCGATCCCCAACCTCGAGGCGCAAAAACGCGTCCCGTTGCTGGATGGATCAACAAACGGCGTGCGGCGGTTGGCCGATCGCGGGCTGGACCGGATCGCCACCGCGCGGCGCGCACGGAACACCGTGTCGCAGGCCGCGCGCCCGGCGCTGTTGTCGGGCTGGCAGGCAGAGGCGGTGTTGCGTCAGGTCCGGGCAGAACCGGCCCGCGTCGCGGCGGGGGCTTTGGGTACGTCAGAGTTTCGCAAGCGCATCGCATTGATGTGGCAGGCCGCAACCGGGCGCTGGTAGCCACGCCCGGCAGTTGCGCAAGACGTCACGCGGTCTGGCCGCGGGGCCGCAGCGCCAGCCAGATCAGCGCCCCACCGGCCAAAACCAGGAAGGGGGCCATCGCCATGTTGACGGCGATCCAGCCTTCGACCGGGGTGCCGCCCGAGCAATTCATCAATCCGCCAGACGACAGCGAGGCCAGGGTCACGCCGCCAAAGACCAGCAGGTCGTTCAACCCCTGCATGCGGCCCCGCTCCCAGCTTTCATGGGCGCCGGCCAGCATGGTGGTCGCACCAATAAAGCCAAAGTTCCAGCCAATGCCCAGCAGGATCAACGCGAAGAAAAAGTTCCCAAGGTCAACGCCCTGCAACGCCACAGCGCCGGCTCCGCACAGGATCACCAGCCCGGCGCCGACGATCTTTTCGACGCCAAAGCGGGCGATCAGATGGCCGGTGAAAAACGACGGCACATACATCGCCAGAACATGGCTGGTCACCACATCGGCGGCATTGTTCTGGGTGAACCCGCAACCAACCACCGCCAGCGGGGTCGAGGTCATCACCAGGTTCATCAAGGCGTAAGAGACCATGGCGCAGATCACCGCAACCGCGATCCGCGGGGTCTTGAGCAGCTCCAGACGGCTCCGTCCCTGGGGCGCGTCCGCCTGCGGGGCGGCGGGTCGGGGGATGCGCAGAAAGGCAAACAGCCCGACGCCGATGACATTGACCGCGATCACCGTAAGATATGTGCCCAGGAACGGGATCACAAAGGCATCGCTGGTGGCCTTGACCAGCTGCGGGCCGACAATCGCCGACAGCAACCCGCCCGCCATCACATAGGAAATCGCCTTGGGACGGAACGTGTCAGAGGCGGTATCGGCCGCGGCAAAGCGATAAAAACCCTGCGCGCTCATATAGATGCCGGTCATGAAACTGCCGATCAGAAACACCGGAAAAGACCCAAGATAAAGCCCGTAGCCGCCCACCAGCCCGCCAAGCGCGCCACCAAGAGCGCCAATTGCAAAACCGGTGCGACGGCCGAACCGCTGCATGATGGCGGAAATCGGCGTTGCCGAGACCATGGAGCCGGCGACGATCAGCGAAATCGGCAGGGTCGCCAGACAGGGATTGCTGGCCAGCGACTGACCGGCCAGGCCGCCGACGATAAAGATCATCGGCATCTGCGCGCCCAACAGGGCTTGCGCGAGCACGAGAATCAAAACATTGCGCTTGGCAACTTGGTCGTCGGGGCTGGGAATGGTCATTGTCATGGCGTTTGCGTAAACCTGAACTGACGCAGGAACAAGCAGCCTGCAATGCACCGATACAATTTTGAGCGGATGGCCAAAATGACAGAGGACCGCATCATCGAAACACCCGCCTGCGTGGCAGAGGGCGCCGCCTGGCTGGCCGCTCAGGATGCCAGATTTGCAGCCGCGCTGCGGGTGACCGGCCCCTTGCCGCTGCGGCTGAAACCGGATGGCTTTGCCCAGCTTCTCAGCGCGATTGTCAGCCAGCAGGTCAGCGTCGCCTCCGCCAATGCGATCTGGACCCGTCTGCAAGAGGCAAAACTGACCGCACCGCGCAACATCCAGCAGGCCAGTGACGACGATCTGCGCGCAGTAGGACTGAGCCGTCAGAAAATCCGCTATGCCCGCGCCCTGGCTGAGGCACGTATTGATTTCAACTCCTTGCGGGGCGCTCCTACGGCGGATGTCGTTGGGGAGCTGACGCAGGTTTCCGGTATCGGGGTCTGGACGGCCGAGATTTACGCGATGTTCTCACTCGGGCGGGCGGATGTGTTCGCGCCGGGGGATCTGGCCCTGCAGGAGGCAGCGCGGATGCTGTTTGACCTGCCAGATCGTCCGAAGGAAAAGGCACTGCGCGACATGTCGCTGAACTGGTCACCGTGGCGATCTGTTGCGGCGCGGCTCTTGTGGGCCTATTACCATGTGGAAAAGAACAGGGAAGGCATCCGATGACACGAGTTTTGAACGCCGAACGCAAAGAGGCGCTCTCGGGCGAGACCCGATCCGCAGTGGTATTCCTGCATGGCTACGGCGCCAACGGGGCCGATCTTCTTGGTCTGGCGGATCCGCTGGCGGAGCATCTGCCGGACACGCTGTTTGTCGCCCCCGACGCGCCAGAGGCCTGCGCCGGGGCGCCGTTTGGCTTTCAGTGGTTCCCGATCCCCTGGATCGACGGCTCCTCCGAGGAGGAATCGATGCGTGGCATGATGTCGGCCGTCGACGACCTCAATGCCTTTCTCGATGCGCTGATGGTGGACGAGGATCTGCTGCCGGAGCAGGTGGTCCTGTTCGGCTTTTCACAGGGCACGATGATGAGTCTGCATGTCGCCCCCCGGCGCGAAGATCCGGTTGCGGGTATCGTCGCCTTCTCGGGGCGCTTGCTGTCGCCCGAAACCCTGCAGGATGAGGTCGTCAGCAAGATGCCGATCCTGCTGGTGCATGGCGATCAGGACGATGTGGTGCCGCCGCAATCGCTGCCCGAAGCGGCGCAGGCGCTTCAGGACGCCGGGTTCCAGGACGTCTTTGCCCATGTGATGCAGGGCACCGCCCATGGGATCGCCCCCGATGGGTTGAGCGTGGCGCTCGCCTTCATGCGCGACAAGTTGAGCCTTTGACCCTAAGGCTTTGATTTAGATCTGGGTTTTCGTGGTTTCCGGGGGGCGGGCTTTGCCGTGCCTGTTCGGGCCTGCGTGGGCTGCGGCGCGGGTTTGCGCCGCGGCGGTTTCTGCGAGGGTTTGGGCGGGCCGGGGATACGTGGCGGCTCCAGCGGTTCCCACCGACCAGGCGGAAGCCCGTCCAGGCTCCAGGCGCCGATCGCACTGCGGATCAGCCGCAGTGTTGGAAAGCCGATTGCGGCCGTCATCCGCCGCACCTGCCGGTTCTTGCCTTCGGTGATGCGCAGCTCGATCCAGCTTGTCGGCACCGATTTGCGGTCGCGGATCGGCGGCGTCCGCGCCCAGAGGGCGGCCGGCTCCGGGATCTGGCGGGCCAGAGCCGGCCGCGTCATTCCGTCTTTGAGTTCAACACCTTGGCACAGGGTGTTCAGGTCATCCTCGGTGGGGATGCCCTCGACCTGCACCCAATAGGTTTTCTCCAGCTTGTGTTTGGGATCGCTGATCCAGGCTTGCAGGCGGCCATCGTCGGTCAGCAGCATCAGCCCCTCGCTGTCGCGGTCCAGCCGCCCGGCAGGATAGACGCCCGGACAATCAATGTAGCGGCTCAAAGTGGGGCGCGCGCTGCCGTCAGCGCCGCGATCTGTGAACTGAGGCAGCACATCAAAGGGCTTGTTAAAACGCAATAGTCGGGTCATGTCTTGGTCTTATGTCCGTCGGTGTTCTGGCGCAAGCGGCGTTTGGCAGGCGTTGGCGGTGCATTTCACGCAAGTTGCCCAATCTTTGGGCTGTGGATAACTGTCATGCATATGTAACGGAATCATCTTATTTCACACGATATCTGGTGTGTCATGGGGGCTTGTCAGGTCCCGGCCACGATATATAGTTCAAGTGAACGCAGGGGCCCAGCCCCCGCTCTGGTGCCAGGTTTCGGCAAGCAGAACGAGGTAAATGCAGATGGACGGCGACTTTAGGACTGAGTTCGTGCGCGAACCAAGCGCATTGAAACAACACCCGGCTCTGGTGTTGAACGCGGACTATCGTCCCTTGTCATATTACCCCTTGTCCCTGTGGCCCTGGCAGGATGCGGTCAAGGCTGCCTGGCTTGATCGGGTCGCCATTGTCGCGGAATATGACGAGGTTGTGCGCAGCCCGAGTACCGAGATCCGAATACCTTCGGTGGTCGTGTTGAAAGACTATGTAAAACCTCAAAAGCGCGTGGCCTTCACGCGCTTTAATTTATTCTTGCGGGACGAATTTCATTGCCAGTATTGCGGCACCCGCGGCGATTTGACGTTTGACCATGTTGTGCCGCGCGCGGCCGGCGGGGTGACAAGCTGGGAAAATGTTGTGGCCGCCTGTTCCAAGTGTAACCTGAAAAAGGGCTCCAAATCGCTGCATCGCGCCGGCATGTCGCTGCGCAAACCGCCGCGCCGTCCAGGGGCCGAAGAGCTGCGCAATGTGGGGCGGAAATTCCCGCCCGGCTATCTGCATGACAGCTGGATGGACTACCTCTACTGGGATAGCGAGCTCGAGGCCTGAACCGCCCCCCCCCAAACGCCTGATGACAAAGCGCGCCACAAAAGGCGCGCTTTTGGGTTAGGGCAGTGACGGTGGCAGGCGACAGATCAGGGCTGTGCGCGCAACAACATCCCAAACAGATCGCGCGGATCGTCCGGGTCCGCCAGCATATCGAGATCCTCAAAGAACGTCGTTCCCTTGATCCGGTCGCGCATGTAGCGCAGGGCCGAGAAATCCTCGATCGCAAAGCCGACGCTGTCGAACAGGGTGATCTGACGGGCGCTGGTGCGGCCCGGCTTGCGGCCCAGGATCACTTCCCACAGTTCGGTGACAGGGAAATCTTCGGGCATCTGCTGGATCTCGCCTTCGATGCGTGTTTGCGGCGGGTATTCGACAAACACGTCTGACCGGCTGAGAATGCCGGGGGCCAGTTCCGTCTTGCCGGGGCAATCGCCGCCAATCGCGTTGATGTGGACGCCGCTGCCGACCATGTTGTCGGTCAGGATCGTCGCACATTGTTTGTCGGCGGTGCAGGTGGTCAGGATCTGTGCGCCCTCGATGGCCTGTTCCGGCGTCTGGCAAAGGGTGACATCAACCCCAAGCCCGGCGAGGTTGCGGGCGCATTTCTCCGACGCGGCACGATCAATATCGAACAGTCGAACCGCTTCAATGCCACAGATGGCTTTCATTGCGAGGGTCTGAAACTCCGACTGGGCGCCATTGCCGATCATCGCCATGGTTCGCGCGTCTTTGGGGGCCAGGTGTTTTGCAACCATGGCGGAGGTCGCCGCCGTGCGCAGAGCGGTCAGGATCGTCATCTCGGTCAGCAGGACCGGGTAACCGGTGTAGACATCCGCCAGCAGGCCAAAGGCGGTCACGGTCTGCAGGCCTTCCGATGTGTTTTTCGGATGGCCGTTGACGTATTTGAACCCATAGGCCTCGCCGTCGGAAGTGGGCATCAATTCGATCACGCCCACATCGGAATGGCTGGCGACGCGCGGTGTCTTGTCGAACAGCTCCCAGCGTTTGAAATCCGCCTCGATATAGTCGGCAAGATCGCGCAGCATCGGTTCAATGCCGACATGATGTATCAGCCGCATCATGTTGTCGACGCTTACAAAAGGGACAAGGGCCTTGTCAGAGGGTTGGGTCATCGGAGTGTCCTTTGGGGGCTCTGAGGGGCGCGTGCGCTTTTGTGCCGCGCGGCGCCATCAGACGCATTTCAAACAGGGCGAGCGGCAGGAAATGCGCGCTCTGCCCGGCCATCAGGAATTGTAGCTGCGCGTCGGCCGGTCAAAGACCCGCCGCCCCATCGAGGAGGCACACAGATCGACCATCAGATGGGCTGTGCGTCCGCGATCATCCAGAAACGGGTTCAATTCCACCAGATCCATCGAGGTCATCAGACCGGAGTCATGCAGGATTTCGCAGACCAGATGCGCCTCGCGCACCGTGGCACCACCCGGCACCGTGGTGCCGACGGCCGGCGCGACCGAAGGGTCGAGGAAATCCACGTCCAGCGACACATGCAGCATACCGTTCTGGGCGGCCACATGCTCCAGGAACGTGGTCAGCGGGCGGGCGATGCCGTTTTCGTCGATTTCGCGCATGTCGTGGCGCCGGATGCCGACCTTTTCCATCGCCGCGCGCTCTGCGGTGTCGACGGAACGCAGGCCGATCATGCAGACATTCTCGGGCGGGACCGGATTGGGAACCGGGGGGAAACTGTCAAACGTCGCCGTCTTGGTGAAGTAGCGCACCGGCGTTCCATGTAGGTTGCCAGAGTCGGTACTGTCGAGCGAGTGATAGTCGGAATGGGCGTCCAGCCACAGCACGAATTGCGGGCGGTTCACGGTGGCGGCGTGGTTTGCCACCCCGCGCACTGTTCCCAGCGCCAGCGCATGGTCGCCGCCCATAAAGATCGGCAACCCCTGTGCCATAGCTGCTTCGGCTGCTTCGGACAGGCTCTCGGTCCAAGCCCGCGTCAGGTTCGGCTGGTAGAGTTTGCCCGTCTCGTCATCCGGTCTGTGAGCCGCCGGAGCGACATTGCCGATGTCCTCGACCGTATGGCCGAGGCTCTCCAATGCGGCAGCCAGTCCCGCGGTCCGATAGGCATCCGGCCCCATCAGACAGCCAGCGCGCCGTTTGCCGCTGTCGACGGGGGCGCCGACCAGAATACAATGATGATTGGACATGATGGATCTCCCTCGGTTGGGTCTGTCTCTGATATTTCTCCGATTTGAGGTGGAAAACAGAGGTCAAATTGCGCATAAGGAGAAAAGAAAATTCAAAACGGAGCCTTGTGATGGACAAAACGGACGAACGCCTCATTAGTGCGCTGCGCCATGACGCTCGCGCGTCGCTGTCCGATCTGGCCCTGCAGCTGGAACTGTCGCGCACAACGGTGCGCACGCGGATCGAACGGTTGCAGGCGCGCGGTGATGTTCTGGGGTTCACGGTCGTGCTGAAGGAGGACGTGCTGCGGGACCCGATCCGTGGCCTGATGATGATCGGTATCGAGGGACGCGGCACCGCCCGGATCACCCGACAGTTGCAGGGGCTACCCGAGGTGCGGGCGATCCACACCACCAACGGGCGGTGGGATCTGATCGTCGAACTGGGTACGGAAACGCTGGAAACCCTGGACGAAGCCTTGGCCAAGATCCGTATGTTTGACGGCGTGGTGACCAGCGAGACAAACCTGCTGCTGGCCACCAAAAAAGACAGCCGCGCCTGAGGTGGGCGTCAGCGCGCGGACCGCGCCGCAGCGATCCAGAGACCACACAGGCACAGCGACAGGACCGCGTTCCAACCGGCCATCGACAGTCCCAACATCTGCCAGGGGATCTCGTCACAGCGCACCAGCGGCGCGGACATGATCTGGTTCATCAGCTCTTCACTGCTGAGCCCACCGACCGGACCCGAGGTGCAGGTTGTCGGCCCTTGCCACCAGCCTTGCTCGACCCCGGCGTGAAAACCCCCGATGGCCGCCGTAACGAGTGTCGCCAGGGCACCGACATAGGCCAGACCAGCGCCAGAGATCACCAGTGCCAGGGCACCAATCCCGATCGCCGCCCCATGCGGATAGCGTTGCCAGATGCACATTTTGCAGGGGGCGAGATCTCCGATATATTGGAAACCAAACGCCCCAAGAAGCAACATAGCGGAACCCGCCGTGGCGATGAGAATGAGAAACCGGCTGAACGTCATAGATACCTCAGGACCAGAAAGCCGCCAAAGAGCAGGATGCAGAAGACGGTAAAGACCAGACCGAGCCGTTTTTCAATAAAGTCGCGCACCGGAGGGCCGAATTTCCACAGCAGGGCTGCGACAAGGAAAAACCGCAAGGCCCGCGCCAGAACCGAGGTCGCAAGGAAGGTGAGAACAGGCATGCCGGTCCAGCCCGACATGATGGTGATCACTTTGTAGGGGAACGGCGTGACCCCGGCGATCAGCACCGCCCAGAACCCAAAGTCATTGAAGCGGACGTTGAATTCCGCCATGGCGTCGCCTTTGCCCATGGCTTCGAGGATGGGCTGACCGATGCTGTCGTAGAAAAACGCACCAATCATATAGCCCAGCAGACCACCGGCGACCGATGCCACCAAGGCAACCAGCGCGATCAGCCAGGCGCGGGAGGGTCGGGCGAGGATCATGGGGATCATCAAAACATCAGGCGGAATGGGAAAAACGGAGCTTTCGACAAAAGCGATGGCGGCCAGCCACCACAACGCATGGCGGTGATCGGCCAGCGCCATGGTGCGATCATAAAGGGGGCGTAACATCGTTGACTAAATATCCTTGGGGAAAACGTCTTGGCCGACGTGGCATGTGATCGACGAGGCGTCAACTCAACAGTTTATGACCAGACGGAAATTCGGAACATTTCCGCAGCTCTGCGCAATTTTGCCTCTGGACCTTACGGAAAAGCGACGGTAGGAAAAGCTCCATGCCCAAGTGGCGGAATGGTAGACGCAGGGGATTCAAAATCCCCCGCTGGTGACAGCGTGCCGGTTCGAGTCCGGCCTTGGGTACCATCGCAAAGCATTGTTTTTGCTTGAGAAAGCCGCCGGTAACAAAACCGGCGGCTTTTCCTCTTCTGGGCGTTGCCCCCCATGCATGCCCCCCTTTCTCGTTTCGTACCTGTTCCGTTCACAGTCTAGTTGCGCCGATCCTGCGCCGATTTGGATAGTTTTACGCGGTTCGCGCGCTTCCGGTAGTAGGCCACCATTTCGGAGCTTTGGTTTGTCACGGCCTGAATCTCTGCGTCTGAGCATCCGGCCTCTGCAAGTTCGACAATTGCCAGCTTGCGCAGCCCGTGAAGAGTGAACTGTTTCGCATTATCGCCGAGTGTGAGCCGCCAAGCCCGGAAGGCCTTTTCAACCGCACTGTATCCAATTGGCTGGCGCAAGTTCTTGGCGATGAGGTATTCCCCGCTCGGTGGCCGCGCTTCTATGAACTGCCGCAGTCTTGGCGGGCAGTGCGTATCAAACAGTTCGTCGCCCTTCTCATCCAGCACGGTCATTGTGTCACCGTGAAATTGGCTGTGCTTCATGCGGATAGCAGCATTCGGGCGCTGGCCGGTGCCAAGGATCAAATGCGCGGCCATCTGCACGCTATCCGGTGCGGTGGGCAGGGAATCTACCAGCCAGGCGGGCCAAGGCTCGAATTCACGAACTGGTTTGTAGGCGGCTAGCTTCTTTGCCGGGTTCGGTCCAAGCGGCCAGTCCAGCTCGGTCTCAGCGTAGTTCCATAGGATGCTAACGGTCTGGGCATACTTGCTGGCTTTGCGCGGTTGGTTCGCCATCTTGGCGAGTGCGGCCTTCAGTGCGGGGCGCGTCGTCGCAGCCATGTCTTTATTTCCGTTCTTCTCCATGATCCGGTCCATGTCGCGGCGATAACTGGCCTTCGTGGACGCGGCTAAACCTTGCTGCACGATGTGGTCAGAGCGCCAAGCTTCGATGCAGGCGCGCCAAGTATGCTTGTGAGGGCGCAGCTGCGCTTCACTGCGACCCGAGCGGCATTCCCAATACAGCTTGTCCAGGCGCTCGGCGTCACCCTGCCAGTCTAGCGAGATGTTTTTCTCGCGACGTACCCCGTTTTCCGTCCATCGGATTCGGAATATCGGTTCCCATACCCCCCTTTCTGGGCGGTATCGCCACTTCAGCTTGTCCTTGGTGATACGGGGACGTGGGGGTTTCACAGTTCAAAGTCCTCGCTTGGGCGGGCGGCGTGGCCATCCAGGATTGCCTGAATGTCTGAAACGCGCCAGCGGACATGATGTCCAAGGTTGCAGGGTTTAGGCAGCGCGCCTGCGTTCACCAGCTTGTGAAACTCGGTGGCGGGCAGGTCCAGCATCTTTGCAGCAGTCGTGTCTCTCACTGCGATTGGTTGTGTCTGGTGTCCCATCTTTTCCTCCTAGCCTGTCTCGGTGATCATTCTGCCATCTCCATTTCCATCAGAGGCGAGATGAGCCGGGCATTCATGTGCGGTCGTCTTTTTGGTCTTTTTTGGTGGCGGTTCAGGTTGCAGTTGCGTCCCGTTGCCAGATCCCAGCTTCATCAATTCTTGCCCTTGGCGCGGCGCATCCGGCGGATGCAGCGGTTCATGATGGCCTGGCGCTCGGCGATCAGGTCGGCCAGGTTTGCCTTCTTCAGCTCGATGCGGACGTGCAGCTTGGCGAGGCGCTTCAATTCCAGATGATTTGCGAAGTGCAGCCACAGGGCGCGAAGGCCGAATGGTTCTGTGTTTACAGGGCATTGGCGGTGGTTCTTGCTTTGGCCCTGTGTAGTGGGGGCCGCTACACAGGGGTTGGGATTTTTTGCAGGCTGCATTACCGGCTCCTTCCGCGCGGCATCGCCTGTTTGCCGGTCCAGCCGTCAAAGCTGGTTTTCAGGGCCTCAAATGCCTGGGCGGCGGCTGGGTCCGTGGCCAGCGCACTGCGGCTGGTGATCCTGCAGCAGCTGCGCAGAAAGGCGGCGGCGGCGGTTTCGCCGAATTGCTGATCTGGCAGTCCGCAGCGCATGGCCGCGAACCGCTGAAACCTCGGATCATTGCACAGGATGCCGGCCTGCTGGGGCGCGGGCATTTGGTCGAAGGGGAGGCGTGGCGATGGCGGCATGGCGGTCTCTTGTTGATTTGGGCGGGGGCGCGGTGCGTATGCGTGAGTGGCGGGCTTGCCGCGCCCCCGATGCTGGCGGTGGGGAGGCGTGTCACCGCGCGCATGGGAATAAAGGGGCCGGGGCTGACGCTCCGGCCAGTTGCGTCACGGGCCGGTTTCGGGCCGCGTCGACGGGGACATCGGGGGCAGGGGCGCCTGCCCGTTGTAGGGGCAATCCATGCGGCCATC
>NZ_LPUY01000135.1 GCF_001518015.1 Tritonibacter horizontis
GGGCGGGCGGCTGGTCTTGTACCACCGTGCGGGCGCGGGCCGGCATGGCACCACCCAGAGCGCTGCGGCGCGCGCGCAGATACGTCATCTCGGCGCTGTCCTCGGCGGGTTTGAGAAAGCGCAGTGCCTCGACGTCCTGATCCGACAGCGGCAGGTCAAACCGGTCGCGGTATTCTGCCAGCGCGGCGAGGTCGAGTTTCTTCGCCTGGTGCGCCGTCATCCGGCTTTCGCCCGCCTGACCCATGCCATAGCCCTTTTTGGTCTTGGCAAGGATCACTGTCGGGCGCCCCTTATGCGCCTTAGCAGCGGCAAAGGCGGCATAAAGCTTGCGGAAGTCATGGCCGCCGCGTTTCAGCCGGTTGATTTCCTCATCCGTCATATGGGCGACCAGCGCGCGGGTGGCAGGATCGGCGTCAAAGAACTTGGCCCGGTTGTAATCACCATCCTTGGAGCCAAGGTCCTGATACTGACCGTCCACCGTTTCCGAGAACCGCTTGAGCAGGGCGTGGTCGGTATCGCGGGCAAAAAGCCCGTCCCATTCCGACCCCCATAGAACCTTGATGACGTTCCAGCCGGCGCCGATGAACAGGCTCTCCAGCTCCTGGATGATCTGACCGTTGCCGCGCACCGGCCCATCCAGCCGCTGCAGGTTGCAGTTCACGATAAAGGTGAGGTTATCAAGTCCCTCGCGCGCCGCCAGTGTCAGACCCGCCAGCGCCTCGGGTTCGTCCATCTCACCGTCGCCAAAGACCCCCCAGACGTGGCGGTCGGCGGTATCGGCCAGGCCGCGATGCTCAAGGTACCGCATGTAGCGCGCCTGATAGACGGCGTTGATCGGCCCGATCCCCATCGAGCCGGTCGGCAGTTGCCAAAACTCCGGCATCAGCCAGGGGTGCGGATAGGAGGACAGCCCGTTGCCGCTGACCTCGCGGCGATAATGCGCCAATTGGTCCTCGCTCAAACGCCCCTCGAGAAAGGCGCGGGCATAGACGCCAGGGGCGGAATGGGGCTGGTAGTAGACCAAATCGCCGCCGAAATCCTCGGTGCGGGCGCGGAAGAAATGGTTGAACCCCATCTCAAAAATTTCTGCCGCTGACGCATAAGAGGCGATATGGCCACCGAGGCCACCATAGGCGTTGTTCGCCCGCACCACCATCGCCAGCGCATTCCAGCGCATGATCGACGTCAGTCTTTCTTCTATCTCCAGGTCGCCAGGATAGGCGCCTTGCTGGGAGACGGGAATGGTGTTGCGATAGGCGGAATAGGGCTGGCCACTGGTAAAGACGCCTTCGCGGCGGGCGGCGTCCTCCATCTTGCGCAACAGATAGGTCGCGCGGCCGCCACCGTCCGTGTCGATCACAGAGCCGAGCGAGTCGAGCCATTCCCGGGTTTCCTGTGGATCCTCGTCAAGGTCTGCGGCAGTGTTGAATTGGGTCATAGGTTATCTCCTCCGGCGGTCGGTCCTTTGCCGGAAATCCTAGGAGGAACGGCCAAACATGTGCTGCCGAAGTCACCGCAGGCCGGTGGCGTGTGCCGCAGAATGTGCTGGGGAATGTCGAATGTCCGGCAGCTTCTGCCAAAGCCGGGACAAGCCGCGAATTTGTGTCTTTGTGAGCGTGGTGGGCCTGCCTAGATCATTGGGCAGATGACGCAACGAAACTTGGAGAGACAACCGATGACCGAGATCACAGCCGCCATGCTGGTCGGCAGCCTGCGCACCGGGTCAATCAACCAAAGACTGGCCCGCGCCATTGCCCGTTACGCGCCTGACACTCTGCGATTTCGTTGGATCGAAATGCAGGACATGCCGTTTTACAATGGCGATCTGGAGGTGGACCGCCCAGCGGCAGTGCGCGCTTTTGTTGCCGCGATGCAGGAGGTGGAGGCCGCATGTATCGTGACCCCGGAATACAACAGATCCATTCCGGCGCTGCTGAAGAATGCCATCGACTGGGGGTCAAAGCCCGCCGCCGAGAATGTGTGGCGGGACCGGGTGATTGCAATGACCGGGGCGTCGCCCGGCGGTATTGGCACCGCCGTCGGCCAGCAGCATTTGCGGCAGATCCTTGCCATTCAAAGTGCCACAGTGCTGCCGGGCGAGACCTATATCAGCTTCAAGACGCCAGACATGATCGCCGAGGACGGCGAGATTGCAGATCCGGAGGTGCGGGCGTTTATTGCCGGGTTTGCGGCGCGATTTGCGGCATTGGCGCTGCGGATGCGCTAATGGTCGCTAGCCGGTCGGCAGGGCGGTTTTATATTTCACCTGTTTCAGCGCAAAGCTGGATTTGATGTTGGCGACCCCCGGCACGGTCGTCAGTTCACGCAGGATGAACCGTTCCAGTGCGGCCAGGTCCGGCACCACAAGCCGGACAAGATAATCGCTATCCCCGGTCATCAGATAACATTCCATGACCTCGGGGATGGCGTTCATCTTGCTTTCGAAATTGCGCAATGCCTTTTCGACCTGACGTTCCAGTGTGACCTGGACAAACACGGTCATTGCCAGGCCAAGCGCTTCGGGGTCGGCCAGGGCGACATAGCCGCGCAGCACTCCGTCGCGCTCCAACTGGCGCACGCGGGTGAGGCAGGGAGAGGGCGACAGGCCAATCCGGGCCGACAATTCCACATTGGTCAGTTTGCCGTTTGCCTGCAGCTCTTTCAGAATGCGCAGGTCGGTGCGATCAAGTGACTTTCGCGGCATAATCTGCTGTCTCCTTCCCAAGTATTGGCCAGGCATACCGTAAAGGGGGTTCTGACGCCTACATGCGCGTTCGCCTATGGTGATGCCTGAAAAGTATCATCTGGGCGGATTTGAGGTCGCGTCAAACATCCCCCGTCTTCCTAGGTTTGATGAACTTCGCAACAGGACGCGAGAACAGAGGGAGGTCACGATGACGGACACAAAGGATTGCGCCGCGCTTCAGGCGCGAGAACATGCGCGGTGTGCGGCGCTGATGGCAGGGGATGCCGAGGCGCTTGATCCGATGTTGGCGGACGACCTCGTTCACATTCACCTGAACGGCATGGCGGATGGCAAAGCCAGCTATCTGGCCGGTGTGCGCGATGCCTATCGCTTTCGCGGGCTCAGCCGTGGCGACCTGACAATCCGCAGCTATGGGGATTTCGCAGTGATGACGGGTCCCCTGTCGCAACAGCTTGAGGTGCTGTCGACCGGGCAAGTCATGGATGTGCGCGCAATGACCACCCAGACGTGGCTCCGGCAGAGCGGTGAGTGGGTCCTCAATACCTGCCACAGCACGCCGCTGCAAAGCTGAACAAAGAATACAAGGACATACCCGAATGCCTCTGGCCCTCTTCTCTACCGCAACAACATCGCCACGCCTTGGCAAGGTGATTGGTGACCGGATCATCGACCTGGCCGAGGCGGCGCCAGGCTTGCCCGCAACTGTGATCGAATTCCTTGTCGCCGGAGAGTCTGCCCGTCAGGCTTATGATGCGGTCAACCCGGATAGCCCCGGCGCCCGCCCTCTATCGGATGTGCATCTGCACGCACCGGTCCCGGCGCCTGAGAAATATCTTGCGATCGGGATGAACTATTCCGATCACGGCGCGGAGGCTGAAAAGCTCGGTCTGACGGTGCCGGAATATCAGCTCTGGTTCAACAAGCAGGTCAGCTGCATTACCGGCCCGTTTGATGCGGTGGTGCTGCCGAAGGTCAGCGAGAAGCTGGACTATGAGGCCGAACTGGCTGTTGTGATTGGCAAGACATGCCGAAATGTACCGCGCGAAAAGGCGCGCGATGTGATCGGTGGCTATATGGTCGCCAATGACGTGTCTGCGCGGGACTGGCAGCTGCGCACTGGCACGATGACCCTGGGCAAGTCCTTTGATACCCACGGTCCGATCGGCCCCTGGCTGACGCTCGATCATGAGGTGGTTGACCCGCAGGCGCTGACTGTGCGGATGCTGGTCAATGGTGTTGAAAAGCAAAAGGCGAACACCGCGTCGATGATTTTCGATATCTACGACCAGATCGCCTATCTGTCGCAAGTCATGACACTGAAACCCGGCGACATTCTGGCCACCGGCACCCCTAGCGGCGTTGGCGTTGCCAAGGATCCGCCCGCGTTCCTGCAGGTGGGAGACGTGATGCGGACCGAGGTGGAGGGCCTTGGGTATATCGAAAACCGTGTCGTCGCGGACACGTGAACCAAGAGAAAAGATAACCGGCCCGGCATCGACCGGGCCAGTTTGCCGACCTGGGAGGATAAGGCAGATGACGACAACAGACATTCAACCCTTCGAGGTTTCCCTCGGTGGTGATCCTCTGACCGGGCTTTGGGCTCGGGCGGAGCGGGCACCGGAAGACAACAAGCCGGTGATCCTTGCCATTCATGGCGGCACTTACACCGCGCAATATTTTCATGTGCCCGGATGTTCGCTGATGGAACGGGCGCTGGCGCAGGGCTTTGATGTGATTGCGATTGACCGGCCCGGCTATGGCGGCAGCAAAGCGCTGCCCGATGCGGCGGATCTGATCCAGAAAAACGCAGACGCGCTGCTCCCACGAATTCCGGCGTTGCTTGAGGCCTTTGGCCGGGCGGGTGCCCCGGTCTTCATGATCGGGCATTCCATCGGCGGCGCGATCACCATCTCCATCGCGGCGGCTCAGCCGGATTGGGCGTTGACGGGGATCTCTGTGTCTGGCGTTGGCCTGCAGACCCCGCCCGAAAGCGCAATGGCATATGCGCAATTTCCCGACACCTACTTTGTCGATTTGCCCACCCCGATGAAGGACCAGCTGATGTTCGGTCCGGCCGAGACCCTTGCCACCGACATGCCGGAGGCGAGCCATATGGCCAATACCCATTGCCCGCTGAACGAACTGAAGGATATCACCGGCGGCTGGCAAGACCGGCTGCGCGGCCTCTGCGCGACTGTCACGGTTCCGGTCCAGACAAAACAGGGTGCCCATGAGGCGCTGTGGCTGATGGATGGAACGCTGGTCGAGGACTTTGGCGCCTGTTTCACCGCAGCGCCGCGTGTTGACGTGGGGGTGGTGGCCGATGCCGGCCATTGCATCGACTTTCACAAGGCGGGGGCCGCCTTTCAGGACGCGCAACTTGCATTTGCCCTGAGCACGCTGCCGGCAGCAGCTGACTGAGACCAACGAAATTGAACTCGGGCCTCCGCGACAGGCCTGAACCTCTGCCGATGTGTCGGGGGGGGCAGGCCTGTTGTGGATCGAAACAGACAGGACAGTTGAATGGAGGATCGCATGGCTGGCATTCAGTCCCTTACAAAAATCGGCTCCCTCGCCGCCGTGGTGGCGCTAAGCACAACAACGGGCCTCTGCGCTGCAGAGCTTCTGGCGCTGCGGGATGTGGCGGTGGTCGATACGCGCAGTGGTGAAATCACCACCGGGCAGACCGTGATGATCCGGGGTGACCGGATCGAGGACATTGTCGCCCTGGGGGCGGAGCCTGCCGAAAGCCATACGGTCATTGAAGGGGCCGGCCGTTATGTCGTGCCGGGCTACATGGACATGCATGCCCATGTGCTTGATGAGGCCGCGCATGGTGACCACGACCACTCCGCCGGCAACCATACGACCCAGGCGACCAAGCTGGAGCTGTTGCTGGTGAATGGCGTCACCGGGTTTCGGCAAATGTCGGGTTCAGCGGACATGATCGCAGCCGCCCGCGCATTGAATGCCGCCACTGCTGCGGGCGAGGTGGTCGCGCCGGAGGTGCTGCAGGTTCCGGGGGATATCTATCTTGGCCAGGCCCCGGCGCCGGACGCGGCGCGTGCCTTTGTCCGCGCGCAGCAGGCTGCAGGGGCGGATTTCGTAAAGATCGTGGCCGGTCCGCGTGAGGGCGCGTTGGCAGTCATGGACGAGGCCCGCAAGCTTGGGTTTGGTGTCGCGGGCCATCTGCCGGTGCCGGTCTCCACCGCCGAGGCCGTGGCGGCGGGATTTACCTCGTTCGAACATCTCGGTGCGACCCCTGGCAACATGTTGGACTGCGCCAAGGCAGGTGCAATGATCCGTACCAAGATGGTCGAGAACATGCCCAAGGGCCCGATGGAGCTGCCGCCGACGTTTTTGCTCAATCCGATGCTCTATACGGCAGAGAAGATGGCACCGGCGCTCAAGGGTGTGCTGGGGACGTTTGACCCGGAAATGTGCGATACGCTGGCGGAATTGTTCATTGAAAAAGATGTCTGGCAGGTGCCCACCCTGATCCGCATTCGCGGAATGAACTTTGGCGGGGCTGAGGCGTTTCGACAAGATCCAAACCTGAAGTATCTGCCAGCCGAGACGCGTGCGGTCTGGGAAGAACTGGGGATGCAATTCGACACAGGCCTCCCGGCAGAGACCAAATCCGTGGTGGAGGCGATCTATGGGCTGACCCAAAGGATCACCGGCCAATGGCACGCATCTGGTGTGAAGATGCTGGCAGGGTCTGACCTTGGCGGGATCTGGGTCTTGCCCGGCTTTGGGCTCCACCGCGAATTTATTGAATTGGAGCAGGCGGGGCTTTCGCCGCTATCGGTCCTGCAAGCCACAACCCTGAACGCCGGCGAATTTCTGGGGCGCGCCGATGAGCTGGGCGTTGTTGCACCCGGTTTTCGGGCCGATCTGGTTCTGCTCGATGCCAATCCGATGGAAGCCGCCGGAAATCTTGCGGCGATCTCAGGCGTGATGACACGGGGCAGTTTCATTGACGCGGATGGCATTACAGAAATCAAGCGGCGCATCGCGGAGAACGCGGCAGACTAGTTTCAGATGTGGTCCCAACACAGGCGGTCGCTCTTTCGGGGCGGCCGCTGACCGTTTTGTTCGGCAGGGAAGCCCGGAGGCTGGCGCGAACGCCGGAAAGGCCCGACCGCGGGCCTGGTATTGGCCCGCCGTGCGCAAGGCCGAGTCCCACTGATCTGGTCGTGCAGGCATGATGCCGAACAGGCATCAATTTTGCGAAACATGAACCCTGTTGCAATAGCCCACCGCCTCGCGGATCATACACTGCAAAGGGAAGGACAACATGCCGATCAAACTCACACATTTGCGCGATGTGGTGGCAGCGGCAGAGCTCGGTAGTCTGCGAGCCGCCTCACGTCACCTTGGTATCGCGCAACCGGCTATCAGCCGCAGCATCCGCGAAATCGAAAACGAACTGGGCGCGACGCTGTTCCAGCGCCACCAGCAGGGTATTCGGCTTACAGCCGTTGGCGAGGCGTTCTTGCGGCGTGCGCTGATGGTACAATCCGAATTGCGCCGCGCCCGCGAGGAAGTGGAGCAGATGAAAGGGGAACTCGGCGGCCATGTCACTGTCGGGATGTCTACGGTTTCCACCTTTACCATGATGCCCTCCGCGATCCGGGCCTTCCGGCAAAAATATCCGCGCGCCATCGTCAAGGTGACCGAAGGCTTTTTTCAGGACATTGAAAGCGCAATGATGAGCGGCCAGGTGGATTTCTACGTGGGACCGTTCAATCCGACCCGGCGCAACACTGGCCTGATCACCGAAGGGTTGTTTGAGCATAATCGGGCGGTGATCGGACGTCGGGGTCATCCCCTGTCCGGGGCAGAGAGGCTGGAAGACCTGTTTGAGGCGGAATGGGTGAAACAGACCATGTCAGAACGCGAGACGGAGGCGGATTTTGAGCTGCCCTTTACCCGTCGTGGCCTGCCGGAACCGCGTATCGTCATGTACACGACCTCTGCCACCGCGACGCTCCTGGCGGTGGCAAACAGCGATCTTCTGACCATTGTTCCCGCCAGCATGCTGGGCCGCCCAATTGCCGCCGAAGACTACGAGGTTTTCCATATGGAAGACAGTTTGAACGCGCCTCCGATCAGCCTGGTCCGGCGGGCGGATCTCCCGTTGACCCCACTTGCGGAATATCTCTCCGACATGGTGCGCCGTGTCGGTCTTCAAGTGGCCAATGCAGGTAAAGCGACCACAGTCAGGAGATAACAATCAGGTATCGTTTCCGTCAAAAAGGCATCTTATTTGCATGCTCCTGATATCGTGGAGTGACCTCGACGGGGGCGACCCCGAAACAGTCGGGGAAGCGCATGCAGGATCAGGCTAAAGCTCATCGGACCGGGGCCGCTGGAACGAGGTTACGGGGGCGGGTGATCCTGCTAACGGGTGCGGCGCAGGGGATCGGAGCCCAGTATGCCCGGGCTCTTGCCGCTGAAGGCGCCCATCTGGCGCTCTGCGATATTGAGGCACCGACCGCAATTTTGGCAGAGCTTCACGCGGCGGGATATCCGGCGATGGGTGGACCGTGTGATGTGACGGACCGGCAGGCAGTGACCCGGTTTGTCGCCGAGGCGACCGAGACGCTTGGCCCTTGCACCGGTTTGGTGAACAACGCTGCGATTTTCGCGGCCCTCACGCCGGGTCGGTTCGAAGACATCCCCTCTGACCAGTTCGATCGCGTATTGCAGGTCAATGTGCGGGGCACGTTTGAATGTATCCGCGCAGTGTTGCCGGGGATGCGGGCGGCGGGATACGGCAAGATCGTCAACATCGCCTCCGGCACTGCCTTCAAGGGCACGCCGGGGCTATTGCACTATACGGCGTCCAAGGGGGCCGTCATCGCGCTGACCCGTGTTGCGGCGCGCGAGGCCGGACCGCTGGGGGTACGCATCAATTGTCTGACGCCAGGTTTCACCCTGAGCGAAGGGCTGATCGGCGCCGAAAGCACCGAGGAAATCAACCGCATGACTGTCGCTTCGCGCTGCCTGCAGCGCGACATGCTGCCAGAGGATCTCTCCGGCACGCTTGCGTATCTGTTGTCTGCCGACAGCGATTTCATGACCGGACAAAACATCGTCATCGACGGAGGTTCGGTGATGCATTGACGCAGACCGCGCCGGGGAGGGCGCGGTGAGAGAGACCCCTGCAAAACGGGGGAACATGGGAGGAAAAAACATGACACATTCGACATTCGCTGCTGGTTTGGCGGCGCTGACCTGCATGGGGTCCGCAATGGGTTCGGCGGCATCGGCGCAGGTTCTGACGCTTTCGACAACCAATCCTGGCGGCCTGACCCATTCTATCGGCACAGCCATCGCCCGCACGGTGACAGAGCAGAGCGATGTGCGCTTGGTGGTGGTTCCAGCAGGCGGGTCCCCGATGCCCGCCGTCGCCGGAGGCGAGGCCGATTGCGGGGTCAACGTGGCATTTGACCTTGCCTATTATGTCACCGGTACCGGGTTCTATGCGGAACAGG
This sequence comes from Tritonibacter horizontis, assembly GCF_001518015.1. Classification (GTDB taxonomy): domain Bacteria; phylum Pseudomonadota; class Alphaproteobacteria; order Rhodobacterales; family Rhodobacteraceae; genus Epibacterium; species Epibacterium horizontis. The sequence goes on from NZ_LPUY01000135.1 coordinate 9,211, forward strand.
GTGCCCATCCGTCGTTGCGGATGACGGCAGCCGTTCTGGATTCTCAGGTCGCGCTTTATGTGAAAACCGACGCCGCCGAGACGTCTGTATCGGATCTCAAAGGGCTGCGGGTTCCCGGCGGGCTCAATGCGCAGGCGGCCATCGGGCAGGTCTACGACACGTATCTGGCGCTTGGCGGTCTTGACCGGGCCGATGTCGACAGCATCCCGACCCAAAGCATCGTCCAGGCGGCGGATGACTTCAGCGCGGGGCGCAACGATACCTTTCTGTTCTCGGTTGGTGCAGCCAAAGTGCTGGAGGTCGACAGTTCCGTCGGGGGGCTACGTGCGCTGACGGTGGCAAATACCGACGAAACCCGTGCCATCCTGAACGATGGGCTGCCGGGCGCAAAGTTTCTGGAGTTGGACCCCGGCGTAAGCAGCCAGATCGCGGCGCCGACCAACGTCATTGCTTATGACATGGTTCTGCTTTGCGCCGAAAGCGTACCGGATGACGCCGTGGCGGCGATGACCCGTGTCATCCATGACCACAAGGCAGATCTGGCCGCGGCCTTTGCACCAATGGCACGTTTTGACCCCGCTGCGATGGCACCGGAGGTGCCGGGTGTCACCTACCATCCGGGCGCGATTGCGGCGCTGGGGGCGGTCGGGCTCTGGCCTCAAACGAACTAAGGCCGAACGGACCCGGCCCGTTCTGTCGGGCGGGCACTCTGTAGCGATGGCCTCTTGTCGGGCCTCAGAACAACACGAAAGACCATTTGAACATGTCCAAGGAGTCAAGTCCGCCCCCAGCGGACGCGCGTGGCATCCCCACCAGAGCTTTCGCCAGCTGTCTTGCTGCGCTGATCCCACTTGCCACGCTCGTCTGGGCGCTTGATCTCCCACGGCAGGTCGGGCTGCTGCTTTATCCTGAAACCTTTGGTGGTTTGGTCCTGGCGCTGGGGTTGGCGTTGGTCTTTATTGCTGTGCCGGCGGGACAGGGGCGGCGGCGAGACCGGACGCCCTGGTATGACCTGATCCTCGCCTTGCTGGGGTTTGTGGCTTGTAGCTGCCTTGGCCTGTTCTTTCCCGACCTGTCGATCGCCGCGCTGCGTACGCCGTTTGGGCTCGGGGTGTCGGCGGTTCTGGTGGTGCTGTTTCTGGAGGGGGCCCGGCGCACCGCAGGGGTCCCCATCATGTTGGTCGCGGTCGGCTTTCTGGGGGTCGGTCTCATTGCGCATATGCTGCCATCGCCTCTGACGGGCCGGATGGTGCGACCGGAGAGCCTGCTTTGGTATCTGGCCTGGAACAACAGCGGCTTTCTCGGCACGCCAACCAAGGTGGTGGTGAGCGTCGTGATCGCATTTGTCCTGTTTGGGCAGGCCCTTTTTCTGACCGGAGGTGCGGGGTTCTTCACCGATCTTTCGATGGCGTTGATGGGGCGGTTTCGCGGCGGTCAGGCAAAGATCGCAATCATCGCTTCCGCCTTGTTCGGCACCATTTCGGGCAGCACTGTTGCCAATATCGTGTCCACAGGCGTTATCACGATCCCGATGATGAAACGGGCCGGTTATCGCCCTCACATCGCGGGGGCGGTGGAAACCGTGGCATCGACCGGCGGTCAGTTGATGCCACCGGTGATGGGGGTTGCGGCCTTCCTGATCGCGGAGTTTCTGCAAATCTCGTATGGCGCCGTCGCGCTGGCGGCCTTGGTGCCATCGGTCATTTATTTCGCGGCCCTGTTCATTCAGGTCGATCTGGAGGCGGCCCGTCGTGGGATCGCCCGTGTCCCCGCAGCCGAGATTCCCGGTCTGGGAGGGGTTCTCAGGGCCGGCTGGTACATTCCGGTGCCGTTTGGAATCCTGATCGCCTGCATCTTCTGGCTGAACGTACCGCTCGACCTCTCGGCGCTTTATGCAACGGGTGCGGTTTTGCTCAGCGGGGTCGTCTTTGGTTACAAGGGGCAGCGCCTGACGTTGGCGCGGGTGTCAGACGTTCTGACGTCGACCGGACGTGGCACCCTGGACATTCTGATGATCGCGCCTTTGGCCGGGCTGGTGATCGGGGTGCTGAATGTATCGGGGCTCAGCTTTACCCTGGCGATGAGCCTGGTCGAGATGGCAGGGGGCAATGTCGTGATCCTGCTCTTGTTGACCGGAGGTGTCAGCATTCTGCTTGGCATGGGCATGCCGACCGTAGGCGTATATATTCTGCTCGCCACGTTGGTGGCGCCCGCGCTTGTCGAAGCCGGGATTGCGCCGCTCGCCGCGCATCTTTTCATCTTTTACTACGGTATGTTGTCCATGGTGACCCCGCCTGTGGCCATCGGCGCCTTTGCCGCGGCCTCGATCAGCGGGGCCAGTCCGATGCGGACCGGGTTTGCCGCTATGCGGTTCGGTTGGGTGGCCTTTGTGATCCCATTCCTCTTTGTTTTCTCCCCGTCGCTCTTGTTGCAGGGAACCGCCGCTGAGGCCGCAGTGGACGCAGGAACGGCCTTGGCCGCGGTCTGGTTCATCGCGGCTGGATTCACCGGCTATGGCCTCCGTCGGTTGGAGGGGCTGGCGCGCGTGGCTTGCGCGTTGGCAGGGGTGGGACTGTTCCTGCCTGCCGGCCTTACCAACTGGAGCATCTGGGCCAATTGGGCAGGGGGTCTTCTGGGCGCAGGTTTGCTCGGGGCGGATTACTTGAAACGGGCAGGCCAATTGCCAAAGAAAGGGGCGCTCTGATGATCGTCGATATCTACACACACTTGTTTCCAAAGACCTATTTCGAGACCCTCCAGCGCGAGACATCGGGGCTTGGCAGCCTTGCTGCACGGATGAAAACGACCCCATCGGTGTTGGATCTCGAGGCGCGCTTTCGCCAGATGGATGCACATGGTGATTATCGGCAGGTTATCAGCCTGCCCGCGCCGACACTTGAGGAGATCGCGGATGCGCCGCTGGCGCAGCGCCTTGCGCGGCTTGCAAACGATGGGCTTGCGGAACTGGTTCAGCGCCATCCATCCCGGTTTCCGGCCTTCGTCGCGACCGTGGCGCTGAATGATGTTTCTGCGGCAGTGGCAGAAGCGCATCGCGCAGTGCGCATGCTCAACGCCAAAGGGATCCAGATCCATACCAATATGTGCGGCCGTCCTTTGGACGATCCGGCCTTTGAACCGATCTTTGCGGCGGCGCATGAGTTGGGCGTGCCGATCTGGCTGCATCCGACCCGCAGCGCCGCCCATAGCGACTATGCCACCGAGGCGAAATCGCGATTTGAAATGTGGTGGTGCTTTGGCTGGCCCTACGAAACATCGGTTGCCATGGCGCGGCTGGTCTTTTCCGGGCTTTTCGATCGGTATCCCGGTCTCAGGGTCATCACCCATCACCTTGGCGGCATGATCCCCTATTTCGACGGACGTATCGGCACCGGGATGGAGGTGCTTGGGACGCGAACACCGGATGAGGACTACAGCCAGGTCCTGTCGTCGCTCAAGCGCCCGCATATGGATTATTTCCGCGCGTTCTATGGCGATACGGCATTGATGGGTGGGACCAGCGGCCTGCATGCGGGGCTCGACTTCTTCGGGGCGGATCAGGTCGTTTTCGCCACCGACACGCCATTCGCTCCCATTGCGGAAACCATCGCGGCGGTGGACCAGCTGAACCTCACCCCCGAGGACCGCCAGAAAATAATGAGCGGCAACGCCGCGCGTCTGCTTGGCATGACGTTTGAGTGAGGAGCGACACAGATGCCCAAGGATCTGACAGATTTTTCCACGCCGTTGTTTCAGCGGTTTCCAGGCGGGCGCATCGGCGATGCCAGCGCCTTGCATCTTTTTCACGCGCCGAATTCCATCTGTTCACAAAAGGTGCGGGCGGTGCTGGCGTTTCACCGGCTGCCCTATTGGTCGCACTCGCTGGATATATTCAAGGGTGAGACATACGCGCCCGAATATGTGCGCCTCCGTTTTGAGGCGTGTCGGTTGGCCGGACATCCATTGTCAGCGCGGCATCTGGGGTCGACCGCGGTTGAAAGCACCGGATGTGATGCCTGTGTGGTGCCGACGGTCATTGATGCGCTGTCAGGAGAGGTTCTGGTGGACAGCCTGCGCATCTGCCTGGCGATCGACGCACAGGCCGGAGGTCAGCTGATGCCGGCGGCGCATGCTGATGCCATCCGGGCGGAACTGGCCATCGTGGACGACCTGCCGAACTACCAGAACCTTGCGGTGCGGGTGGTGCCCGGGAACGCGCCACGCAACAGTTTTGCCGCCAGTAAAGTCGCCCGCTGCGACGCGTTGTTGGCCGAACATGGCGCGGACCCGGCCCTAAGGGCCGCCTATGAAGCCAAGCGCGCAAAGGAGCAATCTGCGGCGGATCACCTCTTTGACGCCACCGCGCTTGAGGCGGCGCGCGCAGCCGTGGATGCGGCGCTTGCGGCGCTTGACCTGCGGCTGGCGGCACGGCGCGGGCCATGGCTCTTTGGGGATCAGCCGAGCATGGCGGATCTGTTCTGGGGGGCTGAGCTGATCCGCGCCGAGGACGTCGGTCACGCCGGAATCTGGCAAAACGGGCGCCTCCCTCACGTCGCGGCTTGGGTCAGACAGCTTGTAGAGCTGCCGGCGCTGCGCAGCGCGATCCTGGAGTTCCCGGGCGCCCGGTTGGCGCCACCGCAGAGCTGAGGCTCGTCTCTTTCTCACCAAAAAGGGTATCTGATGACCAACCAAACCGTGACCGAACGGTCCCACTACATCAATGGCACCTGGGCACCGTCTGCGCGCCATTTCGACGTGTCCAACCCGCTGGACGACAGCCTGGTTGCCCGCGCTGCTGCCGGGACACGGGCCGAAGCGGATGCCGCTGTTGCCGCAGCGGATCAGGCTTTTCCGGGCTGGGCATCTCTGACCCCTGGCGCGCGTCAGGCTCTGTTTCTCAGGGCTGCGGACATCACCGAACGGCGCCATGATGACATCGTTCATTTGCTGGCAGTCGAAACGGGCACCGGCCGGGCCTTTGCTTCTTATCAGGTTCGTTTGTCGGCGAATTTGATGCGGCAGGCGGCCTCCTGGGGGTATCTGCCCTGCGGCGATATTTTGCGCAGCGACACGCCCGGACGGACGGCGATGGTGCAACGCAAACCGCTTGGTGTCGTTGCAGGTTTTACGCCGTGGAACGGGGCATTTTTCCTCGCTTGGCGCACAATCGTGCTGCCGATGGCCTTTGGCAACACCGTGGTCATCAAGCCGTCAGAACTTGCACCTGTGTCAGCGGGTCTCATCCAGGCGGAAATCCTGCATGAGGCCGGTTTTCCGGCCGGCAGTCTCAATGTGGTGACCCATGCTCCGGGAGAAGCCGCAGCTCTTTCGGATGCCTTTTTTGAAAGTCCCGCTGTGCGCAGTATCAATTTCACCGGGTCGGATCGCACCGCGCGCATTCTTGCGGCCCGTGCCGGTCAGGCGCTCAAGCGGATGGTGCTGGAACTCGGCGGGTACAACCCGATGCTGGTGCTTGACGACGCCGATGTTGATCATGCCGTGCGGGCGGTGAATTTCGGTGCCTTCTTCCACCAGGGACAGATTTGCATGAACACCCGCAAGGTCTATGTGGCGCAGTCTATTCACGACGACTTTGTCGCGAGACTGGCAGAACGCACAGGTGGCCTTCTGGCAGGGGATCCCCTGGCCGAAGGCGTTGTGGTCGGGCCGCTTATCAATGATGCCGCCGTTGCTCTGACCAAATCGCGTATCCGCGACGCGGTGGACCAGGGGGCGACCCTTGTGACCGGCGGCACCTGCGAGGGGCGCGTCCATGCGCCGACAATCCTGACCCATGTACCCGATACGGTGCGTGCGACGCAGGGCTGTGAAGAGACCTTTGGACCGCTGCTGATTGTCGAGGCCTTTGATGATGCCGAAGCCGCATTCCAGAAGGCGCAGGACACGCCCTATGGGCTGAGTGCAGCAATCATGACGGGAGATGCGGCCAAAGGGCTGGAGATGGCCAGCCGTATGGACACCGGAATGGTACATGTGAACGGAGCCACGATGGCCGGCGAGGCATCCTTGCCCAACGGCGGCGTCAAAGATTCCGGCTGGGGTCGGTCGGGCCACTATGCCGTTGAGGATTTTACCGAACTCCGCCTTGCCACGCTGACTCATGGCGCGGGCACTTTCCCGTTCTGACCGGTTCCGGCCACACCCTGGGATCGGGGTGCGCCACACAATAAAAAGAGGGGCTGATTTCTCGGCCCCTCTTTTTGTTTGTCTCTGGTGGCGCGGTCAGCTGTCGAACATCATCAGGTTCATGCTGAAGAGCGAGATTTCGGGCACAAAGGTGATCAACGCCAGCAGGGCAAGGAACACCGCAAAGAAGGGCAGCGTCCCACGGTAAATATCTGCGGCCCGCATTCCCAATGCCGATTGCGCCACAAAGATGTTGATCCCAAAAGGCGGCGTAAAAAGGCCCACTGCAAGGTTCAACGTCATCACGATCCCGAAATGCACCTTGTCGATACCGAGTGTATCAACAATTGGGATCAGAACCGGCGTCAGCAACAGGATCGCCGCAAGGGGATCCATGAAGCAGCCCCAGATCAAGAGCATGATGTTCACGGCGAGGAGGAACTGCCAGACGGACACATCAAGCGAGACAACCCAGGCCACCATGCTCTGTGGGATTTGGTTTACGGTCAGTACCCAGGAGAACAGACCTGCCGCAGCCACGATGACGAGGATCTGTGCCGAAAACAGTACAGTTGTCGTGGCGCAGTTCAGGATGTCGGCCCAGCTGAGTTCGCGGAACACATAGCGGGTGACAATAATGGCGTAAAAACAGGCCACCGCAGCGGCTTCGGTCGGGGAAAATACGCCACCGTAGATGCCGCCGAGCACGATCACAGGGGCACCCAGCGCCCAGATTGCCCGCCCGGCGGCCCGCAGTATGCCACCGAGTGAGGCCCGGTTGCTGCTGCCAAACCCACCCAGGCGCGCGCGGATCATGATATAAAGCGCCAATACGCCCGCAAGCAGGAGGCCCGGAAGCACGCCCGCCGCATAGAGCCGCGGAATGGATGTCTCGGAGCTGGCACCATAGACAATCATCGGGATCGAGGGTGGAATAATGATGCCGATGGCGCTGACGGATGTGATCATCCCGGCCGAAAAACTCTTGGGATAACCATCTTCCTGCATTGCCGGGTGCATCACCTTGCCGACAGAGGCGACCGCTGCCGCGCTTGACCCGGAGATCGCACCAAAGACGGTCGCGGTGCCGACGGTTGTCACGCCCAAGGCACCGGGCATTCGCCCGACGATGCTGCGGATGAAGTCCACCAACCTGAGCGATACGGTTCCGCGCGACATCAGTTCACCGGCAAAGATGAAATAGGGCACGGCCAGAAGGCCGTTCTGGCTGATGGCGCCAAACAGGTTCTGGTGCACCGCGTTCATCGGAATGTTCATGAAAAACGCCAGCGCAATCACCGAAGCCGCAAGCAGCACGACAAAGATTGGCAGGCCGAAGATCAGCAGCCCGGCAGGCAGCAATCCTAGTGCGAAAGTCATATCGGATGCTCCTCTGCGGTGATGTCGGAAACGGGCGCGTTCACCAGCACGGCACAAAGTCGCCAGAGCGCGATCAGCGCCATGCAAATCAGGCTCAGTGTGATTGTGCTGTGAAAAATCCAGAGTGGAAGCCGCGCGGCATCGCTGGTCATACCAAAGCGGAAAACCCGCGCGACATAGGCCCAGGACAGCCAGGCCACCCATCCGCAGATGGCCGCAGTTATCGCTTGTTGCAACGCGCCTATGGGGCGTTGCCAGCCTGTCGGGAGCATCGCAACGATCATGTTCATCGAAATTTCTGTCCGTCGCCAGCTGACCACAATGGCCCCGATCCAGGTCACGACGATCATCGCAAAGATCGCGACCTCGTCAGCCCAGAGCAATGCTGCGTTGAAGATATAGCGCGCGACGACGTTCCAGACCGATAGGGCCACCATCGCCAGCAGTGCCAGCCCCAGAAGCGTCGCAAGGGCAGTCATGCCCCGGCCAATGATGCGCTCCATCTGTTGTTCCTCCTCCTTGTTGGAGGTCTCCCGCCTCCGGCCCGCACAAAACCTGTGGCGGGCATCTATCTTTCTACAGGGCGAAGTCACAGCGGTTAGATGCCTCATTTGTCCCGGTGATGCTGATTTTGCATCGCCTATAGGTGAAAGCTGCGGTTTTGGTGCCATGGCTGATACCTGAATTGCATAGATTGCCCACTGCGATTGCATCGTGCTATCGGGGAGCCCATGAAATTCAACCAGCTCAGAGATTTTGTTGCCGTAGCCGAAAACGGTAGCCTGCGCGGGGCCGCGCGGGCGCTTGGATTGGCACAGCCGGCGATTACCCGATCCATTCAGGAACTGGAGCATTCGCTTGGCACACAGCTTTTTATCCGCGAGGCCCGCGGCGTCCGGATGACGCCCATCGGCGAAGAATTCCTTGTGCGCGCCATGACCATTCTCGGCGAGGTACGTCGGGCGCGCGAGGCGGTGCATCAACAACAGGATGGCGTGGAGGGAGAGCTGGTCGTTGGCCTGTCCATTGCCGGGCATCTGGGGCTGTTTTCCGAGGCGCTGCGCCCGTTTCGCCGTCGTTATCCAAAGGTCCGGCTGCGACTGATCGAGGGATTCCTACCGACGCTTGAAGGGGATCTGCGCAATGGGCTGGTCGATATCTATGTCGGCCCGGTGCCCGAAGGGCTGCATCCGCCTGATCTGCATGTCACCAAGCTTTTTGACAATCAGCGGGTCGTGATTGGGCGCAAGGGGCATCCGTTGTCCGGGGTGCGCCGCCTGCAGGATCTGGAGGGGGCGGAATGGCTGACCACCTCGATCACGCACGAGGCGGTGGATGAGCTGGCACAGGTCTTTGCAGAAGAGGGCCTGCCGCCGCCGCAAATGGCAGCGCAATGCCAGTCGGCGCTGTCGATCCTGACGGTGCTGATGAATTCTGACATTCTGGCGATGGTGCCGGTGGAATGGGTGCAGACGCCGATGTTGAGCGGGTTGCTGGAGGCCTTCCAGCTGGAACACCCGTTTGCCGCACCGCCGCTGGTGATGGTGCACCGCACCGGCATTGGCCTGACGCCGGCAGGCGAGCATTTTTCCCACCTGATCCAGCGTGCCGCGCAGAAAGTAGATAGGCACGCCTGATACTAAAATCGTATCGCGCCGACATTTTTGAATTCTCTTTCAATCGCTCTGTTGGCGTCACCCTGTCCTGACACGACTGTGGAAGGAAGGAAAACCATGACGCGGGTGACGACCGATGTGCTGATTGTTGGCGCAGGGCCTTGCGGGCTGATGTTGGCAAACGAACTGGGCCGCCGTGGCATTGCAGCCATGGTGGTGGATCGCGAGCCAACGGTCGCCACGGCCCCACAGGCGAATGCGACCCAGGCCCGCACGATGGAGCATTACCGGCGCCTTGGCTTCGCCGCGGAGATCCGCGCGCTTGGTCTGCCGGCTCACCACGCCACCGATGTAGCCTATTATACGACCTTTGCGGGCCATGAGCTTGCCCGGCACCAGATGCCTGCCTCGGGCGAGGCAGACCGGGTTGTCCGCGAGCAGGCACATCTTTGGAACGGGGCGGAACTGCCTCATCGCATTCCGCAAAGCCTGGTCGAGCAGACCCTCTGCCAACAGGCGCAGGCGCTGCCCGATATCGAGATTGCGTTCAACACGGAACTTACCGGGTTTGTCGAGGACGACGCCGGGGTTCTGGCCGAGGTGCGAACGGCGGCGGGGCAGAGCTATCGCATCCGCGCGCGCTACCTTTTTGCGGCGGATGGCGGCAGCAGCATGGTGCGCAAACAGCTCGGCATTCGCTACGCGGGTGGGGATGCAAAAGCGCGCGATTTCATGGGCGGGCAAATGCTGTCGATCTACCTCGACGCGCCGGCCTTTTACGAGCTGAACCTGCCAAGGGCCTGGATGTACTGGACCTTCAACCGCCGTCGTCGCGCCCTGTTGGCGACAGTGGATGGGACTGGCGGCTTTGTGCTGCAAACCCAGCTGCGTGAGGGCGAGGACGCCGCGACGATGACGCAGGCAGAGGCGGGCGAGTTGTTCTTGCAAGCCGTCGGCAAAGAGATCCCCTATCGCCTTACCGGCATTGCCACCTGGCTGGCTGGCCGGGCGTTGGTGGCAGAGCGGTTCTGTCACGGGCGTGTCTTCCTGGGCGGCGATGCGGTGCATTTGTTCACCCCGACCGGTGGCATGGGTTACAACACCGCGATTGAAGATGCGGTCAATATCGGCTGGAAGCTTGCAGCGGTGCTCAAGGGGCAGGCAGGGGAGGGGCTTTTGGCCTCTTACGAAGCCGAGCGCAGGCCGGTCGCACTGCGCAATACCCGGTTCGCGATAGAGTTTGCCGATTCCGTGGGCCTTTATGTGCCGTCTCCCGCAATCGAGGACAGCGGCGCCGTGGGCGAGGCCGCGCGGGCGCGGGCGGGCGCCTATCTGCAGCAACATGCCGCTCGTGAATTCACGATCCCGGGTTTTACGTTTGGGGCCCGCTATGATGCTTCGCCGGTCATTTCCGCGGAACGTAGCCCAGCCCCACCAGATGCGGCTTCGGTCTATGTTCCCAGCGCCAAGCCGGGCGGGCGCGCGCCGCATGCCTGGTTGAGCGACGGGCGATCCTTGTTTGATGCCTTTGGTTTTGAATGGACCCTGTTGTGCCTTGGTGAAGATAGTGATGCGGCGGGCGACTTCCTGGTCGCGGCAGAGGCGCGGGGGATGACGCTCAAGATCCTCTATCTGCCACAGGAAGTACTGCTGCCGGATCTGTATGAGGCACCCTATGCGCTCATCCGTCCGGATCAGATTGTCGCCTGGCGCGGTGCCGCACCGGGGACGCGCGCGATTTCCACACTGTTTGACAAGCTCACCGCCCGCGCTGCTGTGCGCGCTGTGGCGGATGTGGCTTGAAGCTGATCCATACACAAGGGAGACACACATGAAATTCGCGAGCTTTGCCAAAGATGGCCAGAGCGGCCTGGCTATCGAAACTGCAGATGGCTTTCGGGGCTTACTGGCGGATGCCCCCGGCTTTCCCGGCGATCTGCTGTCGCTGATCCGCGCGGGGGGCGCGGCCTTGACGGACGCGGGCGAGTGCCTCGCCAAGGGGGAGGTCGTGGATGTCGACGCCGTCACCCTGCTTCCACCCGTAAGCGCACCGGAAAAAATCGTCTGCGTCGGCTTGAACTACCGCGATCATTCTGCCGAGAGCGGGTTTGCCCAGCCGGAATTTCCCACCTTGTTTGGCCGGTTCAATTCGTCGTTGATCGGCCACGGCGCGCCGATCTTGCGGCCTGAAGTTTCTGAACAGCTCGACTATGAAGGTGAGCTGGCTGTGGTGATCGGTCGCGTGGCGCGCAATGTCAGCGCGGCGGAGGCGCTCGACTATGTAAGTGGCTATTCGATCTTCAACGATGCGTCTGTCCGGGACTATCAAACCAAAGCCCCGCAATGGACCGCTGGAAAGAACTTTGACGATACCGGTGCCTTCGGGCCGTGGTTCGTGACGGCCGATGCGCTGCCCCGGGGCTGCCTTGGTCTCTCCCTCATCACCCGGCTGAATGGGCAAGTGGTGCAGGAAGCGCAAATCGATCAGATGGTGTTTTCCGTTGCCCAGATCATATCCATTTGCTCCAGTTTTATGACGCTGAAGCCGGGCGATGTGATCGTGACAGGCACCCCGTCCGGCGTCGGGCTGGCGCGAGAGCCACAGCTCTGGATGAAAGAAGGCGATGTCTGCGAGGTCGAAATCACCGGCCTTGGCACGCTTTCGAACCCAATTCGAAACGCAGCCCCACTGGCGAAATCCGCCTGATACCACGGCACGAAGGGAGCAGACATGACCGCAATTACTGGCAAGGTGCAAATCACCAAACGCCCTGGCGAGCTGGGCATCCATTCGATGGACAGTTTCAACCTGATTGTGCCGGACCTGGGGCAAGCCCAGTCCTTTTACCAGAGTTTTGGCCTTGATGTCCGCGAGGAGGGGCAGGGGCTGGGGCTCTATACCGTGGGGTCCGATCATCGCTGGGCAAGCCTGACAGAAGGGGGGCGCAAGAAGCTCAACCACCTCAGCTTTGCCGTCTTCGAAGAGGATTTCGCCCCCATGCGCCGCCGGATCGAGGCTGCCGGCACGCGGATCATGGATGTGCCTTCCTATCACGAGCAGACGACCGAGGGCTTCTGGATCAGCGATCCTTTCGGGATGATGATCGAAATCAAGGTGGCGCCCAAAAGCTCCCCTTGCGAAAAGGCACCCTTTTTGACGCGATCGGTGCCCGCCGGCCAGATGGGCGCCGTGCAGCGATCCCAGGCGCCGAAGGTGGAGCCGACCCGCCTTGCGCATTTGTTGGTCTTTACCCCCTCGGTGCCGGACTCGCTGGCTTTTTACGCGCGCACGTTGGGGCTGCGATTGTCAGACCGGTCTGGCGACGGGATCTGCTTCATGCATGGGATCCACGGCTCAGATCACCATCTGATCGCCTTTGCCAAGTCAGACGCCCCCGGTTTGCATCATTGTTCCTGGGACGTAAGCGATATCAACCAGATAGGCACCGGCGCCATGCAGATGGCCGACAAGGGCTATTCCGAAGGCTGGGGGCTGGGGCGGCACGTTCTCGGTTCCAATTACTTTCACTACGTAAAGGACCCATGGGGGAGCTATTCGGAATATTCCGCCGATATCGACTATATCCCGGTCGACCACGATTGGGACGCGGGCGACTACCCGGCAGAAGACAGTATCTATCTTTGGGGGCCGGATATTCCGGCGGATTTTGTTCACAACTACGAAAGCGACCCGGCCTGACTGGGCCAGGTTCGGTCGACCGGAGCGCGTGCCGTGATGCCTGGCAGGCATCACCACATCGGCATCGCTATCTGGATTGGTGGTGGGCATCGCGGCAAGACTTTCATCCAAACTCTTCTGGTGCATGGGGCGAGGAGGCCCCGCGTTCCGGGCGAACAACCTATTCAGGGAGGAACACAATGACACTCAGAACGACCCTCGGGTCCACACTCAGGGCGCTGAGCTGCGCCACCATTTTTGCCATGAGCACGGTACAGGCCGCGATGGCTGCGGATTACGTGCTCAAGGTTTCGGCCCCAATTCCACCCACCGAAAAAGATGTGGTCTACGCTTGGATGGTGGCCTTTGAGAAAGGTGTCGAGGCCAGCAGCAATGGCCGTATCGATGTCCAGCTATACCCTGCGAACCAGCTTGGTCAGTTGCCCGCCGCCATTGAGGGCGTGGCGATGGGAACAATCGAAGTGACCTTTTCGATTATTGGCTTCTTTTCCTCCATCGACCCGCGTTTTCAGGTGCTGGATGCAGGCGGATTGTTCTCCACCCCGGAGATGGCAATGACCAGCCTGCAAAAACCAGAAGTGCGGGAGATGTTTTCTGATTTTGGCGCCAGTGCGGGGGTCCAGCCGCTGACGGTTCTGATCGACGGTCAGGGGGTGGTCATCTCAAAGGACCCGATCGAGCATATGGTTGATTTCATCGGCAAGAAGGTGCGCAGCGGAGGCGCGACGCCATTGCTGAACGAACCGCTTCGGGCTGTTGGCGCGTCGCCGGTGGCGATGTCGCTGGGCGAAGTGCTGCCCGCCCTCCAGACCGGGACCATTGATGCGGCCACCAACAGCATGGGGGTGGTCAATGCCTTCAAGATGTATGACGCGGCAAAGAATGTGACCTATCTTCCGGGCAACTTCACCACTGTCGGGGCCGTTGTGAACAAGGACTTCCTTGCCATGATCGGGCCGGAACTCGCCGAGGTCGTCTATGCCGAAGCGGCAAAGGCCGAGGCGGTGGTCTTCCGTCATCTTGCCAATGTTGAAAAGCTTGACGCCGCCTGGGAGGCGAATGGCGGCCGGGTGATCCGGATGCGACCAACCGAGGTCAGAACCTACCTGACCACCATCGCCCCCGTCATTTCAGATCTTCTGAAGCAGAGCGATCAGATGCAGGCGGATTACGACGTCTTGGCAAGAGCCGCGCAATCCGAGTAGAAAACACCTCTGCCATCGCGTTCCACGACGCGATGGCAGATGCGCTGCCCGACGGGGCGCGGTCGACGTGCCAAAGCAACGTCAGAGCGCCGCTTCTGTGATCGGGTCAAAGAGGTGCACTTTGTCTGGATCAATGGCCAGTTGCACCCTGTCACCAACCGAAATGTTACGGCGGTCAGACAAGACCACGGTAATGTCGTTCCGGTCGCCCGCGCCGACGTAAGTGGTGGATCCGGTGGACTCGATGACGCCAACCCGAACGGCAAAATTGTTGTCTCCGGTGCTGGCCATCGACAGATGCTCCGGCCGCAGGCCCACGATGACATCCTGATTGGCGGCGGCAGGACGGCCGAGCCTGAGCGTCGGCTGGCCGTCCAACGCGAGGTCGACCGATGTGCCATCCCCATTGGTCCGGCCGGGGATAAAATTCATCGCGGGCGAGCCGATGAAACCGGCGACAAATTTCGACGCTGGCCTGTCATAAAGATCCAGCGGCGCGCCCTGCTGTTCGATCACACCGGCGCGCAGGACCACCACATGATCGGCCATCGTCATTGCTTCGATCTGGTCATGGGTGACGTAAACCGATGTGGCGCCCAACCGGTCGTGCAGCGCCCGGATTTCCTTGCGCATATGCACCCGGAGCGAGGCATCAAGATTGGAAAGCGGTTCATCAAACAGGAACACCTTGGGGCGTCTGACAATCGCGCGACCCATCGCGACCCTCTGCCGTTGCCCGCCCGACAGCTCTCGCGGATAGCGGTCCAGCAGGGTTTCAAGGCCGATTGTCGCCGCAACCTCTTCGGCCATTTTGCGAGCTTGGGCCTTTGGCGTCTTTTTCAGGCGCAGCGAGTAGGTCAGATTGTCGATGACTTTCATATGCGGATACAGCGCGTAGGACTGGAACACCATCGCCACATCGCGCCGCCGGGGGGGCATGTCGTTGACCACCTCGTCGGTGATCTTCATGACGCCGCCGGTAATGCTCTCCAGCCCGGCGATTGAGCGGAGCAGGGTTGACTTCCCGCAACCGGAGGGACCGACTAGCGCGACGAAGGACCCGTTCGGGATCGACAGGTTGATGTCCTTCAACGCATGGAAGCCACCATAGTGTTTGTCCACGCCCGTCAGTTCGATTTGCAGGTTCTGCGTCATTATTTGAGAGCTCCCGAAGTGAGACCGGCGACGATACGCTGTTGCAACAGCACAAAGGCGGCAAGGATGGGCGTCACGTAGATCGACGCATAGGCCATGATGTTGTTCCACTCGACAGTGTTGGGCCCCATGAAGGCATTCAGGCCGACCGATGCGGGCTGCAGGCTCACGTCCTGGATGATGGATTTCGAATAGACGAATTCGCCGAAGGCCTGCATGAAGATCAGGATGGCAGAAACCAGAACGCCATTGCGCGCCAGCGGCAGCACCACGGACCAGAAGGCTCCGATACGCGAATTGCCATCGACCAGCGCGGCCTCTTCCAGTTCGGCCGGGACGGCCATGAAGGTGGCACGCACCAGGATCACGAAGAACGGCATCGCCTTGGCCGTGACCGCCAGGATTACTGCAAACCGGGGATAGTCCAGCAATCCGAGCGCCGAAAAACCGACGAACAAGGGCGTGACCATGAGTGAGGCCGGCAGCACCTGCAGCATCAACACCAGAAACAGCGCCAGATTGATCCAGCCGTTGCGATACCGCGCCAGCACATAGGCGCAGCCCGTGCCAAGCGTCGCCACAAGGACCATTGTGCCGGTCGCGATCACCAGCGAATTCCAGATGAAACGCCCCATGTCGCGGATTTCCCAGACATGGGCAAAGACGCCCCATTGCGGATCGGTGGGCACAAAGGTTGGCGGGTAGGAAAAAATCTCGGAGCCGGATTTGATCGCGGTGACATACATCCAGTAAAGCGGGAACAGGTAGACCAGCGCAAAGATGATCGCCAGGGCCAGATACAGCCGGTTCATGTTGCGTGTCATCAGCCCCGCACCTCGTGCCGGGTGGAGCGGACGTAGAAGACCGACGCGATCATCACAAAGGCGATCATGATCGTTGAAATTGCCGCGCCGCGGGCAAAATCATACTGCCGGAACGATAGCTCCCAGGCCCAGTATTGTGCCACATTGGACGAATTGGCAGGGCCGCCGCTGGTGATGGCGGCGAACAGGTCAAACTGTTGCAGTGTGAAAATCAGCCCCAGGCAGATCACCGCCCCGGTGGTCGAGCGCATCATCGGCACCGTGATCGTCCAGAATTGCTGAAATGCGGTGGCTCCGTCCAGCGAGGCTGCCTCGTAAAGGTCCTTCGGGATGCCCGCCAGGCCCACCGACAGCAGGATCATGTTGAATGCCGTGCCCAGCCAGATGTTGGTGATGACGACCGCCCAGAGCGAATAGTCGATGTCCGATCGCCAAAAGATGTTTTTGGAAATGAGGCCGAGACTGTCGAGGATATAGTTCAGCACGCCAAAATCGCCGGCGAGAATCCAGTTCCATGTCGCGCCGACAACCAGCCCCGGCATCACCCAGGACACCAGAAACAATCCCCGAATGAAGGTGGACCCCCGAAAACCGGTGTTAAAGAAAACCGCCAGCGCAAAACCAAGCAGGAATTGCCCGCCGATGGAGCAGGTGACAAAGATCACCGTATTCCACATGATCGGCCAGAATTCGGGCTGGGCCAGCAGGGCACGATAGTTGTCAAGGCCGACAAAGGGGCGAAAGACGTCGCCAAGGCTGAACAGGTCTACTTCCTGAAAGCTCATCAGAACGTTGTAAAGCAGCGGCAGGCCTGAAAACAGGATCAGGAAAACAAGCGGTATCCCGACCAGCAACAGGTCAAAGCCCACACCGTCCACGATGCTTGATTTGATGCGGCGCATGTCGTCTTCCCTCGCTGACAGGCACGAGACGCGCGACGTGTCATCGTCGCGCGCCTTGGGTTGTATCGGATCAGTCGGCCAGCACCGCGTCAATCGACGTCTGCGCCCGGTTCAATGCGTCTTCGGCGGTCATCTGACCCGTCAGAGCGAGTTGAATTGCGTCCTGGATCGACTTGGAGATTTTCGGCCATTCCGGGTGTGGACCCCGGGCCTGTGCATATTGCAGCTGCTCCAGAAACACCTGAAGCGCGGCATCTTTTGGGGCAACTCCGGTTGGGGGCAGTTCGATGTCGGACCGGGCTGGCAATTGGCCGAACTCCGGGAACAGACGATGGTCCTGGCTTGCGAAATACTCGATGGCCTGGAACGCTTCGTCAGGATGATCGGTATTGGCAAAAATCGCCCAGTTGAAATCCCCCATGGCAGAGGCCCGCTGCGCGCCCTCTTCGGGCACCGGCAGCAGAGCGACACGCCAGTTGAATTTCGCTTCCTCGACCATGCGGTTCAATTCCCAAGGTCCGGAAATCGCCATGGCAGCATTGCCAGAGTTGAACGTGCCGGTGGAATCCCATTGCCCGCGCGTCAGCGTATCGGGCGAGGCGAGGCCCTCGTCCAACAGCGTTTTCCACAGGTTCAGCGCCTCGACCGCGCCATCTGTGTTGATTTTGTCATAGCCGCCGCCGGACATCTGGGCCCAGGGCAGGAACTGGAACGTGCCTTCCTCGCTGGCCTTGGCCGAAAAGGCGATGCCATAGACCGATTCTTCAGGATTGTTCAGCGTGCGGGCTGTCTCGACCAGCTCTGCCCAGGTTTCGGGCGGGCTGTCGGCGTCCAGGCCAGCCTTTTCAAACGCATCAGCGTTGTAATAAAGCGCGATGGTATTGGTTGCTTTGGGCACGCCGTACAGCCGGTCGTTCCAGGTGACCGAATTCAACGGGCCGGGAAAATACGCATCTGCATTGATGATCTCGGACTCTGCCACCCTGTCGGTCAGGTCCAGAAACGCGCCACGGGCCGCAAACAGCGCATGTTCGGGGTTGTCGACGGCGATAATATCGGGCGCCTGACCGGTGGCAAAGGCGCGCATGGATTCCGTCACTACGTCGTCAAACTGGATCAGCCGATAATCAACGGTGATCCCGTTGTCCATCTCGCTGAATTCACGGGCGAGGTTCATCGCCGGCTGGTTCTCTTTGTCCAGCGACCAGACCGTGATGGTCACATCCTCAGCTTGCGCAACGGCGCCGACCGACAGCAAGACCGCGCTGCTGATACTTGTTAGATATCTCATTGGGTTCTCTCCTCCTCTGATGTTCGTCAGGTCTTCTCGAGCGAAGGGTCCCCCCCGCCATAGCGAGCCGCGTCGCTGACGAACGACCCGCCTCTGCACGTCTTGAGGTAATTGAGCGCATGCACCTGCCCGGTCATTTCGAGCGCGTCGCGATAGACCGGATCATGCCAGCCTTCGATGTCGATCGACCCCTTGTAGCCGGCCAAGCGCAATTCAGAGATAATGTCGGTCCAGTTGCTATCACCGAACCCGGGCGTGCGCATGAACACGAAGGGATGTTTGCCGAAAATCCCGTGTTCGCGGATCACGTCGTGGCGAATGGTGGCGTCCTTCCCGTGGACATGGAAAATCTTGTCGGCCCATTTGCGGATCTGCGGCAGCGGGTCGATGAGGTAAACCATCTGATGGCAGGGTTCCCATTCCAGGCCGATATTGTCAGCCGACAACGCGTTGAACATCAACTCCCAGGCATCGGGATTGTGGGCGATGTTCCAGTCACCGGTTTGCCAGTTGCCATCCATGGCGCAATTCTCGAACGCGATGCGGATGCCCTTGTCCGCCGCCCGCTTTGCCAGATCGCCCCAGATTTCGGTGTAACGCGGCAGGCTCTCTGGCAGCGGTTTGCCGCGCAGGCGTCCGGTGAAACCGGCGACGCACGTGGCGCCGAAGTGATGCGCATTGTCGATACATTGCTTCCACCCCTCGAGGGTTTCGAGGTCCATGGCCTCTCCCTCCAGCGGGTTTCCGAACATGCCGATGGTGGACATGGTGATATCCCGGTCGCCAATGGCATCGCGGCAGCGCTTGCCCAGCTCCGCAACGTCCTGCCCTGCGGTGGTCTGCCAGAAGAAGGGTTCGAAACTCTCGAACCCGTGGTCCGCGATCTGTCTGATGTTCTCGGCCGCATCGCCGCCGTTGGCGGAGACCATCGTGCCGATCCGGATGTCTTTGGCTGGGTTGTCCATCAGTGCGTGATTTCCTGTGCTATGTTGATTTTTCGGCCGGCTTTGGCGCTCTCGATGGCCCCGAACACCATCGCGAGGGAGTGCAGGTTGTCCGTGCTGTCGGTTTCGGCCGTCTGGCCTGTTTCCAGCGCATCAAGGAAAGCTGCCAGAACAGAGGCATGGTCTTCGGTCTCGCGCGGATCAGGTGCCATCGGCACGTCGATCTGTTTGAGCGGCCGCAGGAAGCCCTCGTCACTGTTGGTGACGTGTGCCTCGAACTGCTCCAGCCCGTCCCAGGTCAGGGTGCCCCGGGTTCCGGTGATGCGCCAGGCGGCGTCCCAGGATGTCCGCTTTCCTTCCGCGCACCAACTGCCTCGGTAGGTGAAGAAGGGGCCGTGCTCCATCTCGAAAATCGCAAAGGCGGAGGCACCATGCGCGTACCATGATCCGGTGGGGTTGGTTTCCTGGCAAAAAACGCTACCCGCGTTCTGACCGCACAGGAAACGTGCCGCATCGAAATGGTGGATCGCCATGTCCAGCAGCAAAACGTGATCCATCTGATCCCGAAAGCCGCCGAAATGCGCCCCGATAAAGAAATCTGCATGAATGCCAGTGACTTCGCCCAATGCGCCACTGTCCAAAAAGGCGCGGATCCGGCGGATTCCGTCCTTGTATCGACGGTTCTGCGTGACAGCGAACAGACGGTTGGACGATCTGGCCAGGTCGGTGAGTTCGCGCGCCTCAGCCATGCTGTTGGCCATGGGTTTTTCCGACAACACATGCTTGCCCGCGATCAGAGCGGCCCGCACGACAGAGGCGCGTGCCTCTGGCGGGGTCACATCGAACACCAGATCGCAGTCGACAGATTGCATCGCCTCGTCGACGCTTGCAAAAATCGGCAGCCCCTCAAGCCCGGAAACCGCCGCCAGATCTTGTGCGGTTTTGGGGCTGCGATCAACCAGGCCAACCAGGTTTACCCGGTCCGCCACATAGGGCCTCTGGGTGATGGCCTTGACCCAAACATTGGCCATGCCACCACACCCCACAAGCAGTGCTTGCATCGTATTTCTCCTCCCAAAAGGCCGTGTTTTGGCCTTCAGAAAACGTTTCCCATACGAAGACATCAATCTCCGTAAACGTTTACGGAGATTGAAATACCGCTTGGATCTGGATGAGTCAATCGAAATCGTAAACGTTTACGGCAATCTTCCCTTGCCGTGGGAGACGTGACAGAATGCACCCGAACCGGAGGACCCGCACATTGACAAGCATCAAGGATTTGGCCCGACACCTCGACATTTCGATCGGGACAGTATCGCGTGCACTCAACAACAAGACCGACGTCAGTCAGGAGACCAAATCGAAGGTCCTGAAAGCCGCGGCTGAGCTTGGCTATGTCCCGAACCAGGCCGGGCGGTCGCTGAGCAAAGGCAAGACCAATGTGATCGGATTCGTGCTGGAAACCGACAGCGAAGGGATGATGCAGGGGGATCTGTTCTTCATCCGGGTCTTTGACGGCATGCAATCGGTGCTGACAAAGCGGGGGCTAAATCTGGTGGCGCTCCTGTCGCCTTCGAACGTCGAACCGGAGGCGTATCTGCAACAGATCGTTGCCCGCCGGTTCACCGATGCGCTGGTGTTGTCGTCTATTCATCGCAACGATGCGCGGATCAATTTTCTCAACCAGCAGGGCATGCCCTTTGCGACGCTAGGCCGGTCGCTGGTGGATGGGGGCCAGCCCTGGCTTGACCTTGATTTTGATGGCGTGGTCGAAGACGCCATTGCAAGGTTGACGCAAAAGGGCCATCGGACCATCGCCCTTGCGCTGCCGCGCAACGATCTGAACCTGCGTCACATCATGAT
This sequence comes from Tritonibacter horizontis, assembly GCF_001518015.1. Lineage (GTDB taxonomy): Bacteria > Pseudomonadota > Alphaproteobacteria > Rhodobacterales > Rhodobacteraceae > Epibacterium > Epibacterium horizontis. The sequence continues at coordinate 30,235 of NZ_LPUY01000135.1, forward strand.
CGAAAGCTATCGCAAGAACATCGCCAAGGCCGGATTGCAGCTGGATGAAGACCTGATGATCAGGATCAGTCCGGGCGACCGGGCAGGGGTCACCCTTGTCCATCAGCTGATCAATATGCCACAAAAGCCGACGGCAGTGATCTACTCGGATCATATCCTGCCGTTCGGGATTTATCGTGGCCTTGCCGACCTTGGGCTGACGCCCGGTGTCGATCTGTCGTTGATCGGCGTGGGCACCCGGTTGGCGGCGTTTCTGACGCCTGATCTGACCTACTATCGGTTCAACCTGTTCGACCTGGGGGTGCGTATCGCAGAGGCGCTGTTGACCATTATGGATGACCCGACCGCTGCCGAAGGCCGCCCCGTGGTCCGGGAAAGCGTGCCCTTCACTTTCATCGAAGGCCAAAGCATCGCCGACCTGACCTGAGCGCAATTGCGCCGGGAGGCAGGCCTGGGTCGCGCGGTCATGCTGTCGGGCCGAAGGTTTCGTGACGAATTTGATCGGGCCGAATGCCGCGCTGTTCAAGCACCTCGGTCAGCCCGGCGATGAATTCGGCTGGTCCGCATATCATGTAATGTGCCTCTGGACCGGCTCGGAGCGCCATCAGGTCATCGACCGTCATGCGCCCCTCGGTGACGTTGATCGGTAGCGGGCGATCCTCCGGGCGGGGGGTGGAATAGAAGGTCCGCACTGTCGCATTTAATGCGCGTGCCGCCAGTTGTGCGACCTCCCCGCGAAACGCATGTGCGGCGCCGTTTCGGACGCCCTGGAGGAACCAGACCCGGCGATTGGACTGGGCTGCGACAACCGCGTGAAACATGGCGAGCATGGGCGTCACGCCCACGCCCGCGCTGACCAGTACCAACGGGGTATCGCCGTTCGGCAGCGTAAAATCTCCGGAGGGTGCGCCTGCGTTGATCAGGTCGCCTGTTTCAGTCTGATCGTGCAGGAACTTGGATACGCGCCCCTGGGCCTCGCGCTTGACGCTGATGCGGTAGGCGCGCGGGCTGACCGGGCCAGACAGCGTGTAGGTGCGTTGTACCGAATCCGAAGTGTTCGTCGCTTGGCCGATGGATTGATCCGGAGCGCCAACAACCACAGGCAGATATTGCCCGGGCAGGAAGGGTGCCAGCGCCCGCCCATCTTCAGGTTCAAGGTGAAACGACGTAATGTCGCTGCTTTCGATGTCCTTTCTGGTGATCCGGAGCGTTCGGTTCGCGGCCGCATCGGTACGCCAGCGCAGCGAGAGCGCGTGGGGCCGTTCGACCACGCGATCAATTGTGATCAGAATTTCGCGCCGGGCCTGCGGGTCGGCGCTGCCTGTTCCGTCCCAGAGGATTTGCGCCCGACCGGTCAGGTGCAACAGCCCGCCGGTGGCAAAATCGACAAATAGCAATCCGACACGCGGATCTTGCAGAAGGTTGCCGATGGTGTTGAAAAAATTGTTGCCGGTGTAGTCGGGCATGCGCAGGCTCCGCGGTCCCGCGATTTCGACGAAGCCCGGTTTCCCACCGCGATGAGAGGCATCAAAACTGGCCCGCCCTGCGTCCCCCAACCCGGATCCTATGAACAGCGTATCCGCGGAGGCAATCCAGCGTTTCTGCGGTTCGGACAGGTCTCTGTCGGTCCGGGGTGGGGGGCGGCGGTCTGCTGGCTCATCGGCCCGGACCCAATCGCGCTCGTGGATGTATTGTGGGCAGTTGCCAAAGCTTTGGGTGACTGAAAGTGCCAGCCCGGTCTCGGTGGCCCTCAGCTGCCCGTTTACCCGGTTGCGCCGCCTGGTTGCCAGGTCGATGCCGAGAATACCCAAGGCGGCGCCCGGCACGAAGCCAGGCGCCAAAGGGTCCGCTGCGCCAAGTCCTGCTGGCAGCGTCAGCAGCTGAGCAGAGGGGGACGCGACATCGCCATCTTGTGTTTCCAGCATCGAAACCCATCGTGCTCCGGACGTATCTGCCCCGGCCACAACGAGAAACGGCAGCGACTCGAAAAACATGCGGTGCTGATCCGGCATATGATCCCGGATGAACCGGCTTGACGTTGCGGCCTGCCGTGCAACGCCTGCGCGGCCCTGGGCGATGATCTCACCCTCGTGAAATGGGGTCTCAGGGCGTGTCATATCGGATCTCCGTTGGCCCGCGTGCCCTCGCGGAGCGAAGGCGGGGCTGATGAGGTTTCAGACAAGGGTGAGGGTCAGGCCAGCGCGGCGGAGCGCACCATCCCGATGAAACGCGGAAGCGCTTCGATCCGGTCGAGCCAGGCCCGGATGGCGGGGTAAGGTGCCAGCGAAACGCCGCCTTCTGGCGCGTGTGCGATGTAGCTATAGCCCGCCACATCCGCCAGACATGGCCGGTCCAGCGCGAGCCACTCCCGTGTCTTCAGATGAGAGTCCATCATCGTGAACAAAGCCTCTGCCTTTGCCTTGGCTGTCTCGTGATCGAGAGGCGCGCCAAACAGGGTGACAAGGCGGGCGGAGCAGGGTCCTTGATAGATTTCACCAGCGGCTATCGACAGCCAGCGCTGAACCTCGGCCCGTTCAGTCGCGGTTCGGCCGGCCCATTCGTCCAGATCACCGTATTGGTCCGCCAGATAGACAATGATCGCGTTGGAGTCGCTCAGGGTCAGGCCATTGTCCTCAATCGCGGGAACCTGGCCGAAGGGGCTGATCGCGAGAAACTCTGGCCGTTTATGGGCGCCGTTCATCATATCCAGGTCGATGGTTTCGTAAGGGACGTCAAGCAGGGCAAGCATCAACTCTACCCTGTGACAGTGGCCGGATTTCGGGGTCCGGTACAGTTTTACCGGGGCGGTGTCGGACGTGTTTGTCATAGGCGTGCTCCTTCATGCAGGGGTCAAAGGCAGCGTCAGCTGCGATGAGCCAAAGATAGGATCGGCACTCTGGATAGATAATCATACGAATATGAACTATATTAATGCAGATTCTGAACTAATCAGGTGTGACATGGACCGGCTACAAGCGTTGAGAATTTTCGTTGCCGTGGCGGAGGCCGAGAGTTTTGTTGGCGGCGCACGGTCACTTGGGCTTAGCGGTCCAACCGCGACACGGGCGGTTGGAGCCTTGGAAGACGCGTTGGGGGCGCGATTGCTGGTTCGTACCACGCGACGCGTCCGGTTGACCGATGTCGGGCGCGATTTTGTCGAGGACGTGCGAGAGATCCTGGCGCAATTGCGCTTGGCAGAGAATGCGGTAACCGGGGCGGTCCAAACACCGACGGGCCTTTTGCGTATCACAGCGCCGCAGGAATTCGGCCGACTCTACATCGCGCCGCTTGTGGCGGACTTCCTCGATGTTTGGCCGGATGTCAGGATCGAATTGCTGCTGGTGGACCGGACGGTCAACCTGGTCGAGGAGGGTCACGACGTGGCGCTGCGCATTGGCGAGCTGCCGTCGTCGGGTCTGTTGGCGCTGCGCGTGGGGTCGGTGCGCCGGGTGCTGTGCGGCGCGCCATCCTATTTCGAGCGGTTCGGCCAGCCCACCGCCCCAGCCGACCTGACCGAGCGCCACCGCACTATTGCAACGGGAAATACTCAACGAGACTGGCGCTTCGGGTCGGATCCGCAAACGGTCGTTCGGCTTGATCCGCAGCTTACCGTCAACAGTGTTGCCGCCTCGATCGAGATCGCGCGACACGGCTGGGGCCTGTGTCGGGCGTTGTCCTATCAGGTGGCGGAGGACCTGAAATGCGGTCGGCTGGTCCCGGCTCTCGAAGCATATGAACCCACGCCGCTGCCGGTTCATATCGTCCATCCGGCGGGGCGGAAGACGCCTGCAAAACTGCGGGCTTTCGTTGATTTCGCCAGTGCCCATCTGCGACAGGTTCCGGCCCTGAGGGACAGCTGAGGCTGGCCACCCCGTGCGATCCGCGACACATGGCCTCCGCGCCCGGCGGGTCGTTCAACTGCTGTCCGGGGTGCTTCTTGCGGAAGCATAGGCCTGACACATGGCAATCAACTCGACGCGCAGCGCGTCCCCGTTTGTCGCGTCGAGGCCCCGTTCGAAAGCATTTCGCACCGCGCCAAAGATCACAGTGACCAGTGTCAGGTTGATGGCAGCAGGATCGCGGAATGTCACATCCGAGGCGCTGCGCAGCATGGTTTCTGTGGCGGCACTTGTGCGCGCTGCAAAATCGTGGATCAGGGCTGCGTTGTCCATTTCAACGACCGATCGATACAACGCCCGCGTGACATCGGCACGCTCTGTCTTGGCGGTCCAATAGGTGTTGACGAGCGCCTCTATCATGTCGGTGACGGGTGCGCCGTGGTTGGTGGTGCAGGTGGTCTCGATCCGCTGCGCCAAAAGATCCAGATACTGCGCGTTCAGGGCATAGATCAACGCCTGTTTGTTGGGGAAATACTGGTACATCGTGCCGACGGAAACGCCCGCCCGCTCTGCTACATTTGTCGTAGTCAAACCGGCGATCCCGCCGCGCAGCAAAACCTGAATGGTGGCTTCGAGAATCGCGTCAACGGTGACTTTGGCACGCTGTTGGCGTGGTGTTTTACGGGGGATTAGGCCCGGTGGTGCGGTGAGGGTCATATGCGAATCCCATACCTGAACATTCCTTCATATATTCTGCGGGACCACCTGAAAGGAAAGGAAATTCGGATGGAACAGCAACCAATTGCGCTGGTTACCGGCGCGAACAAAGGCATCGGTCTTGAGATCGCACGCCAGCTTGCTCAGGCTGGGGTGCATGTGATCGTCGGGGCGCGGGATCCAGTCAGAGCCGAAAAGGCGCTTGCCAATTTGCAGGCCAGTGGCGTGCAGGCGGAGTGGGTCAAGGTGGACCTGAATGACACCGAAAGCCTTGCTGGTGCGGCAACAGAAATCGCCACAAGGCATGGGCATCTCGACATTCTGGTAAACAACGCCGGCATTTTTGATTTTTCCGATGGCGCACCAGAAAAAGCCGACATTGCTAGCGTGCGTAAGGTGCTCGAAACGAACTTTTTGGGCACACTGGCGGTCACACAAGCCATGTTGCCGCTGTTGCGCAAGGCGACCGCGGCGCGGATCATCAATATTTCCAGTTCCCTTGGGTCGTTGGCCGTCAACGGCGACCCGGACTCGCCCTATTTTGCAGCCCGTTTCATCGGCTACAACGCCTCCAAGGCGGCGTTGAATATGCTGACGGTGCAACTCGCGGAAGAATTGCGTGATAGCGGTATCAAGGTGAACTCCGTCAGTCCGGGCTTTGTGAAGACCGACCTGACCGGCATGGGTCATATGAACCCGGAAGAGGGCGCAGTCCTGCCGGTGCGCTACGCTCTGGGCGGAGATGAGACCGGAACCTTTGTGGAGCCGGACGGCGTTACGCCCTGGTAGCAGGGGACAGGCCATCATTCCTGGATGACGCAGGTGTTGTGCGAGGTGGGCTTTGCCGGGCCTGCCTCGCGATCTGTTCCGGGCAGCAAGTCGGGGTGGGGAGGCCGATCTGCGCAAGGCAGGTCTTGTCAGGCCTTTGCAAGTACATCATCCACAACATCCAGGAAAATCTGGATTTTTGGGACGCGCCCAAGCTGGCGATGGTACAGACAATAGAGCGAAACCAGGGCACCGGACCAATCCGGCAGCACCGGTGTCAATCGCCCAGCGGCGACACTTTCTGTCGCCAGAATATCACTGAGAAGACCAACACCCGCCCCCGCACAGACGAGCCTTTCCGTCAGGATCGGATCGTCGACTTCGACTGCGGGGGGCCGTTCGATGACAAATGTTTCGTGCGTGTTGAAAAGCTCCCAAAACGTGCAGTCCCGACGCATCCGCATTCTGTGGGCCACAAGCGGCACGTACATAAGGTCGCTGGGGGTCACGATCGGGTGCTCGGCGCAAAACGACGGTGCTGCGTACAGGCTCTGCTTCAGCTGCCCCAGTTTTCTGTAGACCAGGGCACTGTCTGCTGGTTCGCCCATGCGAATGGCAATGTCGACGCTTTCGCCGATTAGATCGACATTGAGATGGCTGGTCTTCACATCAACCGACACATCGGGACACATCTCCCGGTATCGCGCCAGGATTGTCGGCATCAGGGAATGGGCAAAGCTGAAGGAGGTCGCAACGCGCAAGATCCCGGTGGTCGGCGCATCGGGCGTATGAAATCCGACCATGCTGCGGTCGATCTGTTCAACATGGTGACCAACGGCATCCAGCAATTGGCGACCTTCGTCAGTCAGAGAAACACGGCGAGTCGAACGCAGCAACAATGTGGTGCCCAATGCGGTTTCAAGGTTCTGCAGGCGACGGCTGACCGTGCTGGGCGGTAATTTCAAACGGTCCGCTGCCGCAGAAAAGCTTTCTGAGCGGGCGATCTCGATCAAGAGACGCAGGTCGTTGAGATCAGGTGTCGGTCCGGGTTTCATGGAAAATCTGGAATAGTGCCTTCCATTTTGAGGGGGTAATCACCGCTTAGGCCTCTCCCTAGGTATTCGGCATCGGTTCGAACATCATACAGGAGAAGACCATGACAACGCGTCGAAACATGTTGGGCTTTCTTGCAGGGGCAGCTGCGCTGTCGGCGTCGCCGCGATTTGCGTTTTCTGCCGCTCCATTTTCATCGGTGGGCAATTCAGGGTACTACAGGCTGAAGTTCGGTCGGTTTGAGATCACGGCGCTCTCTGATGGCACGTTGGCTTTGCCAATGGCTCAGATCTACCAAAACGAGTCTGAGGGCGAAATACAAGCTGCGCTTGATCAAAATTTTCTTGGATCCGAGCCGCATATCTCCATCAACGCCTATCTGGTCAATGATGGCACACAGCTGGTCCTGATCGACGCTGGTACGGGAACCCTATTCGGTCCGGATGCGGGCAAGCTGATCCGGCATATGATGGTCTCGGGCTATCAACCCGAACAGGTCGATGCGGTGTTGCTGACGCATATTCACGCCGACCATTCAGGTGGCCTTACGGTTGCCGGCAAGGCCGTTTTTCCAAATGCGACAGTTTATGTGCCGCAGCGTGAATACGCCTTCTGGATCAATCGCGAGGGTCTCACGGCGCCAACCGCAGAGATGAAAACGGATCTGCAGCGCGCGCAGGTCTCGCTTGCGCCATATATCAAGACCGGGCGTGTGGTGCGTTTTGCCGATGATGCTGACCCGTTGCCCAATTTTGGCTCCATTCTCCGGCCAGGTCACACCCCGGGACATAGCTCTATCGTCCTTAAGACAGAGGCGGGCGAGCAATTGGTTTTCTGGGGGGACATCATCCATGGCGACTATATCCAATTTGATAGTCCGGATATCTACGTGAGTTTTGACGTGGATGGCGCGCAGGCCGCCGCAACCCGCAGGCGTGTGCTGGCGGAAGCGGCGGACAAACACTATCTGGTTGCGGGGGCGCATCTTCCCTTTCCTGGGATTGGACGGGTGGCGCGGGATGAGACGCTCTATCGTTTTGTGCCGCTTAACTACGAAATTTAGGGTCGCCCGCCGACAGCGCTTCAGAACCCGACCATCAGCGCCGGGTCGCGCTCCACTGGTCAAAGTCGCGCTGCGCGGCTTCCAGTGCCTCGATATTGAGGATCCGGGTCACCAGGGCCCGGTTCAGGGCGCGCACCCGTTTGTTCAGCGGTTCGGTTTCTTCGGCATCGACCCCGAGCTTGTCATAAAGCGCCAGCAGGCGGTTTTGCACGGTGCGCAGTGACATGCCCCGGCGTTCGGCGATCCGCTTGTCCTGCAGGCCGATCGCCAAGTCCAAGAGCACCGCAAATTCGCTGTCGTCGAGGGTTGCCCAGGGGGTGGCCTGACGGCGCTGCAGGCGGTGGATCTCGCGATCCACCATGATTTGCCCTTCGATCAGCACTGCCCGCAGTGCCAGTTTCAACCGGTCGCGGGGCGCGGTCTTGAGCACATACCCATAGGCGCTATCCTCTGGCACGATGGCGGTGATGCCGCGCAGATAGGCCTCATCGGCGTAATTCGACCAGAACAGGATGCGGGTTTCCGGCCTCTCCTGCCACAAGGTCCGGGCGGCCTCGATCCCATTGCGGGTGGCCATGCGCAGGTCCATCACCACGGCCTGGATCGACAGCAGTCGGGCTTCGCGCTCGGCCTCGGCCCCGTTCTGGGCATGAAAAATCTCAGAGACTTCGGGCAGGGCATCGGCCAGCATCTCCTCCATCCAGGAGGCGTGAAACTGATCGTCTTCGACAAGCAGAACCTTCATGGCGACTCCAATGATACAGCGACGCGGGTGCCCGCCTCGGAGCGAATATCCAGCGTCGCTGAAATCAGCCGGGCACGGGTGCGGATATGGGCGAGGCCCGATTGGCGGGCCGGGGCGGCGGGGATACCACAGCCATTGTCGGCAATTTCGACCGACAGGCGGTGCGGGGCCGGGTGGTCGATAATGATCTCGACCCGGCTGGCGCCGGAATGACGGCAGGCGTTGTTGATCGCCTCTTGAGCGATACGAAACAGCGCGGTGCGCACCAGCGGCGCCAGCGTGTCGGCGGCCCCGTCTGTGCGATCCTCGACCGTCACCGTCATCGGCGCAAGTCCAGCGGCGCGCTCCAGGTGCACCCGAACCGCATGGGCAAAGCCGAAGAGGTCCAGCACCGTCGGCACAGCTGTGTCGATGATGCGGCGCAGATCGGCGATGGTTTCGTTCAACCGGCTGGCCAGCATATCGCGCGCCAGAGGCGGATCGCCCGTTACCTCGCGCAGCAGCCGTGACAGATCCGCCAGCGTCTGGTCGTGCAGGTCCATGCCGATACGCTGGCGTTCCTGTTCCAGCGCCTGGGTCAGTTCCAGCGCCCCCCGGCGCAGCCCATCATCACTGTCGCGCGGGGCTGATGCGGTGCGGCGGGCGCGTTCGGCGCTGTGCAGGGTCTGGACGCAGGGCGCCAGAATGGCCGCGATGGCCTGGGCACGGCTGACGGTTTCGGCGGTATAAAGCCCATGGGCAGAATGCGAAATGTTCAGCGTCCCTATGATTTTGCCTCCCACCGACATCAAGACATTGACGCGACTGCGCAGACGATGGTTCAGGATCGGCTCGCAACTGGCGCCGGGATAGGTGTAGCGCGGATCCTCGGTGGCATCGGCGGTCAGCATATGGTCGCATTGCCCCATCAGCAATTCGCGGATCGGTGCATAGGCAATCCGACCCGAGGCCCGTGACCAACGGGTGCGGATGCCGACCTCATAACTGACCACCCAACCGGGACGATCCAGCAGACAGAGATCCGCATGGGTGAAGGGGATCAGCTCGGCGATGTCACTGGCCACCGCCTCTAGGGCGGAGGTCACATCGGTGCGCGCGGCCAGATGCGCGGCGATACGGTCGAGCGCGCTTGGCGGCTCTGTCGTGGTGATCATCGCGGCTCCTCCCTTGCGCGTTCCCGCAAGAATGCCCCGCTGCGAGGCAAATGGAAACACTGTCACCCGCAAGTTTGCTGCGGGAACCCGCAACAGGTCTGCGGGCGGTTGCCTTTACAGCCGCGCCAGACTGACGGCACCATTCCTGCGACCGGATCCGCAGAGGAGGCGAGGCCCGGCTGACAGGAGCGCGCGCAAGCGCAGGGAGGACCAAGATGAAAAACCATTTTACGGGCGCAGCTGTGCTGGCGCTGATTGCGGGGGCTGTGGCCGCTGACACGGCCGACAAGCGTATCGCGCTATCCAACAACTATGCCGGAAATTCGTGGCGTCAGGCCATGTTGTCGACGTTTCAGGAAACCGCCGATCAGGCGGTGGCCGATGGCATTGTCGCCGCTGCCGATGCCTATACCACCTCTGAGAACCAGCCAACGGAGCAGGCCGCGCAGATCCAGAACATGATCCTGCAAGGCTATGATGCGATTGTCCTGAATGCGGCCTCCCCAACAGCGCTGAATGGCGCGGTCAAGGAAGCCTGCGACGCGGGTCTTGTCGTCGTCAGCTTTGACGGCATCGTGACCGAACCCTGCGCCTGGCGCATCGCGGTGGATTTTGCCGCCATGGGCAAGGAAGAGATCGACTATCTCGCGACACGCCTGCCCGATGGCGGCAACTTGCTTGAAATCCGCGGTCTGGCCGGGGTGTTCGTCGATGATGAGATCTCCAAAGGGATCCATGCGGGCGTTGCCGAGCACGACAAATTCGACATCGTCGGGTCGGTGCATGGCGACTGGGCTCAGGACGTGGCGCAAAAGGCCGTCGCCGGTATCCTGCCCTCGCTGCCTGAGGTCGTCGGTGTGGCCACGCAAGGTGGCGATGGCTATGGCGTCGCCCAGGCCTTTGCCGCGGCGGGGCGCGACACGCCGCTGATCGTGCTGGGCAACCGCCAGGACGAACTCAAGTGGTGGGCCGAGCAGCGCGATGCCAACGGCTATGAAACGCTGTCGCTGTCGATTGCGCCGGGCGTTGCATCGCTGGCTTTCTGGGTGTCGCAGCAGATCCTCGATGGCAAGGAGGTGCCAAAGGATCTGACGGTGCCGTTCCTCAAGATCACCCAAGCGGATCTGGACGCGACCCTGGCGTCCACGCCCGAAGGGTCGGTGGCCAATACGGTCTACACGCTGGAAGACGCGCAAGCGGTCATCGAAGCGGCCGAATGAGCCACCCTGAACGCCCCCGTGTGCTGCGGCATGCGGGGGCTTTTTTGACGCGAGGTCGTGATGAGCGGAACAGAAACCGGGCCGGTGGTGGTTGAACTCACCAATGCGGCGAAACATTTCGGGCCGGTGCGCGCGCTGGACGGGGTATCGCTGCGCGTACATCCCGGTGATTGCGTCGGGCTGGTCGGCCACAATGGTGCGGGAAAATCGACGCTGGTGAACCTGGTGAACGGCGCGTTGGCGCCCACGGGCGGGAGCGTGACCTTTCCCGGCGGCACCGACGGCGTCCGGGCAGTCTTTCAGGAACTGTCGCTCTGCCCGAACCTGACTGTGGCCGAAAACCTGCGAGTTTCGCATCCCGGCCTGACGGGGCTGCGCTGGCGCCGGGCGGCGCGGGCGGAAATCGGCGCATCGCTGGACAGGGTTTTCCCCGACCACGGCATTGATGTCGATGCACCGGTGGACACGCTGAGCATCGCGCAACGCCAGATGGTCGAGATCGCCATCGGCTTTGCCCCCCGGGCAGGGCAGGCGCGACTGGTGATCCTGGACGAACCGACAAGCGCGCTGGATGCCGGCATCGCCGAGCAATTGCTGGCTCATGTGCGCCGGTTCTGCGCGGCGGGTGGTGCCGTGATCTTCATCAGCCACATGATGGGAGAGATTTTTTCCGTCGCCAATCGGATCGTCGTCCTGAAGGACGGCAGATCGGTGGCGGAGCGCCCAGCGGCGGAGTTTACCCGTCAGGGGCTGGTCGATGCCATGGGACATGTCGTGACCGCCGCTGCAGCCGCCGCAGCCCGCGCCGCGCCGGGTGAGATTGTGATCGAGGCCGAAGGCCTCAACGCGCGCCGGGGCGAGATTGTCGGCCTGTCGGGTCTGGCCGGCCACGGGCAGGCGGCAGCGCTGGCACGGATCTATCTGGCGCGGACGTCGGGCTGGCGAACAGCTGGGCCGTCGCGGTCAAAGCAGACGGCGAATGCGGTTTTTGTCGCGGGTGATCGTGGCCGTGACGGGGTGTTCCCGCTCTGGTCGATCCTGCGCAACGTTTCGATTTCGGTCCTTGGGCGCGACGCCCGCGCCGGTGTCGTAAACCGCCGGGCGGAGCGTACCCTTGCAGAGGACTGGCGTCGCCGCATTGGCATCCGCACCGACAATCTGGACAACCCGCTGTTGTCGCTGTCAGGCGGCAACCAGCAGAAGGTGTTGTTCGCCCGCGCGCTGGCCTCGGACGCGGAGGTGGTCATCATGGACGACCCGATGCGCGGGGTCGACGTGGGCACCAAGCAGGACGTCTATGCGATGATCCGCGCGGAGGCCGCCAAGGGGCGCACCTTTCTTTGGTATTCAACCGAGACAGAGGAGGTCTGCCAATGCGACCGGGTCTTTGTCTTTCGCAACGGTACCATCAGCGCCGAGCTGACCGGTGCCGACATCACGGAGGAAAAGATACTGGAAGCCTCGTTTGAAATGCAGGACGCCCTCCCACAGGTGGTGCCCGCATGAACCGTTATCGCATTCTGTTGCCGGTCGTCTCGCTGGCGGTCCTGTTGGGGCTGACCTTCTGGATGCAGCCCCGCGCCATGAGCTATTTCGGCGTCAATCTGCTGTTCAATCTGGCGGTGCCGATTGCGCTGGCGACGGTCGCACAGATGTTCATCATCATGGTGAATGACATTGACCTGTCGATCGGCGCCTTTGTCAGTCTGGCGGCATGTGTCACGGCGACATGGCTGAACGATGCGCCTCTGATTGGCCTGCTGGCGATGGCGGCTCTGATCCTGGCCTATGCCGGGATGGGGGCCGTAATCCACGCGTTAGAGCTTCCGGCCATCGTGGTGACCCTGGGCATGTCCTTTGTCTGGGGCGGGCTGGCCCTGTTTTTACTGCCGACACCGGGAGGCGCGGCGCCGGAATGGCTGCGAGCGATCATGAAGGTAAAGCCGCCACTCGTGCCAATGGCTGTGGTTGCCGCCCTACTAATCGCGGGGGTCACCCACCTGCTGGTGATCCGTGCCGGGTTGGGGACGGTCCTGCGCGGCGTCGGTGGCAATCCGCGCGCCTTGACGCGGGCGGGGTGGAACGTGATGCAGCTGAAGGCGCTGGCCTATGCCGGGGCGGGCCTGTTTGGCGTGCTGGCTGGCATGGCCCTGGTCGGGTTGACCACCGCAGCGGACGCCAATATCGCGCTGCGTTATACCTTGCTGTCCATTGCCGGTGTCATCCTGGGCGGCGGTGAATTCACCGGCGGCAAGGTCAGCCCGGTGGGGGCTGTAATTGGCGCGCTGACATTGACGCTTGCGGCCTCATTTCTGTCCTTCATGCGGCTGTCGCCGGATTGGCAGATCGGCGCACAGGGTGCGATTCTGATCCTGGTGCTGACGGCGCGGCTGATCTTTGCCCGCCGGGGAGAAACGACATGAGCCTTGCAGGAATGACATCGAAGCCCTGGATCTGGGCCTGGGCTGCCGCCGCATTGGCGTTTGCCGCGACGCTGGTGTTGACCCAGGGGCGTGGCGCAGGCGAGCTGGCCTATGCGGCGCTGAGCTTCGGGGCCTTTGCCGCGATTGTCGGGCTGGGGCAGATGCTGGTCATCACGCTGGGGCCGGGCAATGTCGATCTGTCGATCCCGGCCACCATGACGCTGGCCGCTACTTTGGCGCTGAAGTTCATGGGGTCCGATCCTGGAACCGCTCTGCCGGGACTGGCCATCGCGCTGGCTGTCGGGCTTGGGGTCGGGGCGGCGAACTTTGCTCTGATTTTTTTGCTGCGGCTGCCGCCGATCATCGCCACGCTGGCAGCCTCGCTGATCTATCAGAGCCTCGCGATCTGGTCGAACCGGGGCCTGCGGATCAAGCCACCGACAGGACTGGCCGAATTCGCCACCGGTCGCTTTCTCGGACTGCCCAATGTGGCCTGGGTCGGGCTGGCGCTGGCGCTGATGGTCTGGGTCCTGCTGGAACGCAGCCTCTGGGGACGTTGGCTGCTGGCTTCGGGGCAGAACCTGCGCGCCGCCCGGCTGGCGGGTGTTCCTGTCGAGGCGGTACGCGCCGCGACCTACCTTGCCGTGGCGGTCTTTGCCGCGTTGGCGGGCTATCTCCTGGCGAGCTTCTCGGGCGGCGCGGCGCTGAACATGGGGGCGGAGTATCTGCTGATGTCGATTGCCGTTGTGGTGATCGGGGGCAGCTCCATCGCCGGGGGCAATTCGAACGTACCTGGCGTCTGGGGCGCGGCGCTGTTCATGTTCCTGGTGGTTTCCATGCTGAACAGCTATGGCGCCGCGGCCGGGGTGCGCAACGTGCTGACCGGCACCATCATCATCGCAATCGTCATCGCCGCCAGCAGCCGGAGGGCCCGCATATGATCACCTTGCCACCGCATTTGCAGGTGCACGACCCGCGCTTTGCCGCGCTGGTGCACCCGATGTCCAAGCTGGAGCGCATCGCCGAGGGGTTCACATGGACCGAGGGGCCGGTCTGGTTCGGCGATCGTGATTGCCTGCTGTTTTCGGACATCCCGTCGCGCCGCATCCTGCGCTGGTCCGAGGCCGACGGCCTGAGCGTCTATCGCAATGACAGCGGGTTCAACAACGGCAATACGCGGGATCGGCAGGGCCGGTTGATCGGCTGCCGTCACGGGCCGCGTGACGTGGTGCGCACCGAATATGACGGGACACTAACCGTGCTGGCGCGCACCTGGCAGGGCAAGCGGCTGAATTCCCCCAATGATGTGGTGGTCAGTTCCGACGGGGCGGTGTGGTTCACCGATCCCACCTATGGCATCCTGTCGAATTTTGAAGGCTTCCGAACCCCGCCGGAGCAACCCGCCCGCAATGTCTACCGCCTGTCGTCCGAGGGCGACCTGTCGGTGGTGGCCGGCGATTTTGTGCAACCAAACGGCCTGTGTTTTTCGCCGGACGAAACACGGCTGTATATCGCAGAAAGCGGGTCAAGCCATGACGACGACGTGCCTGCGGTGATCCGCGTATTCGACGTGACCGGGAACCGGTTGGAGGATGGAGGCGTCTTTGCCACCATTGATGACGGGCTGCCCGACGGGCTGCGCTGTGACATGCAGGGCAACCTGTGGAGTTCAGCGCGCGACGGGGTGCATTGCTTTGACCCGCAGGGCGTCCTGCTGGGCAAGATTCTGGTGCCGGAAACCGTGTCGAACCTGTGCTTTGGCGGAGCGGACGGGCAGCGGCTGTTCATCACCGCTACCACCGGCGTTTATCGCACCTTTGTCGATGTCATGGGGGCGGAACCCTGGACCCGTGGACGGCTCTGTGCGGGGTAGGTGGGCTAGGGCGCGGCGCGGATCATATCGGCGGCTTTTTCTGCGATCATCGTGACGGGCGCATGCGTGTTGCCAGAGACGATTGTCGGCATGATCGAGGCATCGGCGACCCGTAGGCCAGTGATCCCGTGCACCCGTAAGGCGCTGTCGACAACCGCCATCGGATCGTCCCCCATCCGCGCGGTGCCAACGGGATGAAAGATGGTCGTGCCCACCTGTCCTGCGGCGGCGATCAGATCTTCTGCGCTTTGCGCCTTGGGGCCGGGCAGCATTTCTTCGGGGTGATAGGGTAGCATCGCGTTGGTCTGCATCAGTTTGCGGGCAATCTGCAAACTCTCAACGGCAACAATCCGGTCCTGTTCGGCGCTCAGATACTGTGGCCGGATCTCTGGCGCGCCCCTCACGTCCTGACTGCGAAGATGGACGGTGCCACGGCTTTTAGGGCGCAGATTGCAGACCGATACCGTCATGCCGGGGTAGCGGTGCAGTGGCGTGCCAAAACTGTCGAGAGACAGCGGTTGGACGTGAAATTCGATATTGGAACTGGCCTCGCGTTCAGATGAACGGCAGAAGATGCCCAATTGGCTTGGGGCCATGGCCATCGGCCCACTCCGCCGCAGCATATATTCCAGCCCAATCAGTGCCTTGCCCGCAAGGCTGGCGACACGGTCATTCAGCGTTCGCGCGCCTGTGACCTTCCAGACGGTGCGCAGTTGCAGGTGATCCTGCAGGTTCTCTCCAACGCCGGGCAGCGCATGGCGGGTCTCGATCCCATGTTGCGACAGGATCTCTGGCGCGCCGATGCCGGACAGCTCGAGGATCTGCGGCGTACCGATGGCCCCGGCGGACAGGATGACCTCGCGCCGGGCACGGGCTGTGCGAGATTGCCCCTGCAGGCTGAAACGGACCCCGGTGCAGCGCCGCCCGTCCAGCAGTATTTGTTCCACATGGGCGTTGGTGACAATTCGCAGGTTGCGGCGTTTGCGCGCTGGATCAAGGAAGGCTTTTCGCGCATTCCAGCGCAGGCCGCGGCGCTGATTGACGGGGAAATACCCGCTCCCTTCGTTATCGCCGTCGTTGAAATCCTGCGTCGGGGCAATGCCGATTTCTTCGGCCGCCTGGGACACCGTGTCGAGGATCGGCCAGCTCAATCGCTGTTGTTCCACCCGCAATTCGCCGCCTGTTCCGTGAAACTCATCCGCTGGACCCCAGTGATGTTCCGATTTGCGGAAATAGGGCAGGATGTCGTCCCATCCCCAGCCCGCGTTGCCCATCTGGCGCCATTGGTCGTAGTCCCGCGCCTGTCCCCGCATGTAGATCATGCCATTGATCGACGAGCAGCCGCCGAGGAGTTTGCCGCGCGTATAGTTCAAAGCGCGCCCGCCAAGCCCGGTCTCGGACTCGGTCCGAAAGCACCAGTCGGATTTTGGATTGCCCATGGTGTATAAATACCCCATCGGCACATGCACCCAGAAACGATTGTCGCTGCCGCCGGCCTCCAGCAGCAGCACGCGGCATGTCGGATCGGCGCTGAGCCGGTTGGCCATAACGCATCCCGCCGATCCGGCGCCAACCACGACATAGTCATACTCTTCTGTTTCGACTTGGTTCGTCACGATGCAGCCCTACGCACGCATTTCTGTTGCTGGACGCCCAGCCCGTCAATCTCCAGCCGCATGACCTGCCCTTCTTTCAGGAAGACCTGCGGGCGCAGGCCCAGCCCGACACCAGGGGGGGTGCCGGTGGTTACCACATCGCCGGGTTCCAGCGTCATGAAGCCGCTGAGATAGCTGACCAGGTGATCAATTCCAAAGATCAACGTCCGGGTGGAACCGGTCTGCCTGCGCACGCCGTCCACATCCAGCTGCATGTTCAGATCATGCGGGTCGGCGATCTCGTCTGCGGTCACCAGCCAGGGCCCCATGGGGGCAAAGCTGTCGTGGCTCTTTCCCTTGGTCCATTGGCCCTGCCGTTCGGCCTGCCAGGCCCGTTCGGAGACATCGTTGAGGATCATATAGCCGGCCACATGAGACAGGGCGTCTTCTTTCGAGACGTTCTTGGCGCGGGTGCCGATGACGAATGCCAACTCAACCTCCCAGTCGACCTTCTCGGCGCCGAGGGGTAACTCTACCTCGTCATTGGGGCCTGTGATGGCGCTTGTGGCCTTCAGGAACACAATCGGCTCGCTTGGGACCTCCAGTCCGGACTCGGCGGCATGGTCGGAGTAGTTCAGCCCGATGCAGACCAGTTTCCCGACCTTGCCGACACAGGGACCGAAGCGGGGCGTGCCGGGCACGCGCGGCAGATCGGAGGGGTCAAGGGCAGCAAGCCGCTGCAGGGTTGCAGGGGCGAGGGTGCTCCCGTCGATATCACTCACCTGGTCAGAGAGGTCGCGCAGCGTACCGTCGGCATCAATCAATCCCGGGCGTTCTTCGCCCACCTGCCCATAGCGCACCAGTTTCATGTCGTCATACCTTTTGTTTATAAGGGGTTGAGAGCAACGCTCCTGCCCGTAGGGGGTGGGGGTCGTGCTGCATCACAGGAGACCCGCCCCCCCCCAGGGCACGGCGCTGTCAGTAGACCGCGATTTGCGGAAACAGGATCAACAAGCCGACGGCCAGAACCTGCAAACAGATGAAGGGCAGTAGCGATCGAAAGATCTCGCCCAGGGAAATATCGGGCGGGGTGACGCTCTTCAGGTAGAAGGCGGCCGGCCCGAAGGGCGGGGTCAGGAACGACACCTGCATGTTCATCGCAAACAGGACGCCGAACCAGATCGGATCCAGCCCGAGGTCACGGATCACCGGAACAAAGATCGGCATTGTCAGAAGTGCAATGCCGACCCAGTCCAGGAACATCCCCAGCAGGAAAAGGATCAGCATCATCACCAGAATGATCACGGTCGTGTTGTCAGAGACCCCCGTGATCAGGGACGAGATGAACTCGATCCCGCCCATCAGGTTGTAGACACCAACCAACGCGCTGGCACCGATCCCGATCCAGACAATCATGCCAACGGTGGTCAGCGTATGACCCGCAGCGTCAAGCAACATGGCAAAACTGAATTCGCGCCGCAGAATGGTGGACAGGATCACGCCCGCGACGCCGACAGCCGAGGCCTCGGTCACGGAGGCGATCCCACCGTAGATGGACCCCAGAACGAAGAAGACCACCAGCATGGGCAGGACCAGCCCGCGCATCAGCGCCAATTGCTCGTTGCGGGGCATCTTTTCCACCACCGGAGTCGGGGCGGCATCTGGGTCTGTGTAGGAACGGTACAAAACATAGGCCACATAAAAGCTCGCCAGCATGAAACCGGGAACGAAAGACGCCGTGAACAGCTCTCCGACCGATACATTCGCGGTCAGGCCATAGATGATCAGCACGATGGACGGGGGCACCATGGTGCCAAGCGAACCGCCGGCACAAACCACACCGATGGCCAGCCGCCTATCATAGCCCTGGCGCAACATCTGCGGCAGGGCGACAAGTCCCAGCAGGACGATTTCGCCGCCGATGATGCCGCTCATCGCTGCCAGGATGACCGCGACAAAGATCGTCTGAACCGCGACCCCGCCCCGCACCCGGCCGGCGATCAGCTTCATCGCGTCAAACAGATCGCGTGCAATCCCGGACCGGTCGAGGATCGCGGCCATTAGCACAAACATCGGTACGGAGACAAAGACGAAGGAGGTGACGAAGGAATACACCCGGCTGGTGATCAGCGGCACCGAGGCCGGCCCGAACCAGCCAAGCGCAAAAATCAGCGCCACGAGAAGCGTGACCAGTGCCAGCGGCATGCCTGTCAGCAACAATGCGAGCAGGAGACCGAACATCACCAGCGTGCCCAGCTCGACGCCGAGGTTGCTCAGATCCGAGAGTGTAGAGAGGAATTGCATCAGCCACCCGTCTTTCCGTGCCCGCGCGCCAGCCGCAGGTAGTTGAAGGCCAGCGTCAGAAACTGGCCGCACATGATGATGAGAACGAAAAACAGGAAAATCTTGACGAAGGCGGGCGCGGGTGAATTCCAGGCGCTGCCACTGGTTTCGAGATAGAGATCCCCGGAGGGACGAAAGACTGCCTTTTTGACCATGCGCCAGGCGGCCCAGGCGAAGAACCCTGTGGAGACAGCACAGGTAAGCGAGATCACGGCATCAAGAATTTGCCGCGCCCGGCCCGTAATCAGATCGTAGAGCAGCACTACCCGGATGTGCGAATTGCGGCAAACGCAGAGCAAACCGCCAAAGACAAAGGTGATCGCACTCAGGAAGGTAGAGGTCTCATGGGCCCAGGTGGTGGGCGCGTTGAAGAAATACCGCATCACCACTTCAAGCACGAGGGTCGCCATTGCCAGCAGGATCCCGATAGCAAAGAGCAGGGACACCCGGTCAATGAGCCAGCCGAGCCGCCCGGCCTGTGGAAGCGGCCGCCTGCGTTCGGCCACCGCATCGGGTATCGCCTCCTGGGCGATGTTGTCACGTTGCGCCATAGTTTACGTCCAGATCGTTGGGAAAAATCGGACGGACAGCAGCCCTGCCCGCCCGGAGGGGGCTCAGTCGAGCATGCCTTGCTTGTCCAGATAGGTGGTCAGTCGGTCATAAACCTTCTGAGCATTTTCAGACTGACCCGCGACGTTTTCCCATTGCTCCATCGCGATGGTCCGGAAACGGGCGCGCTCGCCCGTGGACCAGTTGTGCACGGTGATGTTGGGGTTGGCCTTGGCCTCGGCAAAGGCCTCGAGATCCTTGATCGACAGCTGTGCCACCATATCCGACGCAAGGTCGCGCACGGAAACGGTGAGAATCTCCTGCAGGTCCTCGGGCAAGCTGTTCCATTTGTCGAGGTTCATCGACACTTCGACCAGGGGCATGGAGTGAAAACCGGGATAAACCGGGTGATTGCCGGCGTCATGCAATCCCTGCGCCTGGTTGGTCGAGAACACGGTGGAGTCGGCCGCGTCGATGACGCCCTTGTCCAGCGCCGTGAAAACTTCGGCATAGGGCAGGTTCACCGGCACCGCGCCGGCAGCTGCAAACACTTGCTGGATCAACCCTTCGGGGGCACGCACCTTCAGCCCTTTAAGATCGTCGACACCCTCCAGCGGCTTCTTCGAGACAAAACCCTCAAGCCCGGTCGTAGTCGCGCCAACAAAGTGCAGGTTATAAGGGGCCTCCAGCTCGGCCATCAGTTCATTGCCGCCACCATAGCGCATAAAGCGGAACATTTCTTCGGGCGAAGACCATGCGCCAATCGGGTTGGCGATGAGGCCAAAGGCGGGGTCCTTGCCGGAGAAATAGCTGACGTCGGTAATGTGGCCGTCCAGAATGCCGGCGCCCACCGCGTCCTGGGTTTCATTGTATTCCACGACCGAACCCACCGGCAGCAGTTCGATTTCCACCCGTCCGCCGGTCATGGCGCCGACGCGTTCGGTCCATTCCTTCTGGATTTGAAAGTTGGAGTTGCCCGCCGGGTCGACCGATTGGAATTTGAAAGAGAACTCCTGTGCAAACGCAGGCAGCCCCGCCGAAGCGGTCAAGATTGCCGCAGCAATCACCGTGTTGAAAATATTAGCCATTTTTGCTCCTCCCATGGATACTCTGGCATTCTCGGTCGACCTGTCCCAGGACAGGCGCAACCGTTTCCGCGACGGACTCCGCCGCGGGGTTCCTCCCTCCGGCGACAGCTACTCTGCTGCGATCGGGGTCTGTTTCGGGGTGTTGACGAGGTTTCGGATACGTCCCTCATTCAGGCACAACATGGCAGTTTCCACGGCGAGGCGACGGGCGTCGGCGACGCTTTCCGGGCTTGACCAGGCTGCGTGCGGCGACAGCAGCAGCCGTTCACCGACCAGCGGATCTTGGCGCCCTTCATAGGCGACTGAAACCGGGTCGTCGCTGGCGGGCGGCTCAACCGGAAGCACATCCAATGCGGCACCGGCGATAACATTTGTCCGCAATGCCTCCAAAAGGGCAGGGACATCAACGATGGCCCCGCGCGCGGTGTTGATCAGCAAGGCCTCCGGTTTCATCCGGGCCAGCGTTTCGGCGTTGATCATGTTGCGGGTCGTATCCGTCAGCGGGCAATGCAAGCTGACAACGTCACTGATTTCCAGCAGAGCGCCGAGGCTTTCGACCCGCTGGACGCCAACCGCGATCTCGCTCCCACGGGAGACATAGGGATCATAGCACACGACGTTCAGGCCAAACCCCTTGGCCCGCAGCGCCGTTGCTGTTCCGATACGGCCAAGCCCGACAATCCCCAATGTCCGGCCACGCAACCGCCCCATCAGCGGTGCAAGCGCATGGTCAAATCCTGTCTGAGGGGAGGCCATCAGGGCGCGATGATACGAGGTCAGGCCGCGTTTGAAGTTCAGCATCATCGCGATGGCATGATCGGCCACTTCGCTGGTGCCATAGTCTGGCGTGTTGCACACAGGGATGCCCTTCGCCGCTGCAGCCTCCAGGTCGATGTGATCAAAACCCACGCCGGCCCGAACGATGACGCGGCAACGCTCCAGCTTGTCGATCACCTGTGCGTCGATTGGCATCTCGTGCCAGACCACCAATGCATCCGCCTTGCTCCAATCCGCGTCGGGAATGGCCTCGGGGCGGCGCGCACGGTGGATGCACCAGTCCACGCCACTGCCGGCCGTCTCGCGCTCGATCGTGGCATCATCCGGGTATTGCGCGTCTGGGGTCAGCAGTTGGAACCGGGTCATGTGATGGGCTTCCTCTCTCAAAGTACACCATCTAGAATTCTAGTATGAAAACAATTTGTCAAGCACCTTCTGATGTCGTATTCGATAGGAGGGGGCGGTTCGCCCGGTTGCGGACAGGGTGACAAGGGCGTGACCCAAGTTGTGGATCTGGCTGAATTCAGGCCAAGGGTGAAAAGGAAACCAAAGTGTCGTTGAGCCAACAAGCGTTTGATCGCATTCAGAAAGCCATCGTTTCGGGGGCTTTGGATTTTGGCGAACGCCTCTCCGAGATGCAGATCGCGGAGGCACTTGGCATGAGCAAGGCACCGGTCCGGACGGCCTTTTTCAAACTGCGGGATATTCGCCTCGTCAATATCGTGCCGCAGGCGGGCACATATGTCTTTTCGCCGACTCGCGCGGATGTCTTCGAGATGAGCACCTTTCGCGCGGTGTTGGAAACGGCCGGGTTGCGGCTGTCGATGGCACAGCGACCTTCCGTGGTGCAAAGCGAACTGGAAGCGACAGTCGTGGCAATGGAAAAGGCGATCGCGGACGCGGATTGGAAAGCCTATGAAACGGCGGATATGGATTTCCATCAGGTGTTTATCCGCAACTCGTCCAACAGCTATCTGCCGCAGGCGTTTGATCTTACCGCATCCGCCATCAAGGCGCTGCGCGTGCGGCTGCAGGGCGGTGAAGGCGGGTATCGCAAGCAGTCGTATGACGAGCACAAGCTGATCCTGCACCATGTTCAGAGCCAGGATGTCGACAAAGCCACCAAGACGCTGGAAGAACATATCATGGTGATCAACTCCTCCAGTCTGGAACTACCGGCCGCCGGGACCGTGCGTTCAAAGGGTAGAACCCGCACGTTTGAAGCCTACCGGGAGCTGTTTCGCTAACGGCCCTCAGGCACGGAGCTTTGCAATCTGGAATGCCCCACGCTGTGGTGCAGGTGAACCCAGATTGGCGCTCGGACCGGCGGAGACTGGCGCGGGCCAATTCAGGGACCGTTTTGCCACCCGCCTTTGCGGATGGATTTTATCTGCTTTCCCATGGGGACCAGACGCAGTAGACGGGCTGATCCTCGGAAATTTGGAATAATAATATGGCCCAGAAATCAACCATCTATAGAGTCGAACTCTCGGTCTCCGATATGGATCGCCACTATTATGAAACCCATAAACTGACCATCGCAAAACATCCCTCGGAAACGGATGAACGACTGATGGTCCGTATGTTGGCTTTTGCATTAAATGCCCATGAGCATCTTGAAATGGCAAAAGGTCTTTCAACGGATGACGAACCTGACATTTGGCAGAAAAGCCTGAGTGGCGTGCTCAATGTGTGGGTGGCCCTGGGCCTGCCCAGCGAGAAAATTGTGCGTCAATCCTGCGCCAAGGCCGACCGTGTTGTCATCTACCCCTATGGTGGCAAAGCGGCAGACATCTGGTGGGAAAAGATCAAGAATTTCACCAACCGCTTTGATAATCTTCAGGTGGTCAATCTGTCTCAGACCGACACAAATGAGCTTGCCAAATTGCTAAGCCGCTCGATGAGACTGCAGGTCAACATTCAGGACGGTGAAGTGATGGTCAGCGTTGATGACAGCATTGTCTATGTCACACCTGTTCAGTGGAAGGGTGGGGTGTAGCGGATCAGGTTTTGACCTGGCCGTTTTCCCCTCCAAAGGATGCTGTTCCCGCAGATATGTTGCGCGCGGATCCACCTTGGCAGTTAGATGCAGTCGGATGCGGTCACAGTATCAGAGCCGACCTGGACCCATCGTGCGGCTCGGTCCAGTGCAAAAGAAAGCCAGCGCAAAGTGAAGGGGCCGCTCAGGCCGAAAGCAACATTTCAACCCGGCTATCCACCTCCTCCAGCATGCGCTCGCTGGACCATCCCGCACGCCCCTTGAACATATAGCCTTGCCGGATGTCAAAGAGCAGCGCCGCCCTGGATTTGGCCGGAAAATCGGGATCTAGCGTGCCTTTTTCTATTTCCCGCTCAAACCGCGCGGCGAGACGGTGTTCAGTGTCGGCAATCGCGGCTTCGACCCGCTCCGCCACCCCATCAACCTGTCCGACCGAGGCCACGACGCTGGAGGCAAGGAAACAGCCCGTTGCGCCGCTTTCGTGCTCAGTCGCGGATCGGATGATTTCGGACAAAAAGGCACGCAGAGCTTTTTCAATATCCTCCTCCCCTTCCAGCGCCACCAGAGGCGTGCAGGCATCCGCCGAGCAATAATAATCTATCGTCTTCAGATAGAGGCCGCGTTTGTCTCCGAACGCCGCATAAAGACTCGGGCCGGTGATCCCCATGGCGCCGGTCAGGTCGCGCATGGAGGCACCATCATATCCCTTTTCCCAGAACACAGCCATCGCTTGAAGCAGGGCGGTGTTATAGTCAAAGGCGCGCGGGCGGCCTATTTTTTTTGTAACGTTCAATATGTAACTCTTGACGTTTCTGGTTTCTGATCATTATGTAACGATCAGTACATATAGGAGATCACCCAAATTGACCAGTGAAAAACGCGCCGCCAGAACTGTGTTTCCGGCGCTCAGCCTCCCTGTGCTTGCCGGTGGGACGCGCGACATTTCCAAACCAAAGGATGGTTTGGAATGGATGCTCGTTCTTGTTTATCGCGGCAAACATTGCCCGCTGTGCACGACCTACCTGCAACAGCTCAATTCGACTTTGCCCGACCTTAATGCGCAGGGGGTCGATGTGGTCGCGGTGTCTGCGGACAGCCGGGACCGCGCACTCGCCCAGATGGCAGACGTGGACCCGAAATTCGACGTCGCTTACGGGCTGACCATCCCCCAGATGCAGGAAATGGGGCTCTATATCTCCAGCCCGCGCAACGGGATGGATGTCGAGGCCCCGTTCGCCGAACCCGGCCTGTTCGTTCTCGACAATGCAGGGGTCCTGCAGATCGTCGATATTTCGAACGTTCCCTTTGCACGGCCGGATCTCGCCTGGATTGCCAAGGGGATCGGGTTCCGCCGCGGCCCCATGAAAGATGCGCCTGTCAACGGCACATATGCCTAACACAAAGGAGAAAAGTGATGACTGAGAACACCAAAGAGGCCCTGCTTGCCAAGGTTCAGGACCTGATGAAATACGGTACCAGCGCCAATATGGAAGAGCTGGACAAGATCTATCACAAGGACATCATTGTCATGGATCTCAACATCGACGGCCGCCTGGTCAGCCTGAAGAAACAAGGTTTCATGGAGATGTTGAAAGAGGCCTTCAAGGACAAGATCCCAGAAGACCACATGTGGTCGAAAATTCACAGCGCGACGGTAAACGACGACCGTGGCCATGTTCTGATCTCCCGGAAAATTCCGGTTGGTGGCCCAAAGATGCATATCGAGCTGAGCATTGATTTCGTTTTTGAGGACGGCCGCTGGCAGGTCACACGGGAGGTCAACTTCAGCCGTCCCGATCGCGAAGCGGCCTGAATCCTCACTGCGATTGTATAAGACGACCCGACGAGCGGATGCCCCATGGCACGGTCACGTCGGGTCAGATCCCCGCGTTTTATGTGGGTCCATGCTGCTTTTGCCTCAGGCGCCAATGTTGCTTGGGTCTGGCGGCGGTGGTGGTCATCCGCCACCGCTGCATCGGGCCGAGTGCCCCAACAAGACTGACAATGCGAAACAATAGGCAGGCCCCGGAGCCGCCGTAAGCCGCGTAAAAGGCGTCTTCGTCGGCAAGGCCGGAGCTTGGACTCGCCAGCGGGAAGGCCGTGGACCGTTGGAGTGTATCAGGCATGCAAGGTTTCCTCTTGGCAGCTATTCGCACAGCGTGCTTGACCTCAGCCCAGGATAGCGGCCAAGTGGACATTACAAAACGAAACGGTTTGAACTCTTCTTTGCAGAAGTGAAATGATAGATTCGGGAAAGCCACCCATCGGTGCAGCCAATGCTGAGGCCCAAACGGGCCCTCGGACCGGCGGCCCCGATTGGGAAAACCTCAACCTGTTTCTGGCCGTCGCCCGCGATGGCGGGTTATCGGCGGCGGCACGGAACACTGGGCGCAGTCCAGCAACCCTGGGGCGGCGCATGCAGGGGCTGGAACGCAGCATTGGCCGCGACCTGTTCGTCCGCCACGACCGCGGTTATCGGCTGACCAGTGAGGGCCAGGCGCTGTTTGCGGAGCTGACAGAGGTGGAGGCGCGGATCAGCCGGCTTACTCAACGTCCGGACCCGGATGGTCTGCCGTTGGTCAAGGTTTCGGCAGGCACCTGGACGACGCTTGTGTTGCTGCGTGGTGTTGACAGCCTGGTGGGCACACCACCAGATATTCGCCTGCGTTTTGTCGCCGCGGAGCAAGTCCTGGATATCGCTCATCGAGAGGTGGTGATCGGCTTTCGCAATCGCCGCCCGACGGAAACGTCGCTGGCCGGGCGCAAACTGGCGGCGGTGGAGTTCGCCCCCTATGCCGCTGCGGGTGCGCCTGACCGCTGGATCCGCGTGGTCGCTGACACCCCATCTGCGCGCTGGGTTGCGCAAACCTCTGGCGGCGATACAGTTTGCGAAGTCAACAGTCCGCGCAATGCCCTGGATCTGGCGCTAGCGGGGCAGGGAACGGCTTTGCTGCCTTGTTTCATTGGGGACACTGAACCGGGGTTGCAGCGAGTTGGCAATGTGGTGTCGGAACTAAGCCACGACCAATGGCTGGTGACCCATGACGCTGACCGCCACCTGCCAGAGGTCCGGCGCGCCATAGATCGGATGTGCCGCTTGCTGTCACGCACCGGCGCCTGAGCTGGGGTCGCGCGCAGATCGGTCTGCTTGCCCAGAGCGATGTGGCAGATTGCTTTGCCACACCATTTAGCAGATTTCGCACCCGGACTAGGCCCGGCCCCCGCATCTGCGCGCGGGGCCGGGCCAGGGATCAGCTGAACAGCAAACCACCATTGATGTCGACGTTGGTACCGGTCAGGAAGGCGGCATCATCGCTAGCCAGATAGGCCACCAGATTGGCGACATCTTCGGGCGTGCCCTGCCGTTTGAGCGGGGTGGCGGCTTCGACGTTGCGGCGCGCCTCATCCTTGGTAAAGATGTTGTGGAAATCCGTGTCGATCATGCCGGGGCAGAGGGCGTTTACACGGATGTCCGGACCCAGCTCTTTGGCCAGGCCACGTGTCAAGGTCATCACCGCCCCTTTTGATGTTGCATAGGCCACCGCGCCGCCGCCGCCGCCATCGCGGCCGGCTTGCGATGCGACATTGACGATCGCCCCTTTGGACATATGCGGCAGGCAGGCCTTGATCATCGTGACCGTGCTGGTCAAGTTCAGGTTCATCACCGCATGCCAATGATCCATCGACATCTCTGCCAGGGTTTTGCGGGCAATAAGGCCCCCGGCGTTGTTGACCAGAATGTCGACGCTGCCGAAAGTCTCAAGAGCCGTCGCCACCAGTGCTTCGGCGCTTTCCGCTTTGTTCAGGTCGCCCTGAACCGCAATTGCGCTGCCGCCGGCCGCTTCGATGTCCTTGACGACCTGTTCGGCCCCCGCAGAGGATGCGAAATAATTGATGACAACGCGGGCGCCCTGTTCCGCCAGTTTCAGCGCACAGGCGCGTCCGATATCGCGTCCGCCACCGGTGACGATTGCCGTCTTGCCTTGGAGGTTCATGGTTTTTCCTTTCACTGTCGTGTTCAACGACACGTCCTGCAATTTTGCCTGGGTGTCTTGTTGCCGGAGCAAGCCCTTCAGAAGAATGAACAGGCGCGACTTCTGGGAGACGCCGCGCCTGTCACCGATGCCGCGCAAGGAGCAGTCTCGATCAGCAAGCTGTCGCAACTCCCCCAGGCGCGGCGCCGTTCCCGCGGAACTGGGCCGCGTTTGGCGACTTCGGCACAAGGGGTGGCGTATTTGTCGCGGCTTGTCAATTCTTGTATCCCAGATTGAATACTAAATACGACCGCTCTATACTAAGGCTGCGTCACTGCGCTCTGGGAAATCAACTGGCATTCATCGCCGCAACCCCATATTGAGCGTCGACGCGGGAGGAGCCACGATGCCGAAAGTTGAAACTGCGCCGGAAGGCCGCTCCAGTGTCGAGCGAATCGTTGATTTCCTGTATAAGGAGATCACCTCCATGCGGATGCTTCCCGGAACGCGAATATCCGAGACAGACATCGCAGGAAAATTCGGCGTGTCCCGGCAACCTGTACGCGAAGCGTTCACTCATTTGGCAAATATGGACCTGATTCTGGTGCGCCCCAAACGGGCCACCGAGGTCAAAAAGCTCTCGATCAAGGCAATCGAAAAGAGCCGCTTCGTCCGCGCCGCCGTTGAGGCTGCCGCTCTGCGCGAAGCCGTTAAACACTGTGATGCCGCCGCCGGCTTTCAGCTGGAAGCCTTGCTGGCCTTGCAGAAAAAGGCCCTTGCAGAGCGCGACTACCGCGCGTTTTCAAAGTTGGACTACGATTTTCACAAGACGGTTTGTGACATCGGCAAGGTCCCCTATGCGTTCGAAGTGATTCGCGAAGAAAAAGAAAAAGTCGACCGGCTTTGTATGCTTGGCCTTGCGAAAGAAGACCGGATGCCTCTGCTGGTAGAGGATCATGAAGAGATCACCGACGCAATCAAGGCTGGCGATGCCGAACGCGCAGTCGACGCCGGCATGCTGCATCTGACTCGACTGGACGACACGATTAAGTCTATCCGCATCAACAGCGCAGCCTATTTCGACGACAACGCATAATTCGCTGCGGCTGTCGCCCAGCCCCGCTTTCCAAGAGGTCCGTGCAGGGAAAACCCCCGCCGCTGACAACTTGAAGACCCAGCGCATAAGATTCTTCTTGTATCCAAGTTTTGCGACAAGTAATCATGATGCTGCACATGGCCGCCAAAGAAAGCGCGCCGATCGAGTTGCATTCATGCAAGGGAGGAATAGCATGACATTCAATTTCCGCACTACATCACTTGCCCTGGCCTCGGCTGTGACGCTCGGGTTGGCATCTACTGCCGGCGCGACCGAAATGCGTGGCTGGAACATTCACGTCGAAGACTACCCCGTGTCCCACGGCATGGAGGCCTTCATTTCCGAGGTCAGCGAAAAGACCGGCGGCGAGATCTCCGGCAAGGTCTATCACAACGGCGTTTTGGGCTCGCAGCCGGACGCCATCGAACAAATGCGCCTCGGCGTCATGGATTTCGGTGTGTTCAGCCTTGGGCCGATGGGCCAATCTGTTCCCGAGACCAACGTCGTATCGCTGCCGTTCATCTTTGCCAGCGTGCCTGACATGTACCGCCTGATGGACGGTGAAGTGGGCGACGCCATCGGCGTTGGAATGGAAGCCAAGGGAATCAAGGCGTTGGGTTGGTATGCCGCTGGCGCGCGCTCCTTCTATAACTCTGTCCGTCCGATCAACACGCCCGCAGACGTCGAAGGTCTGAAGGTCCGCGTGATGTCGAACGACCTGTTCGTCAAAATGGTCGAAAGCATGGACGGCAACGCCACCCCGATGGCCTTTGGTGAGGTCTATCAGTCGATCAAGACCGGCGTTGTGGATGGCGCGGAAAACAACCCGCCGTCCTACGAGTCCACCAACCACTTTGAAGTCGCGAAATACTACTCGCTGACCGAGCACCTGATCATCCCCGAATGCCTCTGCATGAGCCTGAAAACCTGGGAAAAACTGACCCCGGAACAGCAGGACATCGTAATGACTGCCGGCCGCGCCAGCGCCGAGCATCAGCGTGAGCTCTGGGCCGAGCGTGAAGCGGCAAGCATGGAAGCCGTCACCGCAGGTGGCACCGTGGTCAACACCATCGCGGACAAGGCGCCGTTCCAGGAAGCAATGACCCCGGTCTACGAGGCATTCCTGGCCGCCAATCCGGAATTGACGGATCTGGTCAACATGATCCGCAACGCTGAATAAGCGACGCGTAAACCCTGGGCGGGACCTTTCATGGTCCCGCCCTTGTTGAAAGGCATCCCATGACGTCCGAGCCCGTTCTCATCCGCAGGATTGAACACCTGCTTGACCTCCTGCGCCAGGCCTGTCTCGCAGCGGCCTCAGTGGCGCTGGTGACCCTGATCGTCACTTTTGGCTGGCTGGTTTTCGGCCGCTACGTGTTGAACGCAACACCCACCTGGGTCGAACAACTGGCCCTGCTGCTGATCTGCTACATCGCCTTTCTCGGCGCGGCGGCCGGTGTGCGCGATGATACCCATATCGGCGTCAACCTGTTTCGCGACATGATGCCTCCCGTGGTGCAAAAACTTTTGATGATCCTCATCGACATTGCACTTGGCGTATTTGGGGCTGTGATGTTGTTCGCCGGACTGACTCTGATGTCTTTTGGCTGGGACACATTGTTGCCGATGCTGAACATTCCCGAAACCGTGCGGACCGCAGCCATCACGTCGCTCGGCGGATTGATGATGCTCTTTGCGGGAACCCGCGCGCTGTTGCGGATCGTACGGTTTAGCGCCTGGACACCAAACTCCGAAAACGAGGAATTTTAAATTGGGTCTTCTTTTGCTGCTTGGGGTGTTCGCCGTTGGCGTTGTCATCGGCGCGCCCGTTGCCTTTGCCATGGGGATCGCGGCCGCGGTGACCTTCTGGTTCGAGGGCTTCCCGACGCTGATCACGTTTCAGCGCGCCACGGCCGGAGTCTCCGTGTTTTCGCTGCTGGCCATTCCGTTTTTCATTTTCGCGGGCGAGATCATGCTGCATGGCGGTATCGCCAAACGGCTGGTCAATCTCGCCTCGGCGCTGGTGGGCCACTTCAAGGGCGGCCTGGCCATGGTCAACATCTTCTCCTCGATGTTGTTTGGCGGCATTTCCGGCTCTGCGGTGGCGGATATCTCGGCGCTTGGCTCCCTGCTGGTTCCCGTGATGAAAGAGCGCGGCTATCGGCCGGATTTTGCGGTCAATGTCACCGTAACCTCCTCCATTGCCGGCATCGTGATCCCACCAAGCCACAACATGATCATCTTTGCAGTGGCAGCGGGTGGCGGCATTTCCCTGTCCAAGCTGTTCCTGGCCGGCGTGATCCCTGGCATCCTGATGTGTGTCAGCCTGGCAATCGCCGCATGGATCCTGTCAGTGCGTCACAACTATCCCGCCGAACCCTTTCCGGGCTGGGGTGTTGTGGGACGCGCAGCGATGGACGCCATTCCGGGGTTCATGACGGCTGTCATCATCGTCGGCGGCACCCTGTCGGGCGTCTTCACGGTCACGGAATCCGGTGCGTTTGGTGCCATCTACGCGCTACTTCTGACGGCCTTTTATTATCGCAGCCTCACTTGGAAGGCCTTGATGTTGTCGGTGACCGGCGCCGTGCGGACCACCGCGATGGTGATGATCCTGATCGCCTTTGCCAGCTCCTTTGCCTATCTTCTGGCGCTCTATCAGGTACCGGCAAAGCTGTCGGGGCTGCTCGGGGCGATCTCTGACAATCCCATCGTCATCCTGCTGATGATCAACGTGATCCTGCTGGTTCTCGGTATGATCATGGATATGGCGGCGCTGATCCTGATCTGTACGCCGATCTTCATGCCCATTGCGGTGGGGCTCGGGATGGATCCGACACAATTCGGCATCATGATGCTGATCAACCTCGGTATCGGTCTGTGCACTCCGCCTGTCGGCACCTGTCTCTTCGTTGGCTGTGCGGTCGGACGGGTCAAGATCGAGGACGCCGTGCGCACGATCTGGCCCTTCTACCTCGCGATCTTTGCCGCGCTGATGCTGGTCACCTATGTACCCGCCGTGTCGCTCTGGTTGCCGTCGGTAATGGAGTAAGCCGGCACGCCCACGCGCGCCACCGATCAAGTCCCCCGCCGAAACCTCTTCGGCGGGGGACTTTCCATGTCAGCATGCATCCATGCAGGGTTTTGCTTTTGATACAGGAAGTGCACTTTGCTTGGGAAACCACGGAAAGTGCCGAACAAGACGCGTAAGGATGGTTATGTTAAAGATACCTCTCTGGCCGAGGCGATAGCCCAAGCCAGAGAGATTTCCATTCCGGTTCCACCTGTGCCCATCGTCATGAAAACCAGGCGCAGTCTGTGATCGACAGATCAGCCGCGCTGGGGACCTTCCCGTTCGGCCGAGGCCGCCCAAAGGTTGATATCCATATCTTGTGCATAGCCATCAATGCGAGACAGTTCTTCTGCAGTGAACTCGAGATTATCGACTGCTCCGACGCAATCAATAACCTGTTCAGGCTTTGAGGCCCCGATCAGCGCCGAGGTGACACGCCCGCCGCGCAGCACCCAGGCCAAAGCCATCTGCGCCAGTGTCTGGCCGCGCTCCTGGGCGATTTCGTTCAAGCTGCGGATGCTGGCCAAGGCCGTGTCAGACAGAAAATCCTTGCGAAGAGATTTGCCTTGGGTTGCCCGACTGCCCTCGGGAATGCCGCCGAGGTATTTCGAACTCAACATCCCTTGTGCCAGCGGTGAAAAGACAATCGACCCGATGCCGAGGTCTTCAAGCGTATCCACAAGCCCGTCCTCCTCGATCCAGCGGTTGAGCATCGAATAGCTGGGCTGATGGATCAGGCAGGGCGTTCCCAGCTCTTTCAGGATGGCAGCGGCCTCGCGCGTGCGTTGCGCGTTGTAGGAAGAAATTCCGGCGTATAGCGCCCGCCCGGACCGCACGATGTGATCAAGCGCCATCATCGTTTCCTCAAGCGGGGTGTCGGGATCGAACCGGTGGGAATAGAAGATATCGACGTAATCCAACCCCATCCGCTTGAGCGATTGATCACAAGACGCGATGAGGTATTTGCGGCTGCCCCATTCACCATATGGGCCCGGCCACATGCCGTAACCCGCTTTCGAAGAAATGATCATTTCGTCCCGATAGGGCGCAAAGTCACTCTTCATCAGCGCGCCAAAGGCCGTTTCCGCCGATCCCGGCAACGGTCCATAATTGTTGGCCAGATCAAAATGCGTAATACCGAGATCAAATGCAGTCCGGGTGATCTCCCGCTTGGTCTCATGCGGGGTGTCGTCACCGAAATTGTGCCACAACCCCAAAGAAATCGCAGGAAGTTTCAGCCCTGAGCGGCCACAGCGGCGGTAGGGCATCTTGTCGTATCGGGTCTCTGCGGCGGTCCATGTCATTGGTCTATCCTTTATCGCTTTGTTCTTTTGCACCGAAGTGTTGAAACGGGTCGGCCTTCAGCTATTGGTGATATCGCACAAAGGCGAAGGCCTGACTGTCGGGACCCCAGCAGGGGACATTGATCGTGCCCTGCCCGCCAAAAAGATCGGTCAATTTCTCGCTCTTGCCACCCTGAGCAGGCATCAGCCTCAGTTCGACCTGCTTGCCAAAGGGGTGGCCCTGCGTGCCCGCCGGATAGGCCAGGTACAGCACATGTCGCCCGTCAGGTGACGGGTGCGGAAACCAGTTTACCGTGGCCTCATCCGTCATCCGTTCAAGGTCGCTGCCATCCAGACGCACCCGCCAGAGTTGAACCGAACCGTCCTGTTCGCCATTGAACCAGATCCAGGTGCCATCCGGGGTGAAATCCGGTCCGTCACAATGGTCAAACCCTTCGGTCACCTGGGTTTCGTGCCCTCCGCCGACCGGGATTGTGTAGACCTGATAGCCCGCGCCGCGATTTCCGACATAGGCCAATGTGGCGCCATCCGGCGACCAACCATGCCAGTAGGAGGGCGTCTTTTCCGTGACCCGCCGGGGCGTGCCGCCGCCAGCCGGCAGCGTGTAGATCGCGCTTTCGCCAGCTTCGGTCTGGTCACTGATCACCAAGGTATTACCGTCCGGCGAAATACCATGGTCGTTGTTGATCTGACTGGCAAATCCTGTGTCAATCGGGTGTCGCGTCGGCACATCAAGCGGCACGCTAAAGAGCCGCCCGTCACCGTTGACAATCAGCCCCGTGCCGTCGGGTCGCCAGTTCGGGGCCTCGATATGTTCTCCGACAGACAGCAAGATCGTTTCCCTGCGGTGTTGCAGGTCATAGAGAACAATTTCGCTCTTCATCGCCGCGGTCCTTTTTCGGTTGTACCGACGCGTCATGCCATCGCGCAGAGTTGCTAGGCATATAGTTACGCAGAGGCCGTAGTGAAGTTCAAGACGCAGCACGGTGCGTTGCATGGGTGCCGACATCCTGCCGCAGGCTTGCCGAGGTCGGGCCAAAAGACCAGTTCGGCGAGCGTCCAGATGTTCGGACCTTCAGTACAGGCTGTCCCGCAGATCCTCGACCTGCGTCGACAGGCGGTCCGCCGGATAGGTCCCGATTTCTGGCAGCGTACAAACCAACAGGCTCTCGGTCGTGCCCGCCTGGATCAGACTTGAACCGTCGGGTCCAACCAGAACGGAGCGTCCGCCAAAGCGCAGGCCGTTTTCTTGACCGCAATAGTTCGCATAGGCGACAAAGGCGCGGCTCTCATACGCCCGTGCTGGCACCAGAATTTCCTGCACATGTTCGTAACCCTCTGGGTTTGCGGTCGGGACCAGGATCACCTCTGCGCCGTTCCGGGCAAGATGGCGTGCGATTTCCGGGAACTCGATCTCGTAGCAGATCAACAGCCCAAAACGCAGTCCCGCAAAAGAGAAGACCGGAGCAGGCGCGTCACCGGGGTGAAAGACCGATTTCTCCATCTCGCCAAACAGCATATGTTTTCGATGATGCGCCAGGATCTCGCCCTCGGGACCAAATGCAGTAACGCTGTTGAAATGCTGGTCGCCCTCGCGTTCTGACCAGCCCGTTACCAGGGCGCAGCCGGTTTTCCGGGTCAAATCAGACAGATGTCGCATCCAGGGTCCGGTCCTGTCTTGCGCCTGTTGCCGGTGGGCGGCCGGACCGTTGTAGCCGGGCAGCATCAGTTCCGGTGCGACCAGCATATCGGCACCCGCCGCCGCAGCCGCCACAAGCGCCTGCGACAGGGATGCCATTGCGAGCTCGGCCTTTCCTTCGGCAGGCTGTGGCTGCAGTAATGCAAGTTTCATGTTCACTCCTCTTCCGCTGGACGGGGCATGACGCTCAGTCAGGCAAATCAACCGGGCCATGTTCGGGATAAAGATCCCCCGGGCCCGGATTCCCCGCTGCGCTTTGGCCGCCAAGATGGGTCAGGATGCCCCAAACGGCATTGAGCGACGTCTGAACAGCGCCTTCGACCCAGGCCGGTGTCCAACTGACGCCATCGCCGGCAAGAAAGATCCCCCGGTGTTCGGGCGCCATTTGGTCCTGCATGAAATGGCCGAAAATACGGTGGTTGTAGCGGTAGTGTCCCGGCAACGCGCCCTTGAACGCGCCGAGGAAGTTTTCGTCCGATTCCCAGCTGACGCAAATCGGCTCCCCCCGGATGTGAGAGGCGATATCGACGTCCGGGAAAATCTTCGAGAGCGCGCCAAGCGCCAGTTCGACACGGCGTTCCGCACTCAGCGGCAGCACCTTGAGCGCATCCGTCATCCAGGCATAACTCAGACAGATGACGGCCGGCTGGTCCGGGCCGTTGTCAAAAAGATAGGTGCCACGCGTCAGCCGATCCGTCAGGGTCATGGACATGACAGGTTGGCCTGTCGCCGGGTCAATGTCATTCCAGAAAGGTCTGTCGACCATAACAAAGGTTTTGGCGGCCTGCATGTAGCGGGTTCGGTCCAGCGCCATCCAGAGCTTCTGGTCAAACAGGTCTTCTTCGGTTTCAATGGAAGTGGTCAGCAGATGGGTCTGACAGGTCGCAAGCACCGCCGGGTAATCGGTTTCATTCACCCATTGATCGCGCACCCGGATCTGATCCCCGGCCCGGGTCAAGGCCGTGGCCCGACTGCGCGTCGCGCCGCCGTTCAAACTGGCGAGTGTCGTCCCGTCGGGCCAATGGGCGCAGGGCACGGACAAGTTCCAGAGCCGATGCAGGACATTTTCGACACCCCCAACAATATAGCGCTGGTCGTCATCCAGTCTCAGCAAATTCACCCGGAGGATCTCAAGCATCGAATTCGGAAAATCAGAGTCCCATCCGCCGGTGCCAAACCCGACCTGTCCGAAGACTTCGCGGTGGCGGAAATTCAACTTCTGGAACGGCTTGGAATTGACGATGAAATCATAAAACGTCCGCTCGTCCCAGTCACGGACAAGCGGGTTCCACAGAGCTTTGATGCCGGCGATATCCTTGTCCCGGACCGCAGCCTGCAGGTCGGGAAACGCCGCCTGTTCGCGCAGGGCGGTGTCGTAGGCTTCGGCGATTTCCTGATAGAGCGGCGGCAAATCCTGCAATGTGCGGGCAAAATGGCGCTGGCCTTCCAGTTCGATAACCGTCGAACCGGCAGCAGCACTGAGCGGGTTGGGAAACGGCCGACTTTCACAACCGGCAAGATCGACGTAGTGATAAAACCCCCGCGACGAGATTGGAAAACGCATTCCCCCCAGTTCCGCGATGATCCCCTTCGTGCCCTCAAAGGTCCGCGACCGCAGCCGCCCGCCAAACTGCGAGGCTTCATAGACGACCGGGCGCAGCCCCAGTTTCATCAGCTCGAAGGCCGCCACCACTCCAGCCGCACCCGCGCCGATGATGGCGACTTCGGTTCCGTGGACATCTTTGGGGAGTTGCCCAAGCCCCGCAGGATGCGCAATCCACTCTTCATATGCGAATGGAAAATCCGGGCCAAAGGCCGTTATTGCAGTCAAGTCGCCTCTCCTTTGTCAACGACAGAGCCGTGCTCCGTGTGACATCTGTTTTCTGTCGCCGTGACATGTCGCAGCGCGTTTCAAGGCGAGGATTACATGAATGACGGCGGGCCGAAAGGCACATCGCGCACAGGATTTCCACCCGCGGCAAATGTTAGCCAAGAACCCGTTTCAGGCCAGATTGAACCGCCTGAAGAGGCGCAAGATAGCGGTCGATAATGCTCGATGTGGGGTCCTGGCTTGCCGCGATCCCGATATTGAGAGCCGCGACCACGCGCCCGTGGGTATTCTGAAGCGGCACCGCCAGCGACCTCAGGCCCAGTTCAACCTCCTGATCAATCATGGCATAGCCATTGCGCCCAGCCTCGGCGATCTCTTGCATGATGTCATCTGGGTGGGTCCGGCTATAGACCGTGCGCGGCGCAAGATCGGAGCGTTCAACCAGCGCGCGGGCCTGCGCGGGCGCAAGGTCGGCCAGCAGCACCCGCCCCATGGATGTGCAATGTGCCGGCAGCCGCGAGCCAGGCATCAACCCGATCGACATGATCCGGGTGGTCGCGGACCGGGCGAGGTAGACAATCTCGGTTTCATCAAGGATCGACACCGAAGAGGACTGACCCGTCCGGGCTGACAATTGCTCCAGCCAGGGCTGCACGATCTGCGGCAACGGCAGCGCCGCGAGAGTGCCCATGCCAAGGCGCAGCACCCGTGGGGTCAGCTGAAAGTATTTGCCATCATAATCCGCATATCCGGTTTCATGCAGGGTCAGCAGGCAGCGTCGCGCGGTGGCTCTGTCCAGCCCTGTCGCGCGTGCCGCATCCGTGATCGTCAAACGGGGGGTTTCCGCGCGAAACGCCTCGATCACCTGCAGCCCCTTTGCAAAAGAGGCGATATAGTCCGTTCTGTTCACCATACGCACAGCATTCTTCACATGTTGAACAAAGGTCAATATGTGAATAAATTGCTGGTCCAATGGAGATTGTTTTCTTACCTCAGGGTCAGGAGGTATCTCATGGACAAACGTATTTCTTCTGCCGCAGAGGCCGTGGCTGAAATTCCAGATGGCGCCACAGTGATGATCGGCGGGTTTGGGGGCTCCGGTGCCCCGATCGAGCTGATCCACGCATTGATCGACCAAGGGGCCAAGCACCTGACCGTGGTCAACAACAACGCTGGGAATGGCCATGTCGGTCTGGCGGCGCTGATCGAGCAGGGCCGCGTTGACAAGCTGATCTGCTCCTTCCCGCGCTCTGCGGATCCGAGCGTATTTGTCGAGACCTACAAGGCCGGGAAAATCGAATTGGAGATCGTCCCGCAGGGCACACTGGCCGAGCGCATCCGCGCGGGTGGGGCCGGCATTCCGGCGTTTTACACGCCAACCGCCTTTGGCACCGAAGTCGCCGAAGGGAAACATATCGAGGTTTTTGACGGTCGTTCCTATGTGCGCGAGCGGTGGCTCAAGGCCGATTTCGCGTTGATCAAGGGTGAATTGGGCGACCCACACGGCAATCTGACCTATCGGATGGCCGCGCGAAATTTCAACCCGGTGATGGCAACAGCCGCCACCACCACCATTGCGCAGGTGTCCAGCTTTGTACCGCTGGGCGGGATCGACCCTGAACATGTTGTGACGCCTGGTATCTTCGTGCAGCGCCTTGTCGAAGTACCGACCCCAGCACAGGAAGAAGAGCTCAACCGGGCGGAGGCCGTATACCCATGACCGATATCAAACTTTCCAACGCGCAGATCGCATGGCGCGCGGCACAGGACATCGAGGATGGTGCCTATGTGAACCTCGGCATCGGTTTTCCAGAAATGGTTGCCCGCTTCCAACCCGAAGGCAAACAGGCGATTTTTCACACCGAAAACGGTGTATTGGACTTTGGCAAGGCCCCAGAACCCGGAGACGAGGACTGGGACCTGATCAATGCCGGGAAAAAGGCGATCACCTTGAAGCCCGGCACGGCATTCTTTGACCACGCCGACAGTTTCGCCATGGTGCGCGGCGGTCACCTGGATGTGGCGATCCTGGGGGCCTATCAGGTTGCACAGAACGGAGATCTCGCCAACTGGTCCACCGGAAAAGGCGGCATCCCGGCGGTTGGCGGTGCCATGGATCTGGTGCAATCGGCCCGTCGTGTCGCAGTCCTGACTGATCATGTGACCAAGACCGGCGCGCCGAAACTGGTGTCACATTGCACCTTGCCGTTGACCGGCGTCGGCTGTGTGACCCGCATTTATTCCTCGCTCGCAGTGATCGACGTCTGCGACGGACATTTTGTGCTGCGTGAAAAACTGCCGTCCTGCTCGATGGAGGAGCTTCAGGCGCTGACCGGCGCGCCGCTTCATACCGATGGCCCGGTGGCCGATCTGATTTGCCCGGAGGAACTGGCATGACCGAAGTCTTTATCTGTGACTACCTGCGCACACCCATCGGACGCTTTGGCGGCGCCTTGGCAGCGGTGCGGGCCGATGACCTGGGGGCAATCCCGATCCGCGCCCTGATGGGCCGTCACGACATCGACTGGAGCCAGGTCGACGAGGTCTACTATGGCTGCGCCAATCAGGCGGGCGAGGACAATCGCAACGTCGCGCGCATGTCTGCGCTGCTGGCGGGGCTGCCCGTGGATGTACCGGGCGTGACGCTCAACCGGCTCTGCGGGTCAGGTATGGATGCGGTGATCACCGCCGCCCGTGCGATCCGCGCCGGCGAAGCGGACTTGGTGCTGGCAGGCGGCGTTGAAAGCATGAGCCGCGCACCCTTCGTGATGCCCAAGGCAGAAAGCGCCTATTCCCGCGCGAATGCAGTCTATGACACCACCATTGGCTGGCGGTTCGTCAACCCGTTGATGAAGGCGCAACACGGCGTCGACTCGATGCCGGAAACCGCTGAAAATGTCGCGGACGACTTTGCCATCAGCCGCGAGGATCAGGACGCCTTTGCGCTCCGGTCACAACAGAAGGCGGCCGACGCGATTGCGAACGGCAGGCTGGCCCAGGAGATCGTCCCGGTGACGATCAAAACCCGCAAAGGGGAAACTGTCGTGACGACAGACGAACACCCGCGGGCCACCTCTTTGGAAAAACTCGCCGCACTCCGACCAATTGTGCGCGAGGACGGCACCATTACCGCCGGCAATGCCAGTGGCGTGAACGATGGGGCGGCAGCGCTGATCCTGGCGTCCGAAGCCGCGATCAAACGCCACGGGTTGACCCCCATCGCGCGGGTTCTTGGCGGTGCCACAGCAGGCGTTGCACCCCGGATCATGGGATTTGGGCCGGCGCCGGCGTCGAAAAAACTGATGGCCCGTCTTGGCCTGAGCCCGGATGATTTCTCTGTCATCGAACTCAACGAAGCTTTTGCCTCTCAGGGGTTGGCAACCCTGCGGGCACTTGGCATCGACGACGACGATGCGCGGGTCAATCCGAACGGAGGCGCCATCGCCCTTGGTCACCCGCTGGGCATGTCAGGCGCCCGCATTGCCGGAACCGCAATGCTGGAGCTGAAATCCGGTGAAAAGAGCCTCTCCACCATGTGTATCGGCGTTGGCCAAGGCATTGCCCTGGCATTGGAAGCCTTGTGACCCCACTCTAGGTGACAAGGCCCGGCCCATCGGATGATGGGGCCGGGCCTGCAACAATCGCATCTGATATTTAGCAGGATCGGCGGATCCGGCATCCCTCGCGGAAGCCATGACGCCAGATCGAAGGTCTTACTTTTTCAGGTTGGTCCAGATCGTGTCGTAAACAGCCTGCACATCCTGTTCACAGGCTTCGATAAACACGGTCTTGCCGGCATCCGCAGTCGGGTTCGCCTCTGGCAATGCCCGCAGAGCCTCGTCCAGCAGCGGGGCAACGCCCTCGACCCCGGCACCGTAGCGGGTCCAGTTCGTCAGCGCCGCCGCGTTCTCCGGCACCAGAAGGAAATCCATGAATTTCAAGGCATTCTCGCGGTTGGGCGCGTCCTTTAGCAACACGACATTGTCCATCCAGGCAATGTAGCCCTCCTTTGGAAAGGCATATTCCACATTGGCGCCTTCCTCGCGCGCCTTGGCGCTGAACCCGTCATAAATCATCCCGGCCGCCGCGTCGCCCGACACCAGCACTTCCTTGGCCGTGTCAGAGTTGAACGATGCCCAGCCCTGTTTTGCGCTTTGCAACATATCGTTCAGCGCCTTGAGCTGTTCGCGATCCGTGGAGCATTGCGGAATGCCCATATGGAGCGCCGCCATCGCCATGACCTCGCCCTGACTGTCGAGCACATTGATCTTGCCCTGCAGTTCCGCCGGCGGGTTGAACAGAATGCTGGTCGAGGAAATGTCGCCGGAATAAACGTCCCGGTTTACCGCAAAGCTGGTGGACCCCCACTGATAGGGGATCGAGTGCTGACGCCCCGGGTCAAAGCTGGGGTCGGCCCAGAGGGCGGAAATGTTGCCCTTGTTCGCCAGTTCGCCCTCGGCAATCGTGTCCAGCAAACCTTCTGATGCCATGATCTTGACCATGTAATCGCCGGGCACCGACACGTCATAGGTGCCCATACCCCCGGCTTTGAGCGAGGCAAGCATCGCCTCGTTGGAATCGTAGGTGTCCATGACCACGTCGATCCCGGTTTCTGCGGTGAACTTATCCACCAGTTCTTGCGGGATGTATTCGAACCAATGGTACACGACCACCTGACCGTCTGCCGCCGCGACGGACGTCATTGCGCCAAGCGTCAGGACGGCTACGCTGGATCTCAAAAGAGCTTTCATTGTTCTCTCCATCTGTTGGTTATTTTGTTTTTTCTGATTTGCTGACGACGTATGAAATCGTCACGAGTAAGATCGAAACGCCAAGCAACAGCGTCGATATCGCCATGATGTTCGGCTTTATCCCCTGCTTGACCGACCCGAAGATAGCCGTTGGCAGGGTTTCGATGCCGGCCCCCTTGACGAAATTCGTGATGATGAAATCATCAAGAGAGACGATAAATGCGAGCAGAAAACCGGAGATAACTCCCGGCATCATCATCGGGAGCAATATGCGGGTGAAGGCCTGTCTTTTGGTTGCGTACAGATCCTGTGCGGCCTGTTCATAGCTGGCATCGATACCCTGCATCCGCGCGGCAATCGGCAAATAGGCAAACGGAATACAGAACGCGATATGCGCAATCAGGATGGTGCCATAGCCGCGTGTAAACCCGACCGAATTGAAAAAGATCAGCGTGGCGACGGCCAGAACAATTTCCGGCACCATCAGCGGCAGGCTGATCAGGCCGAAGGACAGGCTGCGCAGCTTGAACGCGCCACTTCGGATCATCGCGGTGGCAGCAAGGGTTGCAATCGTGGTGGCGACGGTTGCCGCGATGATCGCAATGGTAAAGGAATTCCAGGCCGCCGCTTTGAATTTTTGGCTTTCGGGGCCGGAAAACACATCCACGTACCAACGCAAACTGACCCCTTCCCAATTGGTGATCGAATTGCTGTCGTTCAACGAATAGACGGTCACCACCAGCAACGGCGCATAAAGGATCAACAGGCATACCAACGTGATGGCAAAGAAACCTGGATAGCTCTTGATATCGAGTTTCGCGCGTCGCATCAGCCCGTTCCCTTCTGTGCCCTGGCCTGCTGGCGGGCGAAGATGAGCAGCAGGATCAGGACCATGGTCAACAGCACCATGGATGCCGCCGCGCCAAAGGGCCAATTGCCGGCGTTGCCTTTGAACTGCTCCTCAATCAAGGAGCCGATCATGAAATTCTTGGCCCCGCCCAGCAGGTCGGGCGCAAGAAACGACCCCAACGAAGGGACAAAGACCAGGATGCATCCCGCAACGACCCCCGGTTTCACCGCCGGCAGCAGGATGCGGCGCAGGGTCACCCATTTTGAGGCATAAAGATCCGCTGCGGCTTCGCTCAGGGAAAAATTGTAGCGTTCGACGCTGGCATAGATCGGCAGCACCATAAACGGGAGGTAAGAGTAGAACAGCCCAAGCTGCACGGCGAAATTTGTGTTGATGATCGTGATCGGCTCGTTGATCAGCCCGGTGCCGACTAGAAAATCGTTGATTGGTCCATTGTCCCGCAACATGAATTTCATCGACACGGTGCGGATCAGCAAATTCACCCAATAGGGGATGGTGATCAGAAACACCCACATGGGGCGGAGTTTTTCGGGTCGGGTAGCGATGAAATAGGCGGTCGGAAACCCGATCAGCAGCGCCATCAGCGTCGCCGTCGCCGCCTGCCAGATCGAGCGCCAGAAAATCGCGATATAGGTCCATTCAATCGTTGGCGGTTCATCGCCAAAAAGCCCCCGATTGAAGAAAAACTGATCATAGGCCGCCGTGCTGAATTCCCAAATCACGCCGCCCCGGAACTCTTTGGTCAGAAACGAATAAACCAGCATCATGAAAACCGGCGCGAGGACAAAGACCCCCAAGAACGCCCAGGCAGGAAGCAAAAGCCAGGGGCGCGCGTTCTTGTAGGTGTCCGCCGCGGTGCCGCCGCTGCTCGCCGTGCCGCCTGCCATCAGTCCATCAGGAGGCGCGCGGCCTCCTGCTCCATGTTGACGTAGACTGCACTGCCCGGCTCAAAAATCCGCTTGTTGCCACGGTCCGAATTGGAGGTGCGCACCACCAGATTGGGACCCTCGTCCAGATCGACCAGCGTCGTGATATCGGTCCCGGCAAAGATGTTTTCCCTGACCCGACCGCGCAGCCCTTCGGCGTCGGTCGGCGCATCGGACATAAAGAGCCGTTCCGGCCGGACGGATATATGCACTCGGGCGCCGATACGAACCTCCTGGTCCGATTTGCCGCTGAGGATATGACCGCCACCCAGACTGCAGATGGCGCGCCCGTCCCGAACTTCACGTACCGTAACCTCCAACAGATTGGTTTCGCCGATGAAATCCGCCACGAACATATTGTGAGGGCGTTCATAGATGTCCCGCGCCGCGCCAAGCTGTTGCAGCGCGCCGGCGGACATAACCGCGATGCGATCTGACATGGTCAGCGCTTCTTCCTGATCGTGGGTGACAAAGATAAAGGTGATGCCCGTTTCGCGCTGAAGATGTTTCAGTTCCATCTGCATGGCCTTGCGCAATTTGAGATCCAGCGCCGACAGCGGTTCGTCCAGAAGCAGGACCTTGGGCTTTGGCGCCAGCGCGCGTGCCAGCGCCACCCGCTGTTGCTGGCCACCGGAGAGTTGCGCCGGTCGACGGCTGGCAAAGTCCGACAACTGCACCAGTTCCAGCATCTCGCCGGCGGCACGCCGGGATTCAGGCCGCGATTGACCCCGCATCTCCAGACCGAAGGCGACATTGTCCAGAACCGTCATCTGCGGAAACAACGCATAGTTTTGAAATACGGTGTTCACCGGACGCTTGTTCGGCGGCAAATCGGCGATTTCGTCGCCAAATAGAAAGATCGCCCCTTCGGTGACCTCTTCAAAGCCGGCGATCATCCGCAACAATGTCGTCTTGCCACACCCAGAAGGCCCCAGAAGCGTAAAAAACTCGTTGTCATAGATCGACAGGGAGACCGTGTTAAGCGCCGTAAAGTCACCGTACCGCTTGACCGCACCACGAACATCTATGGCAATTTTTCTGCTGTCTGACACGACAAACTCCGTCTTTCCGAGTTAGACAGAACCATAGGAACCGGTCGACAATTGCCCAAGAATTCTGTCACTTAGCATTGCTTAACCTCTGCCTAAG
Organism: Tritonibacter horizontis; assembly: GCF_001518015.1. Classification (GTDB taxonomy): domain Bacteria; phylum Pseudomonadota; class Alphaproteobacteria; order Rhodobacterales; family Rhodobacteraceae; genus Epibacterium; species Epibacterium horizontis. The sequence continues at coordinate 74,115 of NZ_LPUY01000135.1, forward strand.
GCAAGGGGTAGAATATGAGCGGCGCGCCCAAAATCCGTGCAGCGCGAGAACCCTGGCTCAGGCCGGCACGCGCCCCGTCAGTTCCGCCAACAGCCGGTCCATCATACGGTCACATTCTGCCAGTTGCGCCACTGCAATAAATTCGTCCGCCTTGTGCCCCTGCCCCGTCATTGACCCCGGACCGCAAACGACAGTGGGAATGCCCAGACCGGCAAAGACCCCGGCCTCGGTGCCAAAGGCAACTTTGATCGTCTGATCGGAGTGCACCAGGCCTTGCACCAGCCGCGTCACCTCTGCCTTGGGTGAGATCTCCAGGCCGGGATACGAATTGATGGGGTGGATCTCGATATCAGCCGTCTCAAACCGCAGCCTGTGAGCGGCGCGCACCATTTGTGCGCTGTCCTGGATCCGCGACAGGATGCCCTTTGGATCATCCGCAGGCAGATGTCTGTATTCAAACAATATTTCGGCCCGAACGGGTACGATGTTCAGCGCCTCTCCCCCCCTCATACGGCCGACATGAACCGTCGAATATGGGATGTCATAGGCGCTGTCCTGCGCGCCGACCATGGCCAGGGTGTCCTGGATCTTGCGCAACTCCGCAAGGAAATCCCCGGCGACATGCAGCGCATTCAGGAAACGCGGCGCCAGGGCGGAATGCCCGCTCTGGCCGTGACATACCGCGCTGAGCGATCCCTTTCCCTTGTGGCCGATGGCGACCTGCATTTCGGTAGGCTCGCCCACGATACAGGCGCGCGGCAGGCCGATGCTGCGCTCCAGATCGCCACTCATGTGCTGGACGCCGACGCAACCGACCTCCTCGTCATAGGACAGCGCGATTTTGAGCGGCTCCGCCAAAGCAACACCCGCCGCGCGCTCGGCCAGAGCCAGAACGCAAGCGAGATAGCCCTTCATGTCGGTGGTTCCACGCCCATAGGCCCGGTCGCGGTCCAGCGTCAGCCGAAAGGGGTCCCGCGACCAGCTTTGGCCGTCGACCGGCACGACATCCGAATGCGCCGACAGCAGGACGCCTTTGCCAGCCGGGCCGAGCGACGCAAATAACCCCGCCTTCTGGCCACAGGGGCTCGCAAGACGGTGCACCGTAAAGCCGAGGTTGGACAGAAACGCCTGAACATAGTCTACCAGCGCCAAATTGGACTTTGCGCTCACCGTGTCAAAGCCGATGAGCCGATCCAGAATTTGCAGTGTCCTACTCATATTCAAGTCGCCTCCCGGTCTGGTGTTGGTGGCAAAGGGGTCAGTCCAGCGCGAGTTCAGTGATCTCACGACGGAACGGCAGTGCATCGCCGATGTCAGCGCCGTCCAGTTCGCGGGCATAGCGATGCCCGGCATACGTCGCCCAGGCAATCGGTCCCGGCGCGTTGGCATCGCCGATGATCGTGACGGATTTCAGCCCGGCATCGGCCCATTCTCCTTCGCGTGCTTTCAGCCCATCATAGACCGCGCTGTTTTCCTTGCGGGCTGCGACCATGACCACGGCGTCGCATTCATAGGTTTGGGTTCTGTTGGTATAGACGCAATTGCTGACAACGTGATGCGGATGGATCTCGGTTAAGCCGCGGTTCAGCACGATCTCCACCCCGGCATCGACCAGCCGAGGGTGGATTGCGATCTGTTCAAGCGTGTTGTTGGTCCAGTCGGACACATAGGCCGACGGCGTGATTAGCGTCACATCGGCGCCGCCCTTGGCCAGCATCTCCGCCAATACGCCGCCCATATAGTAGTGATCGTCGTCAAAAACGATCACTTTGCCACTTGGAACCGTACCCTCCATCAGGTCATCCGGCGTGTAGATATTTGCGCCCTCGGCAATCGGCATCGGGACCACATGCTGGCGGGCCACGCCATCGGCACGCCAGGTCGCACCGGTTGCAATGCAGATGTTTTCAAATCCGAAATCGAGGATGCTGTCCGCGTCGAGCGCACTCTCAAGATAGATCTCCACATTGCCCCGCTGAGAGAGCTGATATTGCCGGTAATCAACAACGCGTCGCCACGCCGAAAGACCGGGCAGCTTGGCCTCCCGCACCACGCGGCCGCCAATTTCGGTGCGTGCCTCGGCAACGGCAACATCATATCCGCGACGACACAACGCCCAGGCCGCCTCCAGCCCCGCCGGCCCGGAACCGACCACCAGAACCGAGCGGCTGGCGCCTTTGGCGTTCATTTTTTCGGGATGCCAGCCTTTGCGCCATTCTTCCATGAAGGTCGGGTTCTGGGTGCAGCGGCTGATCGACATCGTCATATCACCCGTGATGCAAATATTGCAGCCGATACATTCGCGGATGTCCTCCACCCGGCCTTCTTCAATCTTCTTTGGCAAAAAGGGGTCCGCAATCGACGGGCGGGCACAGCCGATGAAATCCAGCGTCCCGGATCTGACCATCTTTGCCATCACATCGGGGCTGGTAAAGCGACCGACACCCACGATGGGCTTGTCGGTCAATTCGTGAATGCCACGCACCAATTGTTCCTGCGCGCCCTCTTCCTTGAACCGTGACGGACCAGAGCAGTCCTCCCAGGTGCCATGGGCCAGGTCCCAAAGGTCCGGCAGATCCCTGTTCATTTCGATGAAGTCGCGCACTTCGGCGTTGGAAAACCCAAGCGTGCCAATGGACTCGTCCAGACTGACCCGCAGGGTGATCCCCATGGTGTCGCCCACCGCGTCCCGTATATCTGCGACAACTTCGTTGACGAAACGCGCCCGGTTTTCCAGGCTGCCGCCATATTCATCACTGCGTTGATTGGTCGCCCGGCTCAGAAAATGCTGAAAGATGCCAAACCCATGCGCGCCATAGAGACAGATCAGATCGAACCCCGCCTCGCGGGAGCGTTTGGCCGCGTTCACGAACCAGCGGCGCAGGTCTTTGATGTCGCTCTTGTCCAGGGCGCGCGCCTGCACCGGGTCGTTGGTAAAGGTCCGGATCGGCAGCGCGGAGGGCGCCAGTGGCACTTCCTTGGTGTATAGATTGGGGCCATTGATACCGGAATAGGCCAGCTGGATACCAGCCAAGGCCCCGTGTGACTTCATCCGCTCCGACATCTTTCGCAACATCGGAATGTCTTTGTCTTCCCAGAGCCGCAGCTCGATGAAGGGCGTGATTTCCGAGGTGTGATGCATTTCGCATTGTTCAGTAAAGATGACCCCCCAGCCGCCTTCGGCCTTGATGCCGCGCATCTCTGCCGCCGCCGATGGGTCCCGATAACCGCCGCCATTGCAATGCGGTACTTGATACAACCGGTTTTTCGCAGTGACCGGGCCAATGGCCATCGGTTCAAACAGAATATCGTAGCGTGGATCGCGCAATTTCGGCTCCTCAGAGTGTGGCTGAGGACAGGATAGCGACGGGATCGAGCGGCGAAAGACAGCGTTGCAAAACCGAGGGTTAGGGAAAGACTAAGCCCCCGGAGCCTGCACTGCCAAATTTGGAAACCCACCACTGTCGCGCTGCTCTTTGCAATGGCAGACAAATGCCCGGATCGTATTGGCCCGTTCCGCATCGGTGGGCATCAGCAACCCCATGCGCATCGGGCGCGCGGGTCGCCGCAGCGGGATAAATTTCAATGGTTTACCATCCGGTGACACATTGCTCAGCGGGCGAATATTGGCGATCGAATAGCCAAACCCGTTTGCCACGAGACTGCGCATGACAGCCATATCCTTGGTCCGTTCCGCGATCTGTGGCTTGACCGGCAGACCGCCGAAGAAGGACAGGAAATATTCCGAGCTGAACGGCAGATCCAACAGCACCATCGGGTGCAAAACAAGATCTGTCGCCGCGATATCGCTGTTCTGTGCCAGCGGATGATCCGGTGCGACCACGACATAGGGCGGCAGCTCCAAAAGCGGTTCAAAAACCAGATCGGCCGGAAGGTCGAGGTCGTAGGTCAGGGCCACATCAATTTCGGCGCGCCGCAACGCGCTGAAAATTTCGGCCTGATTCAACTCCATCTGCCGGACCCGCACCTCGGGAAAGGCGGTTTCAAAACTGGCCCGGACCGACGGCAGAATGACCTGAGCAAACGTGACCAGCCCGCCAACATTGAGCGGCCCGCGTACGGTGCCGGAAATATCACCCGCAAGTTCGTTCAGACGGTCCGCCTCCCGCAGGATCAGGGTCACCTGTTCCAGCATGCGCCGACCGGCCTGGGTCAGGGACAGGCCTTGCGCATGTTGACGGACAAACAGCGGCAGGCCAAATTCTCGTTCCAATTGGGTGATCGCGGCGGAAATGGATGGCGACGAGACGTTCACCTTCTCCGCCGCTTGCGCAATGGAGCCCAGCTCCCCCACCGCGGCAAAGTATTCGAGCTGACGTAATGTGAACCGCAGTGGCATTTGAGGCGTCCTTTGCCGGGGCGCGACATCTGCTTCGGCCCTCGCTCCAAATCGGCTTGAGCGCGGGGTATTTGTCAAGGGACAGGTCGCGCTCCGGGGCCTCGGGAAGGGCGGAACGTGTACCGCCGCCCAAAACGCCTGTTGCGGCACCGCTTTCCTGATCAGTCGTCGCCGGGGACACCATAGGAAGGGGCCTCGCGCGGATCCAGCGCGCGCTGGATGTAGGCCTCCAGTTGCGGTTTGTAGACCTCCCAAGCGGTCGCGACCTCTTCAATCGGGCAGCGCTCCGTCCAGTCGCAGCGAAGGTCTGCCACCGGCCAGCTGACCTTGTCGACGATCTTCAGACCCGCGGAATGAACCGGACCGGCTTCGCCGCCCGCCGCCAGCCCTGCCCGCAGCGCGGCGACCAAACGGTCGCCGATATGTCCCTTCGCCGCACAAAACCCATCCACAATTGCCTGTGGCACCGTATCGTTCGCCAGAAGGTTGCCCCCTGATGCCACGTTCCTGCCCTGTGCCTGCGTCCAGATACCCAGTGAGTTCGGCCCGGAATGGATGGCCGTTGATCCCGTACAGTCAATCGCGATGACCTGCCGATATTCTGTGAACTGGCTGTGCTTGATAAGGGCTGCCATCGCCTCATGAGCTCTCAGACCGCTATGCATCAGATCCAGCGCTTTGGGCCCAAGCGCCGGGTCCGTGACATTCTGCGAGGCCACGGCACCGACCCCGGCGCGCGCAAACGAACAGCGCGCGGCGACGGCCGGGGAGGAGGAGGAAATGGCCAGACCGAACATGCCGGTTTCCGCGCAACGGGCCACAAGGGAAAAGGTCATGCGTTTACTCCGGGATAACGGCGGTGCCGTCGATTTCGACCAACCATTCAGGACGCGCCAGGGCCTGCACCACCAGCCCGGTCGAAACGGGATAAACCCCTTTGATATAAAGCCCCATGGTACGATACACGGCCTCGCGGTGGCGCACGTCGGTGATATAGACGACCACTTTGACCAGATGCTCCATCCGGCCGCCTGCTTCTTCAATCAGCTGCTGGATGTTCTGCATCACTTTGTGGGTTTGCTCGACCGGATCATGGCTGTCGATGTTGCGGGCATCGTCGAGGTTCTGCGGGCACTGTCCCCGCAGATAAACCGTCTTGCCGCCTTCGGTGACCACGGCCTGACACAGGTCATTGTCCAAGTTTTGCTCGGGATAGGTGTCGGCGGTATTGAACTTGCGGATGCGTCTGTGCGCCATGAGAGGAGTCCCGTTTGTTGGCCATTTGCGATGTGAGGGCGCGCGGTCAGGCGCGGTCGGGCTGCGCCTCTAGGGTCGCACGATGATAGTCCAGGTATTTGCGCTGGGTGTGAATTTGGTCGGCCACGTGTTTGGCGTCATGCCAGACCCCCCAGATAAAAGAGGATCCCCGCCGCGACTGCCAAGGCAGGCCAAGGAAGTAGACTCCGGGCTGATCGGAGACCCCACGCTGATGCACCGGCGCGCCCGCATCATCAAAGGTATCGACCTTTAGCCAGCTGTAATCACGTGAAAATCCTGTTGCCCATATGATCGACGTGATCCCGGCCTCTGCCAGGTTGAGCGCCCGCTGCGGTGACGAGACGCAGGCCGGGTCGGGCGGGATCTCGCGCGCATCGGGTTCAGGGGGCAGGTCGATACCATAGCGAGCCGCGTAGGCATCGGCGGCGTCCAGCATCTTGAGATAGCTGGCATCGCCTGCCGCGAGATTGGCCGCCAGATCGCCGGCCAAGGTGACGACACCCGCCTCGTAGGTTTCGGTTCGCCCGACAAGCGTCATGCCCTGCGCTGCCAACCGTCTGAAATCAACCGTCTCGCCGCCCCTGGCGCCGCTGACCGAAATGGTCACATGGTCTGTCCCCGGTGCCATCGCCGACACATCCCAAAGTCCCAAAACGCCCAGCCACCAGCAGAAATCCCGCCCCCGATAGCGGCGAGGTGGCCGTTCGTGCGGACCAACCGAGAGGTAGACCTTCCGGCCTGCCTCCATCAGTTCCCGCGCGATCTGGCCACCCGACGACCCCGCCCCGACAACCATCACCGCGCCATCTGGCAATTGGTCGGGGTTGCGATACCCATGCGAATGCAGCTGCATCAACTCCGCAGTTTCCGGTATAACGGAAGGGATCACCGGCTTTTGAAACGCACCCGTGGCACAGACGATGTTTTCGGCCTCAATCACGCCGTCGGTGGTTTCGACGCGAAACCCACGGTGGCCAGGGATCCGCTCGGCGCGCAGCACTTCGACACCGGTGCGGATCGGCGCCGCGATCATCCGGGCATAATCTTCGAGATAGTCAGCGATCGCATCCTTTGACGGGAAATCGTCCTTGTCGATCTGCGCAAACTCCAGCCCCGGAAAGCGATCATGCCAGGCGGGACCATTGGCCACCAGGCTGTCCCAGCGGCCAGTCCGCCATTGTTCGGCAATCCGGTGTTTTTCCAACACGAGATGCGGGATGTTCAGCCTGCCGAGGTGTTCGCTCATGGCGACCCCCGCCTGACCGCCACCGACAACCAAGGTGTTTACCGTCTCGTTCTGCATGTCGCACCCTTTCACGGTCGTCCCGGTCCCGCTCGGATCGGTTGAAATATAGTGTCATTCATCGGCCAGCCCCCGAAACAGCAGGCGCGGCTGCCTGCCCGGCTCAGGGCTTGATCGACAATCTGTCAGCTCCAACACCGGGGAAAAACAAATGTCTCTCTCATCGTCGGTTCGGCTTTCCCTAAGCAGGGGACCCCACCCCGCCTGAGGTCGGCGCGCGATCCGGTCGGGGGCGAAAAAACTTGTAACTTCCAGTTGATTGGATAGTTTTTCCCTATTCATTCAGGGAGGAGTGAAACGTGTTCAATAAAATAGTCGGGGCCGCAATCGGCCTTTCCATGCTTGCGGGTGGCGCACAGGCCACGGAAAAAATGCGGATTTCGCTGCAATTGCCGCTGACGAGCCACCTGGGACAGAACCTGTCGCTGTTCGAAAAAGAGGTCGAGGCCCGGACCGATGGGGCCATTGATGTCGAAATCTACGACAGCGCCACGCTGTACAAGGACAAGGAAGTTCCGGCGGCTGTGGGATCCGGTGCGATCGAGGCGGGCGTGGCTTCGCTGACGCGCTATGTGGGCGATGCGCCGGTTGTGGACGTTTTCTACATGCCGTTCCTGCTGAATTCCGAGGACAAGGTCCGCGCAGCCGTGGCCGAGGGCAGCCCGGTGCGCAGCATGATCGAGGAAGAAGTCGCCAAGACCGGCGGTCAGATCCTGTTCTGGCAGGCTTATGGCGGCGCGATCATCCTGTCGAACGACGGTCCGATCAAATCGCCGTCTGACATGAAGGGCAAAAAGGTCCGGGTTTTTGGCAAGACGCTTGGCGATTTCGTCACCGCGGCAGGCGGCGCTCCGACGCTGATTTCCGGCTCGGAACAGTACCTCGCCTACCAGCGCGGCACGGTTGATGTCGGCATGACCGGCGTATCTGGCGTCAAATCCCGCAAACTGTGGGAGGTCATGGACACCATCACCGTCACCAACCACGCCGATATCGAATTTGTCGTGGTTGTGAACACCGACTGGTGGAACAATCTTTCCGCCGAACTGCAGGACGAAATTCGCGCCGCTGCAACTGTCGCGCAAAACGATGTCCGGGATAAAATGGCCGCAATCGAAGCCGAGGCCTATGCCGCGGCCAAGGAAAACGGCATGACCATCGTAGAGCTGAGCGACGAGGATATCGCCGCCTGGAAGGCCGTCTCGCAACCCGTCTATGACTCCTATCTGGCATCGACCGGTGAGATTGGCGAAAAGATCCTTGAGGCCGCGAGCCAGTAATTGTCACGCCCATCGTGACATCGAGCAGCCCGGTTCCGGGCTGTTCTTTCCGCCTCTGCACCTACGGATTTCCCATGCAATATGTTTCCACTCTGTCCCGCTGGGCAGGCGTCCTGGGGGCGTGGCTTCTCGCGCTGACCGGCGGGATGCTGACCTTTGAAGTGATCGCGCGCTATTTCTTTGTGAAACCAACCACCTGGGCTGCCGAACTTAGCCAGCTCTGCCTGATCTGGGGATGTCTGCTGGCAATGGGATGGGTTCTCAGCCAACGGCAACACATCACCGTCAATGCAGTCACGAACCTTCTTCCACGCGGCCTGCAAAAACTCTGCATCGCTGTGTCGCTTGCGGTCATGATCGTCTTTTCGGTCATCGTAACGATCTGGGGCTGGGAGATTTTTTATGACAGCTGGCAGCGCGGACGCACCACCGGTTCGTTGCTGAACCTGCCAAGCTGGGTGGCCGAACTGGCCGTGCCGGTGGGTTTTGCGCTGCTGACCGCGCAAGCCCTGACAGAGCTTATCGGCCTGCCGAACAGTTCTGCCACCTCATTGGGGAGCAGCCACGAATGAGCATTCTTCTCATCCTTGCCGGGCTTTTTGCGCTGTTGCTGATCGGGGTGCCGGTCGCCTTTGCGCTGGGGGGTATTGGCCTTGCGATGCTGATCGGCGGCGGGTTCTCGCCGCTGATGGCCCCGCAGGCGATCCTGTCCACGCTCGACGGGTTCATCCTGTTGGCGGTGCCGCTGTTTCTGCTGATGTCGAATGTGCTTCTGAAAGGTGGCGTCGGGCGCGACCTGTTTGGGGCCGTACAGGCCTGGGTCGGGCATTGGCCCGGCGGACTGGCGGTTGCGACGATCCTCAGCTGTGGGCTCTTCGCGGCGATTTCCGGGTCTTCGGTCGCCACGGCTGCCACGATTGGCACCGTTGCCATCCCCGAGATGGTCAATCGCGGCTACAACCGCCGGTTTGTCTACGGATTGCTGGCGGCCGGCGGCACCCTTGGCATCCTGATACCGCCCTCCATCCCGATGATTGTCTTCGGCTTCGTGGCAGAAGAATCCGTGATTGCGCTGTTTCTTGCAGGCATCGGGCCGGGGCTGACACTGGTTCTGCTGTTCATCGGCTTTTCAATCCTGCATGCGCGGTTTTCGGACAGCTATACCCCGATGCCACGGGCAAGCTGGCCTGAACGGCGGATCGCCAGCCTGCGCGCCTTGCCCTCTGTGGCATTGGCGGTGTTGATCGTGGCGGGACTGTACTCTGGTGCATTCACCCCGACAGAGGCCTCTGCCGTCGGCTTTGCCGCCGCACTGGTGATCACCGGACTGGTGTTGCGTACGCTGACCTGGACCAGCCTATGGGAGGCCATCCGCGACAGCGCCCGCACCACCACCGCGATCCTGCTGATCATTGCCGGTGCAAAGATCTTTGGCAAAGCCATCGCGCTTTATCGCATTCCACAGGATATTTCCGCCTTTATCGCCAGCAATATAGACGGACCATTGGTGTTTATCCTGCTGGTTTCCGTGGTTCTGCTGCTGATGGGGCTGGTGTTTGAAACCCTGTCGATGATCCTGATCATGACCCCGGTCTTGCTGCCTGCCGCGATGGGGCTGGGGTTCGATCCGATCTGGTTCGGGATCTATATGGTCATCATGGTCGAATGCGCCCTGATTACGCCGCCGGTGGGGCTAAACCTCTATATCATTCAAGCGGTGGCGCGGGTGTCGCTGGGCGAAGTGGCGCGCGGGGTCTGGCCGTTCCTGCTGCTGATGCTCGCCACTGTGGCGCTGCTCTATCTGTGGCCCGATCTGGCCCTCTACCTTCCTTTCAAATGGTGACCTCATGACCCAAGCTTCCCGTCTTCGTGCCCTGCTGGCAGAGGATCGCTGCCACATCATGCCCTGCTGCTATGATGCCCTGTCGGCCAAACTGATCGCACAGGAAGGTTACGCGCTGACCTTTATGTCCGGCTTTGCGGCCTCTGCCAGCCGGATCGGCGCACCGGATCTGGGCCTGATGAGCTATGGCGAGGTGGTGGACCAGGCTCGCAACATCTGCGATGCGATCACAATTCCGCTGCTGGCCGATGGCGATACCGGTTATGGCAACGCAATGAATGTCCGCCGCACGGTGACAGGTTTTGCCAAGGCCGGCGCGGCCTCGGTCATGATCGAAGACCAGCTCGCCCCCAAACGCTGCGGCCATACACCGGGCAAGGCCGTGGTGGGTCGCAACGAGGCCTTTGACCGCATCCGCGCCGCCGTCGATGCCCGCACCGCCCTGCAGGAAGAGGGCGGCGATATGCTGATCCTCGCCCGGACCGACGCACGCCATGAACACGGCCTGAGCGAAGCGATTGACCGGGCGGCCAGATTTGCGGAACTCGGCGCCGATATCCTGTTTGTCGAAGCCCCCCGGTCAGAGGCTGAGATGCGCGAGGTCTGCGCCGCCCTGCCCGGCCCCAAGATGGCGAATATCGTCGAAGGTGGTGCAACGCCGGATCTGCCCAACGACGTTCTGCGCGACATTGGCTATTCCATTGCCGCCTATCCTTTAACGTTGATGGCGGCTGCGATGCAGGCAATGGTCACCACCCTGCGCGGCATGCGGGACGACAGCCGTACCGACCTGATGGATTTTGGCGAACTGCGCCGCCGGATCGGGTTCGACGATTATTATGCAACCTCAGAGCGTTACGATACCTCCAAACGCGAAACATAACGCGCGTCGACGTCAGCCTAGCGCATAGAGATCCAGCTTGACCGATTGCTGTGCGCGACCGCCAACACCGACGAACAATGTGGTGTTGACCCAGTCGTAGCGTGGATCCCCTGTCTCCAGCCGGGCGTGGGTGCGCATGTAATACGCAGCGGGGTCCACTGCATCGCCGCGCGCGACCGCCTCCAGCACGGTTTTCGGCCCATGCCGAAAGCCGTAGTTGACGATTTCGATCGTCGCACCATCGTCGGTTTCCATCGCATAACGGGTGTCCAGCTCCGCCAGCCCGTTTTCAAAAACCGTCTGCCAATCCGCCCCGAGGTTCAGAATGCGTCCCGACAACCGGGGACCTGTGACGTGGCCCCCGATTATGGGGATGATCCGGCGCTGCCCTGCGCGCCCTGGCCCCATTTCGCGAATGGTATCCAGGGTCACATCCAGGGTGCAAACCAGGTCGAATGCAGGCGCGGGCAAATTCATTTCAGAAGCCTTTCACTGAATTAACTGTTTACCTATGTAACAAACTCGACGTAACATGGCTACAGCAAGCAGGAGGATGCCAATGGCCAAGCAAACAATCCAACGTGTCGCTGACTTTGATCTCGAGTCATCAGATCTGGAAGAGCTGTTTGGCTACAATCTCAAACGTGCCTATATCATCGTGCAGAACGATTTTCGCGAGGCTCTGGGCCAGGACGGACTGTCCGCCCGCGTCTTTTCCGCGCTGTCGCTCACGGTCAAATACCCGAACATCACCCAAAGCGAACTGGCCCGCATGATGGGCATTGAACGCTCTGGTCTTGTGGCGATTGTCGACGAACTCGAAGGCCGGGGCTGTCTGTCTCGGGTACAGGTTCCGACCGACCGGCGCGTGCAGGCGCTGGTTCCAACCGACAACGGGCGACGGCTTTACCAGGAGACAATCGCGGCGGTGCGCGCGCATGAGGATCGGCTTTTTAGCGACATGACAGAGAGCGAGAAGACCACGCTGTTGGCACTGTTGAAGAAAATTCGCCAAAAGGGAGAGCAGGAATGAGTTTGCAGGATTGGGCCGGTCACACGGCCATCGTCACCGGCGGGGCCTCCGGCCTGGGCGCGGCAACGGCGGCTCGTTTGGCGGCGGATGGGCTGAAAGTGGCGCTGTTTGACCTCAACCAAGACAGCGGCGCGGCCCATGCAGCCAAGATCGGCGGTCGCTTCTTCAAGGTCGATGTCTCCGACCCCGCCTCTGTCGCGGCCGGGATCAGCGCCGTACAGGAGCAGTTCGGCGGGCTGCGTGTGCTTGTCAATTGTGCCGGTATTGGCGGCGCCGCGAAAACCGTTTCGCGAGGCGCCCCCCATGACAGCGCCCTGTTTCAAAAGACCCTGATGGTCAATCTGATGGGCACCTTCAATTGTGCCAGCCAGGCGGCCGCACAGATCTGCGCAGCCGACCCTATCGGGCCAGACGGGGCGCGTGGTGTCATCATCAACACCGCCTCGGTAGCGGCCTTTGACGGGCAGATCGGGCAATTGGCCTATGCCGCCTCCAAGGGGGGCATTGTCAGCATGACGCTGCCCATGGCGCGCGACCTGGCCGACAAGGGCATTCGGGTCTGCACCATTGCACCGGGTCTGTTCCTGACGCCCCTGCTGGATGAGCTGCCGCAAGAGGTGCAGGCCTCGCTTGGCGCGCAGGTGCCTTTTCCCTCGCGGCTTGGCGATCCGGAGGAATACGCGGAAATGGTCCGTCACATCACCCGCAACTCCATGCTCAACGGCGAGACGATCCGACTGGACGGGGCCATTCGCATGGCTCCGCGCTAGGAGACGGGGATGAACACGCTGGATCCAACAGATTTCTGGACGCCCGAATTCGACATCCAGACCCGCGACGATGGTACAATCCTGATGGCGCAGACCAAAGAGCTGCCGCCTCACTTGCCGACCCTTGCGGATTATCTAGACAAATGGGCCGATGCCACGCCCGACGCGCCGTGGATTGCCCGGCGCGCAGAGCGTCCCGACGACGGGGCCTGGCGCACAATATCCTATGGCGAAGCTCGCGGTGCCGCCCGCAAGATCGGTGCGCAATTGCTGGATATGGGGCTTGGGCCACATCGGCCGCTTTTGATCCTGTCGGGCAATTCTCTGGAGCACGCCCTGCTGGGGGCGGCCTGTTTCTACGTCGGCATCCCCTACGCTCCGGTCAGCCCCGCCTATTCGCTGGTGTCAAAGGATCATGGCAAGCTCAAGGATATCGCAGCGCTGCTGTCTCCCGGTGCCATCTACGCCGACGATGGCGACGCCTTTGCGGCGGCGATCGCGGCGATCCACAGCCCTCAAATGGCGGTCATCACCCAACGCGGCGCGGGAACCGTCCGGTTTGACGACCTACTGCAGGGCGCTGGCGAAACATCCGCGGCCGCCCGCGCTCTTGTGTCCTCCGATACGGTGGTCAAATACCTCTTTACGTCGGGATCAACCGGCACCCCCAAGGCCGTGATCAACACAAACCGCATGATTTGTGCCTCGCAGGCCATGATCCGCGATTGCTACAGGTTCCTTGAAAAACGCCCGCCCGTAGTGCTCGACTGGGCGCCTTGGAACCATACGGCGGCCGGCAACAAGGTTTCATATCTGGTGCTGACGAATGGCGGCACCTACTACATCGACGATGGCAAACCCGCGCCCGGCAAGTTCGGCGAAACCCTGCGCAACCTGCGCGAAATCGCCTGTACCTGGTATTTCAACGTCCCGGTTGGCTGGGACATGCTGATCGACGAACTGGAATCCGATCCCGCGCTGGCCGGGACGTTCTTCAGCCAGCTTGGCATGATGTTTTATGCCGGCGCTGGCATGGCGCAAAACACATGGGATCGGCTGCGTGCCATCGGGCGCCAAACAACCGGACGCGAAGTCCTGCTGTCCACCAGCCTCGGCGCCACCGAAACCGCGCCCTTTGCATTGTCCTGTACCGAGGTGCAGGAATTTGCCGGCAACGTTGGGGTGCCTGCCGCCGGGCTCAGCATGAAGCTGGTTCCGGTCGGGGACAAATTGGAACTGCGCCTGAAGGGGCCAACCATTACACCCGGCTATCTGGGCGATCCGGAAAAAACCTCCGAAGCCTTTGACGACGAGGGGTATTACTGCATGGGCGACGCCCTGCGCCCGGCCAACCCAGAGGATTTTTCCAAGGGGTTTTTCTTTGACGGCCGGGTGGCGGAAAACTTCAAGCTCAACACAGGCACCTGGGTGACGGTCGGGGCGGTGCGTGCCGCCCTGGTCGATGCGATGGACGGCCTGCTGCGCGATGCGGTGATCGTGGGCGAGAACGAGGCGGAACTGGGGGCCTTGCTGATCCTGTCCGAACGCGCGCGGCAGATGGAAAAGACAGCTCTTGTCACCGCGCTGACAGAGAAACTGACCCAGGCAAGCAGCCGTGCCACCGGCTCTGCCACGCGGGTGCGCCGCGCCGCGATCCTGACGGACGACCCCAGCTTTGACAAGGGCGAGATCACGGAAAAAGGTTCGTTGAATCAACGTGCCTTGCGGGCAAATCACGCGGATAAGATTGCCGATCTGTTTGCCGGAACAGCCGGAATACGAACAGCCTGAACACATCCGCAGCCCAGGACGCTGCAATAGGATCTGCAATAGTCAAAATCAAAGAGCGGCCCTGATATCGCATCATGGGCCGCTCTTTTCTGTGAGGGTTTCCGGCGCAGCCCTCAGGCTACAGGGCGTCGATCAACCAGACCAGCCAAAGCGTGATCGCGGGAAACGCCGCCAAAAAGACAACCCGGATGATATCCGTCACCACAAAGGGCAAGGCCCCCCGGTAGGTCTCGGAGATCGGCGTTGTCTTGGCAATCGAGTTGATGATGAACAGGTTCATGCCCACCGGTGGCGTGATCAGCCCAACCTCCACCACGATCAGAACCAGAATGCCGAACCACAGGCCAAAGTCACCCGCGCTCATGCCAAAATCGAGCGCCGACATGATGGGAAAGATGATCGGCACGGTCAACAGAACCATCGACAAACTATCCATCACACAGCCAAAGAGCAGATACATGATCAACACGATAGTCAGCACAAACCAGGGCGAAAACCCTTGCGCCCCCACCCAGGCCGAGGCGTCTTGCGGCAGTTGCGTCAAGGACAGGAAGTTGTTGTAGATCCCTGCCCCCAGGATGATGAGAAAGATCATGCCACTGGCACTGGCGGTCGTCAGGATCGACTCGCTCAGCCGGGGCCAGGACATTTCGCCACTGAACAGCGCGACCAGAAAGGTGCCCGCCGCTCCCACGGCTGCGGCTTCGGTCGGGGTAAAGATGCCGCCATAGATGCCGCCGACCACCGCGCCGAAAATCACGATCACCGGCCAGACCTTGCCCAGCATCACCAACCGTTGGCCCCAGGGCATGCGCGGGCTGACGCCGGCCGCATTGGCCCGAACCCGCACCCAGATGGAAATGGCGATCATATATCCAATCGCGGCAAGGATGCCGGGGATGAACGCCGCCACGAACAGCTTGGCAATATTCTGTTCCGCCAGAATGGCGTAGATCACCAGAATGACCGAGGGCGGGATCAAAATGCCCAAGGTCCCCCCGGCCGCAAGTGCGCCGGTCGACAGCGAATCCGGATAGCCATACCGGCGCAGCTCTGGCAGGGCCACCTGCCCCATGGTTGCCGCCGTGGCCAGCGACGAACCACAGATCGCACCAAATCCGGCACAGGCACCGACGGCTGACATGGCCACACCACCCCGGCGATGTCCCAGAAAGCTCTCTGCCGCCTTGAACAACGAGGTCGACATCCCGGAGAGGGTCGCGAATTGTCCCATCAGCAAGAACAACGGGATGATCGAGAAGGAATAGTTGGAGAAGGTGCCATAGGTCAGCGTCTTGAGCTGATTGAGTGTCATCATCGGAGAGCCGATCACCAGATAGGTCCCTCCGACGCCAACCGCAATCATCGCCAGCGCAATCGGCGCGCGCAGGAAGACCAGCATCAGCAGGACTGGAAAGGACCAGATCGCCAGTTCGAAATTGCTCATGGCGTGATATCCTCATAACCGGCCAACCGCCGCGCGGCCCGCAGCGTGCAGAAAAGGGCGACAATGACAAAACCGACCGCCCCGACGAGTCCCGCAGCATAGCCTTGCCAGACGGGGATTTGGGCAATCAGGGTCGTCTCGCCATAAGAAAGCTTGTCCTGCATCCCGAGGTAGAGCCGATGGGTGCCGATGATCGCCACGCAGGCCATCGCCACGTTGAAAACAAGATCAATCGCCTGATCCGCTTTCTTCGGGATCGCCCATTGAAACAGATCCACCCGCGCGTGGGCTTCGCGCAATTGCGCCCAGGGCAGGAACGCAAAGACCGCGACCGCCATGCCGATTTCAGTCATGTCGTAGATGCCGCGGATGGGGCCAAGACCGATGTCGAGCGAAATCACCGCGCGCCCGAGGATGGAAAGGCAGGTCAGAAAGGTGATGGCAAGCAGGACAACGCCGCCAGCCAGGGCAAGAAGATGCGCCAGAGCGTAGACAAGGGAATTGAGGTGCCGGTACATGAGGGTCCCGAATTTAGAAGAAGCCGCGTGAAAAGAGAGGGCGTTGCCGCCCCCTCAGGTTTGCGTCGCGGTCTTAGCCGCCGTGCTTTTTGATCAGGGCACGGGCTTCTTCGATCAATGCCGCTCCGTCAATGCCTTTGCTTTCCATATCGGCGATCCAGCGATCCACGACAGGTTCAGCCGCTTCTTTCCAGCGTGCGACCTCGGCTTCATCCAGGGTCACGACCGTATTGCCGGCATCCACGGCGATTTTCTTGGCTGGGGCGTCCATGTCCCACATCACCTGCGTGGCGAAGGTGGACAGTTTGGCACCGGATTCCGCATCCAGAATGGCCTTCAGATCATCTGGCAAGGCGTCGTATTTGGCCTTGTTCATCACCAGAACGATAGCCGCAGTATAGAACGCCTCATCCCCGGCGAATTCCGTGTGGTTGCCGACCAGTTCGGACAGCCGGATCGCCGTTGTCACTTCCCACGGGATCACGGTGCCTTTGACAACGCCTTTGGACAGGGCCTCGGGAATGGCTGGTAGCGGCATGCCGACCGGCTCCGCCCCCAGTTCGCCAAGCAGATCATTGATGATCCGGGTCGGTCCACGCAGGGTCAGGCCCTTGAGATCCTCAAGTTTGTTGACGCCATCCTTGGTGTGGATCAGGCCGGGCCCATGAACCCAGGCCCCCAGGACCTTCACATCCTTGTATTCGTTGTTCTGAAAGTCGTTCTCGACCATCTCCCAATAGGCCGCAGCCGTGGCAACCGGATCGGTCATCATGAATGGCAGTTCGAACACCTCGGTCCGCGGGAACCGGCCCGGCGTATAGCCGACAACCGTCATCGACAGATCCACCACGCCATCGCGCGCCTGATCCATCAGTTCCGGCGGACGCCCGCCCAGAGACATCGCATCAAAATGCTGGATCTTGATCCGCCCGTCAGAGGCCTTTTCGACGCCTTCGGCCCAGGGTTTCAGAATTTGCGCAGGAACAGGGGCCGGCGGCGGCAGGAACTGGTGCAACCGCAATGTGACCTCTTGCGCCGCGACCACGCCACCAAGCGCCGCTGCGGCCACCAGGCCCGCAATCGTGCCCGTGATAAAGTTACGTTTCTTCATGTCATCTCCTCCCTAAAGTGACAAATGTGCTCTGTCGGCGTTCCTCCACGCCCGAGCGATCAGTTTACCTGAATTTCGCAGGTCGCTTTTCCAGAAACGCCCGCATTCCCTCCTTTGCGCCGTCCGATGTTTGCGCCATCGCCGCCGCCAGACTTTCGGTAAAGAAGCCTTCGGACCGTGGCATGTCCTGGATCCGCGAAATAGCCTGCAACATCAGATAATTTGAAAACGGTGCATTGTCAGCAATCTTGCGGGCCAGTTTCCTTGCCAGATCATGCCCTTCGCCGCTGCCAACGCTGTAGTGGCACAAGCCCAGCGACAGACCTTCCTCCGCCCCATAGTTGCGGCCAGTGAGCATCATCTCCCGCATTCTGTCCGCGCCCAGCAACCGGCCGACCCGCACCGTCGCACCACCGCCAACAAAGATCCCGCGCCGCCCCTCGGGCAACTGAAAGCGGACATCCGGCTCGGCGATACGCACATGGGTCGAGGCCGCAATTTCCAGACCGCCACCAATGACGGCCCCGGTCAGAACCGAGATCACCGGCAGGCCTCCGAACTCGATCAGCTCCGACACACGATGCCAGTTGCGCGAATGATAGACGCCCTCGATCGGGTCGCGGTGTTCATGCTCTGACAGATCAAGCCCGGAACAGAAATGGCCGCCCTCTCCCCGCAAGATCACCACATGCACCCCCTCGGGCGGCTGGGCAAAGAACGCCTCAAGCTCCGCAATAAGCTGGTCGTTCATGGCGTTGCGCTTTTCAGGACGGTCAAAAGCAAGCGTTGCAATATCGCCGTCAATCTCGACGCGCGTCACGTTGCCCTGTCCAGAAACATCAGCCATGCGGGTTCTCCTTGTTCTCTAAATTTGTTGTATTGGATAACGATTATGATGTATAGCATTTTTAAAAGGGGAGGCACGCATATGGTTGATTTCAGCGCCGTTAAGGCAATCGACTTTCACACCCATGCAGAGGAACCGTGCAACCACGGGCGGGATGACGGCTACAACGAATTCCAGGCCGGGATGGCGACATATTTCAAGAACCCCGCAGGGGCCGAGGGCATGCTGCCGACCGTTCAAGACACCGCCGCCTACTACCGCGAACGCAACATCGCGGCGGTGATCTTTCCGGTGGATGCCGAGCGCGAAACCGGGTTCCGGCGATATTCCAACGAAGAAGTTGCCCAGATCTGCGCCGAGAATGACGACATTCTGATCCCCTTCGCCTCGATCGACCCGCACAAAGGCAAGGCCGGCGCGCGCGAGGTCAAACGCCTGGTCCGCGACTTTGGCGTGCGCGGGTTCAAGTTTCACCCGACCATGCAGGGGTTTTTCCCGAACGACCGGGACGCCTGTTATACCGTCCTCGAAGCCTGCGCCGAAGAGGGTGTCATCACCCTGTTTCACACCGGCCAGACGGGCGTCGGCTCCGGCATGCGCGGTGGCATGGGGATGCGGCTCAAATACTCCAACCCGATGCATCTCGATGATGTGGCCGTGGATTTTCCGGACATGCCGATCATCCTGGCCCACCCCAGCTTTCCCTGGACCGAAGAAGGGCTCGCCGTCGCCCAGCACAAGCCCAACGTCTATTATGACATGAGCGGCTGGAGCCCGAAATATTTCCCCGAAACCTTCATCCGCTACGCGAATTCGATCCTCAAGAAGAAGATGCTCTTCGGCTCTGACTGGCCCGCGCTTACGCCGGATCGGTGGCTGGCGGATTTCGCTGACGCCCCGTTCAAGGACGAGGTCCGCCCTTTGATCCTCAAGGAAAACGCGTTGCGTCTGCTGGGAGAGAGCAATGGCTGAACTTGCCCCCCTGGATGAGACCATCACGCTGGACGCCCTGGACCGGGATCCTTTTCCGATCTATCGCCGCCTGCGCGCAGAGGCCCCGGTATGCCGCGTCAAGGCGGCGGGCCGGACGTTGCTGACCAAGGCCGCAGATACCAAATACGTTAAGGACAACCCGCAACTGTTCAGCTCGGACGACCCCAACACGCCGATGAAGCGCGCCTTCTGGTCGCACACGTTGATGCGCAAAGATGGCGCGGAACATCTGCGTGAACGCATGGCAATGGCGCCCGCCTTTGCCCCGCGCGTCATCCGCGACGATTGGGTGCCACAATATCAAAAAGTGGCCGAAGACTATGTGAGCCGCCTTCCCCGTGGCGAAATGGTCGATCTCTTCCCCGCGCTCAGCGGTCCCTATTGCGCCCGCGGCCTTGCCATCCTGCTGGGGATCGAGGACGCCAGCGATGCCGACATGCAGCGGTGGAGCCAGGCCCTGATCGACGGGGCCGGGAACTTTGGCTGGCGGGACGAACCATTTGCCCGCGCCGACCGCGCCAACGAAGAAATGCATGCCCTGTTCGACAAGATACAGGATCGCCACAAGGCCGCCCCCAACAACTCCGCATTTTCCGTTATGTTGAACGCGGCGGAGCCGATCCCGGAAAAACAAATCTACGCCAATATCAAGATCGCGATCGGCGGCGGCATCAACGAGCCTCGCGATGCCCTGAATACAATCGTTGTCGGACTGCTGAGCAATCCGGACCAACTGGCCGAGGTCAAGCGCAACGCCGATTGGGACAAGGCCTTTGAAGAAGGGGTGCGCTGGGTTGCTCCGATTTCTGCCTCGTCACGGCTGGTCACAGAGGACACGGAAATCCGGGGCTGTTTCGTGCCCAAAGGCGACACGGTGATGACCATCCAGGCCAGCGCCAACCGGGACGAAGAGGTGATGGAGGACGGCGAGATCTTTAACGTCTACCGCGAGAAGATCCTGCATCAGTCCTTTGGCAACGGTCCGCATTTCTGCCAGGGCACACATGTGGCGCGACGCGCCGTGGCCCAGGTCATGCTGCCACTTCTGTTCGACCGGTTCCCGAACATGACCCTGCCCGATCCCGACGCGGTCATCTGGCGGGGCTTTGGATTTCGCGGTCCGATCCAGCTGCCGGTTCTGTTGAACTGAACCTGCGGCGCAATTCATGGTTGCAGCGCCATGCGAACAAACGTAGCACAAGATCAAAGTCGGAGTTGATCAGAATGACTATGTTTCGCGCTGCACTCATTTTGGGTTTGCTGTCTGCCGTCGGACCCTTTGCAATTGATACCTATCTGCCGGCGATGCCTGCAATTACGGCCGCTCTTGGGACCGATGTTGCCGCCACCCAGCTGACGTTGACCGCCTATTTCGTGGCCTTTGGGGTGGTGCAGCTGTTTTATGGTCCGTGGTCGGATCAGGTCGGGCGAAAAATGCCGCTCTATGCCGGCCTGGTCATTTTCACCGCAGCGACCGTCGGATGCGCAATGGCGCCCGGCATCGGCTGGCTGATCGCCTTTCGGGCCCTGCAAGGGGTCGGCGGCGCGGTGCTGATGGTCGTGCCACGGGCGGTGATCCGCGACATGCATACAGGTCCGCAGGCGACCCGGCTGATGGCGCTGGTGATGCTGGTGATTTCAATCTCGCCGATGCTTGCACCGCTTGCCGGGAGCGGGCTTCTGGCGGTCGGGGACTGGCGGTTGATTTTCTGGGTGCTCAGCATCGCGGCCGTGCTCAGCCTGCTGCTGACAGCCACCGCATTGCCGGAAACACTGGCTGCGGAAAAGCGCGTCCCCGTCAACATCTCCAATCTGTGGCAAGGCAGCAAGATCCTGTTTCGTGATCCGGTCTTCATGGGTTTGACGTTCATTGGCGGTTTTGGCTTTGCCAGTTTCATGGTCTTCATCGCCAGCGCCGCCTTTGTCTATTCCGGGCAATTCGGGCTGAGCGCAACAGGGTTCAGCCTGGCCTTCGCAATCAATGCTGTCGGGTTTTTTGCTGCCTCCCAGGCCGCTGGCCCCTTGGGTGAAAAACTCGGGGTGCTGCGGGTGATCCGCCTGGCTGCCCTTGGTTTTGCAGGTTTTTCCGGCCTTTTGCTGTTGGTCGGACTGTCTGGGTTTGCCAGCCTGCCGGTCATTGTTGCAGGTCTCTTTTGTGCCAACGCCTGCCTTGGATTGATCATTCCGACCACAATGGTGATGGCGCTCGATCCGCATGGCGAGATTGCCGGCCTGGCTTCCTCCCTCGGCGGGACACTTCAGATGGTGACCGGCGGCGTTATGGTCGCCTTCACCGGGCTGTTCTTTGACGGAACCGCTGTGCCGATGATTGCCTCCATCGCCCTTTGCGCGGCCTTGTCTCTGGCGCTTGCTCTGCGCACGCTGCGCGTCTTGGACCCCCGCGCGGCCGAGGCGGTTGCAAACCCAAAATAAAGCGCATGGCAGCCAGTCCGCTGGCCGCCTTGATATTCGGCCATATTCACGCTATATTGCGCAATAATGACCGATGAGGGCACGCCATGCATATCGCAAACTTTGCCGAAGGTGGACAATTCGAACCCCGTAAAATCGCGGCGGTTCTACGCACCTCTGCCGAAGAGGTCGCGCTGACGGTTGGGCTGAACAAAGACGCCTTGCAGCGCCGCGTCAGGATCCAATCCGACAAGACCCAGCGTCGTTTGCGCGAATTGGTCGAGGTCCTCAACAAGGTCGAACCGCGCTTTGGCTCGGAACTGATGGCCTATGCCTGGTACAGATCGGAACCTTTGCCGGGATTTGATGGCCGCACCGCAATGCAGCTGGTGCAGGAGGGCAAGGCGCAACAGGTCCTGGAGTATATTGACGCCGTTGACGCCGGTCTCTTTGCCTGATGCCGATGGCTGACGGGCGCTATCAGGGCCCGCTCTACCGTGCGCTGAACCCGGTCTATGCGCGCGAACCGCTGTCAGGACGGGGGGCGGAACGCTACGGGGGGCGGTTCAACCCGGTGGGCGTGCCCGCGCTCTATACTGCACTGGATCCCGCCACCGCCCTGCGCGAGGCCCATCAGGTCGGAAGTTTGCAACCCACGATCCTGGTGTCTTATCAGGCCGATCTCGGCCCGGTTTTCGACACTGGCGACGCCGAGGGGTTGACCCGCTTCGGGCTGTCAGAGGACGACCTGGCCGATCCGGGCTGGCGGACCGCGATGCTCGACGGGCGGCGCGTCGCGACCCAGGAGTTTGCCAGTGCGCTGATCGCGGCCGGCTACGCGGGCCTGCTGGTTCGCAGTTTTGCCAAGGGAGCGACCGCCAGCAATCGCAACCTCGTTCTGTGGCGCTGGACCGTTGATAGCTGCACCCTGGAAGTGATCGACGATCAGAACCGCCTGGGACGGATGTAACACGGCACTCACCTAGCGGCAGACCGGTCCCGTGGTCTGCCGGATCACCAAGGCAACTGGCGCCTTCACCGTGGCGACCGGGCCGTCAGGCGTCGCAATGCGATCCAGCAATAATTTTGCCAGCTCCCGGCCCAGGTGTTGCGGCGCAACCGCAAGCGTCGTCAGGGGCGGCGTCGCCACGGCGGCCTCTTGAATGTCATCAAACCCGACCACCGACACCTCGCGACCGGGCGTTTTGCCCGCCCTGAGAAGCGCAAGACAGGCCCCAAGGGCAACCATGTCGCCATTGCAGACCACCGCCGTCACCTCAGGGTGGGCCTCCTGCAATTTGCACATGGCCTCAAGGCTGGTGACCTTGTCGTCGCCGCTTGGCCAGACCAGCGGTGGGCCAAGCCCCCGCTCCCGCAGGGTCGTCGCATATCCGGAAATCCGTTCGCACCGCACCGAACTGTCCTGAACCCCCCCCAGATAGGCAATACGACGGTGCCCCAGATCTGCCAGGTGATGCGTCGCCTCTGTCGTTGCAGCGGCGTTTCGAATGCCAAGGTGATCAAAGTCGTCCCGCCCCGGCCGCAGAAATGTCACCGTCGGGATCTTGCGCGACGCGATAAGGTCATAGGTCTCGTCAGGGGTGTCCTGCGCGGGCACCCAGAGCAAGCCACCCCGGCCATGACGTATGAAGGCTTCGACATGCCTGCCCTGACGGTGGGCATCGTCACGCGCGTCCAGAATGGACACCAGGTATCCTGCGTCCTCCAACAGATCTACCGCACCGCTCACCACCTCGGCGTTGAAGGGGTTGGACAGCTGGTTGATAATAAACCCAATTTCGCGATTTTCACCGGATCGCATCGTAGCGGCGCGCTGATCCGGCACATATTGCAGACGCTTTGCGGTCTCCAGAACCTTCTGACGGGTCGTCTCGGAAATCCGGCCCGTGCCCCGCATCACCTGACTGACAGTGGGCACCGAAACTCCGGCTTCGCGCGCAACGGTCGAGAGTGTGGGTTTTTTCGTCATGTCATGCTGCAATCGCTCGGCGAAGGGATTTCAACGTGGATGCGTGAAGCGGCCGTGACCTTCAAGCAAAAACACCGCGAGGCGGCTGACCTCACACAGTCCCCAAGGCGCCAGATTCATGTTGACTGTGATATAACGTTATATCACAGTTGCCCCATTGCGGCCAGCCAAAAGCCCTTCGCAGGGGCCGGTGACGCCCGATTAGGGAGGAAATCATGTTTTCAATAAAATCACTTGCGGCCACAGCCGCGATCCTATTCACAACGGCACCGCTTCAGGCCGAAGTTCTGTTCTGGTCAACCCAGGCCCGACCCGTCGAAGAAGCCCAGGCCATGCGCGAACAGGTCCTGTCCGGTTTCGAGGCCGGTGTTGACTATCAACCCAACGAAGATGGTCCCTGGCTGACGCGCCTTCAGGCGGAGCTTCAGGCCGGTTCCGGTTCCATTGACCTGCTTGGGGCACTGCACGGCAATTTCTCCGCGCTGGACCCCGAGACGCTGATGGATCTCGACGATCTGGGTGTGGCCTCCAAGAGCGAGACCTTCAACAACCTTGCGAAACTCGGCACTGACAGCCTGCAATATATCCCGTGGATGCAGGCCAGCTACATCATGGCCGCCAACAAGGAAGCCCTGCCCTATCTGCCCGAAGGGGCCGATATCGACGCCCTGACCTATGACCAGCTGATTGCCTGGAGCAAAGCGGTTCACGAGGCGACAGGCGAAGCGAAATTCGGCTTCCCGGCTGGGCCCAAGGGTTTGAAACACCGGTTCTTCCAAGGCTATCTCTACCCGTCCTACACCAATGGCGTGGTACGGACCTTTGCCTCTGACGACGCAGTTGTCGCTTGGGAAAAGTTCCGCGAGCTTTGGGAACATACCAACCCGGCCTCGACGAATTTCTCGTTCATGCAGGAACAACTGCTGTCGGGCGATGCCTGGATCGTGTTCGATCACACCTCGCGACTTGCGCAGGCCTTCAACGAGCGGCCGGATGATTTTGTCGCCTTCCCAGCCCCGTCTGGCCCAACCGGGCGCGGCTTCATGCCGGTTCTGGCCGGGATTGCAATCCCCAAGACCGTGACCGATGCCGAAGGCGCCAAGGCGCTGTTGGCCTACATGCTTAAACCGGAAACGCAGATTGCGACCTTGAAAGCGACCAACTTCTTTCCCGTCGTGGATGTCGACCTGCCGGACGATCTGCCGCCATCGGTCAAAGCCGCCGGCGCTGCCGTGGCCAAAATGAGCGCGGCATCGGATGCGAACCCCGGCCTCTTGCCGGCCGGCCTCGGTGACAAAGGCGGCGATTTCAACCGCGTTTTCGTCGACAGCTTTGAACGTATCGTGCTTGCGCGACAAGACATCCGGCAAGTGCTGGATGATCAAAAGGGCCAGCTTGCCGCCATCATGGAAGAAACCGGTGCGCCCTGCTGGGCTCCGGATGCCCCGTCCGAAGGCGCCTGCCCGGTCGAGTAAACAGCGCACCCGCGCAAAACGGTGTCCGGGCTTGTCACGGCCCGGACGCCTCTACCCCAAGTCATCTATCCTTTGAATTCGCGGGGGGCATCCCCCCGACTGCCAGGAGCGCGCTTATGAACGCCCGTTTGCTCCCCTATGTGCTGATCCTGCCGGTCACGTTGTTTCTCGGTGTGTTCTTCCTCTACCCTTTTGTCTTGGTTGCTAAACTGGCTTTTGTGGGGTCGGAAGGACTGTCGCTGGAGAATTTCCGTGACGTGATCAGCTATTGGAAGTTTCCGATTTCGTTGAAGAATACCATGTTGCTGGCCGCGGTCGTCGTGCCAGTGCAGCTCGCTCTGGCGCTGCTGATGGCGACGATGGTCAACCGGATGGAGAAGGGCCGTGATCTGGTTCTCTATATCTGGACCATTCCGCTAGGGATTTCGGACCTGGCCGCCGGGATCATCTGGCTGGCGATCTTTGAACAATCCGGCTTTCTCAACTCGATGATGACCGGGCTTGGCCTGTCGGACGGGCCGGTCAATTTTCTATCCTATCAGAACCCCGGCATCGTGTTTCTCGCCATCGCCCTGGCCGAGATCTGGCGCGCGACCGCGATCATGCTGGTGATCCTCGTGGCGGGGATCGGCCTTATCCCCAAGGAATACTACGAAGCCGCCGAAGTGTTTGGCGCATCGCCCTGGCAACGGTTCCGGCGCATCACCCTGCCAATGCTGCGTCCTTCGCTGCAAACGGCGCTGATCCTGCGGGTGGTGCTCGCGTTTGAGGTCTTTGCAGTTGTCGCGGCCCTTGGGGGGACGTTGTTCCCGGTGCTGATGGGGGAAATCTACGCCTATCAATTCGACCTGCAAAACACCAATGCCGCCGCCGCGCTGGCGCTCATCGTGCTGGCAATCTCCGTGGTCTTCACGCTGATCATTCTGCGTGCGTTGCGGGTGCCCAAAGGAGCCACGATATGACCGATGCTGCAACCACGCTGGTCGATCAAAGCCGAACCCGCAGCAGCGGGCGGTGGCTTTATGCGGCATCTATCACATTGCTTTGTGCCTGGGTGATCGTGCCGCTCTACCTGCTGCTGATCAACACGCTGTCGGCACCGGAAACGGTGAACAGCTTCCCAAAATCCTTTATCCCGGAATTCGATCTCGGAAGCTTGCAGTTCTTTGCCGGGTTTCGCGGCATGCTGGAAGCGCTGAGAAACTCGATCGTGGTGGCGCTGCTGACCATGGTGATGTCGGTGCTGATCGGAGCACCGGCGGGCTATGCCCTGTCGCGGTTCGAGTTTCGCGGCAAGGAGCTGTTTCGCATGCTGATCCTGCTGACCCGCGCCTTCCCCCTGCCGCTACTGGCGTTGCCTTTGGCGGTGCTGTTCATCCGGACAGGTCTGGACGACACCGCCTTCGGTCTGGCGCTTGTCCACACCACCCTGGCGTTGCCCTTTGCGGTTCTGATCACTTTCTCGCTGTTTTCCGGCATCCCGGTGGAACTGGAAGAAGCCGCCTGGACATTGGGCTGTACCCGGCTCACCGCCTTTACCAAGGTGGTCCTGCCCCTGATCCTGCCCGGCATAACCGCCAGCGCAATCTTTGCCTTTGTCATTTCCTGGAACGAAGTCTTTGCCGCTGCAGTGCTGACCATCGAGAACCGCACGCTGACGGCATTTCTGCTCCAGACCCTGGGCGAGGCCCCCATGCACCTGAAATTCGCCGGCGGGTTCATCCTCGTGGTACCGGCGCTGATCTTTATTTTTGCGGTACGCAAGTACCTGTTTGCGATGTGGGGCATCGCGAACCGCTGAAGCGGCGACCGAAAGAAGGAAAACTCATGGCTGAAATTCAGATCAAAAACGTCGCGAAGCGCTTTGGCAGCTATCAGGCGCTGCACGACATCAACCTGACCATTGCAGACCAGGAATTCATGGTGCTACTGGGCGCCTCGGGCTGCGGTAAATCCACCCTGCTGCGGATCATCGCCGGGCTGGAAACCCAATCCACCGGCGAGGTCTGGATCGGCGGGCGTCGCATCGACCATCTGCCACCCAAGGACCGTGGAATCGCCATGGTGTTTCAGAACTACGCCGTATTTCCACATCTGACGGTGTTTGAGAACATCGGCTTTGGGCTGCGCATGCAGAAACTGCCCAACGATCAGGTCACGCGTCGCGTTCAGCGCACGGCAGAACTGATGCATATCGAACAATTGCTGAAACGGTACTCGGGCGAGTTGTCCGGTGGTCAGCGCCAACGGGTCGCTGTCGCGCGCGCTCTGGCGATGGAACCGGACGTGATCCTGATGGACGAACCGCTGTCGAACCTTGATGCCCTGCTGCGTCTTGAGATGCGCGCCGAACTGAAAGGCGTGCTTGCCGAAAGCAACACCACCGCGATCTATGTGACCCATGATCAGGTCGAGGCCATGAGCCTCGCCGACCGGATTTCAGTCATGCATCAGGGGCGCATAGTACAAGCGGCATCGCCGGTCGAAGTCTATCGCAACCCAGCCGAACGGTTCGTAGCGGGTTTCATCGGCAATCCGCCGATGAATTTCCTGCCGGCCGTCAACAGCGGCAATGGTCAATGGACCGTGGCAGGACGCAGCCTGCCGGGCCCCCAAAGCGCCGCTGGAAACCTCGACTTCGCGATCCGGCCTGAAGACCTGAGGATCGCATCCGAAGGACTTACTGCCCGCGTCCGCTTGGTGGAGCCGCTCGGCGCCCATCTACTGGTGACCTGCGACGTCGAGGGCACCATGTTCCGGGCCATTCTGGACAGCGACATGGCCATCCGGGCCGGCGATCACCTCACCCTTGCGCCAATGCAGGATCGTATCCGCTGGTTCGATCCCGAAACGACACGCTCCGTCGCCTGACGGACCTGGAGAAGACACCATGAGCCAGCCGCTCTATGACCGGGCTGTCGAGATCCTCGCGCGCAATGATCTTGGCTATTACACCGTGCCGACACATGGCCTCTATCCCTTTCAATGGAACTGGGACAGCGCGCTTTCGGCGCTTGGGCAATCCTATGTGAATGAGGCACGCGCCTGGACCGAAATCGAAACTCTGTTCGTGCATCAGTGGCCGGATGGCATGGTCCCCCATATCATTTTCCACAAGGAGGACGACGGCTATTTCCCCGGACCGGCGGTCTGGGATACCGGGCGCGCCGTGCCCACCTCTGGGATCACGCAACCGCCCGTGACCGGCTTTGCGGTGCGCAAGCTTTATGAACGGGCCAGGGATCAACCGATGGCCCGCGCCAGAGCGCAGACCTTGCTGCCAAAAATCCATGCCTGGCATGATTGGTTTTTTGCCACCCGAGACCCAGAGCGCACCGGCCTGGTCGCGATCATTCACCCATGGGAATCCGGGCGCGATAACTCCGCCGATTGGAACGCCGCCCTGTCCCGGGTGCCGACCGAAGATCTCGACACCTCTCACCGGCGTGACATCCTGCACGCAAACCCGTCCCACCGACCGACCAATGAACAGTATCAACGCTATTTCTGGCTGGTAAAACACTTTCGGTCGCTTGGCTGGGACACCGCCCGTCTGCACGATGGATCCCCCTTTCGCGTGGTTGACCCCGGGTTCAACGCGATCCTGCTGCGGTCCTGCAGCGATCTTGCCTGGCTGGCCAAAGAGCTGGGCGAGACGGAAATCGCCGCAACGGCGAAAACACAGGCAGAGAAAGGCCTCGCCGCGATGGACGGGCTGTGGAGCGCGCTACATCAGCAGTATCTCTGCTATGACCGTGTCCTCGACGCTCCGATCCCGTGTCTGACCGTCGGGGGGTTGCTGCCCATCTTTGCCGGGATTTCGCCAGAGCGATCCACCCAGATCGCCGCCCGGCTATCAGCACTGGCAGAGCGCACCACCTTCATGATCCCGAGCCATGACCCTAACACCCCGGAATACGATGGGGAGCGGTATTGGCTGGGCCCGACCTGGTTGATCGTGAACTACATGATCGCCGATGGGTTGACCCGCGACGGACACATCGACATTGCCGCCCGGATCGTGACCGACTCCATGAAGTTGATCGTCGAGAGCGGGTTTTCCGAATACTACGACCCGATGACAGGCGCGCCCTGCGGCGGCCCACATTTCACCTGGACAGCCGCCATGGTGATTGAGTTCCTGAAACAAACCGGAAGCGTGACATAGGCCGCTCTGACCGCGCCCGCTATTGCCAGCTCGCGGTCTGTGACTGCCAGTTCGTCGGGATGGGCGCGGCCGACGGCGCCGACAAAATCACGTCGGTTCGGGCAGCACAACAATCTGGAACCAGTAGTCGCGAAGACGGGCAATCGCCTTGAAGAACCCGTCCAGGTCCACCGGTTTCACGACGTAACTATTCGCCCCTTGGGCGTAACAGGCGTCGACATCCTCGGGATCGCGAGAGCTGGTCATGACAATTACCGGAATTTTCTTGAGCGCCTCCGCCCCTTTGATCTCGGCGAGCACCTCGCGGCCATCTCGGCCCGGCAGGTTGAGATCAAGCAAGATCAGGCAAGGGCGGTCCGGCGCGTTCTCTGCGTATTTGGCCCGCTGGAACAGATAGTCGAGCGCCTCATCCCCGGTACTGCACCAGGCAATGGGATTGGCGAGATTGTGATCTTCGGTCAGGGCGGTCACACAGGCCTCGTAGTCATCCGGGCTGTCTTCGACTATCAGGATTGTTGCCGACGGGTTCATCTTTATATGTTCTCGCTCTTTGTGTATTTGGCGACGTCGTCCACCGCCGGTGGCAGGGTGAAATAAAAAGTCGTCCCCTCCCCCGGGACAGACGTCAGGGTGATCCTTTGGCCGTAATCCTCAATGATCTTGCGCACAAAAGATAGCCCCGCTCCGGTGCCCGGA
The DNA here is from genome assembly GCF_001518015.1 of Tritonibacter horizontis. Lineage (GTDB taxonomy): Bacteria > Pseudomonadota > Alphaproteobacteria > Rhodobacterales > Rhodobacteraceae > Epibacterium > Epibacterium horizontis. Next base: position 104,313 of record NZ_LPUY01000135.1, read on the forward strand.
CCAAAATCAGCCTCCAGGTTCAAACGCTGAAACAGGCGAAATATCTTTTCGTGATTGCGTGACTCTATGCCGATACCATTGTCGCGGACATAGAATACACTGTGGAATGTCTCGCCTTTGATGACGACCTCTTGCAGGAATCCGACATCGACAGATTTTTCCTGAGAACCGTTGTATTTCAATCCGTTGGCGATCAGGTTTCGAAACACTGTTTTGACTTTGGACGGTTCGGCATGCAGCAGCGGCATCGCGGTTTCGACCCGGACGTTGGCACCACGTTCAGTGATCCATTCCCGCATTTCACCAATCACATCTGCCACGATCTGCGCCGGGTCAATCTCGCGCCGCTCGCCGCCACCGCGCCCGAGCCGAGAAAAGAACAGGATGTCAGAAATCAGCTGCTCCATCCGTTTGGTCAAGGCCACCATCCGCTCGATCCGTTCGCGCCCCTTGTCCGAGACCTCCTCTCGCGAGAGGAAATTGGCGTTGATCGCAATGCCCCGTAGTGGCTCTTTCAGGTCATGCGACGCGGTATAGGCAAACTCGTCCAGCTCCCGGTTGGAACGTTGCAGTTCGACGACAAGCGCGCTCTGCCGGGCCGCATGGGCCTGTTCCCGCTCCAGCTCTTTTTGCTGCAATTCGTATTTTGCCTGCCGCTGGTAGACAGCGACGCCGCCAACGCCCATCAGGCCGACCATCAACAACCCGATGACAATCAGGCTGGTGTTCAACCGCCACTGGCTC
>NZ_LPUY01000136.1 GCF_001518015.1 Tritonibacter horizontis
CACCGGCTACATCGCCAACATGATGTTCGATCTGGAGTTCATGCTGATCGAGAACGGCTACAAATCCGAGGAGACTCACCCTGATTATCGCATCGAGGTCAGCTCGCCCCGGGGCACGCCGATCCGCGTCGGCTCGGCGTGGATGGCCAAAAGCAGTCGCACGGGCAATGACTACTTGTCACTGCTGATCAACACGCCTGATGGCGACCTGCGCGTCAACGCCGTGCAGAACGAAGAGCAGCGCGGCGGGCAGACCTTCTCGATCATCCCGTTCATCGACAGCGGCGATCAGGCGCAGGACGCGGGCGCGGGGCTGTCGCTGGTTGCCTGATCAGCGCGCAAGGTGAGACGATCTGAACCGAAAGGGGAGCCGTGGGACCACGGTTCCCCTTTTTCCATGTCCGTTTGCGTGAAGGACGCCACCCGCTTGCGATCTGGTGTAAATGCGATACAATAATATATTATCGAAACATAGAGGGCGGGCGCGTGGCGGCTAGATCAGGGACGGTTCCATGGTTTGACAACTTTGATGTTGAGGCACAGGTTGCAGATCTCCTCGCCAATATCGAGCGCTGCACCGGATTTGCGCTACCCGCCCGGCAGCGTGAAGTCATCTTGACCCATGCAAGGGCAAAGCTCGACAGGACAAGGCAGGCATATCTGGAGGCCAAGGCGGCCGGAAAGCCGGTGTCCACATCGCGGCATGCGTATCTGGCCGACCTGCAGGACACGATCTTCATGGCGATCCCGGAAGAGAACCTCGCGCGGATGCCGCTGAGCGAGCAGGTTCTCAACGACCCGTCATTTTACGCTGACGCCATGCACCGCGCCGCTGCGATCAGCGAGGATGAGCTTTTCATGGTGCTGTCCTCTTCGCTGAAAGACATGACAGTCCAAGACGCCCGGGCCTTCGTCTCGAAGCTTTGGCACGGCACGATCGATGACAATGCCCGTAAATACGCCGAAGCCTTGAAGCGCCCCGAGCGTGAACCGCAGCCCTTTCGTCCGGGCAACACCGTGTAAGATCGGAGCCATTCTCTTGGCTTGAGCCGTACCGAGGTTGGCCGCCTCAAACCCCCTTTCCCAAAGGTGGCACCCTGTGCAGCGCGCGAAAGCCGTTGAAGGCGCTGTGGGGACGTCTACTGTCGCCAACATGATGAACCGGGATCACATGCGCGCCTTCTTTCGTCGCGCCGCGGCGCTTGTCGCCTTTGTCGCGCTGCTCTGGGCGGTCCAAGTCGTCAATTGGATCATCGGCTACGGTTTGAACCCGGCCTTCGGCCTGATTCCCAGGCAGCTCGATGGTTTGGATGGCGTCGTCGCAATGCCGCTGCTGCACGGAAGCTTCGCGCATCTTATGGCCAATACGCCGCCGCTCCTGGTGATGGGTGGGCTGCTGGTGACTACGACCACGCGGGCCTTGCTGGCCGTGAACGCCGTGGTGATCGGCCTCGGCGGCGGTCTTGTCTGGCTGTTCGGAAGCTCGGCCATCCATATCGGTGCGTCAGGGCTCGTCTTCGGCTGGTTTGGCTTCCTCGTCGCGCGCGGCCTCGTGGATCGCTCCCCGATCACGCTGGGCGCGGCACTGGTGGTCGGTGTCCTCTACGGCTCTATTCTCTGGGGCGTTCTTCCGGGTCAGCCTGACGTCTCGTGGGAGGCGCATCTGTTCGGCGCTTTCGCGGGCGCTGCCGCTGTAGCCCTTGTCCGGACGCATGTCCATGCGCCGCGCCTCGGCGGTGTCGATCTGGACTGAAGCCGTACGCCAGACGTGGTCGGCCCCAACCGGACCTTCATCATTGACCGTCATGCTGCGTTGGGGAACGACTTAGCTGACTTTTTTCGCCAGAGGCGTTACGCTCACACTGTCTCGTTTTTGCTTGGGGTGCTGAATTCCCGTCGACAAATCAGCGAGGATTTGCGATCTTCGCACAAAATCGAGACGGTCCGACAGACTAACCCGTTGGGAAAAAGGAAATCGTCGCAAGCACCAAGGGTCTGGAGCATGTCCAACGCAAAGCAGATACTGGCTATGCTCCAGAGCAAGGCGGACGGTGACGACGAGCATTTCTATTCAATTGCGTTGCAGGTTGCCGCCGCAGAGGCCCGGCAAGGGCGTCGTACACTCGCAGAAGACCTGAGGGCCGCTGTAGACAAGGCGCGGGAGAAGGCGGCGTCGGGCCAAACCGTCGCCGTGCCTTTCGCGTCCCCGCGTGGTGATCTTGCCGACTTGATCGAGATGCGCCCGCCGCGCTTCGATCTTGAAAGCGTCGTCATGAACGCCTCGTTGCGTGCGCGGCTGGACGACGTTGTCTTGCAACAGCACAAGCGTGACTGGCTCCGCGAACATGGCAAGACGCCCAGCCGGCGTGTTCTCTTCGTCGGACCACCGGGTTCGGGCAAGACGATGTCGGCGGAAGCCTTGGCTGGTGAGTTGCGGTTGCCGTTGTTCGTAATCCGCCTAGAAAGCCTCATCACGCGCTTCATGGGTGAGACTGCCGCCAAGCTGAAGCTCGTTTTTGACGAAACCGCCCGTCACCGGGGGGTATATCTCTTTGACGAATTCGATGCTGTCGGAGGAAATCGAGGCGCGACGAATGACGTTGCCGAGATGCGCCGCGTGTTGAATTCTTTCCTGCAATTCATGGAAGAGCCGAATTCCACGGACAGCGTGATCATTGGCGCAACGAATTATCCAGACCTGCTCGACCCGGCTCTGTTGCGCCGGTTCGATCTGGTTATGGAATTCTGTCCGCCCACTGACGAAGAAATCCGCACGATCATCAAGTTCAATCTGCGGCCAATGAAATTCCCCAACCTGAAGTGGAAGAGCATTCTTGCATCGGCCCAAGGGTTGAGCCAGTCTGAGATTGCCCGCGCAACAGAAGACGCGGTGAAAAGCGCAATCCTGGCTGAGCGGAAGAACGTGACATCGGACGATCTGCTGCGCAGGCTGAATGACAGGCGAGAAATGCGAGAGGCGTTTCGACCTTCGGCAGTGAACAAGTAGTAGATGGCATCCAAGTACTCCTTACCGCATATCAACATCGAAAGCAGACGGGAGCGCGCGGACTTCAAGTCCACCAATGAGCGTTTTCCCGGAAGCCCTCCTCCTCGGGACCGCCAGCAGCATGGCGCAATGCTCCGAGGGCAGTTCTCGCAGGCAGCAAACGACTTTGAGCAAGATCGTCCGCGCGATGAACGGGTATCTCCCGCTGCTGGTGTCTATTTGGAAGTGGAGCTGAGACCGAACGCCAGCCCGGATAGTCTGGAGAGGAAGCGAAGCAACCTTAAACCGGCTTCTGCAAAGCTGGGAGCTGCCGATACTCGGATCGTTGGCCTGTTTGTTCCTGAAGACGCAAAGCCGGTACTTGAAAGCATTCTGGCCGACTACCAGTCGGGCGAACTGACTGAAAAAGGTCAAAACCCGCCATACAAGTCATTCGTTGAACCGATTGAGGCCATCCGAAAGGCCCGTCTCGAAACCTTCTGGACAGATGATCTGGAAGCGCTGCCGCAAGACCCCAACGATACGATCTGGTGGGAGGTGTGGTGCATCAAGTCGGCAGAGAATGCTCTCGATGCTTTGGCTGAAAAGCTCGATGCACGATGCGCTCCAAAGGAACAGCGTTTGGTGTTTCCAGAACACGTGGTTGTTCCCGTTCTTGCCGCGCGCGCTACCATCGAGTTGATGCTATTTGCGCGGTTTTCAATCACAGAACTTCGACGAGCCACGGATACTCCGCATTTCTTCATTGATGACCTAAATCCTGATGAACAGTTTGAATGGACCGACGACCTTGCGGTCCGGATCGAATGGCCCGGTGCAGAGGTTCCAGCGATTTGCCTTTTGGACAGTGGCGTCAATCGTGCGCATAGTTTGATTGAACCCGCTCTTTCACCCGCTGACCTATACAGTGTTCGTCCGGAATGGGGAGTAGACGATACCGGTCCGCGTCCTGGCCATGGGACTCAAATGGCTGGGATCGCTCTGCATGGCGACCTCGTGCCAAAGCTAGCTGATAAAAACCAGGTTAAACTGGCCCATAGACTAGAGAGTGTAAAAATCCTTCCGCCTCCGGGAATGGGAAAGCCCGAAGAGCGCTTCTACGGTCCGATCACGAAGTCTGCCGTCAGCCTTGCGGAAATCGGGCGACCAGAACGCGGCCGCGTTTTCTGCATGGCGGTTACCAATGAAGACATCTCAGGGACACAGCCTTCAACATGGAGTGCGGCGCTTGATCAAGAAGCGGCGGGCGTTACAATGGACGACAAAAGGGCACTCAGACGCCTTATTGTTGTTTCCGCAGGTAATGCACCCAACCCGATCATGTTACACGAGGTCCAACCCTCGGACACTTATCCGATTGAGGACCCGGCACAAGCTTGGAATGTCGTAACCGTCGGTGGCTACACTGACAAAATCCACATTGCCGAACCTGAATTGGCCGACCATTCGCCGCTTGCCGAAGCGGGCGACCTTAGCCCTTTCACGAGGACTTCGACGCTATGGACGACAGGGCGCAATAGGCCGATAAAACCCGACATTGTCATGGAAGCTGGAAACCGCGCTGTGGATGCTTCCCGAACCACCGTTGTCGATACAACCTCTCTTTCGGTCGCAACCTCTGGTCCCGAAGTTGACCGGCGTCCGTTGGTACCGTTTCGTGCTACAAGCGCGGCAACAGCCGAAGCTGCGCGACTGGCGTGCCGCTTGATGGCGGCCAAGCCTGAATACTGGCCGGAGACTATCCGTGCCTTAATGGTCCACGGTGCCGAGTGGACAGATAAGATGCGATTTGCGCTAGACCCCTTAGGGAAAACCGACGCTGCAAAGCTGTTGCGGCACTTCGGATACGGCGTACCCACGTATGAGCGGGCAATTGCTTCAGCTGAGAACCATCTCGCTCTGGTGGCGCAGTCCGAAATCCAACCCTATGGCGTCTCGGGTTTCAAAGACTGCCACTACTACGACTTGCCCTGGCCGCGACAGGCATTTGAAGCGCTAGGGGATGAGGAGGTCAGACTGAAGATCACCTTGTCATACTTTGTTGATCCAAACCCGGGAGCGTTGGCTTCGCTCGATCCATATCGGTATCAGTCGTTCGGCTTGCGGTTCGACTTGAAACGCCGGATGGAAAGCACTGATGAATTCAAAAAGAGGGTGAATGTCGAAGAGCGAGCAGACCCACGACGCAAGCCCCCCACGCAATCGGACACCGACAATTGGCGCTTTCCTGATGGCACGCCGTCCGGATCGCTGCACTGTAACGAATGGAAAGGGCCAGCCGCGTGGCTCTTGGCGCGCAATATTCTCTGCATAAAGCCGGTCGGTGGTTGGTGGAAGAACCGCGCGGATACTGCCACACGTCAGCAAAAGACACGATATGCGTTGGTGGTGTCAGTGAAGACCGCAAGAGAAGACGTGACCTTGCACACAGATATCAACTCGATCATTTTCGGCACCGTGCCGGTTTCCCAAGATATTGAAATAGGAACATGAATTCTGGCCTGCCTTTCGTCGGCAGGACAAGATGACTGTTCGATGCGCAGAAACCACCTGAATGTCCGCTCCTGCCGAGGCCTTCCATCTGAGTCGCGCACGCAACGAATGTCGGCTTCCCACCCTCAGATCGAATGCGTGGAAAAGCAATCTGTGGAATTTGCAGCGGCGTCGCCAGCACATCAACCTTGGCATATCCCCTGCTCGGCTTCGCGTGTCGCAGGGGAGAACGGCCCTTCGGTCCGTCGCGC
>NZ_LPUY01000137.1 GCF_001518015.1 Tritonibacter horizontis
GCCCCACAGCGCGCGGGCCCGCACTGACGCCCCTGCACCACCGATCGTGGTGCAGGGGTTTTTTCACCCGTCCGCACCCTGCGGCGCGGCCCGGTTCTGTGCTTCAGGCGCGTTGCTGAACGTCCTGCTCGGCGGGTTGGCCAAGATATCCCTGTCGGGCAAGCACCCTGTAGGTGGACCGAAGGGCCCCGCGATCCGAATAGCAGCCCCGAAGATGGCGCATGCCGCTGTCAGCGACATAGCCCTCGCGCCCATGCACAATGCGGTGATTGTCAAAGATCACGCAATTGCCCGCTTCGGACCGGAACCGCACCAGGAACCGATCTTCCTGCATCATCTTCAGAAACTTGACAAACGCCGGATAGTAGCGGTCCAGCAACTCTTGCGGCAGGTCCATCGTGTCCTGCAAATGCTGGGAAATGGTGACCCCGGTCACCCGTCCCTCCGGGTCCGTCTCGATCACCCGCTGATGGGCGCGGTAGTCCCAGGCGTCGTGGCGATAGAAGAAGGGGATCTTGTAGTTCGCCAGCACATCAAACGCCTCCGGATCTTCAACCCGCAACGCTTCGGCCACCGCCGCACCATCCAGAAACAGCGAAAGCCCGCCCTCGACCGTGTTTTGCAGGCAATGCAGGAACTGCACCCCCGGTGCGGCCTCCTCGCCCGGCAAATCGGTGTGCATCTCCAGCGGCCCCGCCGTAAAGGCCAGGTTCGTCGGCTCGATTTCGACGCGCACGTCGAAAAACAGCCCCTCCGCCGAAGGGGTGATCGGCCCAATGCTGTTGACCAGACGCGGCAGACTTTCGCCGTCCTCGGCCATGTTGGTCACGATGGCGATCCCGTCCTCGATCAGCGCCCGCGTCAATTGCGCGCGCGCGGCCGGATCATTCAGCACCGCCTGCTGGGACACCCGCGTGAACCGCGCCCCATGATCCGCATACCACAGATGACGCGGCAAATCGGCAGGATCAGCGGGGCGACCCCGGGTTGCGACCTCTTCCAAGAGCGCAATCGGCACATGGCTCGGCTGCGCCTCGTGGCGCCATTCGATCACCAGCAGCTTACCCTGAACCCGCGCGGCCCTGGCCCGCGGCAGCTCCGGCAGGGAGGCCAAATCGAAAATGCGCTCCCGCGTTTGCGGATCGATACAGGTCAGGCAGGCTTCCCGCAGCCAGCAATAGTTGAAATAGGTTTCGCCAGACGACAACGGCACGGTCATGCCGCTGTCCAACAGGCTGGTGTCGTTCAAAAGGGTCACTGTCATTGTTCGGCTCTGTGTTTCGCGTTCAGGTGGCATAGTCGGAGGAGTCGTGATCGAGAATGTCGCGGATCGCTTTCAGATGCGCCTCCGCCTGTCCGGGGTAATCCGCCAGCTCATCGGCGGTCTTCTGAGCGATCTCATGCGGGATCAGGCGCAGCGGCTGGCCGGTCTGCAACGCCCGGATATAAGTCTCCGCAGCGCGCTCGAAATAATAAAGCCGGTTGAAGGCATCGCCGACGCTGTCGCCCAGCACCAACACACCATGGTTGCCCATGATCATCACCGACCTGGTCGGATCGGCCAGCATCGCGGCACAGCGCTCGCCTTCGTCCTCAAAGGCCAGCCCGCCAAAGGCCTCGTCGATCACCACGCGGTTGTAAAACGTGGCGGTGTTCTGATCGATCGGCGGCAAGCGGCTGTCCGCGAGCGAGGCCAGAACCGTGGCAAACATCGAATGCGCATGCATCACGCAGCGCGCATGGGGGCAGCGCCGGTGCACGGCCCCATGCAGGCCCCAGGCCGTGGGGTCAGGCGCATCGGGCCGGTCCAGCGCCTGCGGATCATTGGCATCCAGCAACAACAGATCCGAGGCCTTGACGCGCGAAAAATGCACCTGGTTCGGGTTGATCAGGAACTGCGTCCCCGCGTCGTTCACCGCCAGGCTGAAATGGTTGGCCACCGCTTCATGCATGTTCAACCGCGCGGTCCAGCGAAAGGCCGCCGCCAGATCCGTGCGCTCTTGCCAATGGCTCATATTGGGCGTCGCGTCGCGGGGCATCACCGTCCCTCCGCCGCTGTTGGCTGGGGCCGGCCGGGGGGGAACACCTCGTATCCCGGTTCTTCCGGTTCGTCGTCGATCAATTCGGCCGGAAATCCGTCGGCCAGTATCGACAGGCCCGTGGCGTCCTCAAGACGGCGGATGATATCATCCGTATTGGCCCGCGTGCCATACCGGGCCTGGCCGTCCTTCATGATATCAATGATCATCGGCGACAGCTCCAGCGGCACATTGTTGCGGTCGGCAATGGTCTGGAACAGTCCGATATCCTTGAGGATCAGGTCCATGGTAAAGCTGACATCGCGCGATCCGTTCAGGATCAGCTGGCTTTCCGTCTCATGTACGAAACTGGTCCCCGACGAGATTTTCATCGCCTCATAGGTGGTGGCCAGATCCATCCCTGCCGCCTTCATGGTGACCAATGCCTCGCAGCAGGTCAGCAGGTTCGCCGTGGCAAGATAGTTGGTCATCACCTTCAAGGTGGAGGCCGTGCCAACTGGCCCCGTATGCAGCACCCGCCGTCCAAGCCGGGTCAGCAGCGGCAAAACCGCCTCGAAGGTGGCGCGTTCACAGCCAGCGAAGATCGAAATATTGCCGGTATCTGCCCGATGGCAGCCGCCCGAAACAGGGCAATCAACGGCGGTGCCCCCGCGTTCTGCGACCAGCGCGGCCAGACGGCGGATTTCGGCCTCATCCGTGGTGGACATCTCCAGCCAGATCTTGCCGGGGGTGATCTCCGGCAGCATTTCCGACATCACCGCAGCCGAGGCAGCAGGCGACGGAAGACAGGTGATCACCACATCATTGTCGCGCATCAACGCCGCTGCATTTGCCGCCGTGCCAGCGCCCCGCGCGGTGAATTTCGCCACCAGCTCCGGCTTCTGGTCCAACACGGAAACGTCAATCGCGTTGCGCAGCAGGCTCCCGGCCAATTTGCCACCCACGTTCCCCAGGCCGATAAACCCGACTTTCATATTGTGCTCCGATGCGTCGATTTTCTGTCGACTCACAGTGCCAAGATTTTCCAGATCTGAGAAACGATGGGATTGAACGCTCAGGGTTCATTTCTGTTGAACCCGCCTCAAAAACCCCCGGTGGGTTCAGCGTGGTACACTGCGCCCTCTGTGTGGGCCTCTGCTTGGGGGGCGGCGGGGCGGCGGGCCAGCCCCCCCCCCCCCCTGCACGA
>NZ_LPUY01000138.1 GCF_001518015.1 Tritonibacter horizontis
CCGTCCATGTCTGTCATGGGCGGCGCGCGCCGTCTTGAGCGGTCACGTCGCCGGTTGCGGCTCTGGCGCGGGATCAACCACCACCAGCCGGGTCCCCGCCGCCGCAAGCGCCGTTGCCAGATCCGGAGGCAGCGTACTATCGCAAACCAGCATGTCGACCTGCCCGGGCAGCAACCCCTTGTGCGGCGCGGTAGAGTGGAGTTTTTCACCGGTCGCGCCGACCACGATGCGCGCCGCACCGCGCGCCACCACCCCAGCAAGCGCCGCCTCGGGCGGACTGTGGTAGAGATAGCCCTGCGAGACCGAAATCGCATCGACGCCAAAAATCGCCAGGTCATAGGCGAACCGCGCGGCCTGCGTTTCGGTCAATGTGCCAAACGTGCCATTGTCGCGATTTGACATTTCACCGCCCAGCAGATGGAGGCTGGTCCGGTTGCGATCAGACAGCGCCTGTCCAACGCTGACCCCATTGGTGACAATCGTCAAACCGCTGCGCCGGGTCAGACATTCCGCCACAAAACTCGTGGTGGTGGAGACATCGAGAAAGACGGTCATGCCATCGGTGATCTCTGTCGCAATACGTCGGGCAATCGCGCGCTTTTCCCGCGCGCGTTGCCCCATCCGGGCGACAAAATCGCTGCCACCGGTGTCCTGTCCTGACAGCAAGACGCCACCATGCACCCGCTGGACATGCCCTGCCTCTGCGAGGCCGGCTATGGTGCGGCGCACGGTCTCGCCGGAGACATCCAGCGCCTCTGCCAGATCTGCCGAGCGGGCCGAGCCGCCGAACCGCTCCAGCGCCTGCAAGAGCTCGACCCCACGATGGTTGAGCTTTTCCGCACTCACGGGGCGATCACCTTGGGTGAAAATTCCACAAAACTACCCATCGTCGCTTTCATTCCTGTGTTATGGATCCGCGAGATGACGCGCTTGCCCGGACAATGAGGATACCGAATGCCCCGCCCACGCAACATCCTGTTTGTGATCTTTGACCAACTCCGCGCAGATTGTGTTTCAGGTGCACTGGCGGCAAGTGTCGATCTGCCCAACATCCGCCAGTTCCGCCAGGACTCGGTGTCGTTTGATCGCCATGTTTCGGTAGTGAACCCCTGCGGGCCGTCCCGGACCTCGATTCTGACTGGCCAATACGCCATGAACCACCGCAGCGTGCGCAATGGTACGCCGCTGCGCCATGACACGCCGAACCTGGCGCGGGAGCTGCGCAAGGGCGGCCGGACGCCGCTGCTGTTCGGCTATACCGACACCACGCAGGATCCCCGCCAGTTTCCGCCGGGCGACCCGGCGATGCACAGCTATGAACAACCCATGGATGGATTTTCCGAAGCTCTGGAAATGCGGTTCGAGGAATCCTTTCCCTGGCGGGCACATCTGAAATCCAAAGGCTATTCCTTCGCCAGCTACGCAGATCTGTATCGACCTCTGGCGCCGCAGGGACGCACCGCAGGTCCCCGCGATCCGGCGCTGTACCGGGCCGAGGACAGCGACACCGCGTTTCTGACCGACCGGGTTCTGGCGCATCTGCCCGGGCTCGAGGATCAGGGCTGGTGCGCCCATGTCACTTACATTCGTCCGCATCCGCCGCTGGTTGCCCCGGCCCCCTACAACACCATGTATGACCCCGCGCAGCTGCCGCTTCCGGTCGCCCATTCGGCACCTTCGGATGAGGCGGCGATCCACCCGTTCTGCGGCCCGGCGATGGCCGCGACCAAGGCCGGCGATATGGTGGTCGGTCAGCCAGGGCTGCACCCCGACACCAAGACGATCCAGCAGCTGCGCGCTGTCTACCTTGGCCTTGCGACGGAGGTCGACCATCATTTCGGACGCTTGATCGGGTATCTGAAGCAAAGCGGTCAATACGAGGATACGCTGGTGGTGATGACTGCCGATCATGGCGAGATGCTCGGCGATCACCACATGTGGGGCAAACAGAGCTTTTACGACGCGGCCTATCACACGCCGCTGAGCATCCGCCTGCCGGGAAACCAGTCCCAGGCCGGTGTGGTGCGTCACGAACGGACGGAATCGGTCGACCTGATGCCGACCATACTGGAATTTTGCGAGCAAACGGTCCCCAATGCGGTCGACGGACGGTCGTTGATGCCGCTGCTGCACGGCACCTGCCCCGCGGATTGGCGGCGCTACAGCTTCTCTGAACTCGACTATGGCGATCCGATCACCCCCACCGCCTGGCAAACGGCGCTGGGCAGCGGCGCCAGCGACAGCAATCTGGCGATCCTGCGCGACGACAGGTTTACGCTGGTGGTCTTTGCCGCGGATCTGCCACCGGTGCTGTTTGATCATCACGGTGCAGGCGAAATGGTCAATGTCGCGGCGGCGGCGGAACACGCCGAGGACCTGAGCCGGATGATGCAGGCCATGCTGCGCCACCGGATGCGCAACATGAATCACCTGCTGTCCCTGGACGCGATCACGCCAGAGGGCGCCAAACAGGCCCGCCGCTTTGCCTAGCGGGCCGAGGGTCGCCAAAGTTTTGTGCTGTTCTGTGGGTTTGACGCGGAATTTATTTTTTCAATCATAGCAGCAAGTTACGCCCCGACACCGGGGCGCAACAGGTCGCTCCGCAACCAAAATCGGTCGAAAACGGTCAACTTACGCAAATTAATACACAAATCTGTCACGTCCTCGTGCACTTTTGTGGAGCAAGTCGAATCGCGAAAAGGCCGCGCCCCATGGAAGACAGCGACAAGATCCCGCATCGCGGACATGAGGTCCTTGAGGTGCTGGCGCGCTTTGGCGGGTCGGCACGCAATGTTCAGATCGCCCATGCACTCGGCGTTTCCGAAGAAACCGTGCGGCGGCTTGTGCGCAACCTGGCCCAGGCAGGCAAGGTCGAGCGGGTGCACGGCGGCACCTACCTCAGCCATCCGCAGGATGCGCCGATCTACTCCAGCGCGCTGGAAAAGAACGCCGGAGCCAAATCCGACATTGCCCGCAAGGCGGCAGAGCTGATTTCGGACGAGATGACCATCTTTCTGAATGTCGGCTCCACCACCACCTATGTTGCCGAACACCTGCGTCGCCACAGCGGTCTGACGGTGGTGACCAACTCGATCTCCGCGATTGCATCGCTGGCCGGCAACAACGGCAGCCGGGTCTTTTTGACCGGCGGCGAAGTCATGCGCGCCGAACGGGGCAGTTTTGGCCGCGCCGCCGAGGCGCTGGCGCAGCAGTTTTCCTATGACGCGCTGATCCTTGGCGCCGACGGTGTTTCACCACGGCATGGATTTGTCACAGGCAACGCGCTGGAGGCCGATATCACCCGCGCTATCGCAGGTCAGGCCGACCGCATCATCGTGGTTGCGGATCTGTCGAAACGCGAAAAGCGGGCGCCTTTTGTCGCCTGCCCACCCGAACAGGTGACCGATTTTGTCACGGAAAAGAAACCCGATCCCGCACTGGCCGAAGCTTTGGCCCGCTGGGGGATCACAACCCATACAGCCCCTCCGTCAGAAAAAATGACCAAAGCAAAATAGCGGGACGGGCCTGTGAAGCCGGGCGACATCGCCCAAATCAGTCTGATAGGTTCTGGAGGAACGGAAACTATGAAAAAACTACTTTTGACGACAGCCGCAGCGATGGTCCTGCCCAGTCTTGCACTTGCGGCCTGCCCGGCCGTGACCGTGGCCGATGCACAGGGCGTTGCTGCAGGGGCCTACCCACAGCAATACGACCTGAGCGAATTTCAGACCGCAGCGTCCTGCGAATTGGGTTTTGCGGAAAACCCCGCCCTCGCGGAGTTGAACGCCCGCATCAAGGGCAACCCTGACCTGCCGCCACTGGCAGAGCGCCTGCCGGCGGAACCGCTGGTCGTCGCCCCCTATGAGGCGGTCGGCAGCTATGGCGGCACGTTTGAGGCGCTGTCAAATGCGACCGAAAGCGGCACCTCCGATTTCCTGTCGGTGCGTCACGTGAACCTGGTGCGCTATTCGGATGACCTGCAGACCATCGTGCCCAACGTCGCCAAATCCTGGGAATGGAACGCGGATTTCACCCAGCTCACTGTGCATCTGCGCAAGGGTCACAAATGGTCCGACGGCGCCCCCTTTACCGCCGAAGATGTGGTGTTCTGGTACGACAACCTGATGATGGATACCAATGTCATCGCCGAAGCCAAGGGCTATGCGCTGGCCGGGGACGAACCGATGGAGGTCGTGGCCCTGGACGACACCACGGTTCAGTTCAACCTGAAAGCGCCAAAACCGGGTCTGCTGGAAACCTTCGCAGCCACCTATGTGCAGCCCTTCCTGCCCAAGCATTTCTTTGGCCAGTTCCACCCGGCGATCACCGCTGACGCGGATCAAAAAGCCAAGGATCTGGGCTATGAAGGCGGCTATGACCTGATCAAGGCCTATTACGGCAACTCCGACTGGATGGACACGCCCTCGCCAATGCTGACTGCCGGCGACAAGCTGGCGGGCCTGCCCAAGAACACCACCCCGACGCTGGAAAGCCATATCCTCGTCGAGGAAACCGCCGAAGGCCGCCAGTATGTGGCGAACCCCTACTTCTTCATGGTGGACACCGCCGGCAACCAGCTGCCCTATATCAACGAGCTGAACGAGAACTACATCGGCGATGCCGAAGTCCGGAACCTGAAGCTGATCAACGGTGAGGTGACCTATAAATCACAGGCCGTCTCTCTCGACAGTGCACCGCTGTTGCTGGAAAATCAGGAAAAGGGCGGCTACAAGATTGATATCAAGCCGACCATCGCGATGACCACATTGGCCTTCAACGTCACCCATGAGGACGAAGCCCAGCGCGCGGTTTTCAACGACCTGAAGTTCCGCACCGCCATGTCCGTCGCCATCGACCGCAACGAGCTGAACGAGACCGTCTATTTCGGCATGGGCCAGCCCCAGCAACACGTCGGGTTTTCACCGCTGCCGGAGTTCATCGACGGCAAGTGGAAGGGCCACGAGATCGGATTTGACCCCGAGCGCGCAAAGGCGTTGCTGGACGAGATCGGTCTGGTTGATCAGGACGGCGACGGCATGCGCGATCTGCCCGGCGGCGGTCGTTTCCTGCTGAACTGGCAGTTCGCGACCCAGGCCACCCCGGCAGCAGCGGCAGAGCTGATCGCGCGCAACTGGTCGGACGTGGGTGTCGAGACCCAGATCAAGGAAGTCACCTCGGACGAGTATCGCTCGGCACAATCCGCCAACCAGCTGCAGGTTCTGTCCTGGGTTGCGGGCCAGCCGGCGGGCACCTCGCTCGGCGACAACCAGCTGTGGGTGCCGCCCTACTCCGACTATTTCGGCATCCGTCCCGCGATGGGCTGGGCTGAATATCTGTCCTCGGACGGCGCGGCCGGCATTGAACCCCCGGTCTGGGCCAAGGATCTGATGGCGGATCTGGCCACCTATCAATCCTCGGTTCCGGGTTCGGATGCCTCCAAGGCCGCCGCGGCAAGCATGGTCGAGACAATGACCGGCAACCTGCTGATCCTCGGCACCGTGCTGGCACCGGCCCCGATCTACCGCGATGCGGCGCTGAAGAACGTACCGGAGTTCAAGACCTCCTCCTACGAGTACTACCGCACCTACCCCTACCGTCCGCAGCAATGGTTCCTGGCGGAGTAATCCGCCCCGGTAGACAGAACGACAATGACGGCGGGCACTTCGGTGCCCGCATGTCGCGCTGCACTCGCCAGACCTGCGCCCGCCCGTGACAGAGAGACCCAGACCCGATGCTTCAGTTTGCCCGATTTGCCGTCACACGCGCCATTATGGCGTTTGTCACGCTGTTGATCGTCTCATTTGTCGTGTTCTCGCTGATGGAGCTGGTGCCCGGCGATTGTGCCGAACGCTATATGGCCTACAAAAACACCCAAGGCGAAGCGATCACGCTGGAGGCAATTGACGCCGAGCGTACGCGGTTGGGTCTGGACCGTCCCTATATCACCCGTTGGGCCAGCTGGCTTGGCGGGGCCTTTCGCGGCGATTTTGGCGACAGCTGCATTCTGCGGGTCAATATCGCGGACCTTCTGGGCGACAAGTTCTGGTTCTCGCTGGCGATCTGTTTCGGCTCGCTCCTGCTGGCCTATGCAATCGCGGTGCCGGTTGGCATTCTCTCAGCGGCCTCCAACAACGCCTTTGCCAACAACAGCCTGCGCATCGTCAGCTATCTGGGTCTGGCGCTGCCGAATTTTCTGCTCGCACTCATCATCATGCTGGTCTCCACCGTCTATTTTGGCGAAACACTGACCGGGTTGCTGTCGCCCGAATACAAGAACGCCGACTGGAGCTGGACCAAGCTGCTGGATCTGCTGAGCCACATCTGGTTGCCGATTTTCATCCTCGGCTGGTCTGCGACCGCCTTTGCCTTGCAAACGGTACGGGCGCTGATGTCCGACGAGCTGGGCAAATTGTATGTCACCGCCGCCGCCGCGCGTGGGGTGACGGGCCGCCGTCTGCTCTGGCGCTATCCGGCGCGCCATGCGCTGGGGCCGATCGTCAATTCGGTGGGCTTTGACCTCAACCGGATCTTTAACGAGCTGCCGATTGTGGCGGTCATTCTGACACTGACCGATGCCGGGTCTTTGCTGCTCGATGCGCTTGCGCGCTCGAACGATCAGCAGTTGGCCGGCGCCATCATCTTTTTGCTGACGGCCACCATTGTCGCCCTGAATTTCGTCACCGATATCCTGCTCGCGGTGCTTGACCCGCGGGTCCGCAAGTCGATCCTGAAGTGAGCCCCCAATGACCGATCTGTCCCAGGACCCGCAGACCGCCGCCGAGGAAACCGCGCTGGATGCCCGAAAACAGGCCTATTTCACCGCCTCACAGGGCCAGCTGATCTGGGCCCGCTTTAGGAAGCAACGCGCTGCGATGATCGCTGCTTGTGTGCTTTTGGTGCTGATCCTGTCGGGCCTTTTTGCGCCCTTCCTGTCGCCCTATGACCCAACGGCAAAGGGGCGCAATGCGGACTATCTGAACGGCGCGCCGCAGGTGCCGCAGTTCTGTGACAAATCCGGCTGCAGCCTGCGCCCCTTCCTGCACCCGGTGACCCGCGAACGCTCGCTTGCGACCAATTTTCGTTGGGTCGAAAAGGTCAACGAGGACGAGCGGATCTATATGCAGTTCTTTGTGACCGGCGACGACTACAGGCTTTTCGGCGTTGTCCCCTCCCGCCTGCACCTCTTTGGCATGGAAGAGGGCTACATCCATATTTTCGGAACCGATGCGGCGGGCAAGGATATTTTCTCGCGCACCTTGCACGCGGTCTGGACCTCGTTGCAGGTCGGCGCGATGGGGGTGGTGATTTCCTTTGTGCTGGCGCTGATTATCGGCGGTGTTTCCGGCTATTACGGCGGCTGGCTGGACAGTGTGATCCAGATGATCACGGATGCCATCCGCACCGTGCCGGCGATCCCGCTGTTCATGGCCATCGCCGCCTTCATCCCCGCCGAATGGTCGGCAGAGATGCGGTTTTTCTTCATCTCGATGATCCTCGGTCTGATCGGCTGGCCGACCCTGGCGCGGCGCATTCGCACCCATCTTCTGACCGAACGCAATCAAGACTACGTGCTGGCGGCACAACTTTCGGGGGCCTCGCCCTCCCATGTGATCCGCCGCCATCTGCTGCCCAGTTTCACCAGCTACATCATCGTCGATCTGGTGATCTCCTTTCCCTATATGGTGCTGTCGGAAACCGCGTTGAGCTTTATCGGGCTGGGGCTGAAGGACCCGGTGAATTCGCTCGGTGTGATGTTGCAGAACGTCACCAAGTCGGACGTCTTGCTGAACTATCAGTGGTATTTCATCCCGGTGATCTTTTTCATCACGCTGGTGATGGCCTTTGTCTTTGTCGGCGACGGGCTGCGCGATGCGGCCGATCCCTATTCGGAAGTGAAGAAATGAGCCTGTTGACCGTCGAAAACCTCACCCTGCAGTTTCGCACCGACGAAGGGCTGATCACCGCCGTCGACGATATCTCCTTCACCCTCGACCGGGGCGAGGTGATGGGGTTGGTGGGCGAAAGCGGTTCTGGCAAGTCGGTGACCGCCAAGGCGCTGATGATGCTGAACGCGGGCAATGCCATCTACGGCCCCGAAAGCCGGATCACCCTGCACCTGGAAGACGGTGATGTGGATGTGCTGGCCTGCAAACGCCCGCGCGAGATGCGGGTGGTTCGCGGCGGCGCCATTTCGATGATCTTTCAGGAACCGATGGCGAGCTTTGCGCCCGCCATGACCATCGGCAGCCAGATGGTCGAACAGCTCCTGATCCACACCGATCTGTCCAGGGCACAGGCTAAGGCGCTGTCGGTCGAGATGCTGGACCGGGTCGGCATTTCCGATGCCTCTGCGCGGTTCAACCAATATGCGTTCGAACTGTCCGGCGGCATGCGCCAGCGGGCGATGATCGCCATGGCGCTGTCGACCAAGCCGCGCCTGCTGATCGCGGACGAGCCGACCACCGCGCTGGATGTGACCATTCAGGCGCAGGTGATCCAGCTGATGCAGGAACTGGTCAAGGATTTCGGCATGGGGATCATCTTCATCACCCATGACCTCGGCGTGGTGGCGCAGACCGCAGACAAGGTCGCGGTCATGTATCTTGGGCGCATGGTCGAAAAAGGCCCGGTGCGGGCGGTGCTGCGGGGCCCTGCGCATCCCTATACCCAAGGGTTGATCGACGCCTTGCCCAAGCTCGATGACCTTGACGCGCCATTGCGACCGGTGCCCGGCGACATTCCCTCGCCGCTGGAACGTCCGTCGGGCTGCGTCTTTCATACCCGCTGCGCCCGGGCCCTGGTTGACACTTGCCGCACGGCGGTGCCGCAATGGTCAAACGCGGGTCCAGACCATCGCGTTGCCTGCCATCTGAACACGGGAGAGACCTGCGCATGACCTCGCCCCCAAACACATTGATCTCTACCCGCGATCTGCAGGTGGGGTTTGCCATTCGCAAAGGTCCCTTTAGCAAGGGGCTGCTGAAGGCCGTCGACGGGATCTCTATCGACATTCCCAAGGGCGCGTTTTTGGGCGTCGTCGGCGAGAGCGGTTCGGGCAAGACCACACTGGGCCGCGCCCTGTTGCAGGCGGTGCCGGTGACAGGCGGCAGCGCCACCTATGACGATGGCGAGGTACGCTACGACCTGGGCCAGCTGAAGGGGGCGGCGCTCAAGGAATACCGCAGCCGCGCCCAGCTTATTTTCCAGGATCCCTATGCGGCACTGTCCCCGCGCATGACCGTGCGCGACATTATCGCCGAACCGCTGGAGGTCATGGGGCTGACCAAATCACGCGCCGAAACCGACGCCCGCGTGCGCGAGGTGGCGGCAACCTGTCGTCTGAACCTCGAACACCTGCGCCGCTTTCCACATGCGTTTTCCGGTGGACAACGCCAGCGGATCTCTATCGCGCGGGCGCTGGTCTGTGGTCCGCGCTTTGTCATCGCGGATGAGGCGGTCGCGGCGCTGGATGTGTCGATCCAGGCGGATATCCTGAACCTGCTGAAACAGCTCCAGCGCGACCTTGGCATCACCTTCCTGTTCATCTCCCACGATCTGAGCGTGGTGGCCCATACCTGCGACCATGTGGCGGTGATGTATCTGGGCCGCATTGTCGAAAGCGCGCCGACGCGGGCGCTGTTTCGCGCGCCCCGGCACCCCTACACACGGGCGCTGTTCTCGGCCATTCCCTCGCTCGACCCGGATGACAGGGGCCGCGCGCAGGTGCTGTCGGGCGAAATCCCCTCCCCTACCAACCAGCCTTCGGGCTGTACCTTCCACCCCCGTTGCCCCTTTGCCACCGAGCGGTGCAAACGCGAGGCGCCACAGGCGGAAAAGGGCGCGGACGGCCATATGGTGAGCTGCCATCACTGGCGGGAATTGGCGGCGGCGCCTGACGCCATAAGGCAGGCAGAACCGGCAGAGTGATCCACGACGCCCAGCGCCCGACCGAGGGGACGGCGCAGCCCACGCCCGGGACGCCGGCGGGGCTGCCCCGCCTCACGGCCGGAGGAAGCCCCTAGCCCCGCGCGGTTTTCTGCTCTGCCACGGTCCGTGCCACCAACTCCTTGTAAAGCGCGCGGATACGGGTGGTGACCGGACGCTCCCCTGTGCCGATCTCCTTGCCGTCGATCGAGGCCACCGGGGTCTGCGCGCCAAAGGTGCCGGTCAGAAAGGCCTCGTCGGCGCCATAGGCCTCGTAGAGCGAGAAGTTCTTTTCAAACACCGGAATATCATTGGCACGGCAGAGGTCGATCACGTTCTGTCGCGTCACCCCGTTCATGCAATAATCCCCGGTCGACGTCCAAACCTCGCCCCGCCGCACGATGAAAAAATTGCAGGCGTTGGTGGTGTTCACAAACCCATGTGGGTCCAGCATCAACCCTTCGTCGGCCCCGGCCTGTTCGGCCTGCAGGCAGGCAATGACGCAGTTCAGCTTGGAATGGCTGTTGTATTTGGCGTCCTGGCTCATCGGCAGGCCCCGGACCTGCGGCACGGTGGCCAGGCGGATCCCCTTGGCAGACAGGCTTTGGGCCGGTTTCGAGTGTTCGACGATGGCCACGATTGTCGGCCCCCAGCGCGACAGGCTGGGATGCTGAAACGGTTTGGCCTTGCGACCGCGTGTGATCATCAACCGGCAATGGGCATCGCCGGTCATCCCGTTGGCGGCGGCCGTATCGTCGAGGATCTTGCGAATGTCGTCCGGTCCCAGACCAATTTCCAGCGAGACCGATTTCAGCGAATTGAACAGCCGGTCCATATGGGCATCGAAAAAGGCCCACTCGCCATCGTACAGCCGCATCCCTTCCCACATGCCATCGCCCAGCATGAAGCCGGAATCATAGACCGACACCACCGCCTGGTCCTTTGGAACGATGTCACCGTTCACGTAGATCTTGATGTGATCGTTGCGGTCGTCCGCTTCGGCGTCGTGGGTCGTGTGGGCGGGGGAGGTGTCTGGTGTCATGGGGCTCTCGTCCGAAATGGCGTTCGCCCGAGACAGACCATGCGACCCGGCCGCTTGGCAAGGGGCCTCTCAGGATCAGAGCGGATCGACAGACGCGCCAGATGGCGCGTCTGTACGGGCCCGTCAGGCATCAAGCGGGGCGATGGCTCCGGGATGTCCAACGACCATCTTGGCGCAGTCGTGACCGGCCTTCAGACAGTCCAGCTCCTCACGCTCCTGCAAGAAGGCCGCCAGGTAGGCACCGTTAAAGCTGTCGCCAGCGGCGGTTGTATCCACCACCCGCTGCGCCGCCTCAAAGGCCGGAACATCCAGCTGCGGATTGGCGAGCGGCACCGGGCCGAGCGGACCCCGTTTGAGCGCCCCCGCCACCCATGTTTTTTGGGCAAAACGTGCCAGCACCGACGCCTCATCAGCATCCCCGAACAGCGCCATTTCATCGTCGATGCTGGGCAGGGCGATATCCGCCATGGCCCAGGCCTGGGCTGTGATCTCCTGGGCGGTTGCAACATCTTCCCAGAGTTTCGGGCGGTAATTGGAATCAAAGGCGATCAGGCAGCCCGCATCCGATTTCAACTCTTCCAGCCGGGCGAACAACCGCGCGCGGGCGTCTGGCGCCAGGATGGCCAGGGTGATTGCCGAATAATAGACGATTTTCGCTGCCGGAATTTCGGTGGTCGCGGCCTCCGCAAACATGCTGCGCGCAGCAGAGGCCGAGCGCCAGTAGTGAAAACTACGTTCGCCGTCCTTATCGGTTTTGACCGAGTAGAGGCCGATATTCCGATTGGCGTCGGCGCGGATTTCATCGGTTACGATGCCCTGTTCGGCGGCCAGTTGGCAAAACCCCTCGGAGAGAGGGTCTTCGCCAACGCGGGTGACATAGGCCACCGCCCCCGGCGCCAGCGCGCGGGCGCTGTAAACGGCGGTGTTGAAGGTGTCGCCGGCGAACCCGACAGACCACCCGGCTTTGGTGTCCTGGCGCAGTTCCGCCATGGCTTCGCCAATCGCGACAAGTTGGTATTTCATCATTTTTCGACTTTCGCAGCTGCAACACCCCCCTGTTGCAACATGACGTCGAGTTTTTCAACAACTGCCTTGCGCCAGACCTGGCTGTCACGCAGTTTGCCCGGAAACACGGCGTGCAGATCATGCAGCGCCGCGCTGATCTGCACTGCGGTCTGCGCCGGTGCAAGGGCGGCGCGAATTTCTGCCGCGCGGGGATCGTCCAGCCCAGGACCCGCCTGCACACAAAAGGCCATCCACCCCGCCACCGCAAAAGCAAAGGGCGCGACATCACCCTGCAGCTGCAGCGTTTCCAATGCAGGTGCCAGAATGCGCTGAGGCAGTTTTTCGCTGCCATCCATGGCGATCTGGTCGGTGCGATGTGCAATGGCGGTATTGGCAAACCGCGCCAGAAGTTCGGCCCGATAGTGATCAAGATCCACGGCAGGCAAATGCGGCAAGGTGGCCTGAGCCGCCCGCATGTGCCGATCCACCAGCGCCGCCAGCGCCGGATCCGCCATCACGTCCCGCACATAGGTGCAGCCCGCCAGCCCCCCGACATAGGCCAACATCGAATGCGCCCCGTTGAGCATTCTGAGTTTCATCAGCTCGTAGGGTTGCACATCCGCCACGAAGATCGCCCCCGCCCGCTCCCAGGCGGGGCGCCCCGTCGGGAACCGGTCCTCGATCACCCATTGGCTGAAGGGTTCGGTTTCAACCGCGCCAAGGTCCTGATGGCCCGTCAGGGCAGTGACATCCGCATAGGTTCGCGCGGTTGCGGCGGGCGTGATGCGATCGACCATGGTGGAGGGAAAACTGACAGTTTGCCCAATCCAGTCGGCAAGATCAGGATCAAACTGGCGGGCGAAATCGACAACCCCGTTGTGCAGGAGCACGCCGTTTTCCGGCAGGTTATCGCAGCACAGCACGGTAAAGGGCGCAAGACCGGCGGCGCGGCGGCGGCGCAGGGCCTCGACCAGCAGCCCGAGAACCCCTGTTGGCGCCTCGGGGGCGGCAAGATCAGCCCGAACCGCCGGGTGCGACAGGTCAACCCCCTGCGTCGCCCGGTCAATCCCATAGGCTTTTTCCGTCACGGTCAACGATACGATGCGCGTGCCGACGGCCGTCATCACCTTCAGAACCTCTGCCGGGCTCTGCGGTGCGGTCAGGACGCGGTCGATGGCTGCAATCACGCGGGCGGTGGTGCCCGCCGTGCTGCGCACCATCACCGTATAGCGTCCCTGTTGCGGGTTCAGCTGCTCGGCGGCCGTCGCGCTGCGCAGGCTGACCCCGACGATCCGCCAGTCGCCCCCAGCGGCAGCCAGGGCGGCGTCGGTATAGACGGCCTGATGCGCCCGGTGAAACGCCCCCAGTCCGAGATGAACGATCCCGACGCCATGCCGGACCGGATCATAGGCCGGCACTTGCACATCGGCGTTCATCTGGCTGTGGCTGGACAGTCTGGGCGCAAGGGTCATGACCGCACCCCGTGCTGCGGGTGCGCCAGGGCGGTGGCGACGCCCCGCAGCTCCGCAAGCCCCTTGAGCCGCCCGATTGCCGGATATCCCGGCTGGCCGTTGCGATCCAGATCATCCAGGATATCTTGCCCGTGGTCGGGCCGCATCGGGATCTGCCAATCGCCACGCCCTGCCGCCTTGCGCCGGTTTTCTTCTGCCAACACCGCCGCAATGACGGCGACAAGATCGACATCCCCATCCAGGTGGCGGGATTCAAAAAACGACCCGCGCAGATCTGTGGTCTCACGGGTGACATTGCGCAGATGCAGGAAATGCACCTTGTCGCCCAGATGCTGCATCATTCTGGCAAGATCGTTGTCAGGGCGCGCGCCCAGAGACCCCGTGCACAGGGTGATGCCATTGGCCGGGCTGTCGACCGCTTCGGTGATATGCCGATAGTCGGCTTCGGTGGACATGATCCGCGGCAATCCAAGGAGATCAAAGGGCGGATCGTCGGGATGGCAACACAACCGCAACCCCAATCGCTCTGCCACCGGGACGACCTCTGACAGGAAATCAATGAAGTTGCGGCGCAGCTGATCCGCGGAAATACCATCATATTCCGCCAGATGCTGCCGGATGTCATCCATCGTATAGCTGCCGCTGGCGCCGGGCAGACCGCAAACGATATTGTCCGCCAGCGCGTGGCAGCGCGCGCCATCGAATGTGGCAAACCGCGCGGCCGCCTTGGCAACGATATCCGCGGGGAACGCGACATCGGCCCCGGTCCGTTTCAGGATGAAGACATCAAAGGCAACAAAATCGAGCAAGTCGAAACGCATGCAGCGCGCCCCGTCCGGGCGCTCCCACCGCAGGTCGGTCCGCGCCCAGTCCAGCACCGGCATAAAGTTGTAACAGACGACGTTTATCCCCGCCTGGGCTATGTGCTCCAGGCTGGTTTTGTAGGCCTCGATATGCGCCCGCCACTCGCCGGATTGTTTTTTGATGTCCTCGGACACCGGCAGGCTTTCGACCACTTCCCAGGCCAGGCCGGAGGGGGTCCCGTTCGACCGGGTTGCGATTTCGGCCTGTCGCTGGGCGATCACGGCCGGGGTCCAGATGTGGCCCACCGGCACATGGTGCAGGGCGCTGACGACGCCCTCCACGCCCGCCTGCAACATGGTTTCAATCCGCACGGTGTCATGTGGCCCGAACCACCGCCAAGTTTCTCGCATATGTCTCAACCTTTATTCCGGCGACAACCGGCCGCCTGTGTCTGCGATAGCGATACCACGCAGGAAACTGATTGACTAGTATGGAAGTATGGCGATACAACCCAACAAGGGAGAACACGCAGATGCAGTCAGGACAAGGCCAACAACTGATCGATTTGAGCAGCGCCGCCGCGCCCCAGCTTTATCGGCTGCTGCGGCAGCGGATCATTCGATGTGAATTGCAACCGGGGGCCCGGATTTCGGAATCCGAAGTCGCGATGTCCTATGGTGTCAGCCGCCAGCCCGCCCGCGAGGCCTTTATCAAGCTGGCCGACGAAGGTCTGGTCGAAATCCGTCCCCAGCGCGGCACATTCGTGCGCAAGATCTCGGTCGATGCGGTGATGAACGCCCGGTTCGTGCGAGAGGCCATCGAGGCGGATATCGTCAAATTGCTTGCCGCGGCCCCGGACAGCGCGCTGGTGACGGACCTGCGATTGCAGATCAAGGAACAGCGCCGGGCCGCCAAGACGGACTCGGTCCGTTTCATCGAATTGGACGAGGCATTTCACAACACGCTCGCCCTTGCTGCGGACAAAAGCCACGCCTGGTCCGTTGTTGAGACCAACAAGGCGCAGATGGATCGGGTCCGCCATCTGGCGACGCAAAAGTTTCCCATGCTGACCCTGACGGATCAACACGAACAGATCGTCGACACCATCGAACGCGGCAATGTGGCCGCCGCCGAGGCGGCGATCCGCACCCATCTTCAGGCGATCCTGAAAGACCTTCCGGAAGTGGCCAGCGACTGGCCGACTTACTTCGAAGGCGGCGAAACCGCCGCAACGTAAACTCAGCAGTAGGAGGAGACAATGCTGAAACTTTTCAAAACCCGCCGGTCCGTATTGGGCCAGGGCATCGCGACGATTGCGACCGCTTTGGCACTGGTCAGCCCGGCTGTTGCAGCGGATTACACGCTGTCGGTGAACACCGCCCTGTCCACGACCGACCCACTCTATAAAGGGCTGGAGGCACTGCAGGCCAATATCTCCGAGGCCTCTGACGGCCGCCTTGAGGTCAAGCTGTTTCCAAACTCGCAGCTCGGCCCGGACGAGGACGTGCTGGAACAAGCCCGTGCAGGCGCCCCGGTTGCCGTGGTCGTCGATGGCGGTCGTCTGGCCGTGTTCCAGAACGAATTCGGCGTCCTGGGCGCGCCCTTTCTGGCCTCTGGCTATGATGGCATTCGCAAGGTTGTGACGTCTGACATGTTCGAAGGCTGGGCCAAGGACCTGAACGAAGGATCCGGCCTGCAGGTGCTCAGCTTCAACTGGTGGCAGGGCGAGCGGCATCTGTTGACCAACAAGGAGATCACCGGGCCGGCGGACCTGAAAGGGGTGCGTATGCGGACACCGGGTGCACCGGTCTGGATGGGCACCATCAACGCGATGGGCGCAACAGCGACGCCGCTGCCCTGGGCCGAAGTCTACTCTGCCTTGTCGTCCAACGTCATCGACGCGGCCGAAGCGCAAATGCCGGCCATCACCGGTGCCAAGCTGAACGAGGTCATTACCCATGTCACCAAGACCGGGCATATCAACTTGATCACCGGCGTCGTGACCTCTGGCCCATGGTTCAACGCCCTGCCGGCCGATCTTCAGTCAATCCTGCGCGAAGAGACGCTGAAGGCCGGTGACATTGCCTCCTACGGGACCCAAGACGCCCTAGCCGGCATCGAAGAACAGCTGATCGCCGGAGGCGTGACCGTTTCCGAGATCGACACGGCCCCGTTCAAGGAGGCCACCGCAGCCGTCTATGACGAGCTGGGCTATGGCGAATTGCGCGATGTTCTGCGCGCAATGGCCGCCAAATAAACCCAAGTCTTTGCCCGCGCGCAGACCTTGCGCGCGGGCAAGAATACATAAAGGGACGGAACTGTGCACACCCTCTATAGTAAGGTCGAATTTGCGGTAGGTTTTGCGTTGCTGGCCGTGATTTCCGGTCTGGTCTTTGTCGCCGCCGTCATGCGTTTTCTGGGCAGTCCCATCATCTGGTCGGTGGATATGGCGCAGCTGCTGTTCATCTGGCTCTGCTTCATCGGGGCCACCCGCGCGATGCGCCAGAAGTCCCATCTCGGTGTGGACTACCTTGTCAGGCTGTTTCCATATCGCGCCCGGTTGAGGGTCGAAACCCTTCTGACACTACTCTTCATCGCGTTTTTACTGACCCTGGCTGTGGTCGGCTATGACCTGACGATGCTGAACTGGGAACGGGTGTTTGGTGACAGTGGCCTGTCTTATGCCTGGGTCACCATCGCGGTTCCCGTCGGTGCGGTCCTGCTCAGCCTGACGCTGTCTTTCAACCTGGTCGAGGCCTGGCGATCCTCAGACCGGCTCGTTTACACGCGCACAACCGACAGCGAGGGCACCGACGCCCTGCCCCCCGCAGGAATGAACTGATCATGGGCCTTATTGCACTCGTTTTCCTGGTTCTGTTGGTCCTGGGCGCGCCGGTCGCCTTTGCCATCGGCATCTCCGGTTTCACCTTCTTCTGGACCTCCGACATCATGCCGCTGTCAATCGGCGTGCAGAAGATCGCCACCGTCAGCCAGAGCTTTCCCCTGCTTGCGGTGCCCTTTTTCGTGCTCGCCGGCCATTTGATGAATGAAAGCGACATCACGGATCGCTTGTTCCGGTTCTCGCGGGTGGCGGTGGCCTGGATGGCTGGCGGGCTGGCGCAGGTCTCCATCATTCTGTCCACCCTGATGGGCGGTGTATCCGGATCTGCCGTGGCTGATGCTGCCATGCAGTCCCGCGTGGTCGGCCCACAGATGCTGGGCCAGGGTTACTCAAAAGGCTACACCGCCGCTGTGATCGCCCTGTCGTCCCTCATCACCGCGACCATCCCCCCCTCAATCGGGCTGATCCTCTATGGGTTTGTCGGTCAGGTTTCCATTGGACGCCTGTTCCTGGCGGGGATCGTGCCGGGCGTCCTGATGATGCTGTTCCTGATGGCCGCCGCCTGGTTCGTGGCCCGCAGGCGCGGCTACAAGGTCGCCGGTGCCACAGTTCCGACCCCCGGCGAACTCGGCCATGCGGCATGGGATGCCAAATGGGCGATCTTGTTTCCCGTGCTCCTGGTCCTGTCCATTCGCGGCGGCATATTTGTTCCGTCAGAGGTCGGCGCCTTCGCGGTGGTCTACGCGCTGCTGGTGGGCACCCTGGCGCATCGGGTAATGACCTGGCAGCGGATCAAACTGGCCTTTGAACGGGCGCTCAGCGATATCGGTCTGATCATGCTGATCATCCTGATGTCCGGCATGATCGGCTTTGCAATCATCTTTTTGCAGGTGCCGCAGAGCATCGCAACGATGATGCTGAGCAACCTGTCCGATCCGGTCGTGATCGTTGCGGTGATCCTGTTGAGCCTGTTCATTGCCGGGTTGTTCTTTGAAAGCACCATTCTGGTCCTGCTTTTGACCCCGATCTTTGTGCCGATCATCGAAAAAGCGGGCGTCGATCCGGTGCATTTCGGCATCTTGATGATGACAATTGTGACGCTGGGGTCGATGACACCGCCGGTCGGGGTGGCCATGTATACCGTTTGCAGCCTACTGGAAACGCCGATCGAGGACTACGTGCGCGAAAGCATTCCCTTCTTTGCCGCCATTCTTGCCCTCGTGATTGTCTTGACCCTGTTTCCGGGCCTCGTACTCTTCCTGCCAAACCTTGCCTTCGGATAAATGACGCCAATGCCCCTCCTCGACCCAGACCGCCTGCTGCCTGCAGACCCGACGACCCGCGCCATCGCCCGGGAAATCTACGATGCAGTCAGCGATCTTGCCATCATCTCGCCCCATGGGCACACCGATCCGCATTGGTTCGCCGAGGACGCCTGTTTCGAGGATGCGGCATCGCTGTTTCTGACACCGGACCACTACGTCCTGCGGATGCTGCGTTCGCATGGATTGTCCTACGACGCCCTGGGGGTGCCCCGGCGGGATGGCGGCGCGGTCGCCGATGGACGCCATGCCTGGCGGACCTTTGCCGGGCAGTATCATCTCTTTGCCGGCACCCCCTCGCAGCTCTGGATCGACCACGCGATGAACTGGGGGTTCGGCATCGACGAACGTCTAAGCGCCGCCAACGCGGACCGGATCTATGACCAGATCACCGAGCGGCTGCAGCAGGACGACATGCGCCCCTGCGCCATCCTCGACAAGGCAAAGGTAGAGGTGATCGCAACCACAGAATTCGCGCTGGACCCGCTGGCGGCACAGGGCAAACTGGCGGACAAGGGGCTGGTGGGACGTATTCGCACCACCTACCGACCGGACGATGTGACCGACCCCGATATGCCCGGGTTCCTGGCGAACCTCAAACGCCTCGGCGACCTTACCAACTGTGACACCCAAAGCTGGGAGGGCATGATCGAGGCCCATCGCATCCGCCGGGCTGCGTTTCGCAGTTTTGGCGCAACCGCGACGGATCATGGCGTGCCCGACCTGGTGACAGCCGACCTCGCCCCGCGCGAAAAACAGGCGTTGCTGAACCGCGTCCTGTCTGGCACGGCGGCAGCCGCCGACGCGGCAACATTCCGGGCGCAAATGCTGACGGAAATGGCCGCCTTGTCGGTCGAGGACGGGATGGTGATGCAGATCCATGCGGGCATCGACCGCAACACCGATCCGCAATTGTTCGCCGAACGCGGTCCCAACCTTGGCGCTGACATCCCGCGGGCAGTTTCGCCGCGGGCGGGACTTGCCCCGATGCTGCAGCGGTTTGGCAATCACCCTGACTTCAGCCTGATCGTTTTTTGTCTCGATGAAAGCACCTATGCCCGCGAACTGGCCCCGATGGCGGGCTATTGGCCGGCCCTGAAGGTCGGGCCACCCTGGTGGTTCCACGACAGTCCGCGCGGCATCGCGCGCTACCTGGACGCGTTGGTCGAAACCGCCGGGTTCTACAACCTGGCCGGGTTCAACGACGACACCCGGGCGCTGCTGTCGATCCCGGCCCGGCATGATGTCTGGCGTCGTTCGGTTGCCACATTTCTGTCGGATATGGTTGCCCGAAGGCTGCTGAACCTGACCGAAGCGCGCGAAATCGCGGTTTGGCTGGTCTATGGCGCCGCAAAACAGGCCTACAAGTTCGACTGAAACCGGAGCTGCCGGTCGGCCTGCCCCACCGGCAGCTCTCGTTTTCCGAGTAAAACACTGGACATGCTGACGTGACGTCACTACCGTTTGCGCAGGCTGCGGTGGGTGTGGCCAATGTAACTTGTACCATTCCTGTAGCGTCAGCAGGACCGGAGGCCTCTCAAATGACCGTTATTCCGGATCGCTTTCAGGATGCCCCCATCACGAGAGACCGCGACCAGTTCCTGCGTGAATTGCTGCGGGAATTGTCTGGTGTCCTCGAAGATATGGTGGGTCTGGAAGAAGCCGAAGGTTTCATTGCCAAGGTCGGCAACAGGGTCGGCCTGATGATGGATACCGAATATCGCCAGATCGCAAACGTCGACCGGCTCGACAAGGACGCCGTGGCCGATGCGATGGTCGATCTCAAACGCCGCATCAAGGGCGGTTTCAGTGTCGAGAGCCTTGAAGAAGACCGGATCGTCCTGACCAACACCCATTGCCCGTTTGGAAAATTCGTCGCGGGGCGCAAGTCGCTTTGCATGATGACGTCGAATGTCTTTGGGCGCATCGCCGCCAACAACCTTGAATACGCTCGGGTCGAGCTTGCCGAAACAATTGCCGAAGGCGGATCGCGCTGCCGTGTCATCGTTCACCTGACCGAGGGCGACGCGGGTCGTGAATATTTCAGTTGAGCCGATGACACCGTCCTCCGTTGTTGAAACGGCTTTTGATGTGCTCCCCCGGGCCGCCCTCGTCGTGGACCGTGAGGCGCAGATCGTCTATCGCAACAGCCTGGCAAAACACGAGTGGCACTGGCCCGGCGAGGCCCCGCCCCCCAATCTGGATGATCTGTTCGTCGGCAACCGCAAGGAGCTGCGCACCGAAATCATCGCCTGCGCCTCTGGCGGCATCATCGTGCTGCGCAAGCGCGGTGACGACACTGCCGAGGCGCTTCGGTTCGAGGTTGCAGCGCTGCGACAACAAGACGGGCGACCGAAGCATTTCGTGTTGCTGCAAGACCTCTCGCAACGCGGCAAGCGCGCCTTTGCGCATATGAACGCCGAACTGAAAGCCGCCAACGCAGAAGGCGCCGAGGTGCGACGCCACAACCTGAAACTTCGCCAGCAGCAGGACGCCCTGGCAGAGGCCAATCGTCAGCTGGCCGACCTGAACGCCGCCCTGCAGCGCAGCAACCGAGAGCTGGACGATTTTGCGCATATCACGTCGCATGACCTGCGCGAGCCGATCCGCGGCGTGGCCATCAACGCCAAATTACTGCTCAAAGAACACCTGAGCCCGGCGGTCGAAAAGAGGCTCAACCGGATCCTCGTCCTGTGTGACCGTATGGACCGATTGAACGTCGACCTGCTGCAATATGCCAAATTGACCACCCAAACCAACGTCGCCGCCGTGACCGATCCCGGTCCCGTGCTGCGCGACATCCGCCAGTCCCTGACCGAAATGCTGACAGACCGATCTGCAACTCTGGAGGTCGCGACCGAGTTGCCAACCGTTGCCCTCGCCGTGCCACAAACCAAGACCGTGTTTCAGAACCTCATCGTCAATGGCTTGAAATACAACAGGTCGCTTCGTAAAATCGTGCGGGTCGGATTTGCCAAAACAGCCATGCTGCGCGGCACCCCGGTAAATGATGTATTTTTTGTCGAAGACAACGGAACGGGGATTGAAGATCGGAACCGGGAAAGCGTTTTTAAAATGTTCAACCGCTTGCACAGTGACGCGGCCTTTGGCGAAGGCACGGGTGCGGGTCTGGCCTTTGTGAAGAAAATTGCCGAAACCAGCGGTGGCTGGGTCGATTTCCAAAGCCCCCCTGACGGCGGTACTATTTTTTACGTGGCCCTGCCCCTGGCCTCGCCCGAGGCGACCAGCGAAGCCAACCCGCCATGAGGCCGCGCCCCGTCCGATTGCCACAGATCGCCGCCAGGGGCGACCGCTATACCAAGCGACCGGTCTGGCAGCATCCGCATCCCTTTGCGTGGCTGGACTCTGGGCCTGATGGCCGCCTTCACGTTCAGACAGATATCGGAGAAGGCTGATGCGTATTCTGGCGATTGACGACTCTCCGGATGACCTGGACCTGATCACCGCGCTGCTGGACGAGGCGGACGGCGACTATACGCTTTTGGCGGTGCAGAACAGCTCCGAGGCCTACGCCAGCCTCGACGACGGACCGGTTGATTGTGTTCTGCTGGACTATCGGCTCAGCGGCGAGAGTGGGCTGGCGATCCTCAGCACGTTGAAAGAGCGCGATGCCGATTGCCCGGTGATCCTGATGTCGGGGATCGGGTCGGTCGATGTCGCGGTCGATGCGGTGC
The DNA here is from genome assembly GCF_001518015.1 of Tritonibacter horizontis. Classification (GTDB taxonomy): domain Bacteria; phylum Pseudomonadota; class Alphaproteobacteria; order Rhodobacterales; family Rhodobacteraceae; genus Epibacterium; species Epibacterium horizontis. Next base: position 22,107 of record NZ_LPUY01000138.1, read on the forward strand.
GCCTCGGTGCAAGCGATTTCTTGTACAAGGACGAGCTATCGGCTGCAACGCTCAAGACCAAGATCGCAATGGCGCTTCAGCGCGCCGCTCTCAGCAAGGAGCTGGAGCAAACGTTGCAGACCGTCAAATCCCTGCCACCAACCAGCGATCCGGAATTTGCCAAGGTCGTCAAAGAAGCCAATCTGGAAAGCGTGATGGCGCGATCTCTGGGTGTGCTGCGCAACATGTCGATGGCCGGCAGCAGCACCCCGGTGACCCGCGCCGTCACCGGGGTCAGCGGCCTGCGCGATCGAAATCCGCACCTGTTTCACGAATTGGTCAACCGCTACCTTGGCGTGCTGGATCCCTACCTGCGCCAACTCACCGCGAAATCCGACAAACCCTTGTCAGAAATGCGCGCCATCGCTCATGCTGTTGGTTCTTATGCCGGCGGGCCGCGTGACCTGCTGGATATTCACGTCGCGGCGACGGAAATCGGGGCCAGACAGGTGGCTCCGTCGCGTGCCGAAGCCGTCTTGATCGAAGGGCGCCTGCTGGCGCTTGAACTGATGGGGTTACTTGTTGACTACTATCGTTATCGGCGCATCGAGCCCAACCCGGAAAGGGACCAGAATTGAAGTATATCCTCAGACTGTACATCGCGGGCTCCTCGCACAGCTCTTCGGCGGCCATCGCCCAGCTCGAAGAAATCTGCAAGAACCACCTGAGCGAAAGTTACCAGCTCGAAGTGATCGACGTGCTCGAAAATCCGGAAATGGCGGAAAAAGACAAAGTCATCGCCACACCGACGCTGATACGCGAATTGCCACCACCGCTGCGGAAAATCATCGGCAGCCTGACAGAACGACAAAAATTGCTGATCGGTCTTGATCTGATTGAGGCAGATCGGCTGACGCAGGGAGAAAATAAATGAAACGTGCGGCACTGCACCCGATGACCACTGGCGTGCCAGGTCTTGATGAAATCACCGACGGCGGCTTGCCACGGGGGCGCACGACCCTGGTGGCCGGCACCGCAGGCAGCGGTAAGACGGTTCTGGCCCTGCAGTTCATCTATACCGGCATCCAGGAATTCAACGAACCCGGTGTCGTCGTGACCTTTGAAGAATCCCCCGACGAGCTGAAGCGGAACGTTTTCTCGCTCGGCTGGGATCTGGATGCGCTGGAGGATGCAGGCACGCTGGCCTTTGTCGATGCGTCGCCCGAACCTGGTGAAGAAATCGTCGAAAGCGGCAGCTATGACCTGACGGCCCTGCTGGCCCGTATCGAATATGCTGTCACGCGAACCGGTGCCAAACGTGTGGTGCTGGATGCCATCGGGTCAATCTTTCCACAGTTCAAGGACCCGACCGTGGTCCGGCGGGAGCTGCACCGGATTGCGGGCGGCCTGCGCATACTGGGCGTCACTGCCCTGATGACCATCGAGCGTAGCGACGAATACGGCCCGATTGCCCGGTTCAGCGTCGAAGAATTTGTCGCCGACAATGTGATCATCCTGCGCAATCAGCTGGAACAGGAGAAACGCCGCCGCACCATCGAGGTCCTCAAGATCCGCGGGGCGTCACATCGCAAGGGCGAGTTCCCCTTCACGATCAACCGCCCCACCGGGCTGACCATCGTCCCGCTGACCTCCATCATGCTGACCCAGCCCTCCACCGACATCCGGATTTCGTCGGGCAATGCAGAGCTGGACGAGATGTGCGGCGGCGGCATGATGCAGAACTCGATCATCCTGATCAGCGGCGCCACCGGGACCGGCAAGACACTGATGTCGACCGAATTCACCAAGGCCGCAATCACGAACGGCCAAAGGGCGCTTGTTTTTGCCTATGAAGAAAGTCGCGAACAGCTGTTCCGCAATGCGCTGTCCTGGGGTGTGGACTACCAGGCCGCCGAAGACGCAGGCCTGTTGAAGGTGATCTGCCGGTACCCGGAAACCATGGGACTGGAAGAACATCTGATCGTGATGCAGGAAGCCATCGAAGAATTCCAGCCAGACCGGATTGCGGTGGACAGCATGTCGGCGCTGGAACGCGGCGCCACTGTGAAATCCTTCCGTGAGTTCGTCATCGGCATCACGGGGCACATCAAGGCAAAGGGCATGGCGGGGCTGTTCACCAACACCACCTCCATGCTGGTCGGCGGCGAGTCGATCACGGAAACCCATATTTCAACCATCACGGACAGCATCATCCTGCTGCGCTACGTCGAACTCTTTGGCGAGATGCGCCGGGGGCTTGCGGTTCTGAAAATGCGGGGTTCACAACATGATAAGGAAATTCGCGAATATACTATCGGTAACGATGGTATGACGATCCTGGGTCAGTTTCTCGGTGTGAACGGGATTCTGAGTGGCGTCCCTGTTGTGTCCGTCGTGGGCGAAAAGGACCGGTTAACAAGTATGTTCAGCGATGCCAATGGCGCTGGAGAGTAAGTCAAGAGGGTAGGTTCTATATGACAACTCAAGACTCCGACTCCGCGCAAGATCCGCGACCGGAATGGCAGTTTGAATTCTATCACTCGAATTCCGTCATAGAGCTGGACGCCGCTCTGACGCGGTTGAAACGTCTGCTGGATACCCATCTCATCGGGCGATATGCGCTGGATGTGGTGGATGTCACCGATCATCCCGACCGCGCGGAGCGGGAAAAGATTACCGCGACGCCGACCTTCCTGCTGCGCGGGCCGAGGGAGACACGCAAATTGCTGGGCGTGCCATCCACGGTCGAGGATATCCACTTTCTGGCCGGGCATACCGCGACCCAGAAACAGACCCCGATGAACAGGAACGGGCGGCCCACCGGGCCGCCTTCCCCCTCCGCCGCCGGTTCCACCGCCGCAAATGACCAAGAACTACAACTGGCCCGGGCAAAGGCGCAGCTGTCCCAAGCCAGACAGGAAATCGACGAGCAGGAAGCCACCATTGAACGGCTGCAATCGGTCAATGCCGAGCTCAAGGATTTTGCCTATCGCTTTGCCCATGACGCAAAAGGCCCGCTGAGGACCGTGCGTCAGATGATTGCCTTTGTCGAAGAAGACAGCGGCGACGCGCTGACAGAGGAATCGCGCGGCGATCTGCAGCGCGCCGTCGACATCGCGGCCCGGCTTTCCACCCTGATGGACAATACGCTGACCTATGCCCGCGCGGGCGCTGCACCGCTCACCATGAAATCCGTCGATCTCGGCAAGCTGCTGAACTGGGTCTCGACCGACCTGCGCGCAGCGCTGATAGAAAGCGGCGGCAGTGTGGACATCGGGCCCATGCCGAAGGTGGCCGGCGAAGAAAGCGAACTTTATCGCTTGTTTCTCAACCTGTTGGGCAACGCCATCAAATACCGACGGCCCGATGTAGCGCCTTTTGTCAAAATCTGGTCGGAGCCGGTCAAGAATAGCAAACAGGTCCGCGTGCATATCAGTGACAATGGAATTGGATTTGACGATTCCTACGGCCGCCGGATTTTTGAACCGTTTACGCGGCTTGTCGACAACAGCAAATATGAGGGATCCGGCCTCGGCCTCGCCATCGTCAACAGAACGGTGGAACGCCATGGCGGGTCGATCTCTGCCAAGGCAAAATTGGGCGAAGGCAGCACCTTTTCCATCACCTTGCCCGCAGCCCCCCGACAAGCGTAATTGAATCTGTCCGCCTCCCTGCCCTGTCTGGTAGGTTTCAGCAAACAACGCCCTGTTCGCAAACCTTGCCTGTCGTGACGCGGCTGCAGGGCTTTCGGCCAGGGGCAGCCTCGCACGGCGGCTTGCCAATGGCCGAAAATCCCGGTCTTGCCCTTGATCAGAGAATAACGCGATGTCCGCGGCCGATCAGGCAGTTGCGGACCACATCCTCCTGTTCGTCCATGGTGCCAGAGGAGGCAGCAGCTGCGCCGCTGGCTGCCCCCAGAAGAGTAGCACCCGCAGCATTGGCCAGCCGATCATCGCCCGGATCTGGCTTCACCGCCGCACCAATAACGCCCAAAAGCGCCGCCCCGGCAAGGGCGCCCCCCAGCGTATTGCCCGCTCCGTGAGACCGGGCCGTTTGTTGGCACTCCGTCAGATCGGCGCGGAAATGCGCGTTCTCCGGCCCATCCAGCGTCGGGCGATAGTCAGCCCCCGTCCCTTCGCAACCTGCAAGCAACATAAGCCCGCCAGCTACGCACAACATAGGTTGTCGCATCGTTTTCTCTCCAGTTACTGAACCCCGGACGGGACCACTGCACCGCCCTGCGCGAGTCGTATAACAGATATTTTTTATTGATAAACAGCAATTTTTCGCCTAAGAACAAAATGTCAAAGCCTGTAGGAGAAAAGCATGCGGTATCTTGCACTCGGTCTAAGGGTCGTGTTCGTCGTCTATCTTGTCGTTGATCTGGTATTGCTGTTTTTGATCCTGCTTGCCGCTGCAAATGGCGAAACGGAGGGCGTGATCCTCTTTGCCGGGATGGAACATCAGGTCCCCCTCGGAACCCAGGTCCCGCTTTGGGGGCTTGCTGTGACGGCGCTTGTCGCGGCCGGTTATCTTGGCAGCGTCGCTGTTTTGTTCTATGCCATTCATTTGCTGTTGGGATTTGCTCAACAGCAGGATCTGCACAACCCGCGCACCGGCCTCCTGCTACGCCGGATGGGGAAATCCCTGGTGGCGCTCTGGGCTGTGTTGATCCTGATTGAAACCGTTGTGCCGGTCGCGCTTTTTGCCAGTGGTGTCGAAATCGAGGTCGATCTTGCGCCACTGGATGTAAAGGTCGTACTGGCGATCGTCGGCGCTGCCCTTTGGCTAGTGGCGCGCCTGGCAGACGATGCGCAAAGAATGCGAGAGGAATTGGATCATGTCGTCTGACCCAGGAGAGATAATCGTTCGACTGGATGTGATGCTGGCCCTGCGCAAAATGAAATCGCGCGAATTGGCGCAACGGGTTGGTATCACCGAGGCCAATATTTCGTTACTGAAGTCTGGAAACGTCCGCGCCGTACGCTTCAGCACCCTTGCGGCAATCTGCGCGGCGCTGGACTGTCAACCCGGAGACCTTCTGGAGTTTCAAGCGTCCTCAAACGACTAACCCAGCTCGCCGTAATCCCGGGCCCGGCCGCGCGGCCACGGCGTGTCTTCGACGGCGCCCGCTGCCCCGACAAAGCAACAGATAAAACCAGTCGGACGCTGACTTTGAGCAAGCAACTGGACGCGCCGAACGGAAGCGCGACCGATCAAGGCAGGAGCCCGACCGATCCGCGTGCCTCCTGTGCCATGCCTGTGGGCCGGGCGAACCCGACCCACAGATGATACTCAAAGACGATCAAAGGATGAAGTCACTGGCGAGATAGTCTGCCGCCACAGTTCCAGCACCGTCATTCACCCGGATGGAGAGGTCGATGACGCCATCATTATCCACACTTGCAAAAATGCGAGTCTGGGTTCCCGAGTCCACGACCCACAAGCTGCCTGGCCCCGCCGCAAGGCCGTCAGCGTTGGTCACGTTGCCGAGGAAGGTAAAGGTCTGGTTGCCCGCAACAGTGGTGTCTGCATCAATGCCGGACAAATCGATCCGGTCCCCCCCGCCAACACCAATGCCGGACATATCCTGAATGACATCTTCGGCACCAACTGCGGAGTCCGATGTGAAGTTGAAATCGAAAATGTCGTCCCCGGTGCCACCGAGCAGATTGTCCGCGCCAGCGCCGCCCAGCAGGGTATCACTGCCGTTGCCGCCTACCAGCGTGTCATTCCCAGAGCCACCCTCCAACAGGTCAAACCCGTCATCACCACGCAGGACATCGTCGCCAGCTTGTCCGAACAGCAGGTCATTCTGCTGATCCCCATTCAGGGTATCATTGCCGTTGCCGCCGTACATCGTGTCTTCACCGGCATTCCCCAACATGAGGTCGTCGTCATTTTCACCGAACATTTGGTCATTACCATTGCCACCGCGCAAGACGTCATTGCCATCCCCGCCCAGCATGATGTCATTGCCGTTTTCGCCAACAACCGTGTCGGCGCCGTCTTCACCATCAATGAAGTCGTTCCCGCCGCTACCGCTCAGGCTGTCATTACCGATGCCACCACGGACACTGTCATTGTCGTTACCTGCAAATACCGTATCATTGCCGGCCCCGCCATTGATCACATCGATGCCATCGTTGCCGCGCAGCGTGTCATCGCCATCCCCACCGTCCAGGCTGTCATTTCCGGCCCCACCTTCAAGCAGGTCACTGCCGACGCCGCCATTGGCGGAGTCATCGCCTTGACTGGCAAAGATCGTGTCGCTGCCCTCACCACCGTTCAGGGTGTCGTTTCCTTCACCACCGGTCAGCGTGTCGTTGCCAATGCCACCACTCAGCATATCGTCCCCGGAAAACCCGAGGATCCGGTCATTGCCGCCGTTGCCGACCATGATGTTCGCACCACTGGTGCCGCGCAGATCATCACTACCATCACCTGATGTGATATTCTCAAAATTGATGAAGGATTCTCCGGCGAAATTGGTGTTCCCGGATATCAGGTTAACCACATAGTCGCCGTTGAAAAGCGTCGTATCCAAGGTGTCGATATCGGCACCACCGTCGAGCAGTTCGGCAGTCCCCAGACCGGCAAAGATCGTGTCGTCGCCTTCCTCACCAAAAATCGTCGATTCCCCGGAGGAGGTCAGATTATCATTGCCGGTCCCGCCAAAGATCGTATCGAAGCCGCCAGCGTTGGTATTGGTCACGGTATCATTGCCGGCGCCAGCAATGACGATGTCATCCCCCAGACCAGAATCGATCGAGTCATCGCCCGATCCGGTGGTGATGCTGTTGGCCGTGCTGGTCCCGACGACGGTGGTGTTGCCATTGCCAGTGACGATGTTTTCGAAGTTGATAAAGGATTCACCGAAGTTAGTCACTCCGGTCACCAGATTGACCTCGTAAAGACCATTGTACAGGGTCGTGTTCAACGTGTCGTTTCCGGCACCGCCATCAAGCGTTTCAAACGATGTGTTGCTTGCGAAAATCACGTCATTTCCACCGCCGCCGAAATATTCACCCCCTCCGGTAGAGGCATGGATGACATCATCACCAGCCTGACCATACACGGTCTTGGTGCCAGTGCCTGCCAGAACGGTCGATCCGCCAATTCCGGTGGTGATGACATCGGAATTCAGAACGTTCGCCACTTCGTTGTCATAATCATCCGGGTCGATGGTCGACCCCCGCGGATCCCAGACAGAAGCAAAGATTTCGCCCGAGGTCTGATCGGTCCAGGCAAAGAGGATACGTCCGTCACCGGTGACGCTCATATCAATGTTGGTGGTGCCGACATTCTCCACCACGAACTCAGCGCCATCGGTTGTACCATCCGCGTTGAACCGCTGGGCCCGCAGGGATTGGTTGGTGTCGTCATCCCAGGCGATGACAAAATCGCCATCGGGCAAGGCCTGGATGACCGGTTCGTTTTGAAAGTTGGTGCCACCGGCGACGAGCGTCGTAGCAAAGGTTTGAACACCGGTGTTGGAAAAGGCCCGCATGTAGATATCGTTGTTCTCGACCCAGGTCGCAACAAAACCGCCCCCTTCGAGGCTTGTCACGCGCGGATCAGATGCGGGTCCGCCAACAAGGGCGAAGGCGCTAGCGCCGACGGTGGTACCGGACGCCGTGCGGATGGTGAATTCAAGGCTGGTGGTCCCGGAGTCATCTTCCTCGTACACAGTCACGAAGTCGCCATTGCTCAATACGGCCACATCGCCGAGCCGATCAAAGTCAGCGCTGTTCTGCGCTGCCCCGAATTCAGTTCCCAGTACCCCCGCCTGGTCAATGACCTTCGCGTTGATATCGACATCGGCCCCGACGTCGTCGTCATAGGCGATAAAGATATCGTCGTTGCTGGCGATCAGGTTGGCCGCAATTTGCGGATTTCTCAGGAAATCCGCGGCAACGTTTTCCGTTTCAATGGTGAAGGCGGTCCCTGTCCCGAACTGTCGGTCACCATCGAAATCAAACCGTTCGTAGACAACACCGGTCTGGTTCGTATTTCCAATATCATCATCGATGGCCGTCAATGCGAAACCATCGTGGGTCGCCGCCAGTTCGAAATCACGCTCGTCGTCCGCATTGGCAAACTGGTTCAAACGGAAGCTGTCGCGGACCACGTTGCCTTCGGCGTCATAGATCTTGGCGATGATGTCAGTCCCGGCTGGGCTCGCGCCTGCAATGTCGCCGTTGGTCGCTTCGACCCAGGCAACGATAAAATATCCGTTGTTCAGCCCGAGGATCTTGGGATCCGACTGACTGCCAGTCGCAGCTGTGCCGGTGTTAACCTGAAATTCATTGAGCCATTCTGTTGGGGTTGCCATTTTAAAAATCCTTAAAAACACTGGTAAAGCCCAAGAGTGCAGGCAACGCTCCGATTCGATCAACACCCCCACTGGCAACTGGCGATCAGGTTAAATGCTGAACATGTTGCCTAAGTACTCCCCCTCGCGAACGGACAGCAGTCGGGCCAACCGATCCAGCGCAGACAATAGTCGTTTATATGCAAGTTCTTCCCGGCATTCCGACTGTGCCGCGCGCCGCTGTTTTGTGCGCTCTCATCCGAGTGATCATGATACCTCGCATCCCCAACGGACCGTTCATTCCATGCCGTTTCTTCGGCGAATTTCCGCCACCGCTGGTAATTGGATCCAAAAGCATCGCTCCAGACGGCTCGGACCACGGTGAATTGATCGTCAAACACGCTTTGTATTTGCAGCCGCGGAGCAGCGTTTCGCGCGTTTCTCGGCCGCTGAACGACCACCCCGTCGATCTCCATCCGCGGACCCGAATGGAGTTGCTCGGCAATTGCGTCGGCAATCACCAGCCAGGCCCCATCGGCGCAAAGGTGTCGTAGCAGGCAAGCTTGTGCTTGCCGTAGAAATCCACAACTCCCAGTCAGGGGCGATCTGGTCACGCAGGGCCTTGCCCCCATCCTTCGGGAAGAGCATCATGGCAGCATCCGTCATCTTTGCCGCCGAAGCTGGACGGCGATCATGCCAAACGTGCTTTCGATCACCACTCGCAACCTGGTTCAGTGATCCACCCACCACACTTGCCATGAATGCCGCGCTTTGAACACGCTTCAGAAGCACGTGACAGGCATAGCCTGTCGAGGTCTGCCTTCGGTATTTGGCAGCATAGATCACCAGATCACGGCCTTCACAGGCCACAAGATCCTCTCTATGGTTCAGAACCGCTCCAAGAGTGCCAGCCCAGAAAGTCTCGCAAAAGGGGCGTAAGACCTGCGAAAACAAAAAGTGACAGAACGTGAAAGTGGAAAAGAGCGTAGGAAGCCGAAAAACGCTCCGCCAAGATCCCTCGGCTTCGAGTGGCGCAACGATATGACTTAATGGCGGAGGGAATGACTCGCTCCGCAATTCGGCTGTTTTGGCGTTTCGGATCGTGTCTAGACGCCACGAAAATCCCTGAAACTTGAGAAATCTGTCCGACCCCATGCCAATGGGCATCGCGCCACCGCGAAGGATACGACATGTTTTCGATGCTGAGCGCCAATTTACGCTCTATCCGCCTGTTTCGGACATAGCCTCTGAGTACTCAACATACCGACTTGAATAGGTTTTCTTCTTACGGCTTCGTTCTGCTGCGACCATAGTGAGTTGCGCAAAAGGAGACGAAAATGAGCGAAGTATGTCTGAGTCAGATCGAACTGGCGGCCCGTTGGAAGATCAGCCACCGAACACTTGAGCGCTGGCGTTGGGCTCAAGAGGGTCCGCGATACCTCAAGCTGGGCGGACGGGTAATCTACAGGCTGTCCGATGTCGAGGCATTCGAGAGGGAGGTTCAAAGCTTTCCAGACAAGCTATCGATCGAAGATTGACGCCGCTGGCTCGACGCTTGTCTTGCATGAAGAGGCTTCGCAGAGATACAAAATCCAATCCAGATCGGTCGAGTTTTCACCGATTGCGTGACCACGTTTGTCGTCTCCTGAGCAATCAAGGCGGAGCAAACCGACAAGCAACGGCCACCTACCCCCACACGGGCATTCTACTATGGATAAGTAGCAAGGCCGCTTATTGAAAGGTACAGCAATGCCTGCGGAAGATCCTGGGAAGCTAGTCGCGGGTAACCGCTACCTGCATCGAGACGCGGTCGCCCATCTGGAGCAAGCCTTGCAGTCAGAAGTCTGGGAGGCAGAAGCGATAGCGAATGCATCGCACTGGAACGTCGTCAAGATTAACACGATTGGACTAAAGCGAATTTCGCTCCTAACTTACGAGGATTTTGAACGGCCGTTTCCGGCCTTGCTCGAGAGCATCACCGTGAACCTAGAGAACCAGACTGCGGTTCGGCGTTCTTACCGTGCACGCGTCAACCCACCAGTACTTCATCGCAAAGAACTTCTCCTGCCAGCTGATCACCCAAGGTGCGAGGAGTTTAGCGAACTGACGATGGGCCTCGAACGCATAGGGCTTCTCAGAGAGACGAGTTCCATTGGGACACGGCGTGCATGGGACGAACGTATGCGGGAAGCGGGCGTCAAAATTGTCGGGCATACAATTGAGCTGCTTGACGAGCCCCTTTCAAAGCCAGATGCCACCATCCAACGACATCTCGCGGCCATCCGGAGAGACGGGCTATCGTCACCAATTCAGTCACTGATCCGTTATGGCTTAATCAACGAAGAGAGCACCGTATTCGACTACGGGTGCGGATTCGGATCGGATATCGAAGGGCTTCAGGCGGCTGGCATTTCGGCCGCCGGGTGGGATCCATACTACGCTCCGGATCAGCCACGCGAGCCAGCTCACGTGGTAAACCTCGGCTTTGTTCTGAATGTGATCGAGACCCCCGCTGAGCGGCAGGATGTCCTGCGTTCGGCCTTTGCCCTCGCGCAACGCTGCCTTGCGGTCGCCGTCATCACCTCCAGCCGCGCGCGAACAGAGACGTGCCGACCCTATGGTGACGGGCACGTCACACGCCGTGGTACGTTTCAGAAATTCTATCGCCCGGTCGAACTCAAGGAAGTTATTGAATCCACGCTGGGCAGAGAGGCATTTCCAGCAGGACCAGGTCTCTTCTTCATTTTTGCAGATCCGTTGTCCGAGCAATCCTACATGCTGTCTCGACAAACTCGCCGGTCCGTCCCGTCCGTGAGCGCCGCCGCAAGGCGAAAGGAGGCGCGAGAAGCGGCCTTCGAGGCCCTCCGACCTGACCCTCGAAGCCATTGCGGCAGTAGCGACAGAACTTGGAAGGTGGCCAGCGGTGGTCGAACTTCCGCAAGAAATACTTAACCGGCTCGAGGCGGCAAATACCTCGGCCGCGAAGGCAATCAGTTTGGCGAGTAGCCTGTCCGACCCCGAAATTCTCGACGAAGTAGCCCAGCAGAGGCAGGACGATATCGCTGTCTATTTAGCGCTCAATCAATTCAATCGGCGCAAGAATTACAGGGACTTGCCAGAGCGTCTCCAAAGGGATGTCCGCGCGCTGTTCCAGAATTTCACCATGGCGCAAGCGACAGCGCGTGATCTGCTTTTCTCTCTCGCTGACTCTGAGCGTCTCTGCGCCGCGGCCGAGGCTACCGCCAGCGAAGGTCTGGGTTATTTGGACGAAGACCATAACTACTGGGTTAGCACCGAACTGACACCGCGACTCCCCGCAGTGCTGCGTTGTTTTGCAGGCTGTGCTGAAAAGTACGCCGGTGGCTTCGACGAGATGCAACTTATTAAATTTCATCTTCGAACCGGCAAGTTGACGGGTTTCCGCTATGCAGACTTTGAACTGTCCCCTCTTCCGCGTCTAGAGGTTCGAACTAAGGTCGATCTGAGGCGGCAGCGAATTTCGGACTTCGACCACCACGGTGAGGATCAGCGCCTGCTCTTGAAGTCTCGATTCATGGCATCTGATCAAACTGGGTTTGAGCGTCAGAAAAGGTTCGATGCGCAAGCGGCTGAAATCGGATTGGATGGGTTCGGGATCCGCGCCACCGGAACGGAGATAGCGTTGGCCGCCGAAACTGCGGGCCTTGTTCTTAGCGGGTGGAGTTGGGCGCCTGTTGCTTTCCGATAGCAAAAGCACTTTTATTCATGGCTGCCAGGACTGGCTGATAAGCTTGGGGAGTTGCTTTGCGCCGCTACGAAGAACTAGATTAGGCAAAAAAACCGATGCGTTGCCAAGTGCATTACTTCAACCAGTAGGCAGGCGATACTCAGCGTGAAACCAGGCATTTTCCTCACCAAGCGCGCTCAGACCCGCCCGCCATCGACAAGTATGCGCAATTCAGTCCAGAGCAAAACCATCCGCAGCTTCCCCCAAGGTCATTCGGCTATGCTGATGATATGAGCAAAACTAAACTCCTTGAGTTCCTCAGAAATACCATGTCGATGACGGACGTCTACCAGCCGGTGGTCGTGAGGGAACTGCTCTTGCATGGTGGGCACCGCACAAAGACCGAACTGGCTGCCGCGCTCGCGGCCCATGACATCGCCGTTCAGGAATATTACGAACGCATCGTGATGCGCTGGCCGAAGATCAGCCGCCATACTCAGCTGAAGATTGCTTTGTCGGAACTTGTCGTCGTCAAGCGTCAGCAGCGCGAAGCCAATCCACCCTGCGCCATCGTAGACCAGCAGCAGGCCCTCATCCTCAACCCATGCGCGCCAGCCAGTCCGGGGCGGCAAGCGCAGCCATGCACCATCTGTGAATAGTGCAACGTTCAGGTCCCAGCCCGCCCAATCGCCCGTGCCGCCGCTGGCCACGATATAGCGGTCGCCATCGGCGGGGCTTCCGGGCGGCGCGGTCAGGTCCCGGTCGAGGACGGAGAGCTGCACGAGCCCGTCGAGGATGCGCAGCGCCTCGTTGTGGGTGACATGCTTCTGGCCCTGCGCCGCGAGGATGTACGGCAGCAGCAGGTTGGTCGTCGTATCAGACATGGGTTGGCCTTCAGAATGTGAGCGTGGCGGTTTTGGCCGCCCCCCGCCCGATCAGGGCGGAAAGCTGGTAGATACGGATTGTCAGCGTGTCGCCGGGCGCAAGCGGCGCGCCCCAATCGGCCGTTTGCTGGGCGGCGGTGTAGATCGCGCTGGTCGTGGAGGCGGTCAGCACCCGCTTCACGGTGGCGCCGTCTAGGATCTCCACCTCGTAGGCTTCGAGCTCCTCGGCCAGCGACACCTCCACCGCGCCCCAGCTGTCGGCCGCGAGGGCCCTGGACCGCCGCGTCCAGCGGGTCGTCAGATCGCCCGGCGTGCGCGGCCTGCGCCATGGCTGCTCCACATGGGCCACGGAGAACGGCCGCAGCCCGACGCCCACCGGCGTGAAAGCTTGCGCAACGTAGGTCTCGTCGCTGACAGACCGGCTTGCGGGACCGATGCGCCAGTTCCACGGCAGCCCGAGATCGGCTTCGGCGATTGGCAATGAGGCGAGAGCGTCGTCCAGCACCACAACCCGCGCGCCTGCCGGAGCCGGATTGGCCATGGCTGCCTCCGTGCCGCGCTGGCCGCGCAGCAACCGCGTGAGCCGATACCGGCCGGGGGCGACCAGTTCCGCCACGCCCGCCTGCACGACTTCCCAGACTCCCGATGCACTCTCTATCGCCAGCGCGTTTGCCCCACCGAACAGGGTTAGTTCGGTGACGCTTTCCAGCGTGCCGGTTAGCAGATCGACCACCAGAGCATTGCCGAGATCGAAGCGCGAGGTGGGGCCTGCGAAGAAATCCGAGACCAGAGTTCCAATCCGGGCCCGGCCGCCGAACGTCGTCAACAGTTCGAAGCCATCGGTCGATGGGCTGCGAAACACCGCCATCTCCCCCGGCCAGGGAACGGCATGAGCCGCGACGAACGGTCGATGCGCAGGCTGATCCTCAGTCAATTGCGGCAGATCCAGCAGCACCAACTCGGGTGCGCCGAACACCACGGCTTTTGACAGGGACGATGGGCGTGGTGCTCCGGGTGGCAGATCGTGGGCCGCGCGGTCTTGACGGACAGCTTCGATCCCACGTGCCTCCGCATCTGCGATTGAGACAAGCCGCAGCGGGATGTGCCGTCCGTCATGGATCAGAGTGACGACGTCCGCCGGATCCAGCGCCAGCCGTGAGGGCGGCAAGCGAAACGCTGCCGTCTCCCGCCCGGTCCATGCTTCCATCAGCGCGCGGCGGCAGCGGCGCTCGGCCTCCTCTGGCGGAACCGCCATGGGGAAGCTTTCTGAGGCGATGCGCGTGGTGTCGACGGTGATGCGCCGCGCCTCGACGAGGGCGGCGTCATAATCCTCATCGGCGCGGGCGACCTGCCATTTGAGCGCCTGTGGCAGTTCGGTCTCCTGCGCGCGGGTCAGTTCCAATAGGTCGCCCTCGCGGGCCGCCACCAGATCGTCATGTGCGATGCCGGTGATGGACGTCCGGCCGCGCATCACGAAACGGATCATGCCCTCGGTCTCCACCGCGTCGAACCCGAAATGCCGCGACAGCGTGGTGATCGAGGCGCGCGGGCTTTCCAGGGCGCCAATGGCGTAGCCTTCGACCGCGCCCCAGAGTCCGGTGACGTCGATCCGGGCCTCGGGCATTCCCGCACGCACGCAGAGATGGCGCACAAGGGCTGCGAGCGACACCGCCCCGAGCCGTCCCGTCAGCCAGTGGCCGAGCCGCCAGTTCGCTCCGTCCGTCCAAACGTCGGTGAGCGCCGGAAAGAACGGATAGGGCCGCGCGTCCCAGGTCCAGGCGGCGCATTCCGGAACGTGGACCATGCGCCCGCCATAGACGGACGACACCGGGTTGTTCGCGGCCTCACCCCACCAGAGATATGTCGCCTCGAGATAGGCGCGCTGGATCGCGTCGTCGCGCCAGCCCCGCGAGAAATGCGGCGTGAAACTCTCCGACGACTTCGGATCGAAGAAGACGTTCGGCTGGTTGGTGCCCCGGTCGATGGCCGGACAGCCGAGCTCGGTGAACCAGATCGGCTTGGACTCCGGCACCCACGCCGTCGGCGTCCCGCTCTCCACCCCGCCCGGGCGGTCGTAATGCGCGTTCGTCCACCAGGCGCGTAGATCCTTGTAGCGGAAGACCCACGGCTTGGCCGCCGCACCATCGGTGATCGCGGTCCGGACCTGCGCGGTGCGATCGGCAGCGCTGGCATAAAACCAGTCGAAGCCTTCCCCGCCTTCTATGTTCGCCTGCAGGTAGGCGCGGTCGTAGATCGCGGGCCAGCCCTCGGCCGCATCTGCATGCTCGAACCCGTCGCGCCAATCCGAGAGCGGCGTGTAGTTGTCGATCCCGATGAAATCGATCTCCGGATCGGCCCAGAGCGGATCGAGGTGTAAGAACACGTCGCCGCTACCGTCGCCCGGCTGGTGTCCAAAGTATTCCGACCAGTCGGCGGCATAGCCGATCCTGGTGCCGGACCCGAGGATCGAGCGGACGTCCGCAAGAAGGTCCCGATACGCCTGCACAGCCGGATAAGTGCTGGCTCCAGAGCGGATCGTCGTCAACCCCGGCATCTCGGTGCCGATCAGAAAGGCATCGACCCCGCCTGCCGCCGCGCAGAGATGGGCGTAGTGCAGCACCATCCGGCGCAGACCCCAGTCGCCGGACGCGCCGGTCCAAGAAACCGACTGACCCGAGACGTTGAAGCTGGCGGGCGTCGCCGCGCCGAACAGCGCCGCCACCTGGCTTGCGGCCGTGGCGGTCTTGTCCACGGTCCCAGCATAGCCCGCAGCCGGAGAACAGGTGATCCGCCCTCGCCAGGGGAATGCAGGTTGGCCCGTGCCGGCGGTGTCATCGGAATATGGGTTAGGCAGGGAGTTGCCCGGCGGCACATCCATCAGGATGAACGGATAGAAGGTGACGCGCAGGCCGCGCGCCTTCATCTCCCGGATTGCCTGCATCACCGCGAAATCGGCGGGCGTGCCACCATAAACCGGCCGATCCTGATCGTCGCGGCTGACCAGAAAGGCATTGGCCCGGCTGACGCCATTCACGGACCAGGCCGACGGCGTTGTGGTCTTGGCGGTTACCTCAACCCCGGGCCGCACCTTGCAATTACCTGCCCGCAGATCGTCGCCGAACCAGGCAACCACCAGCGACACGCTCTCGACCTTCGGCGCCATGGCCTGCAGCCGGTCCAGCGCCACCACCATGTCGGCGGTGTCGGTCAGCGCGTTCAGGTTCTCGGGAGTTTGCGATCCACTGCCGCCTTTGCGAATACCCTGCGTGGCATAGCGGACGGCAAGCCCGGCATTTAAGCGGGTCTTGGCGGCCTTGTCGCGCTTCAGGCGCTCGTCGATCTCGCGCTGCAAGATCGCCAGCAACTCGACCGGCAGGGCCGCGATTTCCGCTGCACTGAGGAACGGCAGATCGTCCGGCGTTGGGGTGTTCTCGGGGAATGGCATGAAATGGTCTCCGTGATCGGTGAAAAAGGATTGGAAGGCGGGCATCACGCGGCCTCGAGCAGGCGCACCGACAAGGCGGCTCCGCTGGACCGGGGTTTGGGCCGCGCGATGGCGATGTAGGCGAAGTGGTCGGGCCCAATCCGCGCCTGGACGAGATGGACAAGGTTCTGCTCGGCCGCGCGGAGGGCCGCGGCCGCGACCTGACGCAAGGCGCGCTGACGGTCTGCAGGCAGCTTCGACAGGACGGCGGTGGCATCGACCGCGAGAAACCTGCGGTGATAGATCAGCGTCTCGCCGGGCTCGGCCTGCGCGATCCAAGCGCAGAGCCCAACCTCGTCCAGGCCGCCTGCGGCGCAGAACGGCACGACTCGGTCGTCCGCAAAATCATCGAGGCGGACCATCACGCCGCACCCGCCTTCGCATCCCCGCCGGTGCTGTGGCGCAGCTGTTCCTGTTCGAACGCGATGATATCCTCCATGCGGTAAACCACACGGCCGCCCAGCTTCATGAACTGCGGGCCTTCTCCGGCCCACCGCCACCGCTCCAGCGTGCGGTGCGAGATGTTCCACCGCCGGCCCAGTTCTTTCTGATTGAGGTGTTTGAGCTGCATCTTTGTCTCCTGTCGCTCGCTGCGTTGGGAGGAAGATGCGAAATCCTGCTGTGGGATGTCGTCAGGATCGAAGTGGGATGCGGAGGGGGATCAGTTTGAGCCTTGCAACTCAGCGGCGACTGCCGTGGCGGGGGATGGTGATCCCACTCTCATCCCCCGGCGCATCCCACTGTGGAGCCGGAGGGACACGCGTGCCGGAACGGGATGGGTCGGAAGCAGCCGCAGTTCAGACGATAGTTGCCGCGACCGTTCGATTCGATCAGCGACCGCCACTGCTTCTGGGATTTGAACACGTCGGACATCTTCAGGCTCTTGGAGCCCGCAGCCGACAGGATCGCCTTGCCACTCTGCCAGGCCTCGCCACGGCGCGTAGCCTCATGCAGCGCACGGACAACCTGCGCCTGGATCGGGCCAAGGCGGAACTGGTGCCCGCCGCAACGCACTTCGTGATATTCAGGTGACGCGCTAAAGATTGGCAGTTGCGGTCCAGTGTCTGCGCCGGAGAACCCTGTCTCGGTTTCGAAACGGTCACGTTCCTCGAGCCTTAGCAGCAGATCTCCTATCATGACGAAGATCGGCTCAGCTTCGCCATAGAGCGCTGCATAGGACGCGCGCGGCGTCCGGAAATCGCTGATATGGATCTCGCTGCACCGGAAAAGCTGGAAGACGTCCTGAGCATAGAGATCCAGCAGGCCGCTATAGCGGCTGTGCTCCCACGGAACGCGGAACCGCTCCCCGTTGCCGGTATCCTCGTAATCACCCAGCTCAAGCGGGATGCCGAAGACGCGCACCGACAGCCGCAGCTTGTCGTTCTCCGCTAGATAGATCAGGTCGGCCTCGGAGATGGACCAGCGATCGAGGATCTCCGGCAGAGTAAAATACGCCTTCTCGATCTCCATCTGACCCCCGATCCCTGCCATTGAGTGTTTAGGGTTTGTTCTAAATCCTTGACGCGCTCCGATCAATCCTGTTTTATCCTATTTGATCCACAGCCCTTTGGGGAAAACATGACCGAGCATCACACGCTCTCAGACCGCCTCCGCGCCCGCGCCCAGCAACTGGGGCTCAGCCCGGCTCATGTCGCCGAGATGGCCGGGGTCAATCGCTCTTTCGTCTACGACATCCTGCGCGGTCGCTCTGCTCGCCCAGGCATCGACAAGCTGGCCGAGGTCGCGCGGGTTCTTAAGGTCGAGCGGGAATGGCTGATCCACGGCATCGGCGAGGTGGAGGGTGAGCCACCCTTTATCGAGAACCCGGACGAAACCTTCGTGGCGATCGCGCATGCCAGCCCGCGCCCATCAATGGGCGGCGGCGCTGTTGTGACCGAGGATCATGACACGCCCGGCCGCGCCTATCACTTCCGTCGGTCCTGGATAAAGGGCAGCCTCAAGGCCAGCCCGTCACAGCTACGCATCATGCATGTGGAAGGCGACAGCATGGCGCCGACGCTGCTGGATGGCGACACGGTGCTGGTCGACATGACCCGCCGCGCGCCGAACCCGCCCGGGATCTTCGTGCTGGACGACGGAATGGGGCTTGTCGCCAAGCGGCTCGAGCATGTGCCCAACAGCGAACCGCCCGCAGTGCGGGTGATCTCGGACAATGGCTTCTATAGCCCCTATGAGCGCAGCGCCGAGGAGATCCACATCATCGGCCGCATCCGCTGGTTTGCGCGGGAGATTTGAGATGATCGAATTCCGTCAGATCGACGATGGGAACCCGGCGCTTGTGCACTCACCGATGGTGCGGGCGCTGGAAAAGACTTTCTCCTACATCGCCGAACATGGCGGGATCGGGCTGACGCCGTCGAAGGCCTTCAAGCGCGTGTTCTTGCATTGGGCAGCGCGGGAGTTCGACTGGCCCGGCTATTCCGAGGAAGACCTCTTCGCCATCAACAAGGTGCTGAACGAGATCGACTTTGGCCCGCTGATGGATTTGCATGACGTGATGATCGCGTTGAAGGTTGGGCGGCACTACAAGGGGCAGTTCAAGCTGACCAAGGCGGGTCAGGAACTGGTTGGCCAGCCGGGTCGGATCTTCGGCATCTTCACGCCTTTCTACCTGTTCGAGGTAAATCACGCCCGCTTCTCGCGCTTCGACGACGAGCCGGTGTTGGGCAACTGGGACGTGTTCCTGAACGTACTAAACGTCGAGACCGAGGACGGCGCGACCGGCGCTGACCTGCGACGGGTACTATTCGGCGAACCTGATCTTGCCGGTGGTTTCGACGATGTGCTGAGCAGCCTCTACATCCAGGTGCTTCGGCCTCTCTGCTGGACGGGATTGCTGCAAGAGAACAGAGACAAGGGGTTGCTTCAGACGCGGGAGAGCACTTTCACCAAGACGCCATTGTGGCGGGCGGCGCTGCGGCTGGAGACTGGCGGGGTGGTGCGAAGAGCGCCAAGACATTGACCCGCAAGTTCCAAATCTTTTTCACAACTTGAAGACTATTGCTGCTTTTCAAATATCTAGCTGCACTTAAGCGAAATTCTTGCTTTCAGTTCCCGATTGAAGGATGCGCTAAAAATATCCGAATTCTCAGAGACACCGTAAACAAGTTTGTAGGCCCCGATGTATCGAGCTTGGAAAATTGGCAATTTTTCGGATTCAATTATTCGAGTTCGCATTTCCGATGCCAGGTTAAGAAGCGCGTCTTTTACGCGGCGCTCTGCTACCTTCTTGTGCAAGTAGCTTTTTACAAAATCGTAGAACGTGATGTAATTAGGAACGTGAGAAGCGCTGAGCGCACTTGCTTGATAAAGGAGATCAGCCTCGACCTCATCTCCCCGATAACTGCGGGTCCATGCGCTCACTGCCCTCTTTCCGAGCGCTACCTGCAATTGCTCAATCGCGCGCTGTCGGGAAATATGCCAGGACATGTAACTGTCGGCCCTCTCCTGGGCAAATGCCAAAAGATAATCTGTTGCCTTTATGGAGTCTTCCGTACTGCCAGGTGCATGAATCCCATCATCTCGAATATCGACATAGAAACTTGCCTGTTTGAACCAATCAAGTTTCTCAAGCGCATCATTAGGCGCGTAATAGCGGTAAAGGTAGCGACTATGCATGGGGTCGCCTTCGTACGAGGCTCGAATGATCTTTCCGTATGAGAGTATCTCCTCCTGCTTAGTTTTATGACTTCCACCGGTCTTCCAGTGTTTCTTCCAAGCGTCGCGATCAACTCCGTGTTCGTACTTTAGAAACGTCTCGATAATGATCTTTATTTTTGCTAACTCTTCAAGGGCAAGAACCACAAGAGCTGAGCCACGCGCAGACCTTTCATTTGAAAGAAGGAACCGAGCGTCTGATAGCAGGTCGATTCCATTCTTCAGATACGCCACAGATGCATCAGCGACTTCAGTTTCGCTCAGTTCGCCTTTTCGTTTAATTGCAGATCCAGGTTTGGCGATCCACGCCGTAAGTTGATCATCTTCACACATTTTTTCATTTCCGGTTAGCCTGCGTGCTGGATGCAAATTCTTGATGCTTAAGCACTGCAGAGCGAGGTCGCCTTTAGTCATAGCTACCCGCTTGTCTTAAACGCTGCCAAGACTGCATTTGGGAAAAATCTGATTTCGTTGAGTTCCGCAGACCAGATCTCCGACACGCACGCCCTCCTACGCAGGAACACGATAAATCATTGTTTTAACTTGAAATCCCCTTCGCATCGCGGCCACCACAGGACAAAACAGTTCCTGAGGTTCGCCCGCCATGCCAGACATCAACGTCAATTTTGCCCCGCCGCCTGAAACGCTCACCACCGATGAGCGGCTGGCGGAACTCGCCCGGATCCTCGCCGCAGCCGTGGATCGCATCAACCCACCGGAATTTAACGAGAATTCTTTGAACGAAGCAGACAGTTCGCTGGACATCCTCGCCCTTGTTCGCCGTCGTCGTCACCAGTTGCGAACCCGAGTTGGAGATGACGAATGACGAAAACCAGAACTAAATCAGTAGGAAAGAGAACGGGCATCGGCTCTGCGCACGGCCACGCTGTCCTGGCAGACCTGGTCGCGCTGAAGGCCATGACCGTGCCGGAGCTGCGAGAGAAATGGGCGGCGATCTTTGACACGCCTGCGCCGAACACCAGCCGCCAGAATCTCGAGTTGCGGCTTGGGTACCGAATCCAGGAATTTGCCCTTGGCGGCATCGGCCGCGACACCCGACGAACGCTGGATGCGCTGACGGCGGAGGTCGCCTCAGGCGAGCCCGGTCAGATCATGTCCGATCCGCGCCGCCCGATGCCCGGCACCAAGCTGGTCCGTGAATGGAACGGTGTCGAGCACACCGTCACCGTTTTGCCGAAGGGCTTTGAGTGGCAGGGCCGCAGGTACAAGTCGCTCTCCGGCGCGGCGCGGGCCATCACCGGCGCGAACTGGAACGGCTGGAAATTCTTCGGCTTCACCCCACGCCCGAGGATCAGAAAATGACGCGCCAGACACAGCCACAACCGCCCCGTCGCCTGCGCTGCGCCATCTACACCCGCAAATCGAGCGAGGAAGGGCTCGACATGGAGTTCAACAGCCTCGACGCGCAACGGGAGGCGTGTGAGGCCTATATCGCCAGCCAGAAGGCAGAGGGTTGGGTATGCCTGCGCGACAAATACAATGACGGCGGCTTCTCCGGTGGCACGCTGGAACGCCCTGCGCTGAAGGACCTGATTGCCGACATCGAGGACGGATTGATCGACATCGTCATGGTCTACAAGATCGACCGTCTGTCGCGCGCTTTGATGGATTTCTCCAAACTGGTCGAGATCTTCGACAAGCACGGCGTCACCTTCGTGTCCGTCACGCAGTCCTTCAATACGACGACGTCGATGGGGCGGCTGACGCTGAACATCCTGCTCAGCTTCGCCCAGTTCGAGCGCGAAGTGATCGGCGAGCGGATCCGCGACAAGGTCGCCGCCTCGCGCAAGAAGGGCATCTGGATGGGTGGGCCTGTGCCGCTCGGCTATAACGTGAAGGACCGCAAGCTGATCGTGGACCCGGCCGAGGCCGAGACAGTGCGGACGATCTTCACGCTCTACGCCCGGTCCAGTTCCACGGCGCAGGTGATCCTAGAGTTGGACGCGCGCGCGATCCTGACCAAGACCGGCAGGCCATACGACAAGACCTCGCTGCTCAAGACCCTGCACAACAAGGTCTATCGTGGCCTCGCGGTCCACAAGGGCACCGCCTATCCCGGCGAACACGACGCGATCATCGACGAGACGCTCTGGGACGAGGTGCATGAGGTGATCGCGAACAACCGGTATCTTAGGAAGGCCGCGGCTCAGGAACCCTCACCGGCGCTGCTGCGCGGGCTGCTCTTCACCGAAACCGGCGTAGCCATGACTCCGCATCACACTAAGAAAGGCACTCGGCGCTATCGCTACTATGTCTCGATGGACGTGATCAAGAAACGGCCCAAGGCCGAGCTACGAGGGCCGCAGCGGTTGCCGGGTGGCATGGTTGAGGATGCCGTGGTCGGCGAAATCCGCCGCCTGCTGCGCACCCCGGAGGTCGCTGCGCGAGTGTCGCGGACCCTGCGCAAGGAACGGCCAGACCTTGGCGAGGCGGACATCAGCGCCTCGCTCACCCAGTTCGACGACATGTGGAGGGCGCTGATCCCGGCCGAACAGGCCCGAGTGGTCAGGCTTCTGGTGGCGCGGGTCACCGCCAGCGAGGCTGGGTTGGCTGTCGACCTCCGACACGAGGGTCTAGGCGCGATTGCCGCGCTGATGGCCCCGGCCAAGCCGGAGGTGGCGTGATGGCAGAGCCCGAGACCCTGCGTGTCCACATCCCACTCACTCTGCGCAATCGTGGCGGCCGCCCGCGCATCCTGCCGCCCAAAGAAATTGAGGTCGCCATGGATCGCGGCCAGGACGCCCGCCTCCTGCGCGCTATCGGCCGCGCGTGGGACTGGCGGCGCAGGCTCGAGCACGGCGACGTCAACACCATCGCCGATCTCGCCAGAGAGGAAGCCATCTCCGACCGCTATGTCAGCCGGGTGATCCGGCTGGCATGGCTCTCGCCATCGGTACTGGAACGGTTGGTCCTGCGGCGCGAGCCCACGGTTCTGTCGATCTTCGACCTCTGCGGCGTGGCCGAACTGCCATGGGTCGAGCAGCCGGGGCGCGTGTTTGATTGAGGGTCAGTGAAAGCTGGCCTGAAAGCTCGTGGCGGTCAGCGACACGTGGGCGTCCAGCGGCGGGCGCAGTTCGAACGCCTTCGGCTCGCGTGCAAAGTGATAGAGCCGCATGAGGCACCAGTCCGCCCGCCGTTCGTCGGCAACAGCCAGCTCGTTCCGCGAAATATGGAATGGTGTGCGTTCCCAGCCGTTGGTCGTCTTCACTTCGATCAGACGGGGCCGACCATCCGGCGCATAACTGGCGATATCATACCCCGCGCCATCGCCATCCTCCTCCGAGACCCATCGCACCTTTGACGCAAGATCAGAGCGCCCGGAGCCAGCCAGCACCGCTTTCTCATGCGCCAGCGCGCGTTCCTCTCCCGCCCGGCCAAGCGCGCGGTTGCGCTCGTCACGCTCCGCCACATCGAATTTGCGGGCGGTGGCGATGGTTTGCTCAAGTTCAGCCGGAGGCGGTTGGTTGCTGAGCGTCGGGGGCGGTCCAATCCAAAGTTGAGCCGCCTCGCGGAGGCCCATCGCGGGCCGGTCCGGAATGCGGGACAGCCAGCCGGGGTTGAGTTCCAGCCAACGCGCCACCGCCTCTTCTAGTGTGCCCTGGTAGTTTTGCGCGGGCTTGTAGCCGGGGATCCAGTCCTCTCCGAGTGCCCGGAGAACTGCGCTAATGTTCTGGTGCTTGAACTCAATCGAACTGCGGTTGCGGTCGATCTGGGCCTGAAGATCGCGATTGTGCGCGGCCTTGTTATAGGACTGACCAGCGAAGTCCGCAGCCAGCATCGCGAAGTAATCCGCGACGATCAGGTCATTCTCTGCATCTGTCCAAGGCCCGTTCGACATGCGGCCAGGCTAGACGCGGGAAAATCATTTGTCATCAGCGGTTTCGGTTGGGGAAATGGGATGCAAACCTACCCAAGAGATCCGTCGATTTACGCTAGCATCCCGAGCAACGCGCCTACCGCATGTTCTGGCTATGTTGCCATCGATGTCGTTCGGAACGCACGTTTGGGTTTTGGCGGAGTTCGGCAGCAGTGCATTGAAAGGTAACGAGAAAACGAGACCGAACCGAAACGGGTGAGGTTCGCCCAAACTGAGACTGAGGGTCATTTTGAGCCCACCTTCGGCTAGGCGGCGCGTCTATGAGGTTCGGTCGGTTTCCGCAAACCCCTTTGATAACACGGAAAAATCCGTGCCCGTCAGGGCGGTGTCACTGGTTCGAAATGGGGATAATGGCGGGGAGACAGGGATTCGAACCCTGGGAACGCTCTCACGTTCAACGGTTTTCAAGACCGCCGCATTCGACCACTCTGCCACCTCCCCGGTACCAGCTCGAATTGTCGTGCGGTGTAGGCTGCTCGTTCGCCAGTGGCAAGGGGAAATCGGGAAAATCCAAGGCGCCTGATGGATTGCTGCGGGCGGATACATCGCCTCGGGTTCCGGACAGGATCGGGATCACAAACGCGCAATCTGTCGCCCATTCCAGCCAATCCGGGAAACCGCAGGGTTTTCATAGCAAACGACTGCGTTTATGCTGCCGCCAAAAGGCGTGTCTGATCGAAAAACCGTCACCGGCCCCAGCCGAGAAACGAGGGCTATGGCACGCAGAGGCTAAGATCACGCCACCCACAGAAAACAGACCATGAGCAGGCAGGACCCCCGGATGAGCAAGCCACAGAATTCCAAAGCAGCCTCGCGCAAGGTCGCTCGACGGAGCGTCCGTCTGGCGCTGGTCGGCCTGCTGGCGATGGCCGCCTGCACAGACACGCCCTCCCCGGTGGGGGGCGCATCCTCGGGCGACAACAGCGACGGCAAGTCATTCTTTTCGTTTCTGAAACCAAAGGAAACCGTGGACCAGGGCACACCGACCAATTCGACCAAGCTGGTCGACCGCGATGTCGAGGCACCGGATGTATTTCAGGTCACCGAGGCCGGGCTTTGGGACGGTCGCCCCTCCATTGGCGGCGTCTGGGTGGCCCATCCGGATGTTGTCGACCCCGAACGCGTGATCATCCGAAACAATGCCAACGGCAAATTCGTGATCGGCGCCCTGTTCCGCCGCGAACGGGCCATTCCGGGACCACGCTTGCAGGTCTCCTCCGATGCGGCGGCGGCGCTGTCGATGCTGGCCGGCGCACCGGTCGAGCTGAACGTGACCGCCCTGCGTCGGGAAACGGTTGACACGGCGCCTCCTGCCGCGACCGATGGCCAGATCGAAACACTGGACGATGGCACCCCGATTGCCGCCTCGGCCGAGGTGGAAACCCAGACGCTGGACCCCATCGCCAGCGACGCGGCCTCGGCGATTGCCGCCGCCCCGGTGAGCCCGGAACCGGTCGCGCCGTCGGCGGCATCGCAACGGTCCGCCCTGTCCAAGCCCTATATTCAGATCGGTATCTTCAGCGTCGAAGCAAATGCCAACCGCACCGCGGACCAAATGCGCAACGCCGGGGTGATCCCGACCATTTACGAGCAATCCTCCAACGGCAAACCGTTCTGGCGGGTGGTCGTCGGCCCGGCACAGTCGCGCAGTGAACGCACGCAACTGCTCAAGAACGTCAAGAGCGCCGGCTTTGCGGACGCTTATGCCGTGACCAACTGACCCGGCCCGACCGGCGCGCGAACACAAGAGACCTGCGACATCAGGGAGGAGCTTTCCCGTGACCACCTGCTTCACTTCGACCTCCGCGACCGCTTGTATGGGCGTGCTGACAGGGCTTTGGCTGGTTCTGTCCGCGCCCACCGCGCAGGCTTTTGACACCAAGGCGCGCGCCGCTTACGTGATGGATCAGGGCACCGATACCGTGCTGCTCGACAAAAATGCCAATACGCCGCTGCCCCCGGCCTCAATGTCCAAACTGATGACGCTCTACGTGGCGTTCGAGGCCGTGCGCGACGGGCGATTGACCATGGATGAAGAGCTGCCGGTCAGCGCCCATGCCATGAGCTATCGCGGGTCGACCATGTTCCTGGACACCACCGACCGGGTGCGGGTCGAGGATCTGCTGCGCGGCATTATCGTGCTGTCCGGCAATGACGCCTGCGCCGTTATCGCCGAGGCCCTCAGCCCCGATGGCACCGAGGCGGGATTTGCCCGCTATATGACCCGTCGGGCGCGCGAAATGGGGATGACCGACAGCACCTTTACCAACTCCAACGGCTGGCCAGACCCGAACCATAGGATGTCTGTGCGCGACCTTGCGATTCTGGCGGACCGTCTGATCGAAGATTTCCCCGAGTTTTATCCGCTGTTCTCTGAAAAGGAATTCACGTTCGATGGTCGTGCGCCTTCGAACGTCAACAACCGCAACCCGCTGCTGGCGCTGGATATCGGGGCTGATGGGCTCAAGACCGGGCATACCGAGGAAGCCGGCTATGGGCTTGTGGGCTCCGCCAAACAGGGGGACCGGCGGGTGATTTTTGTCCTGTCCGGGCTGAACAGCACCCGCGAACGCGCCGAAGAAAGCGAGGCGGTCGTCAACTGGTCCTTTCGCCAGTTCATCAAGAAAACCCTAGCCCGCCAGGGCCAGCCGGTTGAACAGGCCGAGGTCTGGATGGGCGACAGTCCGACGGTCGGCCTGGTGCCGGCGCAGGATCTCGAAATCCTGCTCCCCGCCTTGTCGGACGGCGTCGTCAACGCAGAGGTGGTCTATACCGGCCCGGTCACCGCGCCAATCGTTGCTGGCGAACAGCTGGCCGAACTGGTGCTGCAACCCGAAGACCTGCCGGAAATGCGCCTGCCGCTGGTGGCGCAAAACGATGTCGGCACGGGTGGCTTTCCGGTCAAGATCGTGACCGCCGCGCGGATCCTTGTATCCCGCGTTCTGAACGGGCCAGAGGGCGAACTGTGACATCACCGCAAACCGACGGGCTGTTCCTGACCTTCGAGGGGATCGACGGGTCAGGCAAATCCACACAATGCCGCCTTCTGGCCGACCATCTGCGCCGCAGCGGGCGTGAGGTTGTCCTGACCCGAGAACCCGGTGGATCACCGGGGGCGGAGGAAATACGGCGTCTGGTCCTGGAAGGCGATCCGGACCGGTGGTCGGCAGAGACCGAGCTTTTGCTCTTCACCGCAGCCCGCCGCGACCATCTGGAACGGACGATCCTGCCCGCGCTGCGGGCAGGCAAGGTCGTCGTCTGCGACCGTTTTGCCGATTCCACCCGGATGTATCAGGGGCTGTCGCGCGGCGACCTGCGCACCACGGTGGATCGCCTGCACAGCCTGATGATCGGGCGCGACCCCGACCTGACCGTGCTGATAGATATGGACCCCGCTACCGGGCTCGCCCGTGCCAAGGGTCGACAGGGCAGCGAAGAACGGTTCGAGGATTTTGGACTGGACCTGCAGGAAAAGATGCGCGCCGGCTTCCTGTCGCTTGCAGAGGAATTCGCAGACCGGTTCCGTGTCATCGACGGAAACCGACCGGTGGATGACGTGGCCGCCGAGGTCGCAGCCACTGTTGCCGCCGCGCTGAGCGCGACACATCCGGCTCCGGCCTCAGAGGAGAGCGGCGGATGAGCGACGCAGAAGACGCGCCCCGCGCCGATCAAACCGAGGGCGCGCCGCACCCGCGCGAAACGGTGCAACTGTTTGGCCAGAGCAAGGCCGAAGCCGCCTTTCTGGAGGCCTACACCACCGATCGCCTGCATCACGCCTGGCTGATCATGGGGCCAAAGGGTGTCGGCAAGGCCACGCTGGCCTGGCGCATCGCCCGCTTCCTGCTGGCCAGCCCCCCGCTTGAGGACGATGGGCTGTTTGGCGCACCGCCGCCGCCAACCAGCCTCGACATTGCCGAGGATCACCCGGTCAGCCATAGCATTCAGGCGCTGGCCGAACCGGGGCTGGCCGCGATCACCCGCAGCTATAACGACAAGGGCCGCCTGCGCGATCAGATCGTTGTCGACGATATCCGGGTGCTCAACAAATTCTTCGGCCTGTCCTCGGCCGAAGGCGGGCGCCGTGTCGTGATCGTGGACAGCGCCGACGAAATGAACGCCAACGCCGCCAACGCCCTGTTGAAGATGCTCGAAGAGCCGCCCGCCCGGACCACGCTGCTGCTGATCTCGCACCAGCCCTCCAGGCTCCTGCCGACCATCCGGTCGCGCTGCCGGACCCTGCGATTGGGGCCGCTCGCACCAGACGACATGCAAAGAGCATTGGAGCAGGCAGGGGCCGAGCTGCCAGTCGATCCGTCCCATCTGTCGGCCCTTGCCGCCGGATCTGTGGGCGCGGCGATGCGGCTTTTGTCACTCGACGGGCCGAAACTTTATGGCGAGGTTCTGGCCCTTGCCGACAGCCTGCCGCGACTTGACCGGCAACGCGCGATGGCCCTCGCGGAAAAGGCCGCTGGGCGAAACGCCGGGGAGCGGTTCGAACTCCTTCTGACCCTGTTTGATCTGGCCTTGGTGCGTCTTGCCCTCACCGGCGCAACCGGGCAGCCCCCCGCCCCCGAAGCCGCTCCGAACGAGGCCGCGATCCTGTCCCGCCTGTCGCCCGATGCGCACAAAGCGCGGGCATGGGCGGATCTGGCCGCCATCGTGACCGAGCGGACACGGCATGGCCAGGCGGTGAACCTTGACCCTGCCGCGCTGGTCCTAGATACGGTGTTCAAGATGCAGGAAACCGCGTCGCGCTGAGGGTCGGCTCCGGCTCCGGGCGGCGCACCGGGCTGCGGCCAAGAACTGCACGACCAGCAAACGGCGACAGGTACAAGGCGACAGAGGCACTACTATGACGACCCCGCAGATTACAGACAGCCATTGCCACCTTGATTTTCCCGATTTTGACGGCGAGTTGCCCGATATCCTGTCCCGCGCTGCCGAGGCGGGGGTGACCCGGATGGTCACCATCTGCACCCGGTTGCGCAATGAACCCGCCGTCCGGGCCCTCGCCGAAGCTCATGCGCCGGTGTTCTACGCCGCAGGCACCCACCCGATGAGCGCCGCCGAAGAACCGCTGGCCACGGTCGATGACCTCGTCGCGCTGGCCCAGCATCCGAAATTCGTTGGCATCGGTGAAACCGGGCTGGACTACCACTACACCGGCGACAGCGCCGAGGTTCAGCAAGACAGCCTGCGCATCCATATCCGGGCGGCGCAGGAAACCGGATTGCCGTTGATCATCCATGCCCGCGCGGCAGATGATGACATGACCGCCATCCTGCGCGAAACCCACGCGGAAAAGGCCTTTTCCTGTGTGATGCACTGTTTTTCCTCCTCTGCCGAGCTGGGCCACGCGGCGCTTGATCTGGGATTCTACCTGTCGATGTCGGGCATCGCCGCCTTCCCCAAGAGCCAGGAGCTGCGCGATATTTTCGCCGAGGCCCCGATTGACCGCATTCTGGTGGAGACCGACAGCCCCTACCTCGCGCCGCCCCCCTATCGTGGCAAACGCAACGAACCCGCCTACACCGCCCATACGGCCAAGGTCGGCGCCGAGGTCTTTGGCCTCGACTATGTGGAATTCGCCGCGCGCACGCAGGAAAATTTCGACCGGCTGTTCTGGAAAGTCGCGCAATACGAGGCCGCCGCCTGATGCCGGAGCTGCGGTGTACGATCCTCGGCTGCGGGTCTTCGGGCGGTGTGCCCCGCCTTGGCGGGCTATGGGGCGACTGCGACCCGAACAATCCCAAGAACCGCCGCCGCCGCTGTTCGATGCTGGTCGAACGCGACGGGCCAGAAGGCACAACAACGGTGCTGATCGACACCAGCCCGGATATGCGGGATCAACTGCTCAGCGCTGGCGTCGGTCGATTGGATGCGGTGGTCTATACCCATTCCCATGCCGATCACGTCCACGGGCTGGATGATCTGCGGATGATCGTTTTCAACATGCGCGAACGCCTGCCCGTCTATGCCGACGCGCCGACCCGAACGGACCTCTTGGCGCGATTTGCCTATGCCTTTGTCCAGCCCGAAGGCTCCACCTACCCGCCAATCCTCGATATCTGCGACATCGACGGGGCCTTTGTGATCGAGGGCGCTGGCGGTGCGATCCCGTTTCTGCCGTTCCGGGTCAATCATGGCGCCGTGGACGCATTGGGGTTTCGGATCGGAGATCTGGCCTATCTGCCCGATGTCGCCGCGATCCCGGATCAGGTTGTTCCCGTGCTCGAAGGCCTCGATTGCTGGGTCCTTGATGCGCTGCGCTACACGCCCCATCCAACCCATTTTTGCTATCAGACCGCGCTGTCGTGGATTGACCGGATGCAACCCAACCGCGCCGTGCTGACCAACATGCATATCGACATGGATTACGCCACGGTCGAGGCCGCAACCCCCGACCACATTACACCCGCCTACGACGGCATGGTGATCCACACGGACTACTGACGGCGCACCACCGCAAGACACCGACACCGCCAACGGACAGGACCGGGCACATCATGATCTTCAGCCTTTTCAATGTCGTGCTACCCGTTTTTGTGGTGGTGGGTATCGGTTATGTCCTAACCCTGCGTGGCATGTTTCAGCAAAGCCAGATCGACGGGCTGATGAAATTTGCCCAAGGGGTCGCGATCCCGTTCCTGCTGTTTCGGGCGATGGCGGGGATCGACCTCAGCGCCGGGTTCGACCCGGACCTGTTGATCAGTTTCTACGTCAGCGCGGGCGCCTGTTTCTTTGCCGGCTTCGGCGGTGCCCGGCTCTTTTTCAAGCGGGACTGGGAGGATTGCGTCGCCATCGGGTTTTGCTGCCTTTTCAGCAACTCGGTCCTCTTGGGTCTGCCGATCACCGAACGCGCCTTTGGTCCGGACGCACTGGTCGGAAACTATGCGATCATTGCCTTCCATTCGCCCTTTTGCTACGGCCTTGGCATCACCGCGATGGAGATTTTTCGCAACCGCGGCAATGGCACGATGCGCACCGTGTCGGCGGTTTTGAAATCCATCTTCAACAACAATCTGATCCTGGCCATTCTCGCGGGGTTCGCTGTGAACCTCTCCGGGTTTTCCATTCCGGCCTCAGTGGATGACGCCTTGGCCGTTGTTGCTTCGGCGGGTCTGCCAACCGCGCTTTTTGCCCTTGGCGGCATCATGGTTCAGTACCGCCCCGAAGGCGATCTGCGCACCATTGCCATGGTGTGCTGCATTTCACTCCTGCTGCATCCGGCGCTCGTCTACGGGCTGGGCAGCGCGCTTGAGGTGCGGGAGGACCTTTTCAGATCCGGCGTCGTGAACGCCGCGATGGCACCTGGGATCAACGGCTACATCTTTGCCAATATGTACGGGCGGGCCAAACGCGTTGCAGCCTCTTCGGTGTTGATCGCCACCGCCTCCTGCGTTGTCACTGCCATGCTGTGGCTGACGCTGCTCAGCTAATCCCCCGGAGGGGCCGGGTTTTGCAAGGGCCTGAGAAGGCACCCGATCTGGCGTCTTGCTGAGGGAAAGGCGGGACGCTGGCCCGGATCAGCCCTGACGCAGGGCTTCGGCGACCGCCAGATCTGCCAGCTTCAGGATCGCCTCGCGACTGTCGGCAACGGCAATGAAGCGTCCGTTGTGGCAAAACTTCGCCCCCGCCACGCCCGAAACCTCTTCCAGCGCCGCATCTGTCAGCCCGGCCCAGGCCGCCGGCAGATCCGCGCGGTTGTCGAAGGTGTCATCCCCGACGCGGATGGTCGTCAGGGTCCAGTCGCTGCCGCGCGGGTGCACCACAAACAACAGATGATCCGCCCCTGCCTTTTCAACGGCAGAACGGAACGGCATGCCGCGTTCCAGTTCCAGCACCTGCGCCGCCCCCGCCTGAACGATGGAGGCCTGCACCATCGTCTCGGCGCGCCGCTTGGCGGTCTTGCGGCGCAGGCTGGCCTCGACAAATACGCGCGCCACCGACAAGGCCGCGTCAAAGGCACGGTCATCGGCCTCCGGCGCGTCGTCATCAAAGGATGGCTTCAGCGTTTCCAACAGCGACGGCAGCGTCAGATCGGCCAGCGGCCCGGCAACCGAAGGGTCAACCGCGCCGTTGTCCATCAGATCAATCGGCAGGACAAAGCTGCGATCGAACGACGCGTGGATGTCCTCAAGATCATCCTCCGGCACGCTGAGCGCGCGCAGGTACTCCAGCCCGAAGTGTTTCCAGATCAAACCAAACGAACTGTAGGGCTGGCCGTCGGGGCGCAATGGCGCGTCCTTCTGGTGATGGTCGAAAATTCCGGCCTGCGGGTCATAGGCGCGGCCGACATCATAGATAACGCGATCCGCCGCCGGTGTGATCCAGCTCTCCTCGCGGCTGCGGACAATCGCCGCCTTTGGGTTCAGACGGGTCAGCACCACAGAGGACAGCAGCTCGTCCGCGTGAAATCCACCTGAGTGGGTGACGAGATAAGACAGGCTCATGCGGAGGATCTCCTTCTGCGACGGGGCTGGGGCAGAACAATGGACCAGGCCAGTGCGACAGGACAGATACGCCTTGCCCTGCGGCGACCTGGGTTGCACTGCCGACACCAGAGGTCGCCAAATCAACATTGGTTGGTCAGCTTGTAGTTGCGCCCACGACCGAGGCCAAGCCGCATTTCACTGCGCCGTCACGTCGTTTCGATATATTTGTCTGGTTCAGGCGCTGATCTGCGCAGTACCGGCCCTGTCGGCGCAACCGGCAATGGCCGTGGGCCGGCCCGTCAGGCGACAACCTTTTGCGCCATCGCGCCCTCTTGCCCCGGGTCCTGCGACAGGTGCGGCGCAGATCCGCGCTCCTCGTCGATAGTGTCACCAGCCGTTGTCGCGGGCCTCTGGCTCGGCCAGGTCGCAAGGATCAGCGCGCAGCCCTTGACCCCGTTGCGCGCCAAGACTGTGGCCAGTTCACCAAGCGGACACCGCAACAATCGCTGCGATGATTTTTCCACCTCGACCGCAATCTGGACCTCCAGCCCCGGCGGCATTCCCCTGGCCAGAAGCCCGGCCGTGATCCGGGGGGCCTGCCCCACCGCCATGTAAAACGCAATCGTCGTACCCGGCGCGGCATGGCGGACGCAGTCAGGCAGCGGGTTATCGGCCGCACCGGTGCCCGTGGTCAAAACCAATGTATCGCTCTGGCCCCGCTCGGTCAGGCTGCGCCCCAGGGCGGCGGCGGCGGCGGATGCGGCGGTGATGCCCGGCACCAGCTCCACCGGAATTCCGGCGGCACGGGCAACCTCCAGCTCTTCGCCGGCACGCCCGAAAATGCCGGGATCGCCGGATTTCAACCGGACCACCCGCCGTCCCTTGCGGGCTTCGGCAACAATAATCGCGTTGATCTGCCCCTGCGGCCAGGCATGAGCACCCACGTGTTTGCCGACAAAAACCCGCTCGGCGCCGGGCCGTGCGAGGTCCAGA
The DNA here is from genome assembly GCF_001518015.1 of Tritonibacter horizontis. Classification (GTDB taxonomy): domain Bacteria; phylum Pseudomonadota; class Alphaproteobacteria; order Rhodobacterales; family Rhodobacteraceae; genus Epibacterium; species Epibacterium horizontis. The sequence continues at coordinate 55,478 of NZ_LPUY01000138.1, forward strand.
ACATCTGCCTCCACAAGGCGATCATAAAAGATCACATCGGCCTCCTGCAGGTGCCGCAGGGCGCGCAGCGTCAGCAGATCGCGCGCGCCAGGGCCAGCGCCAACCAATACGATCCGTCCGCGCCCGGGCGTGCCGGCGCCAAGACCGGTCACTGGCAGGCCAAGATCTGTCGATAGTGTCGGAACCAGTGTCATCGCATATCCCCTTATGCTGCGCGTTGTCTCAGGCGGCTGGACCACAGGCACTGGGCCTCACCCGCCGCGTCGCCAACCCCCAGCGTGTCGAGCGCCAGTGCAGCCGTGCCAAGCACCATCTGTTCCGCCACAGGGGCCGCAGCCCCGGCCCATAGTCCGGCAAGGTCACAATCAGCCTCTGGCCCCTGACCGGTCGGCAGATCTTCCAGCAAGGCCGGCCAACTGTCCTGCCAGACCCGGCGATCCCGCAGGCCAAAAGCCTCGATCTGTTTCAGCGGCACCCGCTCGAACTCGCCACCACCGCCCTTGATGATCGTCAGCGCCTGCCACCCCAGCAGCGCGGCAGCATTGGCCTGCAGCTGCCGGTAGGAGGGATGGAACACCCCCTGCACGCTCGCGTCGGCCCGGCCGGGATTCAGCATCCGGCAGACCGTGTTGACACAGGATCTCAGCCCGAGCACGTCGCGCAGGTTCAGCAGATCAAACAGCGCCGGATGCAGGGTTTCAAGCGGCAAGTAGGCGATGCCCTCGCGCGCAACGAGGTCGGCCGCCTCTTGCGGGGTGCGCGCGACCGAAATCCCCGCCTGCGCCAACCCCGCGCGAACCTTCGGATCGCTGCCGTTCCAGCCATGCATCAGCACGCGACGCCCGGACCGCGCCACAAGCTGCGCCGACAACAAGAACCACGGCAACCCCCGTGTCCGCCCCGCCGCATAGCTCGGCCAGTCCAGATCAACACCCGGAATCGCCGGGATCTCCGCCTGGGCGGCCCGGGCAAAACCGGCGATTTCCTCGGGCACCTCACCTTTCATGCGCAACAACATCAACAGCGCGCCGATGGCTTCGGGTGCTGCCGTGCCGCGCAGCATCAGGGTCATCGCCTGCGCCGCCTCATCTTCGGTCATCGACCGCGACCGCCCGGGGCCACGGCCCAGAATTCTGACGTAGTCCGACAGGCTCATTCCGCCGCCTCCCGCACCTGTGCTGCGCTCAACAGCGCGGCGATCTCCGGCTGGCACGAACCACAATTGGTCCCTGCCTGAAGCGCCGCCCCCACCGCATCGACCGAGCTGAGACCGTCGTTTTCGATGCCGCGCAGGATGGTGTTGACCCCCACGCCAAAGCACGAACACAAGACCGGACCGGGATCCGGCATATCCGCCGACGGCCGCCCCGACAGGACATTGGGGGCATCCGTGCCCGGCAAGGTGGCAAGATAGTCCCGCATCACCGCCACTGGCGTTTTGGCCACAAACAGCGCCGCGGCCAGATGGCCATCCTGCATCAGGGCGATGCGCGCCAGCCCCCGGCCTGCATCCTGAAACGACACCGCGACGGCATCGGGCAGATCGAACAGACGCCGGGCCTCCTCTTCCCAGTTGTCTGCCGCGACCGCGCCGGCCAGCTCGGCCCGATAGCCGGTGCCGGTCCGCGCCCGCGCCCAATAGGCGCTGTCGGGTTTCATCTCGCCGCGCGACACGGCAAAGCCATACCAGGCCGCGCGATAGGGACGCACCGCAACCACGCTTGCCTTGCTTTCAGGCTGGCCAGAAACCGGGTCTGTCGCACCGGGCACCAGCGCATCAATGCGCGCGGATGGGGCCGTCTCGCCAGTCCAGTGCATCGAGGCAAAGACCTGCCCCGGCTGCACCGCGTCGGTGATCCGGGCGCGCAGGATCGCGGTGGCCAGCGGGCTTTGCACCTCGACCAGATCCGCCGGCAGGATTTGGAGCAAAGTTGCATCTGTCGGGTGGATTTCCAGAAACGGCTCCGCCAGATGCGCCGACAGCTTCGGACTGAGCGCCGTGCGCGTCATCGTGTGCCATTGATCCCGCACCCGTCCGGTGTTCAGCCGGAACGGATAGCGCGGTTCGGTTCTGGCCGCCGGCGGGCGGTGACGCACGGGCAACAGCCGCCCCTTGCCACCAGGGTGAAAGAAGCCGCCTTCTGCGAAAAACCGCCCCCCCTGCCGCTCTGCTGTGACGGGCCAGCGCACCGGCTCCAGCTGCTCGTAGGCGGCATCGCCCAGCGCCGCGAGGCCGGAGATGTCAAAATCGCGACCGAACTTGGCTGCAATCCCGGACAAAGCGGCATGCTCGCGGAAAATCTCCGCCGGGGTTTCGTAATCAAAGGCCTTGGTCCAGCCCATCCGCTGGCCGACTTCAGCCAGGATCGCCCAATCCGGCCGCGTGTTTCCCGGTGCAGGCAGGGCGGCGCGCTGGCGACTGATGGTGCGGTCGGAATTGGTGACAGTGCCGTCCTTTTCCCCCCAGGCGGTTGCTGGCAACAGCACATCCGCCAACCGCGCCGTATCGGTGGCGGCAGTGATATCGCTGACCACCGTGAAGGGACAGGCGGCAATGGCATCGCGCACCAGATCCGCTTCGGGCATCGAGACGACAGGGTTGGTGTGAATGATCCACAGCGCCTTGATCCGCCCGTCGCCGACAGCACGGAACATATCCACCGCCTTCAACCCCGGCGCATCCGGGATATCGGTCGGCGCATCCCAGCAATCGCGTACGGCGGCCCGGTGGTCGGGGTTTTCCAGATCCAGATGGCAGGCCAGCATATTGGCCAGCCCGCCAACCTCGCGGCCGCCCATCGCATTGGGCTGACCGGTGACCGACAAGGGCCCCATGCCCGGTCGTCCGATCCGGCCGGTCGCAAGATGGCAGTTCAGGATCGCATTCACCTTGTCAGAGCCGCTGGTGGACTGGTTGACCCCCTGGCTGAAGATGGTGACAACCTTTTCGGTCGTCCGCCACAGATCGCAAAACGCCGCAATCTCGGCCTCCTGCAACCCGGTCACCGCGACATCATCGGCCTCTGCCGCAGCCAGCGCGGCGTCAAACCCTTCGGTCCGGGCAAGATAGTCGTGATCAATCGCCCCATGTTTGGCCAGATCGCTCAGCAAGCGGTTGAACAGGGCCACATCGCTGCCCGGCGCCAGCGCCAGATGCATGTCCGCGCCATCACAGCTGGCGGTACGGCGGGGATCAACTACCACGATCCGGGTCCCGCGCGCCTTTTTCGCCGCCAGAAGCCGCTGATTGAGAACCGGATGGCACCAGGCCAGGTTGGACCCGACCAGCACCACCAGATCGGCCTCTTCGATATCCTCATAGGTGCCGGGCACGGTATCGGTGCCAAAGGCACGGCGATGCCCCGCCACTGTGGACGCCATGCAAAGCCTTGAATTGGTGTCAATATTCGCCGAGCCGATGAAACCCTTCATCAGCTTGTTGGCAAGATAGTAGTCCTCGGTCAGCATCTGCCCGGAGACGTAAAAGGCCACGCTGTCGCGCCCGTGTTCGGCGATGGTCTGCTTGAACCGGTTGGCGACCAGCTGCAAGGCGGCGTCCCAATCGGCCTCCTGCCCGTCGATCTGCGGGGCCAACAGGCGTGACTCCAGCCCCAGCGTTTCCGCCAACGCCGAGCCCTTGGAGCACAGACGCCCGAAATTCGCCGGGTGGTCCGGGTCGCCGCGCACCGACAGGCCGCCCTGCCCGTCCGCGCGCAGCAGAACGCCACAACCGACCCCACAATAGGGGCAGGTCGAGCGTGTTTCGGGCAGGCCTGCGCCATCCATCACGCCGCGCTCCGTTTGCCCAACGCGGTTCCGTCCAGAAAAATTCGACCGCTCTCCAATTTGACCGGATAGGTGTCGATCTGAGCGTCTTCGCCCACCGCCTGCCCGGTATTAAGATCAAACACCCAGTTGTGCAGCGGGCAGGTCACCTTGTTGCCATGCACGATCCCCTCGGCCAGGGGGCCGGCCTTGTGCGGGCAGGTGTTGGAAACGGCAAAAACCTCCTCGGGGGCGGTGCGAAACAGGGCAACACAGCCCAGCGGCGTTTTCACCACGCGGGCACCGCGCTCCGGGACGTCGTCGATTTGTCCAATGTCGATCCAGCTCATTCCGCGGCCTCCAGGGTCAGATCCGCAAGGGGGGCAAAGTCGCGGGACTTGTCCGCATGTTCTGCCCAGGGGTCCTTGCGATAGATGGTTTGTGACAGTTCAAAGGCGTCGATCAGCCGGCGCCGTTCCTCCAGATCCATGATCCGTTCGCGCACCCAGTCCAGCCCGACCTTGGCGACCCATTTGTAGGGCCGGTCGAGGTATTTCGCGGATTCGCGATAGAGCTGCACAAAGGCGACCGTGACGTCGATGGCCTCCTGCTCTGTCGGCACATCAAGCAGCCGCTCGGTTTCCTTCAGGTCCATGCCCGCCGCTCCGCCGACACCCACCTGATAGCCACTGTCGACACAGATGATACCGACATCCTTGCAAGTCGCCTCGGCGCAGTTGCGCGGACAGCCCGAGACCGCCAGCTTGACCTTATGCGGCGTCCACGATCCCCAGAGCATCTGCTCCAGCTTGATGCCAAGCCCGGTGGAATCCTGGGTGCCAAAGCGGCAGTGGTCGGTCCCGACACAGGTTTTGACGGTGCGCAGCCCCTTGGAATAGGCATGCCCCGACACCAGCCCGGCCCGGTTGAGATCGGCCCAGATGGCGGGCAGATCCTCGCCCTTGACGCCCAGAAGGTCGATCCGCTGGCCGCCGGTGACCTTGACCGTCGGCACCCCGAATTTTTCCGCCGCATCCGCAATGGCCCGCAGCTCGCCGGGGTTGGTGATCCCCCCCCACATGCGCGGAACCACGGAAAACGTGCCGTCTTTCTGGATGTTGGCGTGTTTGCGTTCGTTGACGAACCGGCTCTGCGGGTCGTCACGATATTCCAGCGGCCAATCCGCCAGCAGGTAAAAGTTCACCGCCGGGCGACAGACATGGCAGCCGTTGGGCGTTTTCCAGCCCAGCTCCTGCCAGACGGCGGCCTGCGATTTCAACTCCTGGGATTTGATCAGACGGCGCACATCCTCGTGGCACAGATCGGTACAGCCACAGACCGGTTGCACCGTCGGCATCTGGAAGTCATCGCCAAGCGTGACCTGCAAGAGCTGCTCCACCAGACCGGTACAGGTCCCGCAGGACGCACTCGCCTTGGTGACTGCCTTGACAGCCCCCAGATCGTTGGCCCCCGCCTGGATCGCCTCGACGATGGTGCCTTTGCAAACGCCGTTACAGCCACAGATTTCCGCCTCAGGCGGCAAGGCTGCAACGGCTGACAAAGGGTCCGATTGGGCACCCCCCTGAAACGCCGGGCCAAAGATGACCGTGTCGCGCATATCCTCGATCGAGGTCGCGTCCTTGATCAGGCCAAAGAACCAGTTGCCATCGGCCGTGTCGCCATACATGACGCAGCCCACCAGCCGGTCGCCTTCGATCACCAGCCGTTTGTAGACGCCGCGTGCGGGGTCGCGGAAAACAATGTCTTCGCGCCCTTCGCCCTCGGCGAAATCACCGGCGCTGAACAGATCGCAGCCGGTGACCTTGAGCTTGGTCGACAGCGTCTTTTGCACAAAAGTCGCCGCCTCGCCCATCAGGGTCTGTGCCGCCACGCGGGCCTGATCGTACAGCGGTGCAACCAGGCCAAAGATCGCGCCATCGTGTTCGACACATTCGCCAACAGCCAGGATATTCTCGTCCGAGGTCAGCATCTGGTCATCGACATGAATGCCACGCCCGACCGCGAGGCCGGCCTCTTTGCCCAGGGCGATATTGGGGCGAATGCCCACCGCCATCACCAAAAGGTCACAGGGCAGTTCGGTGCCATCGTCCAGCTGCAGGGCCCGGACCTTGCCGTTTTCGCCAAGGATCTGCTTGGAGTTGGCGCTGACGCGGACCGTGATGCCCTTCTCTTCCAGCGACTTCTTCAGCAGATAGCCTGCCGCCTCGTCCAGCTGGCGTTCCATCAGGTGGCCCATGATATGGATCACGGTGACATCCGCGCCGCGTGCGGCCATGCCGGCCGCCGCCTCCAGCCCGAGCAGGCCGCCGCCGATCACCACCACCCGGTTGCCCTCGGTCATGGTCATCATGCGTTCGGTGTCTTCCAGATCGCGGTAGGCGATCACCCCTTCCAGATCGTGGCCGGGCAATGGGATGATAAAGGGGTTGGACCCGCTTGCCACCACCAGCTTGTCATAGGACAGGGTGCCGTTCTCGCCCTCGACTTCGCGGTTTTCGCGATCGATGCGCAGCACTTTTTCACCAAACCGGCAGGTGACCCCATGTTCGGCGTACCAGGCATCGGAATGGGTCACGATCTCGTCGTAGGTCTTGTCACCTGACAAGACCGGCGACAGCATGATCCGGTTGTAGTTGCCGCGCGGCTCTGCGTTGAACAAGGTAATGTCATAGGCGTCAGGGGCATGTTCGAGCAGCTGCTCGATGACCCGGCCCGAGGCCATGCCGGCCCCGATGATAACAAGTTTCTGTTTCATGTGCGTCACTCCGCGGCCATGGTTTGGGTTTTGGGCTTGGGTTTCGCCCCGTGCTCGTATTCCTCAAGAAAATCGAGCACTTCCTGCCGATAGGCGTAGTAATCGGGATGTTCGAGCAGCGCCTTGCGGGTGCGCGGGCGCGGCAGGTCGACATGGGTGATCTTGCCGATGGTGGCCTGCGGACCGTTGGTCATCATCACCACCCGGTCGGCCAGCAGGATCGCCTCGTCCACGTCATGGGTGACGCAGATGGCGGTAACCTTGGTCCGGCTCCAGACCTCCATCAGCACCTCCTGCAGCTCCCAACGCGTCAGGCTGTCGAGCATGCCAAAGGGTTCATCCAGCAGCAGCAGTTTCGGCGACAGCGCAAAGGCGCGCGCGATACCGACCCGTTGCTGCATGCCGTTGGACATTTCCGCCGCCGGCTTGTCCATCGCATCGGCCAGGCCGACCCGTTCGAGGTAATATTCCACCACGTCCTGCCGCTCGGCCTGGCTGGCGCGCGGATAGACCTTGTCGGCGCCGATGGCGACGTTTTCCTTGGCGCTGAGCCAGGGAAAGAGGTTCGGGGACTGGAACACCACCGCGCGTTCCGGATCGGCGCCTTCGACGTGGCGGCCATCCAGTTTGATCGCGCCTTTTGAGATCGAGTTCAGCCCCGCCGCCATGGTCAGAACCGTGGATTTGCCACAGCCGGAATGGCCGATCAGGCTGATGAATTCACCCCGGTCGATCTTGAGGTCGAAATCTTCGACCACCGTCAGCGGGCCCTTTGGCGTCGGATAGATCTTGTGCAGTTGGCTGAAGTTCAGGAACCGCTCGTCGATCATGGTTTTCTGCGCCGTCTTGACCGCCGCAGGCAGGCTGTGGATCGGCGTCACCTCCGGAAGCAGGCGGGTGCCTTCGACCTTGGCTTCGATGCCGACATCCATCAGATACTTGGTGACTTCGGCCCGCAGATGTTTGAACGCTTCGTCGCTGTTCATGGCGCTGCGGTCGCGGGGGCGCGGGATCGTGACCCGGAATTCTTCCCCAAGCGTGCCATCAGGGTTCAGCGCGATGATGCGGTCCGCGAGGATGATCGCCTCGTCCACATCGTTGGTGATCAGCACGCAGGTCTTCTTGTCCTGTTCCCAGATCTGTTCGATCTCATCCGCCAGATTGGCCCGGGTCAGCGCATCCAGCGCCGACAGCGGTTCGTCCAGCAGCAACATTTCCGGGTTCATCGCCAGGGCACGCGCCACGTTGACCCGCTGGCGCATGCCGCCGGACAGTTCCGCCGGGCGACGTGCCGCCGCATGGCCGAGGCCAACCATCTGGACGTAATGGGCGACTTTCTCGGCCTTTTTCGCCTTGGACAGGCCGGGAAACACGGTATCGACCGCCAGCCCCACATTGCCGCTGACCGTCAGCCAGGGCATCAGCGAATAGGACTGAAAGATCACACCGCGCTCCGGGCCAGGGCCGGTGATCGGCTTGCCCTTGAAGGTGGCGCTGCCCTTGGTCGGGGCCTCCAGCCCCGCCATCAGGTTGATCAGGGTTGTCTTTCCGGTACCGGAAAAGCCCAGGATGACCAGGAATTCGCCTTCGGCAACCTCCAGATCAATGTTCTTCAGAACATGGGTTGCATGGGTGCCACTGCCAAAACTCTTGGACAGATTGTCGAATTTGAGAATGCTCATATCGCTCACCGGTTATTCGTGAAGGTAAAGAGCGACTGCAGAGCGAACATCACACGGTCCAGCATGAAGCCGATGATGCCGATGGTCACCACGGCGACCATGATCTTGGCGAGGCTGCTGGAAGAGCCGTTCTGGAATTCGTCCCAGACGAATTTGCCCAGTCCGGGGTTCTGCGCCAGCATTTCCGCCGCAATCAGAACCATCCAGCCCACACCAAGCGACAAGCGCAGCCCGGTAAAGATCAGCGGCAGCGCCGAGGGCAGCACCAGCTTGGTGATCTTGGTCCAGGTGTTCATCTTCAGAACCTTGGAGACGTTGACCAGATCCTTGTCGATGGAAGCCACGCCAAGCGCCGTGTTGATCAGCGTCGGCCACAGCGAACACAGGGTCACGGTGATGGCCGAGATCAGAAAGGATTTGGCGAACAGGCCGTCCTGCGACACGGAGACCGCGCTGACGACCATGGTGACGATCGGCAACCAGGCCAGCGGCGACACCGGTTTGAAGATCTGGATCAGCGGGTTCAGCGCCGCATTGGCCATCGGCGACAGACCGGCGGCAATGCCCAGCGGCACAGCGATGGCGGTGGCGATCAGGAACCCGAAAAACACGGTCTGGATCGAGGTCCAGATCTGGTGATAAAAGCTCGGCGCGCCGGTATAGGCGACAGTTTTGACCTCATCCGCACGCCCCGCCTCGATCAGGCGCTCGTTGCGCTTTTCGACCATGGCATCGAATTTTTCCTGCTTGGCGGCCTTGGCCTTGGCATCCTGATGGAGGTTCACCACCTCCTCCCAGACCTGCGCCGGGCCGGGCACCGCACCAAGGCTGGTCTGCACCTTCGGCGCCAGCGCCCCCCAGAGCAGAAGAAAGCCAAAAATCGCCAGCAGCGGCACCGCCAGCAGACGCCAGATTTCCTTGATCTGCGCGCGTGGGTTGTCACCGGCACAGGCTTTCAACAGCGGGGTGATCCAGCTCAGCCCAAGCACCTGGAACCACTTGTCGGCAACGTTAATACGGGTGAAAAGCCGCGCACGCCGCGCTTCGCGGTCGGCGGTTTCAGAGAAATTCGGATCGACGGTCGTCATTGTCATGTCCTCGTCCTGAGGGGCAAGGCCCCGGGGCTGCGCCCGGGGCGCGATGTTGATGAGATGGGAGCCCCGGATCCGCTCCGGGGCAGGCCTGTCTTCTGGGCTCAGCCCTTGACCTCGGTCCCGGCGATGGTTTCATCGCCCTTCAGACCGATCGGCAGACTGTCGAGATAGGCGTTCGGGGTGCGGCCGTCATAGACAATGCCGTCGATGATATCGGCCGCAGGTGTCGGGGCCTTGTAGCCGTCGCTGTCCCAGGGGAAATCCGCCTCGTTGGCGAGATTTTCGTCAACCAGCATCCGGGCCGCCTGAAGATAGATGTCGGGCTTGTAGACCGAGCGCGCGACCTCGTCATACCAGCTGTCCGAACGCGGCTCGGAGATCTGGCCCCAGCGACGCATCTGCGTCAGATACCAGACCGCATCCGAATAGAACGGATATGTAGCGTGGTGACGGAAGAAGACGTTGAAATCGGGGATGTCACGCTTGTCGCCCTTTTCGAATTCGAAAAAGCCGGTCATCGAGTTGGCAATCACCTCGGCATCCGCGCCGACATACTCCGGGCGGCTCAGGATCTCGACCGCCTCTTCCCGATTGGCGTTGTCGTTTTCGTCCAGCCAGATCGCGGCGCGGATCAGCGCCTTGGTCACGGCGAGCGTGGTATTGGGGTTTTCCTCGACAAAGGCGGCATTGAGGCCAAAGACCTTCTCGGGGTTGTTTTTCCACAACTGGTAGTCGGTGATGACCGGCACGCCGATCCCCTTGAACACCGCCTGCTGGTTCCACGGTTCGCCAACGCAATAGCCGTTGATGGTGCCGGCCTCCAGGGTGGCAGGCATCTGCGGCGGCGGGGTGACAGAAAGGAACACATCGGCGTCGATCTGGCCGGTGACATTCTCGGGGCTGTAATAGCCCGGATGCAGCCCGCCCGCCGCCAGCCAATAGCGCAGCTCGTAGTTGTGGGTGGAGACGGGGAACACCATGCCCATGTTAAACGGCTTGCCCTCGTCCTTGAACTCCTGGACCACCGGCGCCAGCGCGCTGGCAGAGATCGGGTGCTGCGGGCGGCCATCTTCCATCTTCGGGATATGCGGCAGCATTCTTTCCCACACGTCGTTGGAGACGGTGATGCCGTTGCCGTTCAGATCCATCGAAAAGGGGGTGACGATATGCGCCTCGGTGCCGAATCCGATGGTCGCCGCCAGCGGCTGACCGGCCAGCATATGCGCGCCGTCCAGTTGGCCGTCGATGACGCCGTCCAGCAGCACCTTCCAGTTGGCCTGCGCCTCCAGCGTGACAAACAGACCCTCGTCGAGGAAGTAGCCCTGCTCATAGGCGACCGCCAGCGGCGCCATGTCGGTCAGCTTGATAAAGCCAAACGTCAGCTCGTCTTTTTCCAGTTCCAGCATTTCGGCGAGCGCAGGGCTGGCCAATGCAGTTGATGCAACAAGGCTCATGATCAATTTATTCATCGTCTGTCCTTTCCATGGACCGGCGGAGGGGAGACCGCGATCTAAACGCAAAAAGGCCACATCACTGTCCACCGGAGGAGACCGGTAGAGAGTGAGCGACCTTGCTCAGCATTCCCTGTCATTGGGAGAATTTCGGATCAGTGCACGCCATTGTGCGCCGATGGTTCAACCTATGAAGATCGCGGATGCGGTTTCCAGAAAAACCTGCTGCGCTGCGGCACATCCGGCGCAATCATTGGATCAAAGAGAGAGGCGTGCCCGTTTTTTGGTCAGCTTTCGGCGTCTGGATCAAAAACCCAGCCATCAAAAAACGAATCTGGCAGCAACGTCAGCTGCCCTTTCTGGGAGGCCACCGCGGTGGGATAGCGAATCGAACCTTCCAGTTTTTCCGACGCGCCCGGCATATCCGCCTCGCTGCCGGACATATGGGTGCGAAAGAGATCGCTGCGATAGACCTGTGCGGCCCGATCCATGGCGTCCTCCGACGGCAACCCGTGGCGTTGGCTCAGTCGGTGGGCCATCCAGCGGGCCTGACTGCGCCAGGGAAAGCTCGCCGCGCCCTTGTGGAACTCGACGAAACACGACACTTCGCGCTGCTCCGCCTGTCCCGAAATGGTAAAGCGCCCGTGCAAGGCCCGGTCGATCAGCTCTGCCGGCATATCGAGATAGGCCTTGCGCGACAGGATTTCGGCGGCCGCGGTGCGGACCTCGGGCTGTGACAGCCACTGCCCCGCCTTCCAGACCGCCCGCATCAGACGCCGCAACAAATGGGGTTCGGTTTCGGCCCAGCCAGTTCGCACGGCCAGTACTTTTTCCGGGGCATAGGACCAGATCGCATTGCCCGGCAGCAGCAACGCGCCGGCCCCCTGATCCACCGCAACAGAGCCCCAGGGCTCCCCGACGCAAAAAGCATCCACATCGCCCGCCGCCAGAGCCTCCGCCATCAGCGGGGGGGGCACGGTGCGGATCTCGACTTCCGTCTGGCCCAGCTCGGACCGCTCGAACCAGTAGCGCAGCAATTCGGTGTGCATGGAAAATGGGAACGGCACGCCAAAGACCATCGGCCCGTCCGCCACCGCCGCCAGCGCCCTGGCCGCCGCCGCCGCATCCGCAAAGTCGAACCCATAGCCCGCCGCGCGCAGCCGGTCTTCCAAACTGCGGCCGACGCCGATCACATTGCCATTGACCGACAGCACCATCACCGCCGACACCGAGGTCGCCACCCCGCCCAGGCCCATGGTCATCGCCACGGGCACCGGTGACAAGAGATGCGCCGCATCGACACGGCCAAAGGCCAGCATATCGCGCACCGAGGACCAGGACGGGGCCGCGATGAGATCCAGCGCGATCCCTTCCGCCTCGGCAAAGCCCATTTCCTGTGCGACGATCAGCGGCGCCGCGTCGACAAGCGGCATATAGGCAACCGGCAAAGTGACCATTTTCATCGCAGCAATCCCGATGCGGTGACCAACGCCTCCGCCACATCAGCCACGCGCCGACCCTGGTCCATCGCCGTCTTGCGCAACAGCGCATAGGCGGCGTCTTCGTCAATTCCCTTGGCCTTGATCAACAGGCCCTTGGCCCGGTCGATCACCTTGCGTTCTTCCAGCGCGCGCCGGGTCTCGGCCAGCTCGGTGCGCATCTGTTTGACCATGCGAAAGCGGGCAATGGCGGTATCCATCACCGGTTTGAGCCGCTCTGGCGACAAACCGTCCACCACATAGGCCGACACCCCTGCCTCGATGGCGGTCTTGGCCAGACCGCCCGCTTCGCCGGAAACGAACATCGCCACCGGGCGTTCCAATGGGCCGGACGCCAGCGTCAGCTCTTCCAGCATGTCGCGGGTCGGGTTGTCGATGTCGATCAGCACGATATCAGGTGCATGGGCCACAATACGCCGGGCCAGCCCGCTGGCATTGGCTATCACCACAACCTCGTGGTTGCCCGTGGACTTCAACGCATCGACGATTGCGATCGCGCGGTCCCGGTCATCTTCGACGACAACAATGGTGAGTGCTGGCTCCATGGCTGTTGAATGGCAAGCTGCCAGCCAACAGACAAGCGAAATCCGTCGTCAATTGGAACACATATGCCAAAGTCCGCGCCCCGGCGCCGCCTTTGGTCAGGGAATAGGCGCCCCGAAGATCCGGGCGGCGGTTCCGGCAGCCGTGCGGGCGTCAATTCCCCCAGACAAGGGTAAGAATCACGTCGCAGGTTCCGGCTCAGGCCGCCTTGGCAATCATCGCCATCTGCCGCAGGGCCGCGCCCAGCGGCGCCTTGACCGGAACAGAAATCGAGAAGGGGTTGTTTTCGACCAACTCGATCACCGGATCGGACTTCAGAAAGGTGGAATAGGCGGCGATCTGCGCCAGCAACGCCTTTGCCGCCGTCTTGCGCGCATCGCCACTGCTGAATTTCATCTCGAACAGCGCCTTCATCAGCGCGGTCTGGTTGCCGTCGGTCACACCGGCCAGACCGGCATCTGCGATCTTGGCCAGCACCGGATGTCCCTGCCCGCGCAGCGCCGATTGCAGGGCCGAAATACCGTCATCCACATCTTCCTTGGCCGCCATCCAGATCGCCATCGGATCGCCCGCCGGATCACTCAACGGCGCGGCGTCCTGTGCGACGGGCGCATCAAGCGCGGCTGCCAGTGCCTTGAGCCCCGCGACCGCCCCGGTCAGGTCGCCCGCTTTCAGCTGGGCGTCGATCTCGCGCGCCTGCAATGCCAATGGGGCCGCTTGCGCGGGCGGTCGTGTCTTCAGCTTGGCGACCTGTGCCAGCAACAGTTTTTTCAGCTTTGCGGCCTGTTGCGACTGGCCCTCGCCACCGTCGCCAGCCTCCGGCCCTGTTTCTGGTCCGGTATCTGATCCGGTTTCTGGCCGCACCGCAAGTTTGGTCAGCGCCGCCTCCAGCCGGGTCAGCCGGGCATCGCAGCCCGGAAGATCCCCCTGCCCCAACAGCTGTGCGCAGGCCTTCACCTCCGGCGCCAGTTTTTTGGCCAGGTCCGGGTTCGGCAAGCCTTTGATCGCCGTCGCGGCAGCTGCCACGCGGCGCTTCAACAGGGCAGGATCCAGCGATGGGGTCGCCGGGCCACCCGGATCCGGCGCGCCGGGTTGCTCCGGGCCGGCGCCCTCTTCGATCTCCGCCTCATCGCCATCGGGCAGCATGTCCTCGTCAAGAACGCTGCCGTCCTCGGACAGCAGGATGGGGTTGTATTTCACCATCCCTTCGACGCGGAATTTCTTCTTCAGCTGTTTGACCATGCCCTTGAGCGGCTTCACCGGCTGCAGCCGCACATCGGTCTCCTCGACGCTGAGCACGCCAAAGCAGGTCTTTTTGATCGCGGCGTCCTTCTTGATCTGTTCGCGCAGGACCTTGCCCGGCTTGCGCAGATCAATCACCAGACCGCAGTCTTCGGCCTTTGTCGCCAACCCAAAGGCAAAAGGCAGCTCCCCGCCGGAAGACTTGGCCTTTTTCAGCAATTTCACGATGGCATCTGCGTCAAAAACCGAAGTCGACATTGCATTCTCCTAGTTGGCATCGCCCGAAACAGCGGCCCAGTCTTCCGGGCTCATGTCGACAAACTCCAGCTCCGCTTCATCGCCCGGCTCCGACAGGCTGCGATCAGGCCAGATCATCTCGTGTGCGTGGCGAAAGATCGCGACAAGGTCGCGCTCATCAAAGGGATATTGCAGACCGGCAAATTCCTCGATGCGGCCAGAGGGGTCGGCAATCAGGGCATCCAGCGCCAGCCGCAGCCAGTCGAGGTTGCCGTCCTGATAGGCCCGTTTGTGCATGGTCCGGATATCGGCATCGAAATTGGACAGATCCGACATCGGATCCGGCGCGTTCACCGCCCGCCCCGTGGTCAGCAGCCGGATATACTGGGCGATCATTTCCTTGCGAATTTTCATGGGATCATATTACTCGGGTTGGCGTTTTTATATGTCTTGGTTTCATTGTCCCACCCTTCCGCGACGGGGAATTGCTGCATCATCACCCAACGACCGGGAATGCTGGCCGGGGCCGTATTGTGGCGGATTTGGTAATGTTTGACATAGTCGGCATTATCCTGCGGCGTCACTTCGTCATGGACGGTTGGATCAACCGGAAAGGCGGTGGTTTCCGCAGGCAACGTCGCCGGCTCCCAGATGAAATTCACAAAGGCGCGGGTCAGCCCTTCGATTTCCTCGAAGGTTTCATAGGTCTTGTCGTTGATCACCTCACCGCTGTTTTCTTCAATCTTCACCTGACGCTTGTGCCCGATAAAGGCCTTGTCGATGGGGCGGCCGTGTTCCACCGTAAATTCCGCAGACTCCTCCGGCGCGGTCAGGGGATCGCCCGTATAGGTCATCACGGTCACGTCGAGGTCGATCCCCTTGGCGGCGGCGGCCTCTGCCGCGATCTGGCGGCCGGCCAGCCAGTCCTGGGCGCTGTGAAACTTTGACGAGGCCCCCGTAAACGAACGCTCGTCATCGGTCTTGGCGTTTGGCGGCTTGCCGGATTTCAACCGCTCGATCAAAGCGGCATCATCAACGGTCGGCCCGTGCCGGTCCAGCGAATGCCCGGCCCGACTGCCAGTCCCGTCCCGCGTCTCGCAGGCCTCGGCAGCGGCGGTGCACTGGACCGCCAGATCGGTGCGAATGCCCTCGAAAGCGGTCTCGGCGGTCTTGAATTCAAGCGCCTTGGCAGCCGTTTCCGCAGCGGTGATCCGGTCCTTGAACGGTTGCAACGTCGAAACATCAACCGCCTCATGTTCAAGCGCGCCAATGATGCCTTTGACCTGGAACCGCGCCGTCGCCATCGGACGCACGGTTTTCAGCAGCGCCTCGTGCTGGTCCAGCAGCAGGAAGGCATCGCCATATTCCTTGTCGGTCAGGGCGCGCGCTTTGGCCGCTGCCAGTTGCTGGTCCAGCGCGTCCTCCGC
Source organism: Tritonibacter horizontis (assembly GCF_001518015.1). Taxonomy (GTDB): domain Bacteria; phylum Pseudomonadota; class Alphaproteobacteria; order Rhodobacterales; family Rhodobacteraceae; genus Epibacterium; species Epibacterium horizontis. Next base: position 71,194 of record NZ_LPUY01000138.1, read on the forward strand.
CTCCGGCAGTTTCAGATAGGCCTTGATCCGCGCATGGTCCTGTTCGACCCGTTTCAGCTTCTTGTCGAAATCGGCCATCGCCAGCGCCAGGTCGAGATAATCCGTACCATCCAGCACCGCCTGCAAATCCGCTGTGGCCTTGACCGGATCCCCCAGCACGGTCACAGCCGCAGTCTTGATTGCCGTGTCAAGCGGGCCGGTCAGCGCATCCTCGCCGGACGGCAGCACCGCCAATAGCGACTCTGCCGCGGCCTTCACCTCCAGATATTTCGGAACCAGGCGAAGCTGCGCCAAAACCGCAGGCACGGCGGCAATCGCGTCCATGTATTTCTCGGCTGCGATGTCATCGTTCAGGGGGGTGTGAAAATCAAAACCGGCAGCTTCGGGGTACTGGGCCAGGATCGCCGCGATCTCGTTGCGCTCATCCGCCACCTTTGCCAGCTGGAACAGGGCTTCGAGCTTGGGCAGATATTGCGCCGCGCCGGTGGTGGCCGTGAAATCCCCGGCCGTGACCCGCGCCTCATGCGCGGTCCATGTGGCGATCAGATCGCTCAGTTCCGGGTCCTTCAGCACTTTTTTCAGCGCCTCGTATTTGCTTTGCAAGCTGCTGAGAACCTGTTTCGAAAGGCTCTCGTTCATGACGGTGCCGTTGGTTTTCGCCCAGTTCACCAACCAGGTCCGCGCGGCTTTTGGCTTGTTGCCCTGGCCCAGCGCATCCTGTTTCTGCACTTCCAGCATGGCCGCCTTGAAGGTGGCGTCTGTTGGCATCATCGACATGTCAAATCCGCGCAGGTAGCGCGCCAGCCTGGTGCGCGCCGGCGTCGCGTAATCCATCAGCGCCTGCAGCAGGGCCCTGGCGGCTGTGTAGTCCCGTTCGGTCGCCTTGGTCTTGGCGTTCTTCAGGTGGCTCTTAAAGGTTTTGACGTCGCGCAGCTGGCTGGCCAGAATGATCTGACACCGGCTGTGGTACTTCTGCATATATGTCTCAAGAAGGGCATCGTAGGCGACAGCGTCGTCCAGGTCGTCCTCGTCGGCAAGGTTGCTTTTCCAGGCTTGCAGCGCCGACTTGGCGGTGGCGAAATCTCCGGTTTTCGAAGCGCTGGCCGCCGCCGTCATCTGGGTGTTGCGGGCGGTGGCCAATGTGTCACGCGCCGCGATCTCGACGGGATCACTCTTTGGCATGGACGAGATCAGCGCCAGTGTCGCCCGTGTCCAATTGTCAAAATATGCACCATAGGTCTGAGCCTCGGTGGCGCGGGTGACACAGTCGGTGGCATCGCTTTCGACGCCTTCGAAATCGGCCACGGAAACGGCGTTGCCCATCGCGACCCGCGCCGCATTGACCAGCCGCTCCAGATAGGTAAAGGCCCCCTGATCCAACGCATCACGGACCGCCTCGAATTTCGCTTCCGCCGCCGCAAGGGCGGTCTGCGCCGCCGCCCGTGCCAGCGCGATTTGGCGCTGCGTGGCAATCTGCGCCGCCAGATCGGCAATATCCGTATCCAGCCCGTCAAACGCCCCGATGTCGGTGGCGCCCGACACCTCCCGTTTCAGCGCCTTGCGCCCGCCAGCAAATGCACGGCGCGCGCCAGAGGCCAGTTCAGCGCCGATGCTGATCTTTGCAAGCTCCGCCAGGGCCGCCGTCCGGCGCGCTTCCAGGGCAAGATCCTCATCGCTCAGCGGGTCAGGAATGGTCCAATCCTTGATGCTGTAAAACCGTTCAGCCCATTGGCGAATGGCCGGATTGTTCGCAAGCGGATCAGGGGTATTGGCCAAAAGTCACCTCAATTCGATCTGCAGCGCGGCGCGATGAACAGGCAACGCCGATGCAGCCAACCACAACCATAGGTTACGGCTCGCCAACAAATCAACACATAAGGCCGCCCACTCAACATTCAGAGGTTTAGGACGCGTGGCGGCGGCACAGAGGTTGGTGACACACCGGCAGGCACGAAGGATCAACAAGACAACAGGCCAGAACAAAAGGCGCAGCCCGTCGGGTGCGCCTTTGGGTCGATACCATGTGGCACAAAGCACAAGGCACGAAAATCAACGCCATCTGCAGCCTGCCCCGACCTTAGGCAGCCTCAGACGGTTCGGTGGGCCGTGTCTCAGTGCGTCCAGGGGCCGCGCCGGTTGGTGGCGAAGTTTTCGCCATAGCCGCCTGCGCGCAGGTTTGGCTTGCGCGTCTTGGGCTCCTGGACCTCCGCCTCGATGCCGTGGTCCTTGGCGTATTCCAGCGCTTCTTCCTTGCTGTCGAACCGCAGGCGCACCTGGCTTTGGGTGTCAGAGGACGAGGTCCAACCCATCAGCGGATCCACTTCACGGGCGCTCTGCTGCGCAAACTCCAAAACCCATTTGCGTGTTTTTGCCATGCCAGAGGTCATGGCATTTCGAGCTGGCCGGTAAATCCGCGCGCGCATGGCTGTCTCCTCGAGTAGATTCCTTTGGCCTTGTATGCGATGGATGTGCCCGCGCGGCAAGATCGCAAATGTGTTGCAATGCACAGGGTTGCCCCATCGCACCCCGGTTTGCCAGGGCTTGTCTGTTTGACTCGCCGCTTGAAGTGGAACAAAAACAGACCAAACTCTCTGTGCATGCCGACAAGGAACCGCAGATGCCCTACGCCAATTCCGACACCTCTTCCCTGCCGATGATGGCTGACCGCGCGCCCGAACGCCGCGAGAAGCTGGAAGGCGGCAGACGGTTCACCATGAAAACGGAGTTCTCGCCCGCCGGCGACCAGCCCCGCGCCATTGCCGAACTGTCACAGGGCGTGCTGAACGGCGATCGCGATCAGGTCCTGTTGGGCGCCACCGGCACCGGCAAGACCTTTACCATGGCCAAGATCATCGAGGAGACCCAACGCCCCGCGATCATCCTCGCCCCGAACAAGACGCTGGCGGCGCAGCTATATGGCGAGTTCAAAGGCTTCTTCCCGGACAACTCTGTCGAATATTTCGTGTCCTTCTACGACTACTACCAGCCCGAGGCCTATGTGGCGCGGTCAGACACCTATATCGAGAAGGAAAGCCAGATCAACGAGCAGATCGACCGGATGCGCCACTCCGCCACCCGCTCGCTGCTGGAACGCGACGATGTGATCATCATCGCATCTGTGTCCTGCATCTACGGCATCGGCTCGGTCGAGACCTATTCGGCGATGACGCAGGATTTGCTGGTGGGCAAGGACTACGACCAGCGCCAGATCATGGCCGATCTGGTGGCGCAGCAATACAAGCGCAACGATCAGGCGTTCCAGCGCGGATCGTTCCGGGTGCGTGGCGACACGCTGGAGATCTTTCCCGCGCATCTTGAAGATCGCGCCTGGAAACTGTCGTTCTTTGGCGAGGAACTGGAGGCGATCACCGAATTCGATCCGCTGACCGGTGAACGCACCGGCAGTTTTGAAAAGATCCGCGTCTACGCGAATTCGCACTATGTGACGCCAAAGCCGACGCTCAACCAGGCTGTCATCTCGATCAAGCAGGAGCTGCGCCAGCGGCTGGATGCGCTGGTCGGTGAAGGCAAACTGCTGGAAGCGCAGCGGCTGGAACAGCGCACCCAATTCGACATCGAAATGCTGGAGGCCACCGGCCATTGCAACGGGATCGAGAATTACTCGCGCTATCTGACCGGCCGCGCCCCCGGCGAGCCGCCCCCGACCCTGTTTGAATTCATTCCCGACAATGCCATCGTCTTTGCCGACGAAAGCCACGTGTCGGTGCCGCAGATCGGCGGCATGTACAAAGGCGACTACCGGCGCAAATTCACGCTGGCAGAGCACGGCTTCCGCCTGCCCTCCTGCATGGACAACCGGCCGCTGAAATTCGAGGAATGGGACGCGATGCGCCCGCAATCGGTCTTTGTCTCCGCCACGCCCGCCGCCTGGGAGCTGGAGCAGGCCGGCGGGGTCTTTGCCGAACAGGTGATCCGCCCCACGGGCCTCTTGGATCCGCAGGTGGAAATCCGCCCCGTTGACATGCAGGTCGATGATCTTCTGGACGAAATCCGCAAGGTCACGGCGCAGGGCTATCGCACCCTGGCCACTGTTCTGACCAAACGTATGGCCGAAGATCTGACCGAATACCTGCACGAACAGGGGATCAAGATCCGCTACATGCACAGTGACATCGACACGCTGGAACGGATCGAGATCCTGCGCGACCTGCGGCTTGGCGCCTTTGACGTGCTGGTGGGGATCAACCTCTTGCGCGAGGGTCTGGACATCCCCGAATGCGGGTTGGTGGCCATTCTGGACGCAGACAAGGAAGGCTTCCTGCGCTCTGAGACCTCGCTGATCCAGACCATCGGCCGCGCCGCCCGGAACGCCGACGGGCGCGTCATCATGTATGCAGACCGGATCACCGGATCGATGGAACGGGCGATTGGCGAAACCGACCGGCGCCGCGAGAAACAGATCGCCTATAACATCGAACACGGGATCACGCCGGCGACCGTACGCAAGAACGTCGATGACGTGCTGGCCGGGCTTTATCAGGGCGACACCGACATGTCGCGCGTCACTGCCAGTCTCGACAAACCGATGCATGGCGCCAACCTGGAAGCCCACCTGGCCGGTCTGCGCGACGATATGCGCAAGGCGGCCGAGAACCTCGAATTCGAGGAGGCCGCCCGCCTGCGCGACGAGGTCAAGCGACTGGAGGCGGTCGATCTCGCCATCTCTGCCGACCCGCTGGCGCGCCAATCCGCGGTCGAGGCCGCAGCCGAGCAGGCCACCAAGACCCGCGGCCGCTCCACCGCCGGCAAGGCCGGACAACGCGGTGGCAATGTGAAACGGCGAGGACGGTGACCGGCGCGGGCCATCGGGGAAACGGCAACGGTGCGTCGGGCGCCCCTGCCGTGCCGCCGCAGCACGCCGCTGCCCCCTTGGCCGGTGGCGCCGCTGCCCGGCACGGCCGCGCCGGCACCCATTTGGTCAGCAGGACGGCCCTTGACATCGAATAACTTTCCACAATGTGGTGTTATACATACAGACGCCGTTTGTTTCACCATCCTCACAGGACATTTTTCATGCCCCGCTTGCTCCTGTCTCTTTCGATCTTGGCCCTGCTGACCGCCTGTGCCACGCCACAACAGCGCTGTATCCGGGAAGGCTCCGCCACCCAGAACCGGCTGGTGAAAGAGATCACAGAGACCGAAGCCAATATCGCCCGTGGCTACGCCATCCATCGTCAGACCGTGCCAGAGACGATTTTTCACACCTGCCGGCGGGTCAGGGACGGCACCGTCGTCGGCTATTACCCCTGCCCGGAAACCTACTACCGAACCATTGAAACCCCCGTTGCCATTGAGGTGTCTGAAGAGCGGAAAAAGCTCACTGGCCTCAAAGACGCGCTCCCCGGTGCCCAACGACGTGCCGAAGAAGCCACCGCTCAATGCCGTATACAATTTCCTGACTAAGCCCCCCTGGACACTCCGACCCCTGAGGAATTTTTTATGATCCGTTTGGCCCTCCCCATGACGCTCGCGCTTGTTCTGATCTCCTCCGCCGCGGTTGCGGATCGGGGGTTTGCCGGGCGGAAGGGGTGGAATCTGCAGCTGAACGACGACACCACCAACAGCATTGTGGAACAGCTGAAACGGGATTTTCGCACCTGTCAGAACAAACCCAAGGTCTATCGCTACGACTGCTATCGCCGCAGCTATCGGACCGGGGCACAAGAGCTGAACGGCAGCCGCGAATACGGCCCGGTGGCAGAGGCGCTGGCGCTGGTCGAAAAACGGATTGGCGCCGCCGTCCAGGCCAACCTCGATCCCAGCCAGCCGCCGCTTCGCGACAATATCTTTATTCAGCACCGCGCCGTCAAACCCGAGGCACTGCCCCTGATCAAACAGGCGACCCTTGCCGCAATGGAAGAGGCCACCACCATCCTGCTGCGCACCCCCGACAACGAACAGCAAAAGCACTTCCAGCGGGTCGCCGCCGTCATTCAGTCCAACAAGGTCCTGTTGCGCTCTGCCCTGTTGGCGCTGCCACGCCCGATGATCCGTCTGGCGCAGATGTTCGCCCCCAGCCTTCACGGCTAGCGCCCCCACCCCGCCCGGCCTGCCTGCGCCCGTGCCTGCCGGGCCACCGGATAGGACCAATCCCGGCCAACTCCGCCTAGGGAAATCTTTGCTCCCTATGCTAGGCTGGTCGCGATTGTGTTAGCGGGAGTATCAAGTCATGCGTTTTTCTCTGTCCATTCTGGCAATGGTCACCTGTCTTGCGGCCACCTCCGTCTCTGCCGGGGAACGGGGCGGCGACAGTTCCAGTGGCGATGCAAACTCGGCCAATACCGTCAACACCCGCACCACCACCGAACTGGTCCGCCAGATCACCCGCGACATGCAGGAGTGTTTTCAGCTGTTCGAAGCCTATCGGTTTGATTGCTACCACAGGGCCTTCAAATTCGCCGCCGTGAAGGTCAAGGGCAGCATCGACTATCAACCGGCCTATGAGGCGCTGCGCCATGCCGAAAACCGCATCAATGCGGCGGTGCAGGCCAATCTGGACCCCGGTGCCAAGAAGATCCGCAAGGGGTTTCAACGCTTTAGCGCGGTGAAACCGGCGGCGGTCGCGGCCGTCAAACAGGAAACCGTTCGCGCCCTGGAAGAGGCGCAAACCATCCTGCTGCGATCGCCGGCGCCGCATCAAAAACCCCATTTCCAGAAAATCGCCGCCGTGATCGATTCCAACAAGGTGCTGATCCGCTCGGCCCTGCGCGCCCCGCATCTGCTGTTGCGGCGTCTGGCGCTGGGGTTCTGGGCCGACCGTTTCGGCTGAACCGGGCCCGGCCGCGCGCGCCAGATCGGTGCGATCCCGCGCGCGCGGACGCGGACAGAGGGGTCATTGCCTAGTCGAAAGCAGCAACCACGTCATACATCACCGGCTCGAAACTGCGGCACAGCGTGTTCAGCACCCGGTTGCGCTTGCGCATTTCATCGCTACGCAGCATGTCCATGAAATCTTCCCGCTGCCGCCACTGCGAATAATTCGCAACCCGCGTCTGGGCATCGTTCACATGTAACGCCGCCGAGATGAACCCAGGCTGGTGCGAGATGAATTCCGCAATCGCCGCCTGCAGCGTATCAATGAGATCCTGACAGGTGCCCGGCGTCACCTCAAAGGTGGTGATAACCGTTTGCACCTCGGTTGATTTCGTAATCGTCGGCATGGTGGGCCTCCTTTGCGTCCTCCGGGTCAGACTATCCCCTCCGGCTTGAAAGTCGATGGTGTTCTGTTCTACCAAAGGTAGAACCTGACGGACAGAGAGAGGTCTGCCGCGTGCTGAGATCCGCAGCGCTTCTGGTGTTATTCTGCTCGGTCTTCCCTGTGGCGCTCCTGACCGGGCCACGGTCCCCACAGGCGGGCGCTTGGCTGGAGCAGACGCAGCGCGGGTTCATCTCTTCCAGCCTCCGGCTGCGCCCCTCCGGCCAAGAGCTCAGCGCCTATGCCGCCTATGGCGTCACCCCGACGCTGACCTTCGGGCTGGATCTCAACCAAAGCGACAGCGGCGGGGTTCAGTCCGCCCATGCGCTGGCCTTTGCTCGGCTGCCCCTGCGCCAGCACGACACCGGCTGGCAATGGGCGATGGAGCTGGCCGCCGGGCAGAGACGCCACAGCAGCAGCTGGTCCGGGGTCACGCGGGTGACCCTTTCGGCCGGGCGCGGCTGGCAACTGGCCGGACGCAGCGGCTGGATCGCGGGTGATCTGGCCCGGGAATGGGGCGGCCCGGACGCCACCCAGGCCTGGAAACTCGACAGCACGCTTGGCTTCAACGCCCGCAGCGGAGCAGCCCCGATCCTGCAAATCGAACTTTACCAACCGCGGGAGGCGGCGTTGGTGTCGAAACTGCTCCCCGGCCTTCGCTGGTCGCTCCGCAACGACAGAGAGTTGCTCACCGGGGTGGAGTGGCGGTCCTTTGGCGACACACGGCTTGGCCTGCGGCTGGAGCTATGGCACAGGTTCTAGGTGCCCCCGGCGCGGTCTGGACTGCTCTGGTCTGGGCTGCTCTGGTCTGGACTGGCTTGCGCTGGACTGGCATGACCTGCCCGCAGACCCCAATCAGGAACACCCGAATGGCACTAAGCCCCCTCCGCCCCACCGATGACGAGGCCCGCGCGCTGGCACATGAATTGCTGCGCGCCGCGCGATATGCATCGCTTGCCACCTTGACAGAGGCTGGCCACCCGATGCAGAGCCGCATCGCCTTTGGTCTGGATGGCGCCGGGCAGCCGATCTCTTTGGTTTCCACCCTCGCGGCCCACACGCAGGCGCTGCGCACCCGGCCCCAGATTTCGCTGCTGGTGGGGGAGCCGGGCGACAAGGGCGACCCTCTGACCCATCCCCGGCTGACCCTGAATGGCCGGGGCGAGATACTGCCCAACACCGGCGAGCGCCACGCCGAAATGGCCGCGCATTATCTGCGCAGCCACCCCAAGGCCAAGCTCTATATCGGGTTTGGCGATTTTCATTTCCTGCGGTTCCACATCACCGACGGGTTTCTCAACGGCGGCTTTGGCAAGGCGTTTCAGATGACGCAGGCGGATCTGTTCCAGGTCGAATAGCCCCTGCCACAGCCTCCCCCTCGCCTCTACCGCCACGCGTTAGCGATCCATACGGATCAGGACCCGCACCGTGCCCCGGACCGCTTCGGGCCAGACCAGGTCGATGCGGTCGTTGTTGCTGCCTTGATTGGTGCGCACATAGGGGGTCGGATACACCACCGAGCCGCCGGAGTTACGCATGGATCCTTCCATCACCACGCTGTCCACGCCACGGCTGTGACCGGAGAAGGGCAATGACCCATCGGTGTCCACCGACCAGGTGCTGGCGGCACTGCCCTCGTCATGTTCGACACGCAGCGGATTGCGCGACTTGGTGTCTACGTTGTGGAACGTGTTGCCGTCAAAGAAGACATCGCGGCTGCGGGTGAAATCCAGATCGGCAAAGCTGGTATCGACCCGTTCGGCGCGGTCAATCGTGCCGTTGATCGAGCGGAACTTGTTGCCGGTGACCGACACACCATTGAGAAAATGCCCGCTGCCATAGGGTTTGATCACGATATAGCTGAACCAATTCGCGACATCACCGCTGAGAAACACATTGTCGGTGATCGACATTGCCGAGAATGAAAACCCGGTGCTGAAATCCGGGGTCGCGTCATATTCGTTGGTCCACTCGACAAAGCAATTGTCGATGTAGTTTTCCGAAATCGTATGGGAGGCATAGGTATCCGTCACCACGATGCCTGCCGTGCGCACGCCGCCTGCGACGCTGTCGCCCTGAAAGAAATGGTTGCCGGTGATCGTGTGGTTGGAGCCGGCCATGACCGCCCAATGCAAAAACCGGGTGGCGCGGTTGTGGCGCAGTTTGACATCGTTGGAATTGGCGTTGAGCGCGATGCTGACCCGGTCCGAGACATCCTCGGCATCCTCATCCGACAGGAACTGGCAATTGTCCACCAGCATGCCCTGACAGCCATTGCCGATCGAGGTGATCGCGCGGGCCTTTGGTTTGGTGAAATAGCAGTCATGCAGCACAAAGACCGACCCGGCGGGGGCCAGCCGCAGGGCGCTGGCCTCGCCATTGCATTGAAACTCCACCCCGGAGATGCCGAATTTCTTGATCGCCGAGAAGCCGGAGAAATCCAGCATGTATTTGAACTGGGTGAAGGTGAAGTTCTGCCGCCCCTCGGCATCAAACAGCGGCTGGCTGAGGGTCAGCTCGCCCGCGCCGGTGTTCTTTTCCCGCACGTAGACCTCGCGCCCGACGCCTGCGCCTTCGACGAGGGCCCCGACCGGAATGGCCGCGATATTGTTGACATCTGTCAACTTTCGGTTGTCCGAGCTGCTGTAGGACGCCTGCGAAGTGACCACATCGTGATCCCAGGGCGCGCCGGCCTGCGCGGTGAACTGGCCATTGCGGATATAGCGCCGGGTGGCATAGCTGGTGCGGTTCGGCACCGCCGCCTGCATATCGATGGGTTCGTGCAGCGTGATACTGCGCCCGCCAAGATCCAGGCTTTCATGATCGACGCTGTTCAACAGCGCCTGAAACGCCTTTTTGAAGGCCAGCGCCTCGTCGTCAAATGCGGCGGCATAGGTCGGGTAGTTGTAGCTTTTGGTCAGCAGCAACATCGCGTCATCCGGCATCGACAGCGTGCCCTCGAACACCACGTCATGGTTGAGCGACAGGGTGCTGTTGATCAGGAACTCTCCCTCCGGGACCAGAATGCGCCGCCCGTCTGCGGCATCGTCGGCGGCCTCGAAGGCGGCGTGGCAATCGGTGCTGCCGTTTCCGACCGCACCATAATCGACAACATCCACGACGCTCAGCATGTCGCGCAGGAAAACACTGGTGACGTCCTCGATGATCAGGTCATCGACACGGATCACCCCGCCGTTGGGACCGGTCAGGTCCAGGCCAAGGTGGCCATAGGCCGCTGCGATCCCCCAGGGCATGTCTACGCCGGTCCGGGTGCCTGTGCCGACAATCGCCTGCACTTCGACCACCTCGCCATAGGCGGACAGGGTGACTCCGGGACCGACCTCGACCACGCCGGACACATGACTGTCGTTGCTGGCGCCGGCCCAGCCGGAAATCCGCACCGTTGGCAATGCGCCACTCATCGCTTTGACCCGCGCGGTCACCCGCAGATAGCAGCCCGGCAGGATCGGGGTTTCGCCCATGTAGCGCAGATGCTGGGTGCTGGCGGTCTTTTGCAGCTCAAGACAGCCCGCGAAATGCGCGTCCCCCGCCACAAGTGCCGCGTTTGCGGCCCCGTCGTAGGTGTCCGAACCGGGCGTTCCGTCGCCACTGGACCAGACATCAAGCCCCTGCGCAAATGCAGGCGGCATCAATTGCAGACCGTCGGTAATCGCCTTGTTCATGAGTAGTACCTTTCCTGTTCCAGCATGCCGGGATCGGGAAAAGGTCTATCAGTCCGGGATTAAATCCGGCTCAGGTGGGCGCACGCCGGGAGCGCAACACCCGCCCCTGGCCGCGCCCCTGGCCGGGCCGTGGTCAGACGCTGCCGGACGGGGCCTTGATCAGCTGTACCGCGTTGATTTTCCAACCAGTACCGGAGTTCACCATCTGGTAGTCAAGCAGATGCACCCCCCCCGATTTATCGGTCATCATGACCCGTTGCCACAGCTTGCCGGCAATCTCGCGCAGGTCGAGATACTGCACCTCTGCCGGGCGCCAGACCATGGGGTAGCCCTGTTCGACCATGGTGATGAAATTGCCCGGCGTGCCGAAATGTTTTTGGATGGAGGGCGAGGCATAGCCAAAGGCCGCCTGTGCATCCTCCGCCTGAAAGGCCTCCAGCTGGGCATCGATGACACCGATGATCTGGTCGCTCTGGGCGCTCTGAGCGCGCGCGGGCGCGAGCCAGGCCCCGGCAGCACATATGAAAACCGCCAGCCACACGCCGCATGTTCGTACAAGTTTCCGTCGCATCGCCACACTCCTTCAAGACAGCCCTGATGTGTCAGGAGCTAGCGTTGCGCAGGCTGTCGTCAAAGGGCGCGGGGATCAGGGCGCGAAATCGCAGGCCGAACAGGCGCCAAAGGGCTGCTGGCCCATCACCTTGGTCAGCACCGATCCAAGCGCCGCGATCACCTCCAGGAACGGGGTGATAGGCGGTGGCGGCATCAGGGTCGTCATGGAGGACATCAGCGCCAGGCCTGCGGCATTGGCGGTCTGCCCGCCGGCGATCACATCGTGCACATCCGGCAGCAGTTCAAACTGGCTAAGAAGGTCGGCGGCTGGCAGCGGAAACGGAATGCGTTTCTTGGACCAGTGGCTGTACATCGCATTGATCCGCGCCAGCCCGGAGGGGGTCAGCGCATCCTCGCCAAAGGCCTCGTGGATCACATCCAGGTCGGCCATCTGCGCCGCCAGCGCCATCAGCAGCGACAGAGGCGTTTTCATCCGGGGCACCGGGAAATTCTGCAATGCCGCGAACTGGCGCTTGAGCTGGTCGATAAAGGCGGGGGTCAACGGCGGCTTGTTCAGTGCCGCCGTGGTGGTGGCAAGCCCGGCCAGTTGGGTGGCCAGTTTCAGCTGCGGCAGCGGCAGGCCAAAGGCCGGCAGACGCATCTTTGGCAGGCGGGTGGCAAATTGCAGCGTCGCGGACTGGCGCGAGACGCTGGTGCCCGAGTCGCCCATGGTCATGGCCTCGCCCAGCTCGGCCTCCATCACCTCGAAGGGGCACAGGCCCTGGGTGCGCAACGCCAGCGTCATATGCGCGCCCATCGCAAGGTTGCTATAGGCCGGCGACGGCATCTGAGAAATCGAATGGGTCTTGGCCATCACGTTTTCCTCAAGGCTGAGGATCGCTTCGGTCAGCGCGTTCTTCAAGGCCTCAAGATCATCCAGCGGGAAAATCGCCGCCGGGATCGCCAGCCGCGCGGCCAGGGCCAGAACCGGGCCGCCGCGCGGCGGCAGCACCGCAGGCAAGGTGCCGTTCGGGGCCTGTGCGACGATATTGGCGGTGAGCCAGTTCTGATCCGTCGGAAGCATCTCGGCCAGGTTCAGATCCGTCCTGGCGCTGAGGTTCACGTTCAATTTCATCAGCTTGAGCATATTGGCAAGCTGGGGCGGCGGCGCATCCATCCGCAGGCTGTCGCGCTGAGGCGACGGCAGCGCCGACACCAGGTCGAGGTCTTTGCAAAAGCAAACCATCTGCTGTCAGCTCAGCCGCCGATGATGACGGTTGGGGCACCAACACTCACCATACCGCCATGGGCACAGGTATCGATCACAATCCGCACCGCAGGTTTTCCACACACAATCACCGTGGAAGATCCTTTTGCCAGCGTATCAGGTGGTCCGACACAGATTGCTGCGTCCCCCATAATTGCCTGAGGCAGACCGCAGGTCAGGACTGTCGTCGCGCTGGGTCCAGCCACCGGACCACCGACATGCGGAACGGGTGGGACAAGCGGCGACACCATGGGACAGACATGCATATCAGTAAGTCGCGCCGCTGGCATCATAATCCGATCCTCCAAAATATCCTTACTCTAGAGGATAAACACCTCAGCGCCCAAAAAGAAGTGAGTAGCTGTGGAAGTTTCTTGAAAAAGTTCGCCAGACGGCAAAACGGGCGCCGATTGCCGACGCCCGCCTGTCTGTTGCAGAGATCCGGAACCGGTCCGGTCAGGCAGTTTCGGACACCAGGTCGCCTGCCAGCGCCGTTTCGATCAGGGCGATGGTATCGCTGACCCCATACAGCGCGATGAAGCCGCCAAAACGCGGCCCCTGGGTCGCGCCCAGCAGCACCTCGTAGAGCGTCGAGAACCAGGCGCGCAGCGGATCGAACCCGTGGATCTTGCCGATGGCAAAGACCACCGATTGCAGGAATTCCTCGTCCGCGAAATCGGCCTCTGGCAGCGGGTCGTCATTGCCGACCAGTTCGTTCTTCCGGGCGATGGTCGCCAGGGCGGCCTCGGGGCTCTGCAGGGCAGTGGCAAGATCGCTCAGCGCCGCGCGTTCCTGATCGCTGGGCAGGCGGAACACCTTGGCCGGTTTCACGAAGTCCTGGAAATAGCGCACCGCGAACCCTGCCGCCTGATCCATGCCGGGATGGGTCGCAGCGGTGGCATCGGGGGCGTATTTGTTGATGAACCCCCACAGGGTTTCCTTGTCCTCGGCGCTGGAGGCGCTGGCGAGGTTCAACAGCATCGAGAAGGAAACCACCATATCCGACTGCGGTACAGCGCCGCCGTGGATGTGCCAGACCGGGTTGTTGAGCTGCCCCTTGAGGTCCTGACCGTGGTAGGCACGCAGCTGCTGATGATATTCGTCCACCGCCTTCGGGATCACGTCAAAATGCATCCGCTTGGCGGTTTTGGGCTTTTGATACATGAAATAGGACAGGCTCTCGGAGGAGGCATAGGTCAGCCATTCGTCAATCGAGATGCCGTTGCCGGAGGTTTTGGAAATCTTCTGTCCGTTTGCATCCAGAAACAATTCATAGGTGAAATGTTCTGGCGCGCGCTGGCCCAGCACCCGGCAGATGCCGTCATAGATCGGCGTATTGGTGGAATGGTCCTTGCCATACATCTCGAAGTCCACTTCGAGCGCCGCCCAGCGGGCGCCAAAGTCGGGCTTCCACTGCAGTTTCACATTGCCGCCGGTGACCGGCAGCGTCCATTCGCGGCCGTTTTCGTCGTCAAAGGTCACCTCGTAGGTCTCCGGGTTCACCTTTTTCATCGGCACATAGAGCACGCGACCGGTTTCCGGGTGGATCGGCAGGAAGATCGAATAGGTCTCGCGCCGTTCATCCCGCAAGGATTTCAGCATGATTTCCATGATGGCGTCATAGCGTTCGACGCAGCGTTTGAGCACCTCGTCAAACTGGCCCGAGGCGTAGAATTCGGTCGAGGAGTAGAACTCATACTCGAAACCAAACGTATCCAGGAACCGGCGCAACATGGCGTTGTTGTGGTGGCCAAAGCTGTCAAATTCGCCAAACGGATCCGGCACCGAGGTCAGCGGCTTTTGCAGATGATCCTTCAGGCCCTCGGCGTTCGGCACGTTGCCGGGGATCTTGCGCATGCCGTCGAGATCGTCCGAGAAACAGATCAGTTTGGTCGGGATGTCGGAAATCACCTCGAAGGCGGTTTTGATCATGGTGGTGCGGGCCACCTCGCCAAAGGTGCCGATATGCGGCAGACCGGAGGGACCGTAGCCGGTTTCAAACAACACATAGCCCTTTTCCGGCGCGCCCTTGGCGTAACGTTTGAGAACACGGCGTGCTTCTTCAAACGGCCAGGCTTTGCTCTTGAGAGCTTCTTCGCGCAGATCAGACATGATGTACTCCAGTCAGCGTCTTTTTCGGGATCATCGGCTGCACCATGCAACCCGACGCGCTTCTCTATTGTGCTGGTGCGGCACGAGTCAACACGGCGCCCCTCAAAGCGACCGGCGGAAAACCACTTTTTGCAAGGCTTCGGCGTTGAACGTGGCTGCTGCGCCCCCTATCCTACGCGCCGAACACACGGGCACAAAGGACGCCGGACAATGACAGAAGAGACCCTCCCCCTGCTGACACCGCAGGATTGCCTGGTGGCCGTCATGGTGGCGGTTTCCGCCTCGGACGAGGACATTCGCACCGTCGAGCTGGTCAAGATCCAGAACGCCGTCAACATGCTGCCGGTTTTTGCCGACTACGATGCCGACCGGATCACCGCCGTGTCGGGCACGGTGTTTGATCTGTTCGAGCAGGAGGACGGGCTGGATGCCTTGTTCGGGCTGGTGCGTGACATCCTGCCCCAGCGCCTGTTCGAGACATGTTATGCGCTGGCCTGTGATGTGGCGGCGGCAGACGGGACGCTGAACGACAACGAACTGCGCCTGCTGGAAGAGATCCGCTATGAGTTGAATGTGGAGCGTCTGCACGCGGCTGCCATCGAACGGGGCTCGCGCGCGCGCCACATGGTGTAAGGCGGGGCCTAAGCCGGGCCGCACGGGATCACGGAACCCAGTCGCGGCGCGGCCGGTCGGCCATCGGACGCAATCCGGACAAAAGGAAGGGGCCGCCCCAACCCGGCAAGAGGAAGGGGCCGCCCCATTTTTCACGCAACGGGCTTTGTTCGCCGCGGGCGCGGGTGCCGGGTCAGCTGCGCCCTTTCCAGGGCACCAGGAAATCCTCGGCCTTGCGCATCAAGATATCAATGCCGTAGCCGATGACCCCAATCAGGATGATCCCCATCAGGACGATATCCGTCAGCTGGAATTTCGACGCGGCGATGATCATCATGCCGGCCCCTTTCTGCGCCGCGACCAGTTCAGCCGCAACCACCGTCCCCCAGCAAACCCCCATGGCCACCCGCGCGCCGGTAAAGATCTCCGGCAGCGAATTTGGCACGATCACATGGCGCAGGATCTGCGGCTTGGACGCCCCCAGCGAATAGGCGGCGTGCACCTTGGTGATATTGACGCCCGACACCCCGGCCCGGGCCGCAATGGTCATGATCCACAGCGCCGCAAGGAACAGCAGAACGATCTTGCCGCTTTCCCAGATGCCAAACCAGATGATCACCAGCGGGATCAGCGCCAGCGGCGGCACCGGGCGCATGAATTCCACAATCGGATCGAACCAGCCGCGCACCCAGGAGCTGAGCCCCATCGCATAGCCAAGCGGGATCCCAACAAGCGAGCCAAGCACGAACCCCGCCAGCACCCGCAACAGCGACCAGCCCAGATGTTCCCAGAGGGTGAAGTTTTGATAGCCTTCGGAGGCGATCTCGACAAAGCGCGCGAACACGGCCTCGGGGCTGGGCATCCAGATCGGTTCCATCTGGAACCCCTTGTCGGGTTCAAAATTCAACGCGCCGCGCCGGGACATGGTGACATGGCCGTTGGGCACGGTCACTGTCTCTCCGGGGAGCAGCGGCTGGCCTTCGACCGCGGTCACGGTGACGTCGTCACCGTCGTTATCGGCCGCCTTGACCAGCACCGACCGCCAGGCCGCGACCTTGTCGGCATCGTTCTGGGCAAAGCCGGGGTTGGGAGCGATTTCCGGCGTCTCGGCCTCCGCGCCGAATTCATGGACCCGGATGACCACCGTCGCCTCGGCCGTCTCACCGGTCGCGGAGGTCGCGGTATAGGTGAAACTGGTGTCGCCGCGAAACGGGCCCGGCACATGGATCGGCACCAGTTTGGAGCCGGTGAAGGCCCCCCAGATCAAGAAGATCACCAGGATCGAGATAACCGAGGCCGCGCGGTTCGGGGTGATGGCGCTTTCGTCGCCAAAGGTCACTGTCTTGAGGCTGGTGAAATTCACCCCCGTGCGCATCCGGTCCTGCAGACGGTCAACAATGAAATAAGAGGCTGCGAACAGCGCCACATAGGCCAGAAGGATCAGCAGACCAGTCATGCCGCGCCCTCCGTCCGGCCCATGATTTCCTCTTCCATTTCCCAGATCATCGACAGGATTTCATCGCGGGTCTCGGCAAAACCGTCGAGTTTCTTGACGGCGCGCAGATCCATGTTGACCCCCTGTTCGGCAAAGGGCAGCCGGTATTCCTTGTGGATGCGACCGGGACGCGGCGCCATCACCAGCAGCCGTTCGCCCAGCAGCAGCGCTTCTTCGACGGAATGGGTGATCAGGATCACGGTCTTGCCGCTCTTTTTCCAGAGCTTGAGCACCAGCGCCTGCATTTTCTCGCGCGTCAGCGCGTCCAGCGCCCCCAGCGGTTCGTCCATCAGGATCACGTCGGGGTCATTGGCCAGGCACCGCGCCAGCGCCACCCGCTGCTGCATGCCGCCAGAGAGTTCATAGACCGCCTTTTCGCCAAAATCCTGCAGGCCGACGGTTTCCAGCAGCTGGTCGCAGATCTCGTTGCGCGCCGCCATTGCCATCCCTTTCATGCGGGGGCCGAATTCGACGTTTTCCCGCACGCTCATCCATTCGAAGAGGGCCCCTTTCTGGAACACCATGCCGCGTTCCGGCGCCGGTCCCCTGACGGTATGACCGTTCATCCGCACCGCGCCATCGGTGGGCGCCAGAAAGCCCGCGCAAATGTTCAGAAGGGTCGTCTTGCCGCATCCCGAAGGACCAAGAACGGACATCAGCTCACCCTTTCCGATCTCGATGGAGACATCTTGCAAGGCCTGGATATGCGTGCCGTTGGGCAAGTCAAATCGCATCGACAGGTGATCAATGTGGAGACCGTCCATGAGGAGCTCCTGCTCTCTGTGTGAAATGGAAAGGAAAGTGGCGCCAGATGCGGCGCCACTCTCGAAAGGCTGCGGCTGGTTAGTCCGCCACAGCCGCGAGGAAGCTCGCATCCACGGTGGAGGCATAGCTGTCCAGCGCCTTCGGGATCGAGCCCGCTTCGGCAAAGACGCCCGCCACGCCGATCATGAAGTCCTGAACCCCGCCGCCCAGCCATTTCTCGCTCAGCGCGTCTTCGGTTGAAGGGAAGGTGAAGGTGGCAATGGTCGCCTCGGTATCGGCGACATCCATGCCGGCGTCCTTGGCGATCACTTCGATCATCTTGTCCTTGTCGGTGCCCGCGTTCCACATCGCGTTGGCTTCTGCGGTGACCGCGAGGAATTTGGTCATCAGCTCGCCATCACTGGCAACAAAATCGGACGGTGCGGAGATCACATCGAACACCAGAATGCCGGCCGCTTCCTTTTCGGCCCCGGTCATCAGCACATTGCCGTGTTCTTTCATCCGGCGCAGCGCCCCGCCCCAGCCACAGACCATATCGAGCGAGCCCTGGGCAAAGGCCGCAGCGCCTTCTGGCGGGGCCATGTCAACGATCTCCATCGTGGTGATGTCTACGTCGAAATGCTCCATCTGCTTGAGAAACCCAAAATGCGCCGCCGTGCCAATCGGCACCCCGACGCGTTTGCCTTCCAGCTCCTTGGCCGAGGCACCGTCGATTTCCAGCGTCTCGGCCACCACGCAGTTGTCGTTTTCCGAGTATCCGACCGCGATGTCTGTGATCACCAGATCCTGTCCTGCGGAGGCCGCCACGACGAAGGGCGGCAGACCCTGGCTGACGGCGATCTGAACGTCGCCGGACGCCATCGCCGCGGACATAGCGGTGCCGGTGTCAAAAGCCACCCAGTTGATGCCGACCCCCATCGCCTCTTCATAGGTGCCCATCGCCTTGGCATATTGGAACGGCATCGGCCATTCGAGGAAATAGGCAACTGTAATATCTTCGGCCATTGCCGTGGTGCCCATCATCAGGGCGAGGGCCGTGGATGTGCCGCAAAGTGTGGTCTTGAAAGACATGTGGGTTCCTCCGTGTTGAACCGGTATCGCGATCAATCGCTTTTTCTGGAGGTCGCTCTTTTTAGAAATTTTTATGCTGACCTGCGCAAATGCTTACGATGAAGACCCGGTCTGACAACTGTCACAGCACCACTGGCCCCACGGAAACTGGATTCTGGGCTTATCCGTCAGGATTTTTTGCCTCTTTGGGGGCAAACTGGTCTTATCGGAGGGCACAGCTGCGGCGCGCGCGCACCGCCAGCGTCAACGGCTCAACTGCCGTAGACCTGCCCCCAGCGCAGCAGCAGCGCGTGTTGCAGGCGTTTGGCGCGGGCATTCCAGCTGCGCGCACCGGGCGGGCGTTCACGTTCGGCGCGGCTGATACGGTCACGCGCCGGCAGATCCGCCGAGAAAATGGCAAAGGCCAGCTCCCTGCCGTCTTCGGCGGTCACAAAGCCCCCCAGCCCGGAGACAAAATTGAGCGTTCCAGTCTTGGCGGCGATCTTGACCGGGTGACCCTTGATCGGGCGCCCCTTGTCATCCTGCAGGTAAATCGGTTTCAGCAACGGCTTTAACACGCCGCCCTGCTGGGCCACCACCAGCGCGCGCACCAGATCGTGTGCGGTCAGGCGAGAGGCCTCGCCCAGACCGGAGTGATCAACCAGATGGGTCTGCTGCATCCCGTAGGTCTGCGCGGCCCAATCGCTCATCCGGCGGCCAGAATCGGACAGGGAGGTCGGTCGCCCCCCGCGCTGCAGGCTGGCGGTCATGCCGATCATTTCCGCCATCAGATTGTTGGAGTATTTCAGCATCGCCAGCAAAAGCTGCGACAGTTGCGCGCTTTGATGCTGCGCCAGGACGGTGCCGGATGGCAGGCGGTCGATCTGTTTCGGGGTCGGCAGGGCAATGCCATGGGACCGCGCCAGCGTCTGAAACACGTCACCCACATAAAGCGCCGGATTGCGCACCGGCAACCAGCGCGAGCCGCCGTTGCCCAGCGCGCTGCTGGCCACGGTCCACTGGTCGATGCCGGAGTGTTCCGCGTAGGTATAGACCGGTGCCGCGCGGCGCACGACCGCCATTTTCGAGGTGAAGACCTCCGGGCGATATTTCTCGGTCCGGGCGTCCATGCTGACAGCCCAGGCGCTGCCGGCGCGTTTCCATTCAAAATGCACGCGGTTGAAATTGAGCGCGACCCCCGACACTGCGGGGCTGTAGCCGACATGATCCGGCTGACCGGGATCAATCGAGGCCACATGCGGCAACAGCCCATCCCAGATCAGGAACTGGCCGCGTATTTCGCGCAGACCGGCGGATTTCAATCCCGCCGCCAGCTCTGCCAGATCATTGGTATCAAGGGTCGGATCGCCGCCGCCGACAAAAACCAGATCGCCGTGCAAAATCCCGTTCTGAACCGGGCCGGTTGCGATCAGCCGCGTGCTGAACCGGTATCCGGCACCGAGACTGTCCAGCGCATAAAGCGTTGTCAGGATTTTTGCCACGCTGGCCGGGGGCAACCCCTTGTCGCCCTCAACCGTCTCCAACACCTGGCCGCTCCGGGCATCGGCCACGGCGCAGACCACCTCGCCAGAGATCTTGGCGCCTTGAAGCACCGCCTTCAGCCCATCCCGGCCCGGGCTGAGCGGATTGAGGCCGCGCATTTTCGGGCGCGGCGTATAGGTCGGAGCATTTGCAAACGCAGGGCCGGAACCGAGCGTTGCGAGAGCGGAGGAGATAAAGGCGCGACGAGAGATCATGGTGCGTATTTTGAATCAAATTCCCTGCCATTCGGCAAATGCTTTGATGGGAAAATGAAAAATAAGTGTCGTGACAGGACACCTTTGTCCCCAAACGGGTCAGCCTAACCCGACCACTCACCCCGGTTGCGGATCTCGGTCGAGGATGCATTGACCATCGGCACGTTCAGAAAACACCAGGCCGGGGCGTCGGCGCGGGCCAGCCGCTGGCTCTGGCTGGCGGGAATACGGGCGTTACCAAAAGCACGGGCGGCGGGCGACAGCCGTGCCGAGATCCGCTCGCCCGGGCGGGCCAGAACCCCAACCGGCACCGTGTTGAGGATATCGCGCCAGTCTTTCCAGCGGTGGAAATGGGCGAGGTTGTCCGCGCCCATCAACCAGACAAAGCGCACATGCGGATAGACCTGGCGCAAATGGCGCAGGGTCTGCGCCGTGTAGCGGGTGCCAAGCCGGGCCTCGATATCCGAAATCCGCACGCGCGGGTGATCCATCATGCGCGCCGCCGCCTGCATCCGCCGGGCCATCGACGCGGGCGGATTTTCCTTGAGCGGATTGCCCGGCGTAATCAGCCACCACAGCTGGTCGAGGTCGAACCGTTTGAGCGCGGCCCGCGAGATCTGCACATGCCCCTGATGGGGCGGATCAAAAGATCCACCCAAGAGACCCACGGTCATGCCGGGGCGCAGAAAGGGATACGCAGGTTTCATCGCGGAATTGATGCACAGATTTGGACGGCGATAGCAACGGCGGATGGCAGGGACGCGTGGCAGGGGGCAAAAAGAACGGGCCTCTCCGGATCGGAAAGGCCCGTCGCATCTGTCCTGTCTGAACCCGAGGCGGTTAGCGCACGAATTTCTTGTGCTTCAGGCGCTTGGGCTCCAGCGCGTCGGGGCCCAGACGGCGTTTCTTGTCTTCTTCGTAGTCCTCGAAGTTGCCTTCGAACCATTCCGCATGGGCATCGCCTTCAAAGGCAAGGATATGGGTGCAGATCCGGTCGAGGAAGAAACGGTCGTGCGAGATCACCACCGCGCAGCCCGCGAAATCCACCAGCGCATCCTCGAGCGCCCGCAGGGTTTCCACATCCAGGTCGTTGGTCGGTTCGTCGAGGAGGAGCACATTGCCGCCCTCTTTCAGCAGGCGGGCCATATGGACCCGGTTGCGTTCCCCGCCCGAGAGCAGCGACAGTTTCTTTTGCTGGTCGCCGCCCTTGAAGTTGAAGGAGGAACAATAAGCGCGGGAATTGACCTGCGCATCGCCCAGTTCGATGATTTCAGCGCCGCCCGAGATCGCTTCCCAGACCGTATCGCCGTCGTTGAGATCGTCGCGGGACTGGTCAACATACGACAGCTTGACCGTGTCGCCGTATTCCACCGTGCCCTCGTCAGGCTGTTCCTGACCGGTCAGCATCCGGAACAGGGTCGATTTACCGGCCCCGTTGGGGCCGATGACACCGACGATCCCGCCCGGCGGCAGGGAGAATTCCAGACCGTCGATCAGCAGCGTGTCGCCAAAGCCCTTTTTCAGGCCGCTGACCTCGATCACCTTGGAGCCAAGCCGCGGACCGTTGGGGATGACGATCTGCGCGCGGCCGACTTTTTCGCGTTCAGAGGTATTGGCCATCTCGTTATAGGCCGCGATCCGGGCCTTGGATTTGGCCTGACGGGCCTTTTGGCCCTGCTGCATCCATTCCAGTTCGCGTTCCAGGGTCTTTTGCTTGGCCTTGTCTTCGCGCGCTTCGTGCTGCAGGCGTTTGGCCTTCTGCTCCAGCCAGCTGGAATAGTTGCCCTCATAGGGAATGCCCCGCCCCCGGTCGAGTTCGAGAATCCAGCCGGTGATGTCATCCAGGAAATACCGGTCGTGGGTGACGCAGAGGATGGTGCCCTTGTAGTCGATCAGATGCTGTTGCAGCCAGGCGATGGTTTCCGCGTCCAGGTGGTTGGTCGGTTCGTCAAGAAGCAGCATATCGGGCGCTTCCAGCAGCAGCTTGCACAGGGCCACCCGGCGCCGTTCACCGCCCGACAGGTCCTTGATCGGCGCGTCGTCCGGCGGGCAGCGCAGCGCCTCCATCGACACGTCCACCTGACTGTCCAGATCCCAGAGGTTTTCGGAATCAATCGCATCCTGAAGGGTCGTCATCTCCTCCATCAGCTCGTCGGTATAGTTTTCCGCCATTTCAACCGCGATCTGGTTGAAGCGGTCCACCTTCGCCTTTTTCTCCGCCACGCCGAGCATGACATTCTCGCGCACGGTCAGCGTCTCGTCCAGCTGCGGTTCCTGTGGCAGGTAGCCAACTTTTGCGCCTTCGGCCGACCAGGCCTCGCCGGTGAAATCCGTGTCGAGGCCGGCCATGATCCGCATCAGGGTCGACTTACCGGAGCCGTTGACGCCGACCACACCGATTTTCACACCCGGAAGGAAGGACAGGTGGATGTTTTCAAAGCATTTCTTGCCGCCGGGATAGGTCTTGGAGACACCCTGCATATGGTAAACGTACTGGTAGGAAGCCATTCGTGTTGCTCCGTCATAAAGGGAAACTGGTTGGCAGGTGTGATAACGCGTGTGCCCGGCAGGGGCAATCGCTGCTGCGCAGACCGTGGCTGCGGTCGCACTTGCGGTGCAACCGGCAGTTTCGCGCTCAAATGACGTGCCATAGCGTCATTTTCCTTAGTTTTGCCGGATTTTTCGACGACACTCGATCCTGAGCCCGCCACGTCAGGCAGGCGACAGGAGATTCGCTATGGTTGTGGGACATATCCTCGTTGCAATTCTTGCGAGCATGACGGCCGCGCTGTCCGCAGGCTATGTCTTCGACGCATCCTTTTGGATCTGTTGTTTCATTTACGTTCTCTCCGGTTGTGTCAGCGCCTGTTGTGTCGCTGGCTTTTCCATCGCGAAACTGGCGCGGGACCGACGCATCCAAGCCGCGCATCCGCTTGCGAACGCCTAGACTTACTTCTCTGGCCTGCCAGGCCCGAGGCCATCGTCAAAGCAATACCCCGCGCAAGCGGCTGCATTTACCTTCGTTAAAATGGTCACAGGACCTCTCATCTGTTAACCTTTTGGAAAGGAAGACGACTTAATTTTTAGCCCTGAGGACCAAGGATTTTGACGCTTTCAAGCAAAAAGACAAACTGAGTGAGCGTTGAGCAGAAGTTTCGTGAGCACGTCGCGTATGGTGGATAGCCTGGGATAAACCCGGCTGTGGAAGCATAGGAAGAGGTCAGATCAAATGGCTATTCTAGGACTGCTTTTCGGTATGATTGCCGGTCTTGTGACCGGATCCATCGCCATGTTTTCCTTCGGTCTGCCGTTCTGGATCTGCCTCGGCATCTACGCGATCGTCGGCGCGCTCTCTGCACTCAGTGTCACCTGCATCGCCTATGTCCTGCGCAGCGAACCAGGCGCCGATCCAAGTGATCAGGACGGCTGGTCCGCGTCCAAGAAACAACGCACAGCCACCGGGTGAAGATGCCGCCTCTTGAAGATCTGGCATCTGCGTCGGCTTTCGGCGCCCCGTGCCCGTGACATGGGACCTGTGGCGCGGGACCTGTAGCAAAGGCTGAAACACGGGTCAGAACCTCAAGCCGGACCCTCAGGCAGAAACTCAACCCCACATTCAGGCCGAAGTTCAGACCAAAATCGCGGCTGGCACCAGGCCTGCCCCCCTACCCGTCTTCTCGGGTTTCATTCTGCCCGGCGTCGCGTGCCGCGATCCGGTCCAGCAGGTCGAGGACAACCGGGCCAAGCGCGTCAATGTTGGCCGCAACCCCTAACGCGTTGGGATGAATACCGTCGGGCTGCAAATAGGTCCCGAACGCCGCCGGGTCCTGACCTGCGGCCTTTACGATCCCTTCAAAGGCATAAGGGTGCAGCAGCACACCATGAGAGGCAACCAGCGCCGGGTAGATCTGGTCAAATTCCGCTTTGTATTCGGGGCCGAAATTCAATGGCGCCTCCATCCCGATCAGCATCACCTGTGCACCGGCTGCCTGCGCCGCATCTACGATCTGGGTGAGATGACGCCGTGCCGCCGCCGGAGGAAGGCCGCGCAGCACATCGTTGCCGCCCAGCAGGACGATCACCCCGTCGGGCGCTTCTGCCAGCGTCCAGTCGATGCGGGCCGCGCCCCCCGCCGTGGTATCGCCGGAAACGCCGGCATTCAGGATGTCGACATCCCCGCCCTGCGCTTCGAGCCAGGCCTCCAGCTGTGGCACAAACCCCTGATCCTGCGGCAGGCCATAGCCCTGCACCAGACTGTCGCCAAAGGCGGCCAACCTGACCGGTTCCGCCGCAGTCATCGCCCCCGACACCGTAAATACAACCAAAGTAGCTGCAATTTTCTTCAGGAACTTGTGCATAGCTGTGGAACCTCCATATCCAATGAGAGCAAAACAAACAGGTTGCATCCACATGAGCACTGACGCCCGCCCCGTTCTCTCGCTTCAAGATGTGCATTTGTCGCTGAATGGCAATACCGGCCCGATCACCATCCTGCAGAACATCACGCTTGATGTCACCCGCGGCGAGACATTGGCCCTGGTCGGGCCGTCGGGTTCGGGGAAGTCGTCCTTGCTGATGGTGATGGGGGGGCTGGAGCGGGCCAGCGGTGGCGAGGTCGCCGCCATGGGTCAGGATCTGACCCGCCTTGACGAGGACGCGCTGGCGCGGTTCCGCAGGCATCACATGGGCGTGGTGTTCCAGAGCTTTCACCTGATCCCGACCATGACCGCACTGGAGAATGTGGCGACGCCGCTGGAGCTCTCTGGCGCGCGCGACGCGTTTGATCGGGCGCGGGCAGAACTGGAGGCGGTTGGCCTTGGTCATCGCTGCGACCACATGCCGGCGCAGATGTCGGGCGGCGAGCAACAGCGCGTGGCGCTGGCGCGGGCAGTCGTGACGCAGCCGGATATCCTGCTGGCGGATGAACCCACCGGCAACCTCGATCAGGCCAATGGGGCGCAGGTGATGGACCTGCTGTTTGACCTGCGCGACCGCCACAACTCCACCTTGGTGATGGTCACCCATGCGCCAGAGCTGGCCGCGCGCTGTGACCGGGTTGTACGCCTGCGCGATGGGCGCATTCACGGCGACGCGGCGCAAGAGGCGGCAGAATGAGTGCTGGACGCGGCCGCGTCCCCGGTCCGTTCCGTCTGGCCTGGCGGTTTGCATGGCGGGAATTGCGCGGCGGCCTGCGCGGATTTCGCCTGCTTCTCGCCTGCCTCGCATTGGGCGTCGGTGTCATCGCCGCCATCGGGTCAATTCGTGCCTCGATCGAGGCCGGGCTGGCGCGGGAGGGCGCGAGCCTTCTTGGCGGCGATGCGGAGCTGACCTTTACCTATCGGTTCGCCACAGAGGCCGAACGGAGCTGGATGGCCGAGGTTGCATTGGCGCAGTCCGAAGTGGTGGAGTTCCGGTCCATGGCGGTCGTCGGCGAGGAACGCGCACTGACGCAGGTCAAATCCGTCGATGCCGCCTACCCGCTGCGCGGGACAGTGTCTTTGACCTCCGGCCTGCCTCTGGCGGCGGCCCTCGCGGAACAGGACGGCCTGCCCGGCGCGGTGATGGAGCGGGTGCTGGCGGACCGGCTGGGCCTCACTGAGGGCAGCCTCTTTCGGCTTGGCAGCCAGGAGTTCCGGCTAAGCGGCATTTTGGACTGGGAACCCGATGCGGCCGGCTCCGGGTTTTCCATCGGGCCGCGCACCCTGGTGCGCACCGAGGCGCTGGCACAGTCGGGGTTGCTGGCCCCGGGGACGCTCTATTCGACCAAATACCGCCTGAACCTGTCGCCCGACCAAGACCTGACCGCGCTGGAACAACAGGCGAAATCGCTTTTTGCCGAGAGCGGCATGCGCTGGCGCGATGCCCGCAACGGCGCGCCCGGTATCGCGCGTTTTGTCGAACGGCTCGGCGCGTTTCTCGTGCTTGTCGGCCTGTCTGGACTGGCTGTCGGCGGTGTCGGCGTGTCGACCGCAGTGCGGGCCTATCTCGCCACCAAGACCGAAACCATCGCCACCCTGCGCACGCTGGGGGCGGAACGGCGGGTGATCTTTCTCACCTACTTCCTGCAGATCGGGGTGTTGTCCCTGTGCGGGATCGCGCTGGGTCTGCTGCTGGGCGGGCTGGTTCCGGTCTTGCTTGGTCCCGTGATCGCCGCGCAGCTGCCATTTCCGGCAATTTTCTCCGTCTTTCCCGACGCCCTGCTGGAAGCCGCACTTTATGGCGTTTTGACCGCGCTGTTGTTTACGATCTGGCCGCTGGCCCGGGCAGAGCGGATCCGGGCCGCCGCGCTTTATCGCGATGCCGTGGCGGGCGGGGTCACCTGGCCTGCGCCCCGCTATATCATTGCAACCTTGCTGACGCTGGCAATCCTCGTGGGATCCGCCGCCGGGATGAGCGGCGCGCCGCAACTGGCCCTGTGGACGGCTGCCGGTTTGATTGCCGCGCTGCTGGTGCTGTTGATGGCCGGGGCGGCCATCGGCGGGCTGGCAAAGCTGGGCAACCGGCTGGCACGCGGCCGCCCGGCGCTGCGCTGGGGGCTGGCCTCGGTTGCGGCCACCCGCGAAGGCGCGATGCCCACGGTGCTTGCCCTCGGGCTGGGACTGACCGTTCTGGCCGCCATTGGCCAGATCGACGGCAACATGCGCCGTGCCATCGCTGGCAATCTGCCAGATGTGGCGCCCTCCTATTTCTTTGTCGATATCCAGCGCGATCAGATCCCGGCCTTTCTCGACCGGGTCGAAGGCGATCCGGCGGTCAGCAAAGTCGACAGCGCGCCGATGCTGCGCGGGGTCATAACCCGGATCAACGACCGTCCCGCCCGGGAGGTCGCAGGCGATCACTGGGTCATCCGGGGCGATCGCGGCGTGACCTATGCCGCCGCCAAACCGGCCACGACCACGGTCACGGCCGGCGCATGGTGGCCCGAGGATTACGAGGGGGCGCCGCAGATCTCCTTTGCGGCGGAAGAGGCCGAGGAAATGGGCCTGAGCCTGGGCGACAGCATGACCATCAACGTGCTGGGCCGGGACATCACCGGCACCCTTACCAGTTTCCGCGAGGTGGATTTTTCCAACGCTGGCATGGGGTTCATCCTCACCATGAATGAGGCCGCCCTGCGCGGAGCCCCCCACAGCTATATCGCCAGTGTCTATGCCGAAGCCGATGCCGAAGCCGGGATCCTGCGCGATGTGGCCCGGGCGATGCCGAATGTGACCGCGATCCGGGTGCGCGATGCGATCGACCGCGTGTCCGAGATCCTTGGCCAGCTGGCAACCGCAACCGCCTATGGCGCGGCGGCGACGCTTTTTACCGGCTTTCTCGTCTTGCTCGGCACGGCCGCTGCGGCGGAACCCGCGCGCCGCTACGAGGCAGCCCTGCTGAAAACACTCGGCGCCAGTCGCGGTCAAATCCTGCGCAGCTTTGCCCTGCGGTCGGCCATTCTGGGCGCGGCGGCGGGCGGCGTGGCATTGCTGGCTGGCATTCTGGGTGCCTGGTCGGTCAGCCGGTTCGTGTTTGAAACCGACTATGCGGTGATCTGGCCCAATGCGCTTGGCGTGATCGGCGGCGGCATACTGGTGACCCTGCTGGCAGGTCTGGCCTATGCCTGGCGGCCGCTGATCGCGCGTCCGGCGCAGGTATTGCGCGCGCGCGACTAGCCACGCGGCATCGCCTGCGCTTGCCGACAAGGCGCGGGCGCAAGCAACTGGTAGAGATCGAAATTGTCACAGGTCAGGCTATCAAGCGTGACATGATCCAGCGCGACATAGAACGCCTCGCCCGCGCGCATCAAGGCATTGCGCAGACGGCAGGCCGACACCAGCGGGCAGGTGTTGTCCAGGTCGGCAAAACACTCCACCAGGGGCAGCTTGCCCTCAAAGGCGCGAAAGATTTCGCCGATGCAGATCTCGGCGGCCGGACGCGCCAGTTGCAGGCCACCATTGCGGCCGCGTCTGGTGGCCAGAACCCCCACCTGCCCCAGTTGATTGACCACCTGCGCCAGATGATTTTCCGAAATATTGCATCGCGCCGCGACTTCTGACCGTGTCACAAGGCGCCCCTCATGGACGGCACAGTACATCAGCAGGCGGACCGCGATATTGGTTCTCTTGGTGATACGCATCGCAATCTCCCTGCATGGTCGCCCCCGCAGTGTTGCAAATCCCGTCAAAACGCGGTTTGACATATATCAATTGGCGCAGAGAATATCGAAAGGCCTCATGACACCTCATTTTTTCGGCTTCGGCAGCCTCGTGAACACGGCAACACATGTCTACGGCAATACCCGTCCGGCTCGCCTGCAAGGCTGGCGGCGCACCTGGGTGCATACCGGCGACCGATCGCAGGCCTTTCTGAGTGTCACGCCCACCGAGGGACATGCCATCGACGGCCTGATCGCCGCGGTCCCGGATGGGGACTGGGCGGCGTTGGACGAACGCGAAATCGGCTATGTCCGGGTCGATGTCACCGCGCAGGTCGGTCATGACATGCTGCCTGCGCCGCAGATCTCGCTCTATCAGGTGCCGCAGGACAGTCAGGGCACCGACACCGGCCTGCACCCGATCCTGATGAGCTATCTCGATGTTGTCCTGCGCGGCTACACCGAAGTTTTTGGCCAGGAGGGCGCGCAGGCCTTCATGACCAGCACCGATGGCTGGGAAACGCCGATCCTCGACGACCGTGCGGATCCGCTGTATCCCCGTCACCAACCCCTCAGCGACAGCGAGCGCGCATTTCACGATGCGCTGATCGCCGGTATCGGCGCGTCGTTTCTGACGGACAGCGGCTGATGTCGCGCCTGCTGCTGTTCTTGCGCCGCCTGCCACGGCAGCTTTGGTTCAGGGTTGTTGCCCTGTCCTTGTTTTCCCTGCTGGCGCTGGCGATGGCGCCGCTGATGACGCCGTTCCTGTCGGATGATCTGTCGGATCGTTTCGGGCGCGAGGCGGTCCTGCCGGTGCTGACAATCCTGGCCTCTGGCATGCTGGCCGTGACCACCTTTTCCCTGAACGTGATGGTCAGCGCCTACCGCACCGCTTCCAGCACGGCCACCCCGCGCGTCTACCGCCTGCTGCTGGAAGACACGGTCACCCAGAGTGTCCTTGCGACCTTCACCGGCGGCTTTGTCTATGCGTTGAGCGCCATTATCCTGTTTCGGGCAAAGGTTTACACGCCCGAGGCTGCGGTCATCGTATTTGGGCTGACGGTCTTGATGGTGGTGCTGATCGTGATCGCGATCCTGCGCTGGATCGACCACCTGTCGGACCTCGGCAGTATGGATCACACGCTGCGGCTCATCGAAACGCGCAGCCGCGACAGCCTGCAGGCCCGCAAGACCACGCCCTGCCTTGGCGGGCGGTGCCACACCGGCGCCGAGGTGCCCGAAGGCCCCCCCATTCCCGCCGCCCGGAGCGGTTTCGTGCGGGTCATCGACATGGCGGCCATCAATGCCCGGGCGCAGGATGCGGATGTTGATGTCTATCTGACGCGCCTGCCCGGTGAATTCGTCCTGCGCGGGCGGCCACTGGCCATCGCGCCACAAGCGGATGACGACTTCTGCCAAGCCATTTCAGAGCTGGTGGACATTGGCGATGTGCGCAGTTTCGAACAGGACCCGACCTTCGGGCTGACGCTTCTGGCGGAAACCGCGCAGCGGGCGCTGTCGCCCGGTGTCAATGACCCCGGCACCGCAATCGAGGTCATGGGACGGATCGAGCGGTTGCTGTGGGAAACCCTGCCCGAGGACACCGACGCCCGGGATGACGACGCCCGGTTCGCGCGGGTTCACCTGGCGCCGGTGACGGCTGCCGCGCTGCTCAAGGCGAGCTTTCCGCCCATTGCCCGCTGTGCCAAAGAGGCGCCCGAGGTTCTGGCCTGGATGGACAAGGCGCTGACCGCGCTGGAGCACCATCCCAACGCCGAAATGCCCGGCGCGGTACAGGACCTGCGCAAATCCCTGTTGGGCTGACCTGTGCGGCCGCCAGAACAACAAAAACGGGCAACGCCCATCGGCCCTGCCCGTTCGATACCCCACCGGTTCCCTATCCCAGCGATTTCAGATCCGGCAAGCTGTACTCAGCCACGCAGGCCTTGCGACCGGGCCTGTGATTAGCCGCGGGCCCGCACCACTTGCATCAACGACAACAGTGCCGACATGTCCGGGCCACGTTCCATTCCGGTAACCGCCTTGCGCAGCGGCATAAACAGGCCCTTGCCCTTGCGACCGGTTTTTTCCTTCACCTCGGCGGTCCATTTGCCCCAGCTTTCGCTGTCATAGGGGCCTTCGGGCAGCAGCGCCATTGCCTCCGCGATGAAATCCTTGTCTTCATCGGCGATCAGCGGCTCAGCCCCGTCGCGGCAAAGGATCCACCAGCCCTCAAGATCCTTGAGCGTGGTGATGTTTTCCTTTGCTACCGCCCAGAAGGTGTCCTGCTGGTCGGCAGGCACGCCAATGGCATCAAGCTCTGTCGTGACGGCGGCAAGCGGCAAGGTCTGCAGATAGCGCGCCGTGAGCGGATAGAGGTCCTCGGCATCGAATTTGGTCGGGGCGGAGCCGAACCGGGTGATGTCGAACCCCTCGATCAGCTCGGCCATGTCGGTCCGCAGCTCAACCGGGTCCGACGAGCCAAGCCGCGCCATCAACGACAGCAACGCCATCGGTTTCACGCCCGCCTCACGCAGGTCGCGCAGCGCCAGCGTGCCGAGGCGTTTGGACAGCGCCTCGCCCTGCGGACCCGTCAGCAGCGAATGGTGGGCAAACTCCGGATGGCCATGGCCAAGGGCGGCCATGATCTGGATCTGCGTCGCGGTATTGGTCACATGGTCAGAGCCGCGCACCACATGGGTGACCCCCATGTCGGTGTCGTCCACAACGGAGGCAATGGTATAGAGCACCTGCCCATCGCCCCGGATCAGCACCGGATCCGAAACAGAGGCCGCATCAATGGAGATGTCGCCAAGGATGCCATCGGTCCATTCGATGCGTTCCTGATCAAGCTTGAACCGCCACACGCCATTGCCGCGCTCGGCCCGCAGCGCGTCCTTATCCGCGTCGGACAGTGAAAGCGCCGCACGATCATAGACGGGTGGCTTGCCCATGTTGAGCTGTTTCTTGCGCTTGAGGTCGAGTTCGGTCGGGGTCTCGAAAGCCTCGTAAAAGCGGCCGATCTCGCGCAGTTTGTCGGCAGCCTCCGCATAGCGGTCGAACCGTTCCGACTGGCGTTCGACCCGGTCCCAGGTCAGGCCGAGCCATTCGAGGTCCTGCTTGATCGCGTCAACATAGGCCTCTTTGGACCGTTCCGGATCGGTGTCGTCGATGCGCAGGATGAAGGTGCCGCCGGCCTTGCGGGCTATCAGAAAGTTCATCAGCGCGGTGCGCAGGTTGCCAACATGGATATAGCCGGTGGGCGACGGCGCAAAACGGGTGGTGGTCATGACAAATCTCCTGTTGGCGTTGCTGTGTCACAGGCACGCGGAATTGTCCAGTTTCGCACGATGGCCAAACACGATGGCCAAAGGAGAGATGTCATCAGGAACGCGCTCCCTGCCCGGCCTCCCCCGCCGCCGGTTGAGGTCGTTTGAAGACGGTGAACCTCCCACGCATTCGTGATGGGGCTGAAACAGACTTGTGCTTCTGTCGTGCTAGCCTTTGGCTCATCATCACAAACAGGGAGTTTCAGGATGACATTGAACTTGACCCGCCGCGCCGCTCTGGCCGGTGTCGCCGCCGCGCCGCTGACCGCTGGCCTTTCGTCCCCATTGCACGCCGCCGGGTCCGGTGAGGCGCCAAAGCCCCTGCATGCGCGGGCCTTTCAGGTTGGCGATTACACCGTGCACAGTCTGCTCGCCGGCAGCGCCGCCCGCGACGGGGTGCAGGACATTTTTGGCGGTGGCGCGACGGATGACGCTTTTGCCGAGGTCGCTGCCGAAAACTTCATTTCTGACGACAAGGCCCAGTTTTATTTTACGCCGACGCTGGTCGACACCGGCAGCCAGAAGATCTTGTTCGACACCGGGCTGAACGCGGCCGGCATCACCCAGGCGCTGGCCGATGCCGGGGTGACACCGGACGAGATCGACGTGGTTGTGCTGACCCATATGCATGGCGATCACATCGGCGGCATGACCACCGAAGCTGGAGCGGTCACATTCGCCAATGCCAGCTATGTGACGGCAGCGCAGGAATACGACCATTGGGTCGGCCTGCCCGAAGGCAATGGGGGCGCGGACCGGGTGCGGGCCAATGTTGCGCCACAGGCCGAAAAGATGACCTTTATCGAGGATGGCGGCAGCGTTGCCTCTGGCATCACGGGGATGGCGGCCTATGGGCACACGCCCGGCCACATGGTCTATATGATCGAAAACGGAGGCCAGCGGTTGCTGCTGACGGCGGATCTGGCCAACCACTATGTGTTCCCCTTTGCCAATCCGGAGTGGCAGACCAGTTTTGACACCGACAAGGACGCGGCTTCGGCCTCGCGTCGGCGGGTGCTGGAAATGCTGGCAGACAGCCGCACGCCGATGATCGGCTACCACATGCCCTTCCCCGCTGCGGGCTTTGTCGAGACACGCGGCGATGGGTTCCGCTTCGTGCCAGTCAGCTATCAGATGATGGGCTAAACCACCGTGGCCCAAACCACGTGGCCCCGGTCATCGTCCGGGGCCTCCCTGCCGTCAAGGCGACCGCGGGGCGCGCGCCTAGAACCGGCTGAGGCGGAAGGGGCGCGGATCGACGATGGGCGTGTCACCAGTCACCAAATCAGCGGTCAACCGTCCGGCTGCGGGACCGAGCCCGAACCCATGGCCGCTGTAACCGGTGGACAGGAACAGGCCGGGTCGGTCCTGAACTTCAGAGATCACCGGCAGCTCGTCCGGGGTCACGTCAATCAGCCCGCCCCAGCTTTGGGTCACATCGGCCTGTGCCAGCGCCGGGAAGGCATCGCGGGCTGCCACGAGGGCCCGGCGCATGGATTTTTGTGACGGCTGAGGGTCAAGCACCCGCGTCTGCTCAAAGGGCGAGCGATCCTGCGGGCCCCAGGGCCGGGCCTCTGCTGTTTCGATCGCCCAGCGGTCGGAGAGGCGAAAGCCCACAGCCGTCACATCCTGCAAAAAGGCCGGCAAGAAACGATGCCCGATCCGGAAGGTGTCCGGCACGATATCAAAGGTGTTTTCGCCCCCCGCAGCCACGGTAAAGCCCCCATCGGCGCGTTTGCGAATCGCAAACCCTTTGGCCCAGATCGCCGTGTCCGGGACCCCCTCGACCGGCGAGAGGCGCATCACCGAGTTCAGCACCTTGAGTTGCGGCAGGAACAGGCCCTCGTTGCGCAGGAACAGGCGCGACCATGCGCCCCCGGCCAGCACAACGGCGGTGGCGCTGACGCGGCCCTTTTCGGTGATCACCCCGCGAATGCGCCCCGCCTCGACATCAAGCGCCCGCACCGCGCAGCCGGTGATGATCGCCGCCCCCTTGTCGCGCGCGGCCGCGGCAATGGCATGGGTCGCCATCTGCGGCTCTGCGCGGCCATCCTCGGGGGTGTGATAACCGGCCCGCAAGCGGCTCCCGAAACCGGGTGCAACCGCCTCCAGCGCCGCCCCCGTCAACATGTGCCCGCCGAGATCGAAATCGTTCAGATGCGTCGCCCATCGGGCCAGTTCCGCCTCGCGCCGCCGGCTGCGGGCGGTAAAGAGGATGCCGGATTTCACATAGCCAGTGCTATAGCCGGTGCGGGTGTCCAGCGTGTCCCAGATGTCCAACGCATGGGCCATCAATGCCATTTCACGGGGGTCACGCTGAGACATGCGAACCCAGCCCCAGTTGCGCGAGCTTTGTTCGCCCGCGATCTGGCCCTTCTCGCAGAGCAGCACACTGTGCCCCCGCTCTACCAGCTCCAGAGCGGTGGACGCACCAATGATACCGCCCCCGATGACGACGACATCGACCGCAGGTGGCAGCGTACGATCCGCATTGAAGTGAGGCAGCTGAGGAGCAGGCATGGGTTTGTTCTAATCCGCGTGGATTTGACGGGTCTAGCCGTCAATAACGACAGGGAGCCGGTTCCCCCCGCCTGTGCTCTTGTAGCCGCAATCGAGTTCGGGCCGATCCTGTTTTTTGAGGCCGAAAACGAAGGTCAGCTTGGGTCGCGCCAGCGGTTCACAATCGGGTAGCGCCTGTCGAGCCAGAACGCCCGTTTCGTCAACCGTGCCCCGGGTGCGGACTGAAAGCGTTTGTATTCGCTTATGTAAATCAAATGTTCGATCCGCTTGGCAACCGCGCGGTCAAATCCGGCGGCGACACAATCGGCGACCGAGCCGTCCTGATCCACGAGAATATCAAGCAAGGCATCCAGTTCGGGATAGTCCGGGAGGCTGTCACTGTCTTTCTGATCCTCGCGCAATTCGGCAGAGGGGGGCTTGTCAATCACGTTTGGATGAATCACCTCGCCCTCCGGCCCCATCATCCAGTCGCGATGATTGGCGTTGCGCCAGCGGCAGGTTTCAAAAACGCGGGTTTTGTAGAGGTCCTTGATCGGGTTATAGCCGCCGTTCATATCGCCATAGATGGTGGCATAACCAACGGCGACCTCGGATTTGTTGCCCGTTGTCAACAACATCTCGCCGAACTTGTTCGACATCGCCATCAACAGCAGGCCACGCAGGCGGGACTGGATGTTTTCCTCCGTTACGTCGGCGGGGCGATCCGCGAAGAGGGGCGCCAGTGTTTCGGTGACAGCGCTGCGTGCGGGTCCAATGGGCACATAGTCATAATGGACGCCGAGCGCCTTTGCGACGGCTTCTGCATCCGCGAGTGATTCTTGCGAGGTGTATTCCGAGGGCAACATCACGCAGCGGACGTTCTCTGCCCCAAGCGCATCCACCGCGATCGCCGCTACGATGGCAGAATCAACGCCGCCAGACAGACCCAGCAGCACCTTTTTGAACCCGGTTTTCGCCATGTAGTCGCGCAGCGACTGCACCATCACGCGGTAGTCCTGCTCCCAGGCGTCAGGCAGCGGCGCCTTTTCGCCAGCGACAATGCGCCAGCCCTCGGCGCCGCGGACCAGATCGAGCTGCGTCACCGCCTCGTCAAAGACCGGCATCTGCAGCGCCAGCTCGCCGCCGGGATTGAGCGCAAAGCTGCCACCGTCAAAGACCTGATCGTCCTGACCGCCAACCATATTGAGGTAGATCACCGGCAGCCCCGTTTCGACCGTCCGCGCCACCATGTGGTTGACCCGGGTGTCCATCTTGCCGCGGTAATAGGGCGAGCCATTGGGGATCAGCAGGAACTCCGCACCGGTTTCTTCGAGCGTTTCGGAGACATCCTCGTGCCAGCCATCTTCGCAGATCGGGCTGCCGATGCGGGTGTTTCCGACCGAATAGGGACCGCCAAGGGGCCCGGCGTCAAAGATCCGCACCTCGTCAAATACCGTTTCGTTCGGCAGGTGATGCTTCAGCAGTCTGGAGGCGACCTTGCCGTCCTTGAGGATCAGATAGGCATTGTAGAGCTTGCCCTCCTCGACCCAGGGGCTGCCGATGGCGAGCGCGGGCCCCTCCGCCACCGCCTGCGCCAGCGTTTCGATTTCGGCCATCGCGGCGGTGTGAAACGCAGGTTTCATCACCAGGTCCTGGGTGTTGTAGCCGGTGATAAACATCTCGGGCAACGCCACCAGATCGGCTCCGGCGGCGCGCCCCTGTTCCCAGGCGGCGCGCGCCTTGGCAGCATTGCCTGCCAGATCGCCCACGGTCGGGTTCAACTGCGCCAAAGTTACGCGAAATCTGTCGGCCATGGTCCCGGGTCCCCAAAACTGTATCGTCTCAAGCCATTTAACAGATCCGTGCTGAAGGAAAAGACCACCAAGGCAAAACCGTTGCGACATGACGACCCGTCGCATAAGTTCTGGGACAAGCAACCCATTCACAGGCAGCTCTCGCATATTCTGAGGCAACTGAGGTTACCATGACCCGCACCGGCTCCACTCTTGTACTTTCCGCTCTGCTGGCCCTCGCGGCGGCAGGCGTGTTGTCGCCCCTTCCGGCCCAGGAGGCGCAGGTCCTGACGACCCAGGACGAGATCGGCGGGGTGTACGACGGCGAGTTCAAGGGCGGATTGCAACACGGTCAAGGCACCTACAAGCTCCCCAATGGGTATGAATACACGGGCACCTGGGTCGAAGGCGAAATCCTGGGTCAGGGGATGGCCCGTTTTCCCAATGGATCGGTCTACGAAGGCGAATTTGCCAAGGGCAAGCCCGAAGGCATCGGCAAGATCACCTTTGCCGACGGCGGCACATATGAGGGCGAATGGCAAAACGGCATCATCAATGGCCACGGCATCGCGATCTATGCCAATGGGGTTCGCTACGAGGGCGACTTTGTCGATGCCAAGCACCAAGGCCGTGGCGTGATGCAAAACCCCGGTGGCTATGAATACGAGGGCGATTGGGTCGAAGGCCGCAAGGAAGGCCTGGGCAAGATCACCTATCCCAACGGCGCCACCTATCAGGGCGGTGTGGTGGACGGCAAACTAGAAGGCCTGGGCACATTGGTGATGCCGGATGGTCTGAAATACGAAGGCGAATGGGCCGCCGACCAGATGAACGGCATGGGCACCCTGACCCAGCCCAATGGCGACGTCTACGAAGGCCCGCTGGTCAACGGCCGCCGCCACGGCGAAGGCAAGCTGACCTATGCCAATGGCGACGTCTATGAAGGCATGTTCGAAGAGGATCTGCGCCAGGGTCAGGGCACCTTCACCGGCACCGATGGCTACATCTACAGCGGCCAGTGGCAAGCCGGCCAGATCGAAGGTCAGGGCAAGGTCACCTACCCCGACGGTTCGGTCTACGAAGGCGCGTTTCGCGATGATCTTGCGGATGGCACCGGCAAGATCACCTACCCCGATGGCTCCACCTATGACGGCGAATGGATCGCCGGCGTGATCGAGGGCGAAGGCGTCGCCACCTATCCAAATGGCATCACCTACGAGGGCACGTTCCGCAATGCCAAGAACGATGGCGAAGGCGTGATGACCTACCCCGATGGTTATCGCTATGAGGGCGGTTGGAAAGACGGTGTGCGCCATGGCACAGCCAAGGTGACCTATGCGGACGGTTCGATCTACGAGGGTCAGTTCGAGATGGGTCAACGCCATGGCCGCGGCAAGATCACCATGCCGGACGGGTTCAGCTATGAAGGCGACTGGGCCGAGGGAAAGATCAGCGGTCAGGGGGTCGCCACCTACGCCAATGGCGATGTCTACGAAGGCAGCTTTGTGAATTCCAAGCGGCAGGGTCCGGGCACCATGCGCTACGCCTCTGGCCAGCAGGCCGAGGGGACCTGGGACAACGGCGCGCTGACCAGCAATGACGAGGCCACGCCGAGCGCGACTGACGACACCTCTGGTGACACATCAGACGACACGCCGGCCGAGAGCGAATAAGGTACCGACCGCCAGTGCCGACCCTGGTCTATGTCGTTCGCGGCGATGCTCCCCGCGCCCAGCAGGAGCTGTCCTACAGCGTTTTGTCCGCGCTCAAGCATGGGCTTGGCGATGTCGAAATCCTGCTGATCTGCGACACGGCCAACCAACGGCCGGATTTGCCGGTGAACCATCACATTCTGCCCCCCGACGTCCTGGCGGACTGGACGGGGCGGGCTGCCCCGTCAGCGACGGCCGGGCCTCCGCCTGATGCGGTAGGGCTGGCTGACGCGGCAGGGCTGGCGCTTGATCTGACGCAGGGACCGATTTGCCTGATGGCAACCGCCACTGCGTTTCGCGCCCCGCCCCAACGGCTGTTTGATCAGTTCAGGCCTGGTGTGGTTTTGGTACAGGACCAAGATGGCTGGCTGGCCGGGCGACCAGATTGCGCCACGGTGATCGCCGCCACCAGAGAGAGCAGCGACGAAGCAGCCGTCCACCCCGGTGCCGCGCTCTATGACTTGGGTGTTCTGGGCATTTATCCACAGGATGCTTCATGTCTTAAGTCGTCAAATTTACTCGGGTCACGGCTGATTTTCCTGCCTGAAATATCAAATATAGAACAACTATCGCTTTCCCTTGCCCTGGGCGACCCTGACAGGGAGGTTCGGTTCGCACGCGACCTGCTGGAGCACTACAACGGGCCAATGCGCCATGTTTATCATGGTCGCTTTGACGTGATGTTTCCGGCCAGGGCGCCGGTCAACCTACAGATGGCGGGCCAGCTGCCTACCATAACAGAGCCGCCCAAACCTCTGTTCTTGCGATGGAAAGCCAAGCTGGTCGCGATCTGGCGGCGGATGGGCCCCGGCACGCAGGCGGGCTATCTTGCCTATCTGTGCGCATTTGCAGCCCCGACGGCCGAGGGACGCGACGTCTGGGCCAATATCGCGCTGGACCATCTGCACCGATCACAGCGCCCCCGCATGAAACTGCGGCAAGAGTTTTCCAAACTGGCCCCCGGCGCATTTGAGACCGCAGGAGTGAAACCCGCCACCGCCGCGCGCTGGCTCCGTTTCTGGATGAGTTCCGAAGCCTAAGCACTTTTGGTGGCGGAAAATTCCTGTTCGTCGGCTGCGGCCATCCGCTTCAAATCCTCTGGTACCGTGTCGCGGACGCCGCTATGGCGCGACCGGAACCGTTCCCTCGCGGCGCTTTTCACCGAAGCGATCTGTCAGATCCACGTCGATTTCTCAGGTGCTGCACCGCAGAACATTTTGACCCTTTTCATTCGATCCATGGCCTGTATAAATCCACGCATGACCATGTATGCCGATATCCAGATTGCCGACGCTGCCACCCGCAGCGCGCTTTCGCGTGGTCTACTGCTCCTAATCCGCCTCTGAGCGTGCCATCCGGCGCGCCCGCTCAGAGGATGTGCACGCGCGCCACGGATTGACCCTTCCCCCGAAATGACCAAATGATCCGCGGGGATCAGAGCAAGAGAGATTTTTCACATGACCAGCCTTCCTGACCAAGATCGCGTCCTGATCTTTGACACCACTTTGCGCGATGGCGAACAAAGCCCCGGCGCCACCATGACCCATGACGAAAAGCTCGAAATCGCCGAGCTGCTGGACGACATGGGTGTCGACATTATCGAAGCCGGTTTTCCAATTGCGTCCGAAGGCGATTTTCGGGCGGTCAAGGAAATCGCGGACCGGTCAAAGAACGCGATGATCTGTGGCCTTGCGCGGGCCAACCTCAAGGATATCGACCGGTGCGCCGAAGCGGTGCGCAGTGCTGCAAAACCACGCATCCATACCTTTATCGGCACCTCGCCCCTGCACCGCGCCATCCCGAACCTCACCATGGATGAGATGGCAGACCGCATCCACGAGACGGTGACCCATGCCCGCAACCTGGTCGACAACGTGCAATGGTCGCCGATGGATGCGACCCGCACCGAATGGGACTACCTCTGCCGTGTGATCGAGATCGCGATCAAGGCTGGCGCCACCACCATCAATATCCCCGACACCGTCGGCTACACCGCCCCGCGCGAAAGCGCCGACCTGATCCGTCGCCTGATCGAAACCGTGCCTGGCGCGGATGACGTTGTCTTTGCAACCCATTGCCACAACGACCTTGGCATGGCGACGGCGAACTCGCTGGCCGCAATCGAGGCCGGTGCCCGTCAGATCGAATGCACCATCAACGGCCTGGGCGAGCGCGCCGGCAATACCGCGCTTGAAGAGGTGGTCATGGCGATGAAGGTCCGCAACGACATCATGCCCTATGCAACCGGCATCGACACCCGCAAGATCATGCATATCTCGCGCCGGGTCGCTGCTGTTTCCGGCTTCAACGTGCAGTTCAACAAGGCCATCGTCGGCAAGAACGCCTTTGCCCACGAGAGCGGCATCCACCAGGATGGCATGCTCAAAAACAAGGAAACCTTTGAAATCATGCGGCCAGAGGATGTCGGCCTTTCAGGCACCTCCCTGCCGTTGGGCAAACACTCCGGCCGGGCGGCGCTGCGCGACAAGCTCAACAACCTCGGGTACGAAATTGGCGACAACCAGTTGAAAGACCTTTTTGTCCGCTTCAAGGAACTGGCGGACCGCAAGAAAGAGGTCTTTGACGACGATATCGTGGCGCTGATGCGGACCGGTGGCGACAAGGACGACCACCTGCAACTGGTGTCGATGAAAGTGGTCTGCGGCACCGGCGGCCCGGCTGAGGCCACCGTTGAGATGGAAGTCGAGGGCAAGGACGTGACCGAAGTGGCCGAAGGCGATGGTCCGGTGGACGCGACCTTCAAGGCGATCCGCAAGATCCATCCGAACGCCGCGCATCTGCAGCTTTATCAGGTGCATGCCGTGACCGAAGGCACCGACGCGCAGGCCACGGTGTCCGTCCGGCTGGAAGAAGACGGCATCATTGCGACCGGCGACAGTGCCAATACTGACACGGTTGTCGCCTCGGCCATGGCCTATATCGGGGCGCTGAACCGGCTGATCGTACGACGCAGCAAGATGGGCGAAGATGCCGACACGCGCGAGATTTCCTACAAGGATGTCACCTAGATCCGCGATCTATTCTGCCACCAGAACCGCAATTTGGCCCCCTTGCGGGGGCCTTTGCACATCCCCTGCCCGGCAGGCACATCGCAGCACAGAACGACCGGCAGCTCAGCCCAGTGCGGCAAATTTACGGTCGAGAAACGCCGCTTCGTCCGCGAGACCAAAAGGCGCGTTGACGACAAACAGGCCCGAGCCGATCATCCGATGCCCGTCGCGCGCCGGTGGGAAGGTCACCTCGTGCCGCAGGGCACCTGGAAAAGTCTGCGCCTCAAGCGCGCGCAGCATCTGCCGGTGGGCGCCATCCTTCAGGATCGGATACCACAACGCGATCACCCCGACGTTCCATTTCCGGTGCAACTTCGTGATGATGCCGGGAAGGCGCGCGTAGTCGGATTTGATTTCGTAACTCGGGTCGATCAGCAACAGGCCCCGGCGTGGCTCTGGCGGGGCCAGCGACTGTGCCATTTCAAACCCGTCCTGTACGTGTACCTTCGCCCCGGTTCCGCGCATGGCCGTCCGCAAGGCCTGGGCCTCTTGCGGGTGCAGTTCCGCCAGGTGGACCGAATCCATCGGGCGCAACAGGTCTACGGCGATCCGCGGCGATCCGGGATAGCTCGACGGCCCTTGGTCCTTTTGCACCGCGCTGAGCACCCGAGTATAAGGATGATCCGGCGCAAACCATCCCCGCGCGATGTCGATCCCGCTTGCCGCCTCTCCCGTTTTCCTGGCTTCGGCGGAAGACAGATCATAAAGCGCCCGGCCCGCGTGGGTTTCGATATAGCTGATCGGTTTATCCTTGCGGGTCAGGTAGTCCAGCATCCACGCCAGGAGCGCATGTTTTTGAACGTCGGCCAGGTTTCCCGCGTGATAGATATGTTGGTAGGACAGCATAAAGCTCCCTTACCGGCAAATGAGGCCCGGTGGAAGAGCGGCTTTTAAACGATTTCTAAATCCCGAGCGGTCACCTTGGGGGTCACTTTCCGCCCGCAGAAGCAGGTTGCGATGACCCTCAGAACGAGCCTTTTTTCCGGCGCGACTGTCGCGCTTTCACTGATGTCCCCCGCCTGGTCCAATTCGGGTGGGTATTCTCTGGTTGGAGATGGCAGTTTCTTCATGCGCACGTCTGCCCCAGCGGCGCCCTCTATGGATCTCGAAGACGAGGAAGAGGGGCGCGGGGCGATCTCTTTGAACCCGCGCGCCGCCAGTCTGTTTCGCGGCCGCAGCAGCGGCAGCCTATTTGCCAGCCCACCCATGGTGTCAATCGACGTGGCCGAGATCATGAATGTGATCGCCAAGGCCGAGGCAGGCAAAGCCGACTACAATGCGGTTCAACACGGGGCCAAGATCAAACCGCCCACCGCGCCAACCCAAATGACGCTGCAGCAGATCTATGCATGGATCAAGGACACGCCCGGCCAGCCCCATGCCATCGGCCGCTACCAGTTCATCCCGGCCACGTTGAAACGCCTCGCCAGCCACCAGGAGGTGCCGCTCAACCGCCGCTTCACCCCGGCGCTTCAGGATCAACTTGCACATCAGCTGATCGAAGAGGCGGGCCTGTCGGCCTTCAAGGCGGGCGAGATGACGCAAGTCACCTTCATGAACAATCTGGCAAAGATCTGGGCGGGGCTGCCCACATCGAGCGGAAAGTCGCATTATCACAATTACGCCGGCAACAAGGCCACCGTCACTTGGGCTAATTTCAAGGCACAAATGGATCAGATCTTCTCCGGATAGCCTTGCAGCAAGGGCAAATTGCCGGTTTCATGTGCGAATGCGCACCGGGTCGGCGATTCTCGGGGCGAGCCATCGGATTCGGGGGAAACCGCAAGCGAAAAGACGCTCTGACACCCGAATACGCCCTTTTACGGCAGCCGCGCGCTGCTTATAAGAACTGAAGCTGCGACCCGGCGAGAGAGTCGCGGTTGGAAATCAGCAGTACTCACAGGATCCCTCTTACATGGCCTTCTTTGGAAATCTCGGCGGTCTGTTCACATCGGACATGGCCATTGACCTCGGCACTGCGAACACGCTGGTATACGTCAAGGGCCGGGGGATCATTCTATCAGAGCCGTCCGTCGTGGCCTACCACGTCAAGGACGGGGTGAAAAAAGTTCTCGCCGTCGGTGAAGATGCAAAACTGATGCTGGGCCGGACGCCTGGCTCGATCGAAGCGATCCGTCCCATGCGGGAAGGTGTGATTGCCGACTTTGATACCGCCGAAGAAATGATCAAGCATTTCATTCGCAAGGTTCACAAGCGGTCCACCTTTTCCAAACCCAAGGTCATCGTCTGTGTTCCACATGGCGCGACCCCGGTAGAAAAACGCGCGATCCGCTCGTCTGTTCTGGCAGCAGGCGCCCGTCGTGCCGGGCTCATTGCCGAACCGATTGCGGCGGCGATTGGTGCGGGCATGCCGATCACGGATCCGACCGGCAACATGGTTGTTGATATCGGCGGTGGCACCACCGAGGTGGCCGTGCTTTCGCTGGGCGACATCGTCTATGCGCGTTCCGTGCGCGTCGGCGGCGACCGTATGGACGAGGCGATCATCTCCTACCTGCGTCG
This sequence comes from Tritonibacter horizontis, assembly GCF_001518015.1. Taxonomy (GTDB): domain Bacteria; phylum Pseudomonadota; class Alphaproteobacteria; order Rhodobacterales; family Rhodobacteraceae; genus Epibacterium; species Epibacterium horizontis. The sequence continues at coordinate 114,767 of NZ_LPUY01000138.1, forward strand.
CCAGCAGAACCTGCTGATCGGTGAGGCCACGGCCGAGCGTATCAAGACCTCTATCGGCACCGCCCGCATGCCTGACGATGGCCGCGGCCAATCCATGCAGATCCGCGGTCGCGATCTGCTGAACGGCGTCCCGAAAGAGATCGAGATTTCTCAGGCGCAGGTTGCCGAAGCTCTGGCAGAACCGGTGCAACAGATCTGCGAAGCAGTGATGACCGCGCTGGAAACCACGCCGCCGGATCTGGCGGCGGATATCGTGGATCGGGGCGTGATGCTGACCGGCGGCGGCGCCTTGTTGGGCGATCTTGACCTGGCGCTGCGCGAACAGACCGGACTGGCGGTTTCCATCGCGGATGAAAGCCTCAACTGCGTCGCGCTTGGCACCGGCAAGGCGCTGGAATACGAAAAACAGCTGCGCCACGCGATCGACTACGAAAGCTGATCCCAGCTGCCCGAGCGGGCATCCTCTGGTTGACCCCCGACGGTTGAAAGGAGTGCCTTGGCCAAAGACCGGTCACAGCGCGAAGACTATACCGGACCACTCAGGCGCTTGCTTGTGGGGATCTTGGTGCTGGCCCTTGCCATCATTTTCCTGGTCTGGCGGATCGACAGCCCCCGCGTCGAGCGTTTTCGTGCGCAGGTCGTCGACGCGGTTGTTCCCAACATGCAATGGGCAATGGTTCCCGTCACCGGGGCGATCAACCTTGTGCGCGACTTCCAGAGCTATCAGCGTCTGTCGGAACAAAACCAGGAACTTCGGTCCGAGCTGCGGCAGATGCGGGCCTGGAAAGAGGCCGCCTTGCAACTGGAACAGGAAAATGCGCGGCTGCTCGATCTCAACAATGTGCGGCTGGATCTGCAATTGACCTATGTCACCGGGGTTGTCATGGCCGACAGCGGCTCTCCGTTCCGGCAATCGGTTCTGTTGAACGTTGGGGCGCGCGATGGCATTCGCGATGGCTGGGCCGCCATGGATGGGATCGGTCTGGTCGGGCGGATTTCCGGCACCGGGCTGGAAACCTCGCGGGCGATCCTGTTGACCGATGCCGCAAGCGCGGTTCCGGCGACGCTGCAACCCTCGGGGCAAACAGCCCTTGTCAGTGGTGACAACACGGCCGCGCCCCTGCTGAATTTTGTCGAGAACCCGGAACTTGTCCGGCCTGGCGATCGGGTCGTGACCTCCGGCGACGGGCATGTCTTCCCCCCCGGATTGCTGATCGGTCAGGTGGCAGAGGATCGGGCTGGCCGCCTCCGGGTGCGACTGTCGGCAGATTACGAGCGCCTGGAATTCCTGCGGGTGCTCCGCCATCAGGGCAGTGTGCCGATTACCGATCCCGGCGCGCTGATTGCCCCGGTGCCGGACGACATGATACCGCTGCCGCGCCCGCAGAGCCTGCTGGATGGTATCGCGCCGACGACGACACCCGACGGGGCCGAAAATGGCTAGGACCAGCACCGCAGGGATCTGGTTGATGCGCGGCGTCTTCGTCGCGGTCGCTCTGGTGATCTTGTTCTTTCACCTGCTGCCCCTCGATACGCTGCCCCGCCGGTGGAGCCCGCCTGACCTGCTGGTGGCACTGGCGTTTGCCTGGTCGGTGCGGCGCGCGGATTTCGTGCCTCCGCTGCTGATCGCGGCGGTGATGCTATTGGCAGATCTGCTGATGCAGCGCCCCCCCGGACTGTGGGCCCTGCTGGTGCTGCTGGGGAGTGAGTTCCTCAAATCGCGCCTGCCGGCCAGTCGGGAGACCTCTTTTCTGGGAGAATGGTTTGCAGTCGCGGTTATCATCGTCGGCATCACTTTGCTCAACCGGATGATCCTTGGTATCCTGGCGGTTGAACACGCCCATATTGCCCTGTTGATGATCCAGGTTATCATGACAATTGCCGTCTATCCGATTGTGGTCCTGCTCAGCCAAACACTGCTGGGCGTGCGGCGGCTCTCGGCGGCGGATGCTGAAACCATGGGAGCCCGCCTGTGAAACGCAATCCAAAAGAACTTGACGGCAGCCACCGTATACTGACGCGCCGCACCCTGGTTCTTGGTGGGCTGCAAATGGGGTTTGTCGGAGCGCTGGCAATGCGCATGCGTTTTCTGCAGGTCGAACAAGCCGATCAATTTCGCCTGCTGGCAGAGGAAAACCGGATCAACATCCGTCTGATCGCGCCGAGCCGCGGTGAGATATTTGACCGCAACGGGTTGATCGTAGCGCAAAATACACCGTCCTACCGCATTGTTCTGGTGCCAGAAGATGCCGGCGATGTGGAACAGGTGATCGCCAATTTGGCCCGTCTCATCACCATTGATGAGGAAGATCTTGAGCGTGCCCGTACCGAAATGCGCCGCTCGCCCCCTTTCCTGCCCATCACACTTGCCGACCAGATTTCCTGGAGCGACATCTCAAAGGTGGCGGTGAACGCTCCTGCCCTGCCCGGCATCACACCCGAGGTCGGCCTGACCCGGGTCTATCCTCTGCAGGACGATTTCGCCCATGTGGTCGGCTATGTGGGACCGGTATCTGACTATGACCTGTCCCGGATGGAAGACCCGGAACCCATTTTACGCATCCCCCGGTTCCAGATCGGCAAGGTCGGGCTTGAGGCCAAGCGCGAGGATGCCCTGCGCGGCAAAGCGGGTGCGAAACGGGTCGAGGTGAATGCAATGGGCCGGGTGATGCGGGAGCTTGACCGGCGCGAAGGCGAGGCCGGCGCCGACACGCAACTGACGCTGGATGCGGAATTGCAAAGCTACGTGCAGGCGCGGCTCGGGACAGAAAGCGCGGCCGCTGTGGTGATGGATGTCGAGAATGGCGATCTGCGGGCCATCTGTTCCAGCCCAAGTTTTGATCCGAACCTTTTTGTGCGCGGCATCTCGGTCGGCGACTATCGCGGGCTGACCGAAGATCCCTACCGGCCGCTTGCCAACAAGACCGTGCAGGGCACCTACCCTCCTGGTTCGACCTTCAAGATGGTGACCGCTCTTGCCGGACTGGAAAATGGAGTGATCGGCCCGGAGGAAACCGTCTGGTGCCCCGGCCATCTCGAGGTATCCGGACGGCGCTTTCACTGCTGGAAGCGCGCCGGTCACGGTCACGTCAACCTCTTGGAATCGCTCAAGGGATCCTGCGACGTTTACTTCTACGACCTGGCCATCAAGGTGGGGATCGACCGGATTTCCGAGATGGCCAACAAGCTTGGTCTTGGCATTCGCCATGACCTGCCGATGTCGGCGGTGGCCGAAGGCCTGGCACCCGACCGGGCATGGAAGTCCCGCGTCCATGGGCAGGACTGGCTGGTCGGGGACACGGTGAACGCCTCCATCGGGCAAGGTTTCATGCTCGCGTCGCCCTTGCAGCTGGCAGTGATGAGCGCGCGGATCGCATCGGGGCGGAGCGTGACGCCACGGTTGGTCAAATCCGTTGACGGCGTCGAGGAGGCCTCTGGTGCAGGTGCGCCGCTCGAGATCAACGACATCCACCTGCGCAACGTCCGCAAAGCCATGTTCGCCGTCAGCAACGACCGGCGCGGCACCGGCTATCGCTCGCGCATTATTGCCGAGGGCATGCGCATGGCAGGCAAGACCGGGACAAGCCAGGTCCGCAACATCACCGCTGCTGAACGCGCCGCCGGCGTCATCCGCAACGAGGATCTGCCCTGGGACCGGCGCGATCACGCCTTGTTTGTCTGTTTCGCGCCCTATGAGAACCCGAAATACGCGGTCTCGGTTGTTGTCGAACATGGCGGCGGCGGCTCGACCGCGGCCGCCCCCATTGCGCGCGATGTGATGTTGCAAGCGCTCTATGGCGGAACCCCACCGCTGGACGCCTATCCCACCAGCGACCGCGACAAGGTCAAAGCCCAGCAGGAGCGGCTGGAACGCGAAAGACTGAAGCGGCGTGAAACCAGTGGTAACGATCAGGCATGAGCTATCTAGAGTATAACGCCAAGTCGACACCGACCGGCCTGCGCAAGATCTTCTTTCTCAACTGGCCGCTGGCGCTGTTGCTGGCTGCGGCAGCCGGTGTCGGCTTTCTCATGCTCTATTCCGTGGCCGGCGGCTCTTTCAGCCCCTGGGTGGAACCTCAGGCCAAACGATTTCTTCTTGGCATGGCGGTCATGATGATGATCGCAATGGTCCCGATCTGGTTCTGGCGCAATATCTCAGTGCTGGCTTATCTGGCGGCGCTCGTCTTGCTTGTCGCGGTCGAGTTTTTCGGATCCGTCGGCATGGGCGCGCAACGCTGGATCGATCTGGGCCCCATTCGACTGCAACCGTCGGAGTTGATGAAAATCACACTCGTGATGATCCTCGCCGCCTATTACGACTGGCTACCGACCAATCGCACGTCGCGACCGTTCTTTGTGTTGCTGCCTGTCGCGCTCATCCTGATGCCGACCTTTCTGGTCCTGAAACAACCCGACCTTGGGACCTCGATCCTGTTGTTGGCGGCCGGCGGCGGCGTGATGTTTCTGGCCGGCGTCCACTGGGCCTATTTCGTGGCTGTCATCAGTGCGGCCGTTGGTCTCGTGGCGGCGGTCTTTCAAAGCCGCGGCACCGATTGGCAGCTTTTGAAAAATTACCAATACCGGCGCATTGATACCTTTCTCGATCCCTCGCAAGACCCGCTGGGGGCGGGCTACCACATCACCCAATCCAAAATCGCGCTTGGCTCTGGCGGATGGTCGGGGCGAGGTTTCATGCAAGGCACGCAATCGCGGCTGAACTTCTTGCCGGAGAAGCATACCGATTTCATCTTCACCACTTTGGCAGAGGAGTTCGGCTTTGTTGGCGGCATGACACTGCTGTCCATCTATATCCTCATCATTGTTTTCTGCGTCTCGACAGCCATCGCCACCAAGGATCGTTTTTCCTCTCTCGTGACCCTGGGCATTGCGCTCAACTTCTTTCTGTTTTTTGCCGTGAACATGTCGATGGTCATGGGGCTGGCCCCGGTTGTGGGCGTGCCCTTGCCAATGGTCTCCTATGGTGGGTCGGCCATGCTTGTCCTGCTCGCCGCCTTTGGCATCGTCCAAAGCGCAAATGTTCACCGCCCAAGATAGCGATCACCGTCGCGCCATCGTCAACTTCTGCCATTCCTTCGCCTCGCGGCACCATTTACAAAGGACCTCCGCATGAGCATCTTTCACCTCGCCTACAACGTCGACGATCTGGAGGCCGCCCGAAAATTCTACGGCGAAATCCTGGGCTGCCGGGTCGCACGCAGCAGTGACAGCTGGATCGACTTCGACTTCTTCGGGCATCAGATCTCGCTGCACCTTGGCACGCCCTTCGTCACAGCGAAAACCGGGCGGGTGGGCGAACATCTGGTCCCCATGCCGCATCTCGGCGTCATTCTGCCCCAGGACGACTGGGCGACGCTGGCGGAGCGCTTTCATGAGGCGGGGGTCGAATTCGAAATCCCCCCAACAACCCGTTTCAAAGGCGAGCCGGGCGAACAAAGCACCATGTTCTTTTATGACCCCGCAGGAAACCCCATTGAAATTAAGGGCTTCTCCGACATGTCCGGAGTTTTTGCCACATGATCAATGCCCTCTTTGCCGCACATGACACGCGTTGGGACACCTACGCCGCGCCGCTGAAAGCCGCGTTTCAGGCCAAAGGGCTGGAGGTGGATCTGCGGCAGGATTTCCCTCCGGAGGCCGTGGATTACATTGTCTATGCGCCCAACTCTCCGCTCCAGGATTTCGCCCCCTATACCCGGTGCAAGGCGGTCCTGAACCTCTGGGCAGGCGTGGAGCGGATCGTGGGCAACCCGACCTTGACACAGCCTCTGTGCCGGATGGTCGACCCCGGCCTGACCCGGTCCATGGTCGAATGGGTCACCGGCCATGTCTTGCGCTACCATCTCGACATTGACGCCTCGATCGCCCGACAGGACCGCTGGCAGCCCTTTGTGCCGCCGCTGGCAGAGGAACGCCCTGTTACGTTTCTCGGGCTTGGAGAGCTTGGTCAGGCCTGCGCGCAGGCCCTGACGCAACTGGGCTTTCCCGTCTCCGGCTGGGCCCGCACCCCAAAGGACCTACCTGGCGTTACCTGTTATCACGGTCCTGATGGCCTGGAACCGGCACTGTCCGCGGCAGAGATCGTGGTCCTTTTGTTGCCCGACACCAAAGAGACCGAGAATATCCTCGGCGCCAGAACCTTGGCCGCGCTGCCCAAAGGGGCCCGTATCCTCAATCCGGGGCGGGGGCCGTTGATCGACGACGCGGCATTGCTCGCCGCACTTGATACCGGCCAGGTCGCCCATGCCACATTGGATGTCTTTCGCACCGAACCCTTGCCGGCCGAACACCCCTACTGGGCCCATCCCCGCGTCACCGTAACGCCGCATATTGCGGCAGAGACCCGCCCGATCACAGCGTCGCGCGTGATTGCAGAGAACATTCACCGGGGTGAGACGGACCAGCCATTGCTATATCTGGTCGACCGCCTGCAGGGATATTGAGCGCAAAGGGCGACGGCCCAGCACGGCCTCGCCCTTTGCTTTCATCTTGTGCGGACATATCCGCGGCCTGCGGCATTCATTTCGCCGCGAGGCCGCGCCCCTTCAAAAGCGCCTCGACACCGGGCAAGCGACCCCGAAACGCGGTGTAAAGCTCAGCTGCATCGCGCGACCCGCCGGTTGACAGAATAGAGGTCTCCAAAGCCTTGGCCTGCACCGGATCAAAGGCGTTCCCGGCCTCCTCGAACGCCGCGAACGCATCGGCGTCCATGACCTCGGACCACATGTAGCTGTAATAGCCGGACGAATAGCCGTCGCCGGAAAAGACATGGGCAAAATGTGGTGTCGCATGGCGCATGACGATGGCAGTCGGCATGCCCAGCTCCTTCAGAACCTCGGCCTGTTTCGCCATCGGATCCGCCGGAGCATGGCCATCGTGGAACTCCAGATCGACCAGAGCAGAGGCAAGGTATTCCACGGTCTGGAACCCCATGTTGAAGGTCGCCGCCCCAAGAACCTTGTCAAGCATCGCCTTTGGCATCGCCGCACCGGTTTCCGCGTGGGTGGCAAACTCTTGCAGAACCTCGGGAACCTCCAGCCAGTGTTCATATAGCTGGCTCGGCAATTCGACGAAATCGCGCGCGACCGAAGTCCCCGATACGCTCTCGTAGGTCACATCCGACAGGATCTGATGCAGGGCGTGGCCAAATTCGTGAAACAGCGTGCGCGCGTCATCATAGGACAACAGCGCAGGGTCGCCTTTGGCAAAATTGCAGACATTGACCACGATCGGGCTTTGCTCCTCGGGAAACTTCGCCTGCGCGCGCATCGCGGAGCACCAAGCGCCAGATCGTTTCGACCCACGGGCAAAATAGTCGCCGATGAACACGGCCAGGTGCTTGCCGTTCCGAGTCACCTCCCAGGCGCGGCAATCCTTGTGGTACAGCGGCACATCGAGCGGCGCGAACTCCAGTCCGAACAAGCGGTTGGCGCAGGAAAACGCCGCATCAATCATCCGGTCAAGCTGCAGATAGGGCTTCAGCTCAGCCTCATCGAGGTCATGTTCGATCTTGCGACGTTTTTCGGCGTAGTAGTGCCAGTCCCAGGGTTCCAGATCGCCGTTGATACCGTCTTCATGCATCATCCGGGTCAGGACGGCCGCATCTTTGTCGGCCTGGGCCTTTGCCGGGCCCCAGACATCCAGCAACAGCCCGCGCACGGCCGCAGGGGTTTTCGCCATTTCGGTTTCCAGCTTGTAGGTCGCGAAGTTTTCGTAGCCCAGAAGCTTTGCCCGTTCTTCGCGCAGCGCCAGAATTTCAGCCGCAATCGCTCGGTTGTCGTGTGCACCGCCGTTGGCGCCTCTCGAAACATAGGCACGATGGGCCTTTTCACGCAGATCGCGACGGGGCGAGAACTGCAAAAAGGGCGTTACGATGGACCGTGCGAGGGTCAGAACCGGCCCCTCTGCCCCTTTTTCCGTGCCGACAGCCCGGATGGCCTTGACCGCGAAATCCGGCAGGCCTTCCAGGTCCGCATCTGACAGCGGCAGCGACCAGCTGCGCTCGTCCGCCAGAAGGTTCTGCGTAAACTCCGTCCCCAAGGTGGCAAGGCGCGACTTGATCTCTTGCATGCGGCTGTCGGCAGCCCCCTCCAGTGCTGCGCCCGCGCGCACGAAGCCGCGATAGGTCAGCATCAGCACCCGCGCCTGTTCGTCGCTCAGATCCAGGGCATCGCGCTGATCCCAAACGGCCTTCACCCGGCGAAACAGCGCCTTGTTGGCAGTGATGGCGGAAAAATGAGCCGCCAGTTTCGGTGAAAACGCCCGTTGCAGTTCTTCGCGTTGCGGGGTGCTATCCGCGCCGGAAACGGCAAAAAACACCGACAGAACCTGTTCCAGCGGCGCGCAGGGGGTTTCCAGCTTTTCAATGACATTGGCAAAGCTTGGCGGCTGCGTTGTGGTGGCGATCGCCTCGATCTGACGCGAATGGGCTTCTAGCGCTGCGTCCAGAGCGGGGGCAAAATCATCGTCTGAAATCTGATCGAACGGCGCAATCCCATAAGGGGTGTTCCAGTCGGACAAGAACGGGTTTGTCATTGGGGGTCTCCTTTGAGGCGACGCTAGCGGGTCTTGATCCGGGCTGCAATCCGCTCCGCCGGACGTCATTACCAACGCCAGCGCCTGCGATCCGGGGTGTCCCTGCGAAAACCCGTTGGCCCAGACGCCGAACGCCCGATTGTGCGCCGCGTGAGCCTGCGCTTCAGCGATGGCCCTGACGGTTGCGCAAGGACCGCTCCAACCCGCGCAAGGCCAGGGAAAGGGAAATCGTCATCCCAAGGTAGACCAGCGCCACCATGTTATAGGTTTCGAAATAGCGAAAATTGCTGGCCGCAGTCACCTTCCCCAGTTGAGTGATATCAAGAACCCCCAGCACCGACACCAGAGAGCTGTCCTTGACCAGCGCCACGAAATCATTCCCCAGGGGCGGCAGCACCGTTCGGATCGCCTGTGGAAACACGATAAACCTGAACCGGTGCAGCCCACCAAGACCAAGCGCCTTTGCCGCCTCGATCTGGCCCGGGCTGACAGACAGAAGGCCGGCCCGGAACACTTCGGCGATGAAGGCCGAATAGGCAATCATCAATGCCAGCACAGCGCGCCAGAGCAATGGGAAGTTTCGGGTTCGGATCGGGTCGATCCCGAGGAACCCCATGGCCCAGTTTCGCAAGTCGACGAGGGCAGGTGCCAGGACAAATGCGACGTAGAGCAAGAGCACGATGATGGGAATACCGCGCACCACCTCGACATAGAACCGGCAGATCTGGCGCAGGATCAGCCACCGCGAGGTCCCGCCCAGCGCCAGCAACAGCCCCACCGCGGACGCAGAGAAAAAGCTGACGAATGTCACAAGCAGCGTGACCCCCACACCGCGCCAAAGCGTCGTCATGATTTGCGCGTAGATATCGCTGCGCGCCACCTCAACCCCAAGATAGAGCGCGCCGCCCACGACAGCGAGCAACCACCATGGAAAGTCATCTTTGTTTTCGCCTTTACGGTGGTGCGCCATGACCCTGCCCTGTTACGACAAACCCCGGCCGAATGCGGCCGGGGCACTATTCCTCACGCTGAACTGACGGGCTTATTGCCCCATCTTGTAGTCCAGAAACCACCTTTTGTTGAGCGCATCCAGCGTGCCATCCACACGCATATTGGCAAGGGCTGCATTCACAGCCCCCGCAAGGTCGCTGCCTTTGGGAAAGATAAAGCCGAAATCCTCGGTGCCAAGCGGATCGCCGATGATCTTGAGCGCGCCGTCAGAGGCCGCAACAACCCCGTTGGCAGCTGTGCTGTCAGAGAGCGCCAGATCGACATCGCCGGTGCGCAGCGCCTGAAGGGAGGCGCCAAAGGTTTCAAACAGCTTGATCCGGGGATTGCCCTCGTCGCCATCCAACACGTCATAAACGGTGACGTAAAAGGGGGTCGTGCCGGGCTGTGCGGCGGCCAGAAGGTCCGGATCGGCCGCGAAACTTGCGGCATCCTCGAACCGGTTTTCATCGCCCGCGACGATCATCCGCATTTCGGACGTCAGGTAAGGTTCTGAGAAATCGACCATTTCACGACGATCCTCGCGGATGGTGATACCGTTCATTGCCAGGTCATACTGACCAGCACTAATGGCCGGGATCATCGCGTCCCAGCTGGCATTCTCGTACACGACCGTGATGTTGATGCGCTCGGCTATTTCGGCAATCGCATCATATTCCCAACCAATCGCCTGTCCGGTCGCCGGGTCGATAAACTGCAACGGCGGATAGGTATTTTCGGTGACCACAACCACCTCGCGGCCGCCGAGGTCCGGCAGTTCGGCGGCAAACACACTGGTTGCCAGCACCGCCGAAGCAGCAGCGGCAAGGGCTAGGTAAGGGTTCATGTCAGGTCTCTCCTGTCGGGGCCGAAGCACTGGTATTGTGTCCACAGACCGGGCAATCGGGTCGTGATTTCAGTGCAATTCGGCGGGTTTCACCATATAGACCATCGTAGATCAACATCTGTGAGCGCAAGACCTCTCCGGCGCCGGTGATCTGTTTTACCGCCTCGACCGCCATCATCGACCCCAACACCCCAGGCAATGGGCCAATCACCCCCGCCTCGGCGCAACTGGGCGCCAGCCCATCCGCCGGGGCCACAGGAAAAATGCACTGATAGCAAGGTCCGCCACGTGCCGGATCAAAGACAGAAATCTGCCCCTCCCACTGGCTCAGCGCCCCGGAAATCAGCGGCTTGCCTTGTGACACGGCGACCCGGTTTGCAAGATACCGGGTGGCAAAATTGTCGGTTCCATCAAGGATCAGATCATAGTCCGCAAAGAGCGCTACCGCGATATCATCGGTCAGACGCCGCGCGTAGGGTCGAACCGTCACAAACGGATTTTGCGCCTCCATTGCGGCCTTGGCCGAGACGACTTTGGCCACACCGATATCGCGATCCCGGTGGATGACCTGGCGTTGCAGGTTGGCGTTTTCGACCAGGTCGTCATCAATCACACCGATGGTGCCGACGCCAGCCGCCGCCAGATATTGCAAAGTCGGCGCCCCCAAGCCGCCCGCACCGATCACCAGGACCCTGGCATCTTTCAACCGTTTCTGACCGAGGCCGCCGATTTCGCGCAGTACGATATGCCGGGCATAGCGATTGAGTTCGACATCCCGGAAGGGCGCATCTGTCGCGGGGTCCGACGCTGTTGCGCCCGCGTCCCGACCGGCGCGCCCACGCAAATATCGAAGCAAAACCGAATAGGCCGCGACCACACCTGCCAGGCCGAACAGAATGAACCACAGACTTGCGGTTCCACCGGTGGCCGTCTTCAGCGGCGCACCATCCGGCAGGGTCAGCTGGAGGGCGATCACGGCGGCGAACAGGACCAGCTCCAGCCCGAACCGCAACCGGCGTGCGACCCCGAACAAGCGCCCGCCCCACCATATCAGGCCGGCAAGCCCCAGAACCAGGATCATGCCGCGCCTCCGCCCGTTCCGGTGGAGCCGAATCCGCCTGCCCCCCTTTCGGTGGTCTGAGCGAATTCATCGACCACAGTCAGATTGGCACGCAGGATGGGAACAAACATCATCTGGGCGATCCTCTCGCCGGGCTGGATCACAATTGTCGCGCTTCCAGCGGGGTTTCTGTTCCACACACTGACATAGACCTGACCGGTATAATCAGCATCAATCAACCCGACGCTATTGCCCATCACAAGACCTTTTTTGTGCCCCAGGCCCGACCGCGGCAAGACAAGCGCCGCGCAGGACAAGTCTTTCATGTTGAACGCTAATCCGGATGGGATCAAAATGGCTGGCGCCTGCGGTTCTATCGCTGTTTCCTGCTCGACGCAGGCATATAGATCAATTGCCGCCGCACCGCTGGATTGATAGTCTGCTAGCCCCCAGGCCTTGATACGCGGGTCCAGAATCTTCACGTCTACCGACAGTTGCCCTTGTGTCATCGCATCGCCCTTTTGTCTTCGGCTCACCATGGACGGTCTTGATCTGACCGGCCGCGCAACGGTTATGCCCCGGATCGACCTCCGAATGCCACCTACCAATTGGAGACCTGCAACGGCTGGCGACCACATCCATGGTCCGCCGTGCCCGATGGCAATCAGGCCTTGGGCGATGAGACCTGTCCGCCGCCACATGTGCGATGCCTTTCGCGCCTTCCGCGGGCAAGGGCAGTCATGGCGCGAGAGCTTCTTTTGCAAATGGCGCTGGACTGGCGCAGGCTGCATTGGTGCCGCCGCCCTGACCGTGTAGATATGCTGGAAACAGCGACGCGCCACCATCACGTCAGAACCGACAACGATCTGGACGGAAATCGCGGCGTGGCGCGCGGCTTTCGCCGCACGAAGCGATCCCTTGTGGCAGAAAACTCTGCTCAGAGCACAAAAGCCATAGTATTCAGAGGCGCGCCCCTGTTTCTGCACGCCTGTTGTCAAACCGCGCTTCGCTGGATCGCGGATGAACCTACAACTTACCGCACGGCTTCGTTGCCCAGAAGTTCAACAGCTGCCAGCCTGATATCCTCTTCCGAGGCGGGTTTGCGCACAATCCGGCATTCGGTGGGGGCAAGGTTCAGTTCGGAGGCATCATTCCCGTCGGTCAACAACAGCATGGGCAGGGCATTCTGGTTGGCCATTGCCACCGCCCGATGGCAGACTTCCCCCCGCAGGCTTGCATCTACGATGCACAGGTCAAACTTGTGGCTGGCCATCATCTGGCAGGCATCGACTTCGCTGGTCGACAAATGGGGCGAGCCAATGCGATGCATGCGGATCATGTCACAAAGAAGCTGCCCCAGCAGAATGTCATCTTCCAGGACGAGTATCTCCCGGTCGCCACGCGTCATGACTGCGCGCTCCACATCAGCCACAACGGGCCCAAAACCACTGGCCACAAAGGCTCAACCCCGAGCCGACTACCTAGCAACACCACAACCTCCAACATCGCCCAATTCGGTATGCGACATAAGGAAAACACAGGAAAAACGTCTGCCACATGTGCAGCAAACTTACCGTATGCTGCACATGATTTAGCGACAAAAGAGTTAACCCGCGGCCCGGTTTCCGTAAAAAAATCGCGCCTGAATGTTTTACGGCAGGCCTGTTTTGCAGGGCCGGACGGCGCCCTGGCCCGGCTCAGCCGCCATTAAACTTTTGCGCTCAGTCGGAACGATCCAGGTCGGTCAGGGCCTGTGCAATTTTCTGCGCCAATCGGGCAGCGACGTCGTCCTTTTTCATGCGCGGCCAGGTTTCGGCGCCAACGTCGCGAATAAGGGAGATCGCGTTCTCATCGCCGCCCATAATTCCGGTGGCGGGCGAGACATCATTGGCCAAAATCCAATCGCAGCCTTTGCGCACCCGCTTCGCGGTGGCGTTTTCAAGCACGTCATTGGTTTCCGCCGCGAAGCCAACGACCAATGATGGGCGGCCCGCTTCCAGATTCGAAATCCGTTTGAGAATGTCCGGATTTTCCGCAAATTTCAGATCCGGCACGCCGCCCTTGGATTTTTTCAATTTTTGGTCCGTGGGAGAGATCACCCTCCAATCTGCAACCGCCGCAGCGAACACAGCGGCATCAACCGGCAGCGCCGCCAGGACCGCGGCCTCCATTTCTTGGGCGGTTTCAACCGGAACCACCTCCACGCCCTCAGGCGGGCGCACGGCTGCCGGGCCCGTGATAAACACCACCTCAGCACCCAATGCGCGCAGAGCACGGGCCACCGCTGTCCCCTGCGCCCCGGACGACCGGTTGGCGATGTAGCGGACCGGGTCAATCGGTTCGTGCGTCGGGCCGGATGTCACCAGGACACGCTTGCCGACCAATGGGCCCTGGCTCAGCCTCGATGTGATCGCAGCAACGATCTCTTCGGGTTCTGCCAGGCGACCCGGTCCAAATTCGCCACAGGCCATCCCGCCGTCGTTCGGTCCGACGAATTGAATTCCGTCCGACGTCAATTGTTCAATATTGCGCCGCGTGGCTGGGTGGGTCCACATCCGGACATTCATCGCGGGTGCGAGCAGCACCGGCGTATCCGTCGCCAAAAGCAAGGTCGAGGCAAGATCATTGGCATGCCCCTGCGCCATCTTGGCCATCAGATCCGCCGTCGCAGGTGCCACCACCAGCAGGTCCGCACTGCGGGAAAGCTGGATATGCCCCATCTCGGCCTCTGAGGTGAGATCGAACAAATCACGGTGAACAGCCACACCCGCAAGCGCCGAAACCGAGAGCGGCGTGACAAATTCTTCGCCCGCGCGGGTGAGAACTGGGGTGACGCGCGCGCCCTGTTCCTGCAGACGACGGATCAGCTCGAGGGCCTTATACGCGGCGATCCCGCCCCCGATAACAAGGAGAATATGTTTACCTGCCAGCATGATACGCCCCAGCTGCCTCATTTGCCGCAACCCTATCGCGCTCCCGCGACAGAAGGAACCGCTTTTGCGTGCCCTTTGACGCAAGCCGCCACAGGTGGCCGCTCGCCGGGGGGCCTCGGGGGGTGGCAAGCTTTAAATCGCCGTTTTCATGCCACCTGCGATCGCAAGTGCAACTGACTAAAAAGAAGAAACAAAATTCAAGAGGCACCACATGGAACGCGCGCCCAATGCTCTGGCTCTCTCGGCCAGGTGCCGCATACGCATGTTTCACACGAGAAAATTCTGAACCTCACGCGATTGGCCTTCGAGACATTTCCGCATTTTCTGAAACGCGGCGGCTTCCAGCTGCCGGACGCGCTCTTTGGACAACCCCAGCTCATTGCCGAGGCTCTCTAGCGTTCTGGGATCTTCCCTCAGCTTACGCTCTCTGACAATGAACCGCTCGCGCTCGTTCAATCCATTCAGCGCCGTGATCAACCACTCGCGCAACTGACGGGTGTCATGATCGCTTTCCACACGCTCCGCAGCCTGTTCGCTGTCATCTTCCAGCGCATCAATCCACTCTCGCCCATCCTCATCAGCCGATTGCACGGCGTTGAGCGAGAAATCGGCGCCGGCCAGACGACCATCCATCATCTCGACATCGCGGAGCGGAACGCCAATCTCGACCGCGATCATTTGTTGCAGCTTGTGACGGTCCAGCGAGACCCCTTCGGTCTGCGCCTCGCGCTCCAGCTGAGCCTGCACGCGTCGCATGTTGAAGAACAGGGATTTTTGCGACGACGTCGACCCGGTGCGCACCATGGACCAATTGCGCATCACATAGTCCTGGATAGATGCCTTGATCCACCAGACCGCATAGGTTGAAAACCGCACGCCACGATCCGGGTCGAATTTTTCGGCGGCTTTCATCAAGCCAAGCCCGGCCTCCTGGATGAGGTCATTCATCGGCGCGCCGTATCGTCTGAATTTCGATGCCATCGAAACGGCCAGGCGCATATAGGCGGTGATAAGTCGGTGCAGGGCCTGGACATCCCGTTCGTCTCGCCAGGCGTAGGCCAGGGCCAACTCGGTTTCCGCATCCAAAAGCTCAGCCTTCATGGCCCGCTTTGGGAGGGGGTTTTCAGAGGAATCGTCCAGTGCCATGTTAAACTCCCTGTTCTAAGAACTACGTAATCAACGTGCGAGGGGCGGCTTTGGTTCAAAAAAAGTTTTGAGACGTGTCGAAAGTGGCCTTCGGATCCGCTAGGAGGTCAGCAAAACGTCGCAAATTTCTCTGTTGCTTCCGGTGTTCGGTGGCGGCAAAGCGTGCAGCACGCTTACAACCATGAGGGTAGACATCTTGGCAGGCAAAGTCACAGTCATTCTCGGCGGCGCAGCGTCCGGAAAATCGGCTATTGCCGAGCAAGCCTGTGTGAGCACAGGGAAAAATCGCTTTTACTGGGCAACATCACAAATACTTGATTCTGAAATGCACCAACGGGTGAACACCCATATCGCGCAGCGTGGCAGCGGCTGGACCACCATAGAGGAGCCATTTGAATGCGCGACAGCCATCTCGCAAATGACACGGGATGATATCCTGTTGATGGAATGCGCGACCATGTGGCTGAGCAACCATATGATGGCGGACCATGATCTGGAACATCAGACCGAGGCCTTGCTGCGCAGCTTCGCAACCTGCGCTGCAGACATTGTGGTGGTGACGAACGAAACCGGCCTTGGCATCGTCCCCGAAAACGCCCTCGCCCGCAGGTTCCGCGAGGCGCAGGGCCGTCTGAATATCGCCCTCGCGGCACAGGCTGATTGTGTTGTCCTGGTCACGGCTGGGTTGGCCCAGACCCTCAAGGGTGTGATGTGACCACCCGGTTTCATTTGTTGCGCCATGGTCCGACCCACGCGCGCGCTATGGTCGGATGGTCCGACGTGCCCGCTGACCTGTCGGATCTGGCCCGGCTGGAGCGATTGACTGCCATCCTGCCGCCGACAGCCATCGTGGTGTCGTCGGACCTGTCGCGCGCGGTCGCCACGGCGGATGCCATTCAGGGCACGCGTCGGCGCCTGCCCCATATCTCCGGCCTGCGTGAAATCCACTTTGGGGCCTGGGAAATGCGGACCTGGGCCGAGGTCGACGCCGTGTCTCCCGATCACATTCGCGCGTTCTGGGACAAACCCGGCGATATCGCACCGCCCGATGGCGAAAGCTGGAACGCGCTTTTACGCCGGGTTTCGGCTGCAATGGACGGTTTGGCGCAGGACCACAGCGGGGCCGATGTGATCGTGGTTGGACATTTCGGGCAGATTCTCACCCAGGTGCAGCGCGCCGCAGGCCTCTCCGCCGTCGAAGTATTTGCCCAGAAGATCGACAATCTGTCACTGACGCGCGTGGATCATCACCAGGGGAGCTGGAGGCTTGGGGCGATAAATCAAACTCCGTGATGCCTGACAGGAAAACAATGAATTGTACTGAAGCTTGGACAGGCGCTAGCGTTTTGGCATGACATATACACTCTACATCGGTGATCGCATGTTCTCCAGCTGGTCTCTGCGCGGCTGGCTCATGCTCGAGAAATTTTCTCTGCCCCATCAGGTTCAACTGGTCGGGCTATACTCTGGCACGATGGCGCAGGATCTCGCGCCCTTGGCCCCGGCCCGACTGGTTCCAACCCTGCGCTTGCCCGATGGCACCGTTGTCGGAGAGACCATGGCGATGGCGGAAACGCTGGCCGAACGCCATCCGGAGGCCGGAATGTGGCCGCAGGATCCGGCAGCGCGCGCCACCGCCCGTTGGTTGTCCGCGGAAATGGCCGCAGGGTTTGGCGCGCTGCGCTCAGAATGTCCGATGCAGCTGCGGCACGTCTGGCAGGGGTTTGCCCCCTCAGCGCCCGTGTTGAAAGATCTGGACCGGATCGAAACGCTCTTTGCCCATGCCCGCAAGATATCCGGCCATTCCACGGGGCCGCTGTTCGGCGACTATTGTCTGGCCGATGTGTTCTACACGCCTGTTGCTGCGCGGATCATCGGGTTCAACCTCCCGGTTTCAGAAAGCACCCGGTCCTATTGCATGACCCTGCTGGACGATCCCGCCGTTCGCGCCTGGCGCGCGCTGGCCCTGCAGGTGCAGTACGATCCCGATCCCTATCCGCAAGACCTGGCGCAGCTGCCCTGGCCAAGCGATGCAATTTAGCGACCGGTTTACGGCCGAATTAACCCTTCAGTAACCACGATTTCCAATGCTGGCTCCCGAGACCCATAGGTCTCTGGGAGCTGTTATGATTTCGCGCGCGCATACCGTCGCCTTTCAGGGCGTTGAGGCCACTCCGATCGAGGTACAATGCGCGGTCGCACCGGGTTTGCCCGCCTTTTCCATCGTCGGGCTGCCCGACAAGGCCGTGAGTGAGGCCCGCGACCGTGTCCGCTCCGCCCTTGCGGTGATGTCGATCGCCCTGCCGTCGCGGCGGATAACCATCAACTTGTCACCGGCCGACATCCCAAAGGAGGGAAGCCATTTCGACCTGCCAATCGCGGTTGCGCTCCTGGCCGCGTTGGAGATTTTGCCCCCCGAGGCGGCGGAAGAGACGCTGGCCTTGGGCGAGCTGTCCCTTGACGGCACCCTGGTGGCGATCAACGGCGCATTGCCGGCCGCGCTCGCCGCTGCGGAACAGGACCGTCGCCTGCTGTGCCCCAAGGCATCGGGGCCAGAGGCGGCCTGGGTGGAGGCGACACCGGTCATTGCCGCCGCCTCGCTGACCGATGTCATCCGCCACTTCACCGGCCAATGCGTGATTGCCCCCGCCCAACCCGGCGAAGTGATCGACCGGATCGACGACAAGGATCTGGCGGATGTCAAAGGCCAGGACAGCGCCCGCCGCGCCCTGGAAATCGCGGCCGCCGGGCGACATCACCTGCTGATGAGCGGCCCCCCCGGTGCTGGGAAATCCATGCTGGCCGCGCGGTTGCCGTCGATCCTGCCACCGTTGTCGCCGCAAGAGGCGCTCGAGACGTCGATGATCCACTCGATTTGCGGGCTGATCGAAGCCGGAGGCGTCAGTCGCACCCGGCCCTTCAGGACACCGCATCACACGGCTTCGATGGCAGCGATCGTCGGGGGCGGGCGACGCGCCCAACCGGGAGAGATCAGCCTGGCCCACAACGGCGTGCTGTTCCTGGATGAGCTTCCGGAATTTGCCCGTGCGGTCCTGGAAACCCTGCGCCAGCCGCTTGAGACTGGCGATGTCATGGTTGCCCGCGCAAATGCCCATGTGCGATACCCCAGCCGGTTCATGCTGGTCGCCGCAGCCAACCCATGCCGCTGCGGTTACTTGACCGATCCCAACCGGGCCTGTGCCAAGGCACCCGGCTGCGGCACAGACTATATGGCGCGCATCTCCGGCCCACTGATGGATCGGTTTGATCTGCGCATCGATGTAGAGCCGGTGGCCGTCACGGACATGGACCGTCACCAACGGGGCGAAGCATCCGCCGACGTGGCCAGGCGTGTCGCAGACGCCCGTGCCATCCAGGCAGACCGATACGCGGATTGTGAGGGGATCGCCTCAAACGCCGATGCAGAGGGCCGAGTGCTGGATCAGGTGGCCGCGTTGGACACCCCAAGCCAGACACTCATGCTGAAGGCCGCAGAGCGGTTCCGCCTGAGCGCGCGCGGATATCACCGGGTTCTGCGCGTGGCCCGCACCATCGCGGACCTTGACGCCGAACCCGATATTTCGCGCGACCACCTTGCCGAAGCGCTCTCCTACCGGCTGCCCGGTTCGTCCTAAACTTTGCTCAGAGCTTCGCTTCGATGGCCAGCCAGATCTTTTCAGCAATGTTGACGCCATCGAACCGCTCAAGCTCCTGAATGCCGGTGGGCGATGTCACGTTGATTTCGGTCAGATAATCGCCAATGACGTCGATGCCGACGAAGAGCTGGCCGCGCTCTTTCAGCAAGGGCCCGATCGTTGCGCAAATTTCCAGGTCTCGCTCGGTAAGGCCAATTTTTTCAGGACGCCCGCCCACGTGCATGTTGGAACGCGTCTCGCCCGCTGCAGGCACGCGGTTGATCGCCCCGACCGGTGCGCCATCCACCAGGATCACCCGCTTGTCGCCATTGGACACATCGGGCAGGAATTTCTGTACAATTAGCGGCTCACGGCTGAAACCGGTGAACAGTTCATGCAGCGATGACAGGTTGCGGTCATTCACATCGAGACGAAAAACACCGGCGCCGCCGTTGCCATAAAGGGGTTTTAGGATCACATCGCCATGCTTTTCCTTGAAGGCCTTGATGGTCGCAAGATCGCGGGCAATCGTCGTCGGCGGTGTCAGCTGCGGGAAATCAAGAACCAGCAGTTTCTCCGGGTAATTGCGGACCCAGAACGGGTCGTTCACCACCAGCACATCCTCCTTCAGACGATCCAGAAGATGCGTCGAGGTGATATAATGCATGTCAAACGGCGGGTCCTGACGCAGCCAGATCACGTCGAACTCTGACAGGTCCACTTCGCGCAGCGGGCCGAGCTTTGCCGGTTCACCCACGACCCTTTGCACCGTCATGTCATGGCCGCGCGCGGTCACCCGCCCCTCTTGGTAGGCCAACTGGTCCGGCGCGTAGTAAAAGAGCGTATGACCGCGCTTCTGGGCCTCTTCCGCGATGCGAAAGCTGCTGTCGGCGTTGATGTCTACACCCATGATCGGGTCCATCTGGAAAGCGATTTTCATGACATGCGTCCCTTGTCGTGTTGGTGGTACATGGCGCAGCGGCCACGGCGGTTCAATGGGTCACCCCTGACCAAAGGCATTTTCGAGGATTTCGACCTCGCCTGTGCCCCAGACCAGCACCACATCAAGCCGTGTTTCGGTCAATTGCCCACGCGGCTCCTGATCGAGGAAAGCCGCAGCGCTGGCCATCACCCGTTGCATTTGCTGTGGCGTGATGCGGGCGGCGGCAGCGTCGCGGGTTTTGCTGGATTTGACCTCGGCAAAAATCACCTCGGCACCTTTGCGCAGGATCAGATCAATCTCGCCCTGCGGGCCACGCCAGCGCTGCTGCGCCAGAGTGTAGCCGCGATCGGCATAGGCCCGCACCGCGATGTCTTCGGCCGCGGCACCCGACAGATGCGCACGCAGGCCGCGCCGCTGGTCCCCGGCATTCACGGCTCAGGACTCTCGGGCGATCTGCAACGCCCATTGGTATATCTTGCGGCGCGGCGCATCATGGGCTTCGGCCACGATGGCCGCCGCGTCCTTGACGGAGTTGTCGCGCAACGCGGCCCTCAGGTCCGCTTCGAGATCGGCATCATTGCCCGCGGCCTCGCGCTGGCGGTCAACCAGGACAACGATTTCCCCCTTGACCGAATCCTCGGCAAGATCCGCTGCCAGATCGGGGAGAGAGGCGCGCCGGACCTCTTCGAATTTCTTGGTCAGCTCGCGGCAAAGCGCCGCCTCGCGGTTGCCAAGCACCTCGGCCATATCCTGCAAAGACGCGGCGATCCGCTTGGGCGATTCGTAAAACACCAGCGTGCCCGGAATACCGGCGAGCTCTTCCAGCCGCTTGCGCCGGGCACCGGTGGCATTTGGCAGGAAGCCTGCAAAAAAGAAGGCATCTGTCGGCAGCCCCGCCAGGGTCAGCGCGCACAAGGCGGCCGAGGCCCCCGGCGCCGCCGTCACCAGATGCCCGGCCCGTGCGGCGTCCCGGCTGAGATCATAGCCCGGATCAGCAATCAGCGGCATGCCCGCCTCAGAGGCATAGGCCACGGATTTGCCTTCGGAAAGCGCATCCAGCAAGCGCGATCTGGCCCCCGCGCCGGAATGATCGTGATAAGCGATGACCTGTCGGTCCCCCAGCGGCACGCCGTGGATCTCCAGGAGGCGGCGCATCGAACGGGTGTCTTCTGCCGCGATCAGATCCGCCGAGGCCAGCACGTCCAATGCCCGCAACGTAATGTCACGCGCGGTCCCTATGGGTGTCGCAACAAAGTATAACCCCGGCAACAATCTGACCATCTTGTGATTCACGCTGGACCCGCTTTCTTCGTCGTCTATGATCGCCCCGAACCAAAACGGGTGCGCGCAATCCAAGGCCGTGACCCGGAACAGGGAGTTTATGCGCTTTATGTTTGCTGTTTTCAATCGGGCCCGCAAATTTGTACTGACCGCTACCGTCGTTGCCGCCTCTGCCATCGTGGCGGCCTGTGACCCCGGCGCGATTGGCGGCGGCGGGCCGTCCATTAATACGTCCAAACCCGTCCCCGTCGCTCTTTTGGTTCCGCGCGGCTCCGCCCAGCACGGCGATGATGTCCTCGCCCAGAGCCTGGAGAATGCGGCGCGCCTGGCCATTGCGGACCTCAACGGCGTCGAGATCGACCTGCGGGTCTATGACACGGCTGGCAACCCGCAGATGGCGACAGCCATGGCGACGCAGGCCGTACAAGATGGCGCGCGCATCATTCTGGGGCCGGTCTATGCCGAAGCCGCCAACGCGGCAGGCATTGCTGCGGCGAAACGTGGCGTCAATGTTCTGGCCTTTTCGAACAACACTTCGATTGCCGGCGGCAATGTCTTTGTGCTGGGCCCCACCTTCGAGAACACCGCGACGCGTCTGGCGCAATATTCCGCCCGTCAGGGCAAACGGACGATGGTAGTGGTGTCCGGCAATAACGCCGCAGGCCAGGCCGGGCGCGCGGCGGTGCAGCAAGCCGCCGTTCAAACCGGTATGACCCTCGCCGGCAACGTGAGCTATGATCTGTCGCAGCAAGGCGTGATCAACAGCATCCCGACAATTACCAACGCTGTGCGCCAGTCCAACGCCGATGTCATGTTCATGACCGCCACCACGGCAGGTGCGCTGCCGCTGTTGACCCAATTGCTGCCCGAAGCCGGGATCAAGACCACGGATGTGCAATACGTCGGTCTGACACGCTGGGATATCCCGGCACAAACGCTGGCATTGCCGGGGGTCCAGAACGGCTGGTTCGCGCTGCCGGATCAGGGCAAATCCGAAGCCTTCCGCACCCGCTACCAGTCCACCTATGGCGCCGCGCCGCACCCGATCGGCGGGCTTGCCTACGATGGGATTGCTGCGATCGGGGCGCTGGTGCGTTCGGGCAATTCCGATGCACTGACCGGCGCGGCGCTCACGCAGCCTGCCGGTTTCCAGGGTACAGGCGGGATCTTCCGTCTGCTTCCTGATGGCACCAATGAACGCGGCCTCGCGGTCGCCACGATCCAAGACCAGAAAGTCGTCATAATTGACCCAGCGCCAAGAAGTTTCGCCGGGGCCGGTTCCTAAACCGTCCAAGGCGCTCGCCAAGATCCATCCCGAACCACTGGGGTCGCTGATTTGCGACCCCAGTGCGATTTTTGACGCCGACGCGATCCGTGAACAGATCACGGAGCTGTCGCAGGACCTGCAGGGTGCGGAGTTTCGCGCCGCCGTTGTTGCCTTGCTGCGCGAGGCCAATTCCACCGGTCGCGCTGCCATTGCCGAAGCGTTTGAGCTTCAGCCCTTCGGCGCACGCGAAATGGCCCGGTCCTACAGCTATCTGACCGATGGGCTGATCACCGCCGCCTGGATGGCCGCCTCGACCATCCTGCACCCGATTGCGACGCCAACCAAAAGCGAACGGATTTCGGTCTTTGCCGTGGGCGGATATGGCCGGGGAGAGATGGCGCCTTTCTCGGATGTCGATCTTCTGTTTCTGACCCCGTATAAAATCACCGCCTGGGCCGAGAGCGTGATTGAATCCATGCTCTATATCCTTTGGGATCTGCGGCTGAAGGTCGGCCATTCCAGCCGGACCATCAAGGATTGCATCCGGCTTGGCGGCGAGGATTTCACGATCCGAACGGCAATGCTGGAAAACCGCTTCATCGCCGGCCATGCACCGCTGGCAGCAGAGTTCGAAACGCGCCTTGCGCAGGATCTGTTTTCCAAGGAAGCCAAGGAATTCATCGATGCCAAGCTCGCCGAGCGCGACGCACGCCACCTGAAACAGGGCGAGCGCTACATGGTCGAACCCAACGTCAAGGAAGGCAAAGGCGGCTTGCGCGACCTGCAATCCCTGTTCTGGATCGCCAAGTATCTCTATCAGGTGCAGGATGTGGCAGAGCTGGTTCCGCTAGGCCTGTTTCGCCCCGAAGAGTTCGATTTTTTCGCCAAGGCCGAGAATTTTCTCTGGGCAGTGCGCGCGCATTTGCACCTGAGTGCCGGCCGCGCCATCGAACATCTGACCTTTGACATGCAGGTCCAGGTGGCCGAACGGCTGGGCTATGCCGATACCTCCGGCCGCCGCGCGGTCGAGGTTTTCATGCAGGACTATTTTCGCCACGCGACCCAGGTCGGGGATGTGACGCGCATCCTGATGACGAAACTCGAAGACAGCCACCTCAAGAACGAGCCAATCCTGGAGCGGATTTTCAGGCGCAAGCCACGGGTCAAGGAGGGGTTCAAGGTAACCCACAACCGGCTCGAAATTGCCGATCCGGGCACGTTCCTCAAGGATGGCCTGAACCTGCTCCGCCTGTTCGAGGAAGCCCTGCGAACAGGCATGTTGCTGCATCCAGACACCATGCGCCTGGTGCGCGCCAATCTGCACCTCATCAACGAAGACCTGCGGACCTCTGCGGACGCGCAACGGACCTTTCTTGACCTGTTGCTGAAACACGGCAACCCAGAGCGGGTTTTGCGCCGGATGAACGAACTTGGTGTTCTGTCTGCTTTCCTGCCGGAGTTCGAACCCATCGTGGCGATGATGCAGTTCAATATGTATCACTCGTATACGGTGGACGAACATACGATCCAGGTGATCTCCAACTTCTCCGCGATTGAACGTGGCGAACTGGAAGAAGAGCTGCCGCTTTCCTCCTCGCTGATCAAACAGGGCGTCAATCGCAAGGTGCTGATCATAGCGATGCTTCTGCATGATATCGGCAAGGGGCGACCCCAGGACCATTCGATCCTTGGCGCCCAGATCGCGCGCAAGGTCGCGCCCCGGCTTGGCCTGAACAAGAGCGAAGCAGAAACCGTGGAATGGCTGGTCCGCTACCATCTGTTGATGTCGGATACCGCCCAGAAACGTGACATCGCCGACCCGCGCACGATCCGCGACTTTGCCAAGGCGGTGCAGACCGTCAAGCGGCTCGACCTGTTGCTGCTGCTGACCGTCTGCGACATTCGCGGCGTCGGGCCGGACACCTGGAACAACTGGAAGGCCGTGCTGCTGCGTGCGCTCTACAACCAGACCCGGGAAGCGCTTGAAAACGGGCTTGAATCCTTCAACCGCGAACACCGCGGCACCGAAGCGAAAAAACGCCTGCGCGACGCCCTGCCGGACTGGGACAAAGCGGACATCAAACGCGAAACATCGCGGCACTACCCGCCCTACTGGCAAGGGCTGCATGTTACCGCCCATATTGATTTTGCCAATATGTTGCGGCAGCTGGATGCGCTGGACGACCCGTCGGCGATGCTGGTGCAACTCCACCCCGACGAGGATCGCGACGCCACGCGTGCGAGTTTCGTCATGCCGGACCATCCGGGGATCTTTGCCCGAATTGTCGGTGCGCTGGCCCTCGTCGGGGCCAATGTCGTGGACGCCCGCAGCTACACCACCAAAGACGGGTTCGTCACCGATGCCTTCTGGATCCAGGATACGGACGGCCATCCCTTTGAACTTTCCCGTCTGCCGCGCCTGCGCAAGATGATCGAGAAGACACTGAACGGCGAGGTGATTGCCCGTGAAGCGCTGAAATCACGCGACAAGATCAAGAAACGAGAGCGCGCCTTTCGGGTGCCCACGCATATTCTGTTCGACAACGACGGCTCCGATATCTACACGATCATCGAGGTCGACACCCGTGATCGACCGGGTCTGCTTTATGATCTTGCGCGGGCGCTTGCGTCGTCCAACGTCTATATTGCCAATGCAGTGATCGCGACCTACGGCGAACAGGTTGTCGACAGCTTTTACGTCAAGGATATGTTCGGGTTGAAATACCATTCTGCCGCCAAACAGCAGGCGCTTGAGAAGAAGCTCCGGGACGCCATCTCGGAAGGTGCCAAACGAGCCGACACATGAAGCAGATCAAATTGATGTCCGGCTTTATGACGGTCGGTTTCTGGACCCTGGCGAGCCGGGTCCTGGGGTTTCTGCGTGAGATCCTGATTGCCGCTTACATCGGCCCCGGTCCGCTTCTTGATGCGTTTGTGGCAGCGTTCCGACTGCCCAACCTGTTTCGCCGCTTCTTTGCGGAGGGCGCGTTCAACGCCGCCTTCGTGCCGATGTTTGCCAAGCGTCTGGAGGCGAACGATGGCGCGCACCGGTTTGCCCAAGATGCGTTCAACCTCCTGGCGGTTGCCGTTCTCGGGCTGGTCGGGCTTGGCATGGTTTTCATGCCTGCGCTGGTCTGGGCCACGGCTGGCGGCTTTGTCGGCGATGCCCGGTTCGACCTCGCGGTCGGCTTTGGCCGGATTGCTTTTCCCTACATCCTTTGCATGTCATTGGCGGCGCTGTTCTCCGGCGTTCTGAATGCGACAGGGCGTTTCGCCGCTGCCGCCGCTGCGCCGGTTCTGCTGAATATCCTCACCTGCGCTGCCATGATCACCGCGGCAACGCTGGGCCGAGATGTGATCGTTTGGCTGATTTGGACGATCCCGCTCGCAGGGGTCGCCCAGCTTGCACTGGTTTGGTATGCGGCCGCTCGGGCTGGTATTTCGCTCCGTATCGGGCGGCCACGGCTCACCCCCGAAATGCGCAATCTGGTGCGGGTGGCGCTGCCGGCCGCGCTGGCGATGGGGGTGACCCAGGTCAATCTGGTGGTGGGGCAGCTGGCCGCCTCGAACTATGAAAATGCCGTCAGCTGGCTGTTCATTGCCGACCGGCTCTATCAACTGCCGCTGGGCGTCGTTGGGATCGCGGTTGGAATTGTGCTCCTGCCGGACCTGTCCCGGCGTCTGCGTGCTGGTGATGACACCGGCGCACAAAGCGCGCTGTCGCGGGCCGGTGAGTTCTCCTTGCTGCTGACCGTCCCCTGCGCTGTGGCTTTTGTCGTCATCCCGCTGCCTCTCGTCTCTGTCCTGTATGAGCGCGGTGCCACCGGGCCGGAGGATGTCGCCGCAATCGCCCTTGCTGTTGCGATCTACGGTGCGGGCCTGCCGGCCTTTGTGCTGCAAAAGGT
The DNA here is from genome assembly GCF_001518015.1 of Tritonibacter horizontis. Taxonomy (GTDB): domain Bacteria; phylum Pseudomonadota; class Alphaproteobacteria; order Rhodobacterales; family Rhodobacteraceae; genus Epibacterium; species Epibacterium horizontis. Next base: position 141,324 of record NZ_LPUY01000138.1, read on the forward strand.
GCTGCAGCCGCTCTTTTTCGCGCGCGAGGACACCCGTAGCCCGTTCCGCTATGCCATTGTGGCCATGGTGGTGAACGCTGGTCTGGCGCTTGGGCTGCAACCGCTGCTTGGCTGGATTTCACCAGCCGTCGCGGCGACCGTGGCCGGTTGGGCGATGGTTCTGTTGTTGTGGCTTGGCGCGCGTCGCATGGGCAAAGCGGCCGAATTTGACCCCCGGTTCTACCGTCGGGCGGTGCGGATCCTGATTGCATCCTTGGTGATGGGGGCCGGTCTTTATGCGGTTGCCGCGATTTTCGCCCCGGTGCTGTCCCTGCCCTACTGGCGCTATCTCGGGTTGCTGGGCCTGATTATTGTCAGCGCGGTTCTCTATTTTGGATTGGGCCAGCTGATCGGTGCCTTGCGCCTGGCCGAATTCAAATCCGCCCTGAAACGCGGCAAGACATAACAAAACCGCGCCCGTGTTAGGCGCGGTCTGTCGCGTGACGTTCATGTCCAGGCCAGCCTCCAGGCGGCAATGGCGTGGCGTCAGCGTTCCTGGCGCAGCTTGGACAGGATCCTCTGCCATCCACCGGGCACCAGAAAGAACGACATCAGGAACCCAGTGGCAAAGCCCGCCAAATCCGCCACCCATTCCGGGCTGCCACCAAAGATAAGCCCGAACAACAGTTGGATCCCCATCAGGAAGGCAATCAACGAAAACGCCCGGTATTGCTGCGCGCCAACCTGGGCCAGCGACAGCCACAACAGATGGGTAAAGCCGCCGATCAGCCCGTAGACCGCGGGAAATCCACCGATCAATGCGACCTGCCCGCCGACCAGCAGGGCATAGACCAGCGCGCCACCGATGGCAGATCCGACAAAAATCACCACAACGGCAATTTCGCCCATGGCTTCGCCCACCATTTTGCCCATCGCCAATAGGAAAACGCAGACAAAAATCGTCTGGGTGAAAGCCCCGTGGACAAAGGCATAGGTCACAAACCGCTTCAGCAAGTCAAAAGGCCAGATGCCATTTTCCCACATCCACCAGAAGTATTGTGCGCCGAACCCGTATTCCTGCAAGGCGGACAGACGCCAGCCCACGGCCTCGGGTCCACCAAGAATGCCCCGTGATCCAAGCGAGAAAACGATCTCCAGTCCGAGGATTACAATCACCAGCGCAATCACGACGGGCGGCAAGGCGTTAAAGGGCGATTGATTGGGCTCTTGCATGGTGTTCCTGCTCTTGAGAGCGCCGCAGACCCGGTTGCACGGGACGGCGCCTGTTGACGATACTCTGCGCCATGGGTAAGCGACGATGGTGCATAATTCCAGACGGGAGTTTTCGACGATGAGCGAAACCAGCTTCACCCCGCGTGTCTTTTCAGGCATCCAGCCCTCGGGCAATCTGCATCTGGGGAACTACCTCGGTGCCCTGAAGCGGTTCGTTGACTGGCAAGCCCGCGACGTGGAATCCATCTATTGCATGGTGGACCTGCATGCGATCACGGTCTGGCAGGACCCAAGCGATCTGAAAAAAGCCACCCGCGAACTCTGTGCCGGGTTCATCGCCGCCGGGCTGGACCCGGAAAAATCGATCCTGATCAATCAAAGCCAGGTGCCAGAGCACGCGCAATTGGCCTGGATCTTCAACTGCGTCGCCCGGATGGGCTGGATGCAGCGGATGACCCAGTGGAAAGACAAGGCCGGCAAGAACCAGCAGAATGCCTCGCTTGGTCTTCTGGCCTACCCGGCGCTGATGGCGGCAGATATCCTAGTCTATCACGCCACCCATGTTCCGGTCGGCGAAGACCAGAAACAACACCTCGAGCTGACCCGCGACATCGCGATCAAGTTCAACCACGACTATGGGGTCAACTTCTTTCCCGAAACCGAGCCGGTGATCGAAGGGGCTGCCACCCGTGTCATGAGCCTGCGCGATGGCGCCAAGAAGATGTCGAAATCGGACCCGTCGGATGCCAGCCGCATCAACCTGACCGATGATGCCGACACCATCGCCAAAAAGATCCGCAAGGCGAAAACCGATCCCGAGGGGTTGCCATCGGACGCCAAGGGGCTTGAGGACCGTCCCGAAGCCCGCAACCTTGTCAATATCTATGCCGCCCTGTCCGAACAGAGCGTCGATCAGGTTCTGGCCGATGTGGGCGGGCGTCAGTTTTCGGAGTTCAAGCCGATGCTGGCGGATCTGGCTGTCGCAAAGATGGCGCCAATCACCACGGAAATGGCGCGGCTTATGGAAAACCAGGACGAGATCGACAAGATCCTCGCGCGCGGCGCCGAGCGCGCGCGCGAAATCACTGCACCGATCCTGCGCCGCACTTACGAAATCGTCGGCATGGTGGGCCCGTCAGAGATCTGATCCGCTTTTCCAAAACGCCAGCGTGCCTTATGACCGCCCCTGCCCGGGGGCGGTCTTTTTATGCAGGCCATGCAACATTTTCCGGTTTCGCGCGTTTAAGTCTCGACAGTCATGTGCTGACAACAGAAAGGACGCCCGATGAACAAGGGATTTTTCAAATCCGCCACGGCGCTCGTCATGATCGCTTCGATAGCGGCACCGCTACCCGGTATGGCGCAGGGGAACAGCAACGCAAATGCCAATGCGACCGGAAACGCCGCAATTGACATTTCTCAGATGAGCGACGCCGAAATCTCCGAACTCGTGGAGCGCTGCCGCAAGCGCGCGGAACGGGACGCGCGTCGTCAGGCGCAGGGGAAAGAAACCAAGGACAACGATGGCCGTGTCGCGCAGTTTTGCGACGACTACGCCCAGAACACGTTTGACGCTGGCCTCCCGGCGGACCTGCAAGCCGCCACGGTTCTGGCAGGCATCGATGCAGAGGCCGAAAGCAACACCGACATCGACGTCACCAACCTCGCGGATGTGATCGAGAGAACCACGGATTCATTGCTCGATCCGACAGCCGATGCGGCCGCAAACGCTGAGGCCGGCGTAGAAGAGCTGGCGCAGGCCCTCGCCGGTCAGCGCGCCGAACTGAACGCCGCAGCGGAAGCAGAAGCCGAAGCTCAGGCTCAGGCTCAGGCTGAAGGAGAAGCCGAGGCAACCGCGGACACCACCGCTGATGCCACCGTCGTGGACAATCCCGAAGTGACCGAACAAAATAGCCAGCAACAGGCTGATGCCCTGGCCGAATCTGACACGGAAACAACGGCGGCAGCGGCGGCTGCGGATGGCGATGCCTCTGCCAATGCCGAAGTCACCGAAGAAACCGTGACCGAAGAGTCCGCCCGCAGTTCGGACGAGGAATTCGACACCAAGGTCAATGAAACCGCAGAGGCCAAAGCCGCGCCAAGCACCCGCGCAAACGACGATGACGATGGTTTGTCAAAGTTGGAAAAAGCCGCCTTGCTGGGTCTTGGCGCCTTCGCCGTGGGTCAGTTGCTGAAATCCGGCGAGACGGTCGTTTCCAACAGCGGTGATCGCGCTGTCGTCGAGCAGGACGGCACCTACCGGGTCATCAAGAACGATGACGCCTTGCTGCGCCAACCGGGGTCAAACGTCAAAACCTATCAGTTCGACGACGGCTCGACCCGCACCGTTGTTACCCGTGAGGACGGGACAGAGGTGGAAACAATTCGCGCCTCGGACGGTCGCGTTCTGCGCCGCAGCAAGACCCTGCAGGATGGGCGTACCGTGGTTCTGTTTGACGACACCCGCGCCGCAGAGAAGGTGGTGGTAACCGATCTGCCGGAGAACACGCAGCCCCGCGCGGCCTTCCGGTCGGACAGTACGATTTCCTCTGATGAACTGGCGGCCGCCCTGGCGGCCCAGCAGCCTCAGGGTGTTGACCGCCGCTTCTCGCTGGCACAGATCCGCAATATCGACGCCGTGCGTCAACTTGTGCCGGTTATCAACGTGGACAAGGTGACCTTTGAAACCGGATCAAGTGCAGTACGCGCAGCCCAGGCTGAGGAGCTGTCTCAACTTGGCAATGCATTGGCGAACCTGATCGACAAGAACCCCAGCGAGGTTTTCCTGATCGAGGGTCATACCGATGCCGTGGGCGCAGCTACCTATAACCTGGCCCTGTCTGACCGTCGCGCGGAAACCGTGGCGCTGGCCTTGACCGAGTATTTCAACGTCCCGCCAGAGAACATGGTGATCCAGGGCTATGGAGAAAGCGATCTGGCCATTCCCGTTCTTGATGCAGAGCGCGCCAACCGCCGCGTAGCTGTGCGCCGGATCACGCCCCTGCTGGCCGAAAGACAGTAAGAGGCACCAGAAATACCAAACCTGCCCCGGCCCAGCGCCGGGGCATTTTTTTGTCCCAGCCAACAGGGTCAGACCGCCATCGCCACGCAGCTTTCCCCACCCTGTCTTTTTCGCCACGCCCCCATGCGCCACCGCAAAAAAACAGCCGCTCCTTTCAGAGCGGCTGTTTTCAATTTCAACAGGTGCGAACAGGTTACGGGCAAGCTGCCTTGTAGGTTTGACCTGCGCTGTTGCGATAGGTGCACTGACGCGGTGCGTTTGCGCCGACCTGTGCGCCAACCGCGCCCCCGATGAGGGTTGCCGCGGTCTTGCCGCTACCCGACCCGACCTGGTTGCCGACAGCGGCGCCAGCCAGCGCGCCGGTGACCGCATTGATGTCCTGATTGTCAGAGCAGCCAGCCACAAAAACACTTGCTGCAAATATCGCCGCGAGAACGCCAGACGTCTTAGACATAGTCCCATCTCCTCTTTGATTGCCGGGGCGGTGAAAGACCGGACAGCGCAAAACCATGTGCTGTCACGTGTCCCAGCCGGACCACCGGTGATGGATAATCATCTTTGACATAACGTAGCACAGACAGGAATGTTCCAAAGTTTTTCCACCGATGCCACACGCGGCGAAAGCAGGCTTCCGCCGACGCGCCACGGCAGAGACCGGCTAAAGCCCCGCCACCCCTGCCAGCGTCAGCTGCGCGACCAGATCCGCATAGCCTTTGCGATCTTCGGTGTCTGCGGCTGCGTTCCACATATAGTGCCAGTTCAGCATGCCAAAAACGGACATGGCCACCGCGCGAAGCTTCGCTTTGTCATCGGCAAAAACATCCGGCGCGGCCGCCCTCAGGATCGCGCTCAGCCGTTTCAGCATATCGCGTTGATAGGCCCGCAGGTGCTCCTGTTGCTCGTCAGAGAGGGCTGCCATCGCGTTGAGCTGCACCTTGTGTTCGTGGTCGGCCCCTTCATAGGCCAGCAGCACCTCGGTCAGCAGGCTGCGCAGACCGGTTGCCGGATCCAGCCCCGCCAGATCCAACCCGCAGACGCGATCCCGCAGGCGGCGTAGATAACTGTCCAGCAAATCGAACAGCAGCGCATCCTTGCCATCGTAGTAATGGTAGATATTCGCTTTTGAAATGCCGCAGGCCCGCGCGATCTGGGACATGGAGGCCCTGTCATATCCTTCCTCCGCGAAGAGTCGCGCCGAGGCCGCAAGGATCTGCGTCCGCTTCTGGTCGTGATCTTTGGCAATCGTCCGGGCCAAGAGGTTCTATCCTTTCTCGCGGGCGTCGACCACACGGCGCGCCTTGCCTTGTGACCGCTCGACGCTGCCAGGCTCACCCACTGAGACCTCGGCCGAGATGCCAACGATGTCCTTGATCCGCTTGGCCAGTTGCGCCTTGCAGGCTTGGTTGTGACCTTCGCTCTGGCCGGAGGCGACCGCCGCGGGCAGCAGCTCCACATGCACCCGCATCGCATCCATGCGACCGACCGTGACCAGTTCGATCTGATAATAGGGGGCGAGACCCGGCACCTGCAGGACCTGTTCCTCGATCTGGCTGGGAAAGACATTGACGCCGCGCAGGATGATCATGTCGTCCGAGCGGCCGGTAATCTTCGCCATCCGCCGCATCGACCGCGCCGTGCCGGGCAAAAGCCGCGTCAGGTCACGGGTGCGATAGCGCACCATCGGCAGGCCTTCTTTGGTGAGAGTCGTAATCACCAGTTCGCCCAGTTCGCCATCCGGCAACACCGCCCCAGTTTCGGGGTCTATGATCTCCGGCAGAAAATGATCCTCCCATATGACCGGACCGTCCTTGGTCTCCACGCATTCATTGGCGACCCCCGGCCCCATGATTTCGGACAGACCATAGATATCCACCGCATGCATATCAAAGGCCGCCTCGACTTCCCGTCGCATGGCATCGGTCCATGGCTCCGCGCCAAAGACACCGACCTTCAGGGAAGAGCCGCGCGGATCAAAGCCCATGCGATGATACTGTTCCAGAATGTTCAACATATAGGACGGCGTGACCATGATCCCATCGGGGCGGAAGTCTTCGATCAGGGCGACTTGTTTCTCGGTCTGGCCGCCAGACATCGGCACCACGGTCGCGCCCAGACGCTCAATCCCGTAATGGGCGCCAAGGCCGCCGGTAAACAAACCGTAGCCATAGGCGTTGTGCACCATATCCCCCCGGCGCAGGCCAGAGGCCCGCAGCGACCGCGCCATCAGGTCCGCCCAGTTGTCGATGTCCTTTTGGGTATACCCCACGACCGTCGGCTTGCCCGTCGTCCCGGACGACGCATGTACCCGCAGGATCTGCCCACGCGGAACCGCGAACATGCCAAAGGGGTAGGCCTCGCGCAGGTCGCCCTTGGTCGTGAACGGAAATTTGGCCAGGTCGCTAAGCTGCGTCAAATCCTCTGGGTGCACCCCCAGCGCATCAAAACGCGCCCGGTACATCTCCACGTTGTCGTAAGCGTGGCGCAACGACCACCTGAGCCGCTCCAGTTGCAGGCTGCGGATTTCGTCAATCGACGCAATCTCGATCGGGTCCAGCTCGGACCGCTTGGGCGTTAAATCATGCATTGGCGTCCTCCATCGCCTCGTGGTCGTCTGTCATCCCGGACCTCTTCAGTCCCGAGAAGGCGGCGCGGCTGTCTCCTCAAACAGCTGGCCGCTGATCGCGCGGGAGCAGCCCCGCATTTCAGCGATCAACTGCCCCTTCTGGTTGGTGACACTGACATCGTAGAGGCCACTGCGACCGGTCAGGGAAACCTCGCGCGCCGTCGCGGCCAACCTGTCTCCCTGATGGCCCGGCGCGATAAAACTGATCATGTTGTGTTGCGCCACGGTGACCTGATTGCGGCTGTTGCAGGCAAAGGCAAAGGCACTGTCAGCCAGCATGAAAATCACCCCGCCGTGACAAATGCCGTGGCCATTGCAATGATGCGGTGCGACGGTCAGGGCAAGGGTGGCCTCGCCCTCGGCGACGGCCTCTATCTCCACCCCGAGCCATTTGGACGCGAGATCATTGGCCCACATGGCGGCTGCAGATTGCTCCGCCCGATCTTTTGCTGAAAGTGACATTCGCTCTCCCCCCGGAAGTCTGGCCTGCGCGTTTCCTCAGGCGCCGCGCGCAACCTCTTGGGGAAAATCCTTGCATAAACCGACCGGACGGTCAATATTTCTCTGTGACGAGTCGACCCGGCCCCGTGGGACGGATTGACCGGCACAAATCAGGGAGGCACGCAGCATGAGCATCAGGGATGTGGCAAGTTTCGCCGCCGGGCACTGGATTGCCCCGGACAAGACGGCACGGGAGATCGCCTCTGCCATCACCGGCGAGGTAATCGCCCGCGCCGGAACGGCCCGCCTCGATACTCAAGCCATGCTGGACCACGCCCGCACGGTCGGCGGCCCTGCCTTACGGGCAATGACATTCCACGACCGGGCCCGGATGCTCAAAGGCGTGGCGCAACACCTCGAAGCCAACAAACACCTTCTGTATGATCTGAGCTTTGACACCGGCGCGACCCAGGGCGACCATCTGTTTGACGTGGACGGAGGCATCGGCACGACGTTTGTCTTTGCATCCAAAGGCCGGCGCGAAATGCCAGACAGCCATGTCTACTGCGATGGTCCGGTGGAACACCTGTCGCGGCACGGCAGTTTTCTGGGTCAGCACATCTGCGTCCCCCTTCAGGGGGTTGCGGTCCATATCAACGCCTTCAATTTTCCGGTCTGGGGGATGCTGGAAAAGCTGGCGCCGACCCTCCTGGCGGGGGTCCCGGCCATCGTCAAACCAGCAACCTCCACCTGCTATGTCACCGAGGCCGCCGTGCGCCTGATGCTCGACAGCGGCCTGTTGCCTGCCGGCGCGGTGCAACTGGTCAGCGGCGGGTTGGGCGACATGCTGGACCGCCTGACCTGTCAGGATGTCGTCAGCTTTACCGGCTCTTCGACCACCGCGCACAAGCTGCGCCAGACCCCGGCACTCGTTGCAAATTCCGTCCGCTTTGTCGCAGAACAAGACAGCCTGAATGCCTCCATCCTGGGGCCTGATGTCCTGCCCGACACAGAAGAGTTCGACCTGTTCCTCAAGGAAGTACAGCGCGAAATGACGACAAAAGCTGGACAGAAATGTACGGCAATTCGTCGGATCCTCGTCCCACAGGCGCAGGTCGACGCCGTCATCGACGGGCTGCGCGCCGCTTTGCAAGGGGTGACGATTGGCGACCCTCGTGCGCCAGAGACCCGCATGGGGGCGCTGGTTTCCGCAGCCCAAAAGCGCGATGTGCTCCAGCGCGCCGCCCAGATCGGCACCGAGGCCACCCGCGTTTTCGGCGACCCCGACGCCTTTGCCGTTGTCGGCGCAGACAAGGACCGTGGCGCCTTTGTTCCGCCGATGCTGTTTCATTGCCCGGACCCGGATCAGGCCATCCACGTCCATGAAACCGAAGTCTTCGGCCCGGTGTCGACGGTCATGGGCTACCGCGATCTGGATCATGCGGTGGCGCTGGCCAACCGGGGCCAGGGGTCCTTGGTTGCGTCTTTGATCACCGCCGATCCAGCAGTGGCGCGCGATGTCACCCTGAACATCGCCGCCTATCACGGGCGGGTCTATATCAACAACGCAACCTCGATGAAGGAAGCCACCGGGCACGGCGCGCCTTTGCCCCATATGGTTCATGGCGGGCCCGGACGCGCCGGCGGCGGCGAGGAGCTGGGCGGGCTGCGTGCAGTCAAACACTATATGCAGCGCACCGCAGTGCAGGGCAGTCCCGAAATCCTCAGCGCAATCACCGGCACCTGGATCCCCGAAGGCCCGGAATACACGACGCCAGATCACCCGTTCACGCGCCGCTTTGGCCAACTCCGAATTGGCGAAACCCTGCACACAAAACCGCGCCAGGTCACCAGCGCCGACATCACACAGTTTGCCCAATTCACCGGCGACACGTTCTATGCCCATATGGACGACGACGCCGCAGCGCGAAATCCGTTCTTTCCCGGACGTGTCGCCCATGGCTACCTCTTGCTCTCCTTTGCGGCGGGTCTTTTTGTGCAGCCGGACGAGGGACCTGTTCTGGCCAATACCGGCTTGGACTCATTGCGTTTCATGAAGCCGGTGCAGCCGGGAGACAGCATCAAGGTGCGCCTGACGGTCAAAGCCAAAACCCCGAGAAATGCAGACTATGGCGAGGTCCGCTGGCATGTGTCACTGCGCAACCAGAACGACGCGCTGGTCGCAGAATACGAGCTTTTGACCATGGTTGCCCGCTAGAGCATCGCGTCAGTCCCCATGGGGCTGGCGCTTGTTCACGCCAGCCACTACGCTGCGCCCATGACACGCGATGCGCAGGACTGGTTTATGACGGTGGTAGAGGCGCTTGCGGACCCGCAAGGGCAGCGCGTCTGGTCGATCATCGTCTCCTTCCTGGGGGACATGGCGCAATCCGATGGGGCGCGTATCAGCAGCGCCGCGCTGACGCGGGTGATAACGCCGATCGGCATCAAACCCGAAGCCATTCGCGTTGCCTTGCACCGGCTGAGAAAAGACGGCTGGACCGACAGCGAACGGCTTGGACGTGGCTCGGTTCACTTTCTCACCCCCTTCGGCCGCGCACAGTCGCTGGCCGTCACGCCGCGCATCTTCAATCGGGCCAGCTGCGCCACAACAGACTGGCATGTGCTGATTGCCGGAACGCCCGCTGGGCTTGAGCTCATGGATGCGATGGAAGCCAAATCAACCGATACGCTGGTCCGCATCAATCGCCACACGGGCATCGCGCCCGGCCCTGCCCCCCGTGCGCTCAGCGATCTGTTCGTGATCGACGCCACAATCGCGGCTGTCCCCGCCTGGCTCCAGACGGAACTGTTTCCGCCTTCACTGCACCGCGCCTGTGCAGCGTTTGATGATGCGTTGCACGGATTTGGTGCGCCACCAGTCGAACTGGACCCGCTCCAACGCGCCTGTCTCAGAACCCTGATCGTCCACCGCTGGCGCCGGATTGTTCTCCGTCAGCCTGATCTGCCCGAAAGCTTTCACCCGGTCGGCTGGCCCGGTGAGGCCTGTCGAAAAAAGGTCTTTGCCATGCTCGACGCGCTGCCGCGCCCGCGCCTCTTGGACCTCGAACAGGCCAGCTGACCGTCGTTTCCCGATTGCCCCATTCAAACCGGCGACATGACAAGTTGAAAATCCGGAAAAGTCCGTGGACTTAAAAAACTTCTGCCAAACCACTGGTTTTGACGATTCAACTCTTGACCCTATCTGCGGCTTTCCGTACATCGCCTCCACACAGCGAGCGGCGGAGTAGCTCAGTTGGTTAGAGCAGCGGAATCATAATCCGCGTGTCGGGGGTTCAAGTCCCTCCTCCGCTACCAAAGCTCACTGTTTTCAAACAGATTTGCAGATCTGTGAATGTTAGGTCCAGTATCCAAACAATTTGGACACCAGTGACCGCTGGCAGGGCGTGACGGGTGTCTGGCGCCTCAAAGACTTCAATCGCAAAATTGAAGACCAACTGAACAGGTCTTGTGATCTGTCAAACCGGACGACGTCGCAACTCGCGCCTACGGCTCTGGAGCGCTGCCGCGCAGGCAAACCATTGCGGATCTCCCAAAGACACCAGCAGGATAGACGCATCCGAAGCGACAATAGCGGCCGCCCCACCTGGACAGGTTGCCCCGCCCCGGTCGACCAACGTCCGGACCCGCTGGCCAGATCCTGCACCGCCTAGCCGCTCCGGCGGGCAATTTTACCTCCAATGCGAGACAAAGATTCCACCGATCCTTAAGGAACGCCGACGTAGGCTCTGGCCTATGAGCGTTCAACCTGACCCTTTTCCGCAAGGCGACTTGCAATCAAAGCTGGCTGCGCTTGACCGCAGGCGGCGGCAGGATGCGCGCGAACTGAAGATCTCTCGCGCGCTTCTGGATGGGATCCAGGCCATGTGTGACGCAGCGGATCGTGACATGGTCTTTGCAGCGCTGGACGCATTGCTGAAATCCGCGATTGGCGCGAAGGAGATCGCTGTCGTCGGCAACAGCATCGAGGGGTTTCTTGACTTGCCGCACCGCGCACCGCGGGTTCTTTTTCCCCAAACCAGCCCGGCGGAACTGGACGCGCAGCAGCTCGATTGGTACGCCTCGCCGCGTGATGTCAAAGATCTGCGGCAATGCCGCGATCCGACACCCAGACGGGCCAGTGGAAAAGAGACCGGCAGCCTGATTACGACCCCCCATCTGCGGCAGGATGGACAGTTCCTTGCTCTCATGTGCTGGCATCCCAGCGCCGGTTTTTTCGACGCCGGCAAAATCGCAATCCTGGAACGGGTCATCACCCATTTCTCGCATGCCCTGCGGGGGTTGCAGGCCGATGACTGTCAGATGCTTCTGGCATCCGTGCTCGAACAAGCCGAAGTGCCGGTGATGCTGGTTGATCCCGACCACGGCGGCGGCGAGATTGTTTTTGCAAATCATGCCTTTGAAGAGATGACTGGGCATCGCCTCTCTGATGGGTCCGAGCCGCATCTGATCGCCGCCCCGCTGCGCCCCGGTATAGATCGGGACGAAATGGAACAGGCGTTGAACGCAGGTCAGCAGGGACGTTTTCGGATCTGGAACACCCGCGGGGACGGCAAACCCTTTCTCGACGATATTTCCTTGACCCCGATCCGCAGCAGCAGCGGCACCCTGCGCTATATGATGGTCACGCATTCTGATGTGACCGAGCAGTCGCAGACGCAACAAACTGTAAAGCGGCTCGAAAAACGCATTGAATACGCCATGGAAGCGGTCACCAGTGCGATCCTCGCGACAGAGGCCGACGGGACAATCCTATACGCAAACAAAGCCATGCAAGGCCTGCTGCGGGAGATGTATGGCCCCGGCCTTCGACAACGCCAGATCATCTCGACCTTTTGCAAATCCATTGATGACGGCCTTGAAAACCAGGAGGTGACTTGCAAGGACGGCACCGTTTTCCTGATCCGCAGCTTTTACAGCAACGAAGGCGGGCGCGTGATCACCGGGACCGATGTGACCGAAATCAAGCGCGCGGAGCGCAAGCTGAAACAGCGTGCCGCAGCCATGGACAGCACCACAGAAGGCATTGCCATCGTCGAACTGGACGCGCGGATCACCTATGCCAACCCAGCCTTCGCACGCATATTCGGAACGCCGGAGCCGACGGCCGTCCTGAACAAGAACTGGAGCTCGGCCTTTCTGCCCGAAGATGTCGAAGAACTCTTGCCGGATCTGCAATCAAAGGTCGAAACGGAAGGCAGCGCCCAGATCGAAATGCGGGTCAATCTGGACGGCGACATCCTGAGCTACGAAGTCTGCGTGACACGCATCGACGATCAGATGCGCATCGTCGTGGCCCGCGACATTACCCGCCGCATCGAATACGAAAACGCCCGCCGGAGCTTTGAGAAAAAGCTGCACGACTTTGAAAAGAACGAAAGCATCGGTCGCCTCGCAGCTGGTGTTGCACATGATTTCAACAACTTGCTGGCCGTGATCAACGGGCACTCCGCCCTGCTGAACGAGCGAACGCCGCCCGAAAAAGTACAGCTTTATTCGGCGCGCATAAACGAGGCCTCCTCGCGCGCGGCCAAGATGATCAATCGCTTCCTCGATCTCGGTATGTCCGCAGACAGCCAAAACATGATCGACCTGCGCAACCTGATGACCGAATCGCAGGACTTGCTGCAAAGCGCCCTCTCCGCCGACACCACCTTCACGCTCGAAATGGGCGAGGAGGAGATGGAGATGCTTTGTTATCCGTCGGATCTATTGCGGGTTGCCCTGAATCTGGTGCAAAACGCGCAGGATGCGTTGGGCGGCAAACCCGGGCAGATCTGCCAATATCTGACGCGTCATACCGGCGCAGACCTGATGGACATGCGGATGGACGTCGGGCCGATAGATCCCGATCTCAGCTATGCCTGCTATGCCGTCCACGACAGTGGCAGCGGGGTCCCTCCGGAGGTTCGCAAACGCTTGTTTCGGGAACATTGTTCGACCAAGGGGCAGCGTGGCAGCGGCATCGGCATGATGGCCATCGCCGAAATCATCCGCAGCCACGACGGCGCGATACGTCTTTTGAGCGACATCGACCAAGGAACACGGGTCGAAATATACCTCCCGCTGAGCGACTATTCCGTTGCCCGTGCCAGCGAAGAGGATATTGGCACAGTACGGCTGGACGGTCAGCTGGTGCTCCTGGTTGACGACGACGCCCAGGTCGCAGAATCGATTGCCGCGTTTCTTGAACGCCTGGGCGCAGAGGTCAGCATTTGCCTGCACCCGGACGAGGCGCTCGCCGCAATCGAAGAAGACCCCGGCATGTGGTCGTTTCTGGTTTCGGACTATAACATGCCCGGCCAGAACGGCGGCCAACTTGCACGGGCAGCGAAGACGGCGGATGGAGACCTGCCGATTGTAATCGTCACTGCCCTGGCCCGAAAACTGTCGGACCCCAACCTGACGGAAGACGTGATCAATGCGCTACTTGGCAAACCGGTGGACCTGAACGCGCTGGCGCATCTGATCGCCCAGCATGGACGGTCCCTCTTTGCCAACAACGGCTAACGGACGCCGCTCCGACGCGTGGTTTTGCCAGTCGCCACATAAAATATTAGGACTTCTTCGCGAAAATCAGAGGCTATTGTGCGCTGCCTATACGAAGGAGGCCGAATGTGCCGCTGAAGTCCTCTTCCATTTCGCTCAAACTGAAACTCCCTTTGCTTATGGTTGCCCTGACCGTTGTGTTTGTCGTCACGGTTTCGTTCCTGATCTATTCCATGGCGGAGCGGAGCATTCGCGAAAATGTTGCAACGGCGCAGGCATCAAAGGCACGCGCTGGGGCACAGGCGCTGCAATTCAGCATCGGTGCGGCGCAGCGCGATGTGGCCAACCTTGGTGCACTGCCAACGGTCTTTCGCGCGATGAATAATTTCGAACGCGTGGTCGGCATGATCGAGGACGACGATCCGATCGGCTATATGAAAAAGCACTACGTGAGCGAGAACCCGAATGCAGCCGATCAGCGTGCGGACCTCGTCGATCCTGGCGATGGGTCCTACTATAGTCAGTCTCATGCTACCTATCACCCGACATTCCTGCAAACCCTTCAACTGAATGGGTATTCCGACATATATCTGGTCACAACTGCGGGTCTGGTCGTGTATTCCGTCCAAAAACAAGGCGACTTTGCCGAAGACATCGGGGGCGAGCAACTGGCAGGCAGCGCGCTCGCCCGGGTGGTGGACGCCGCCTTGGCCACCGAACCCGGAACCGTGGTGACAGAGGATTTTTCACCCTACGCCCCGGCCGACAGCAATGATGCCTTCCTTGCCTCACCCGTTTTGAACAAAAAGGGCGACCCTGTGGGCGTCATCGTCGTGCGGCTCGGCAGCGATATGGTCTTGAGTGCGCTTTCGGCAAACCTTGGGGACAAGGCGCATGAAAACATCTTTTTGGTCAGCCCGGATGGGCTTGCCCGCAGTCCAAGCGTCATACCTGATGCTTTCGCCATGCTTGACCCGCTGCCGGATGCCCCTCACATCGCAGCCGCCCGGGCCAGGGAAAGTGGCCAGTACGAGGATGTGATGACGGCCAGCGGGCATCACGCCACCGCCGTGGTCCTGCCGCTTGCGCTTGAAGGGTTTGACTGGTCCCTGGTCATGGAAACCGACGTTTCCTCCGCATTTGCGCGGGTTTATCAGATCCGCTGGATGGTCCTGTCCTTGATTGGCGCCTCTATCGTGGTTTCGATCGGGGTATCCTGGGCTGCGGCAAATCGGGTCACGCGCCCAATCCACAAATTGCGCGACGCGACAAACGCACTCAGCAACGAAGATTATGACATTGAAGTCGCAGGCCGCATGCGCGGCGATGAATTTGGCGATCTGGCCCGCAGTCTCGACAGTTTTCGCGACAAGCTGAAGCGCGCGGACGACGCCAGTGCCCGTGAAATTGCTGCCCGGTCTGAAACTGATCTGGTTGTAGATGAGATGAGCCAGGCGCTCACCGATCTGCAGAACGGAAACCTGATCGCCGAAATCGAACGGCCGTTTTCCTCTCATCACGAGGCGTTGCGCGAGAACTACAATCGCAGTTTGCGCAACCTGCGGGACTCACTGCGTGAAGTTGTCGAAGCAGCCCAGCATGTCGACCGGTTCGCACAGGAACAACGCGCCGCCGCCAATGAAATGGCCGAACGCACGGAAGGCCAGGGCGCGACGCTGGAAAAAACGGCAACAGCCATGCAGGATCTCACTGAACGGCTGCGCCAAACAGCGGAAAAAGCTGGCGAAGTCGACAACACCATGCGCGGCACCCGGCGTCAGGCCGAACAGAGCAACGATGTCGTGCGCTCCGCGGTGGAGGCGATGGACAAGATCCAGCAGGCCTCTGCGGAAATCTCCAAGATCATCTCCATGATCGACGATATTGCCTTCCAAACCAACCTGTTGGCGCTGAACGCCGGGGTCGAGGCAGCGCGTGCCGGACCGGCCGGCGCCGGGTTCGCTGTTGTGGCATCCGAGGTTCGCAACCTCGCCCGTCGCGCGTCCGAGGCGGCAGGAGAAATCAAAGCCCTGACCAATGCCAGCGAGGAGCATGTGGCCCATGGTGTTTCCATGGTCGACCGGGCCGGCGACGCACTCAGCAGCATCATCCAGCAGGTGACATCGGTCAGCGATCTGGTCTCCGAGATCGCAGGCGGTGTGCAACACCAGTCCAAAGGCCTCGAAGATATCAACACAGCCATTCGGGAACTGGATTCGGTCACACAGCAAAATACGGCAATGGCAGAAGAGGCCTCGGCCTCCAGCCAGTTGCTCCAGAGCGAGGCAAAAACACTGACCCGTGTCACGGGACGTTTTCAGATCGACCCGTCGATGACCGCGGACGCCCCTGCCACCTGGGCAGATGTCACGCCGCAGGACACGGTTCGCCACAGCGGCTGACACCGATAAAACGAGGGCCGCAACAGATCGCGGCTCTCGAACGATGTACACAAAACCTATCTTTCCGTTACAAAGGGGCAGCCAAATATGGCGGCGCAAAAACTTTGCGCACGTAAATTTTTGACCTGATAAACCCCGGCAGAAAGCGCAGGTTGCCAACACGCCTGCAGCAAAGGGGCACGAAAGGATCGCCATGAAGAGCGACAGGATCCGCAATATGGAAGAACTCGCGAACGTCAGCGGGATCTCTCGTCCGACCCTTTCGAAATACTTCAACGACCCGGAGAGCGTCCGCAACTCGACGCGCAAGAAGATCGAAGAGGCGTTGGAGACCTACCACTACCGCCCCAATATCTACGCCATGAACCAGAACCGTCGGTTGACCAAAAATATTGGCATCGTCGTCCCCTATCTGGCAGATCCCTTCTTTGCAGAGATCGCACGGGTGATTGAAAATCTGGTCATCGAAGGGGGGTTCCGCCCGATCCTGCTCAGCTCTCACGGCGACACACAGCAAGAGATCGAAAACCTCAATTCATTGCAGTCGATCCGCCCGGCCGGGGTATTGATGGCGCCGCTTGGGCGCAGCTCGGACATTGCCGCCGCCGAGCGGTTCTGCGCCGAGGTTCCCACCGTACTGTTCGACAATTCCATCGGCGATCTGGGCGAGGCTTTCTTCGGGCTCGACAACCCTCAAAGTGTTGGAATTATGGTAGAATATCTCTGCCAAACCGGCGAACCACCGGTTTTCTTCGAGATGAAAACCCCCACGAACCCAAACGCCTACAAACGCCGGAATTCGTACATAGAGACGATGGAACGCTTGGGGCAGACACCGCAGCTCATCCAGGTGGATGGCGATACTTGGGATTTTGAACAGATCGGATATCAGGGCGGGCTGGAGACGATTCAACGGCGCAAATTGTCCTCCAACACGGTTCTATGTTCGAATGACCGTCTGGCGATCGGCTTTCTGGCGGCGGCCTACGAATGTGGGCTTCGGGTTGGTCGGGGAAACAGCTTTGCCCTGCGCGTCGCGGGCCATGACGACCACCCCTATGCTCGGTTCACCTGCCCGCCGCTGACGACCGTTGCGCAGGATTACGCCGCGATTGCCACAAAGAGCGTGGAGGCGATTCTCTCGCTGATCGAATCAGAAGAACGTGCCGTTTCCCGCGTTACGACCCTGTTTTCCGGCAAGCTGATTGAAAGGGCATCCGCCTAAGGGATTGAGAATCCAAACAATCAATCATAATTTTACGCGCGTAAAATTTTTGATTGACCAAACCTTAAGCATCCCACTACCGTGTCTGCACAACATCCAGACATCAGGGAGGATTAGGATGTACTCGAAGTACGCTTTTCGGGCGGCGGCGACGCTGTCGCTTCTCATGACGTCTTCAGCCTTTGCAGAAACGATAACCATTGCGACCGTGAACAACGGCGACATGATTCGCATGCAAGGTCTGACAGACGATTTCACCGCAAAAACCGGCCATGACGTCGAGTGGGTTACACTCGAAGAAAACGTTCTGCGCCAACGTGTTACCACGGACATCACCACAAACGGTGGTCAGTTCGACATCATGACCATTGGCATGTACGAAACGCCGATCTGGGGTAAGAACGGCTGGCTTGTGCCACTGAACGATCTGCCGGCAGATTATGACGTCGACGACATCCTGCCCGCCATGCGCGGCGGGTTGAGCTATGACGGGACGCTTTATGCGGCACCGTTCTATGGCGAAAGCTCCATGATCATGTATCGCACCGACCTGATGGAAAAGGCCGGTCTGGAGATGCCCGAAGCCCCGACCTGGGAATTCGTCGCAAATGCCGCGCGTGCCATGACCGACAAAGACAACGAGATCTATGGCATCTGCCTGCGCGGCAAAGCAGGCTGGGGCGAGAACATGGCCTTCCTGACCGCGACCTCCAACGCCTTTGGCGCGCGCTGGTTCGACGACAACTGGACGGCGCAATTCGATAGCAAGGAATGGGCCGACACCCTGAACTTCTACATCGACCTGATGAACGATGCGGGCCCTCCGGGTGCCTCCAACAACGGGTTCAACGAAAACCTGTCGCTGTTCCAGCAGGGCAAATGCGGCATGTGGATCGACGCCACTGTGGCGGCGTCTTTCGTGACCAACCCGGACGATTCCAGCGTCGCGGACAAGGTTGACTTCGCCCTCGCACCCGATACCGGGCTGGAGCGTCGCAGCAACTGGCTCTGGGCCTGGGCATTGGGCATTCCTGCCGGAACCCAGAAAGAAGGCCCCGCCAAGGAATTCATCCAGTGGGCGACATCCAAGGACTACATCGAACTTGTCGCCGAGAACGAAGGTTGGGCGAATGTGCCTCCGGGTGCGCGGACCTCGCTGTATGAGAACCCGAACTATCAGGAAGTGCCGTTTGCGGAAATGACGCTGAAGTCGATCCAATCCGCAGACCCGCTCAACCCGACGGTTGAACCGGTGCCCTATGTTGGCGTCCAATTCGTCGCCATCCCGGAATTTGCGGGCATCGCGTCGCAAGTGGGCCAAGAGTTCTCTGCCGCTCTGGCCGGTCAGCAGACCGCCGAGGAAGCACTGGAAAAAGCGCAGGCTCTGACCACTGAAGAGATGGAAGCCGCCGGCTACTAAGCTCCTCCTCCTGGACCAGGGACCGCGCCACTTGCGATCCCTGGTCTTTTTTTCTCCCATCGCGTTCCGAGACGGGCCCGCCCGTCCAATGATGAGGCTCCCATGGCTACCCAGCATTCCCGCTCAGCCGCGCGCATCATGATGGCCCCCGCCGTCATTCTGCTCCTCGGCTGGATGCTTGTTCCGCTGACAATGACCGTGTTGTTTTCGTTCAAGAAATACCTCCCCCTCAGAGGGGGCGACCTTGGTTGGGTCGGCTTTGACAACTACATTCGTTTCTTCAGTTCTTCGGCCTTCTGGCCCAGTGTTCAGGTCACGTTGGTGATCGTCGGCGGCGTCCTTGCGATCACGGTTGTATTCGGTGTCCTGCTGGCGCTGCTGCTGGATCAGCCGATGTGGGGCCAGGGCATCGTGCGCATTCTTGTCATTGCGCCGTTTTTCGTGATGCCGACCGTTTCCGCGCTGGTGTGGAAGAACATGTTCATGGATCCCGTGAACGGGCTCTTTGCGCATCTTTGGAAATTCTTCGGGGCGGAGCCGCTGTCATGGCTGTCCGAGGCCTCCATGCAGTCGATCATCCTCATTGTCAGCTGGCAATGGCTGCCTTTTGCAACGCTGATCCTGCTAACGGCCATCCAATCCCTCGACAGCGAGCAACTGGAAGCCTCCGAAATGGACGGCGCCAGCCCCCTCGCCCGTTTTATCTATATCATCCTGCCGCACCTGGGCCGGGCGATTACCGTCGTGGTGCTGATCCAGACGATCTTCCTGCTGTCGATCTTTGCCGAGATCTACGTCACCACCCAAGGCGCCTTCGGGACCCGCACTCTGACCTACCTGATTTTCCAGCGCGTTCTGGAGAGCCAGAATGTCGGCCTCGGCTCTGCCGGCGGTGTCTACGCCATCATCCTTGCCAATATCGTTGCCGCGTTCCTGATGCGCATCGTCGGCAAGAACCTCGACTCATAAAGGGGACCTGACACATGGCACGCTCCATTACGCAACGACGCAAGGCGATCAACACCGCCGCGGCCTGGGCGGTTGGTCTTTTGATCTTCTTCCCGATCCTCTGGACCATTCTCACCTCGTTCAAGACAGAAGCGCAGGCGATCAACGACCCGCCGCTGTTCCTGTTCTTCGACTGGACGCTGGAAAACTACGCTGTGGTGCAGGAACGCTCGGATTATATGCGGTTCCTGTGGAACTCGATCATTGTCGCCGGCGGCTCCACCATCCTCGGCATCATCATCGCAGTGCCGGCGGCCTGGTCGATGGCTTTTGTCCCGTCGAACCGGACCAAGGACATCCTGTTGTGGATGCTCTCGACCAAAATGCTGCCCGCCGTTGGTGTGCTTTACCCGATCTACCTGATCTTTATCCGGCTTGGCCTGTTGGACAGTCGCATCGGTCTGGTGGTGGTTCTGATGTTGATCAACCTGCCGATCATCATCTGGATGCTCTACACCTATTTCAAGGAAATCCCCGGCGAGATCCTGGAAGCCGCCCGCATGGACGGTGCCACGCTCAAGGAGGAGATCCTCTACGTGCTGACACCTATGGCCGTGCCGGGAATCGCGTCGACTCTGTTGTTGAACATCATTCTCGCCTGGAACGAGGCCTTCTGGACCTTGAACCTGACCGCAGCCAAGGCGGCCCCGCTCACCGCATTTATCGCCAGCTATTCCAGCCCCGAAGGCCTGTTTTACGCAAAACTCAGCGCCGCCTCCACCATGGCCATCGCGCCGATCCTGATCCTTGGCTGGTTCAGCCAGAAACAACTTGTGCGCGGCCTGACCTTTGGCGCTGTGAAATAAGGACAAAGACTTATGGGACGTATTACTCTCGACAAAGTGACCAAGAGCTTTGGCACGGCGCAGGTCATCCCGCCCCTGGACCTGACCATCGAAGACGGCGAATTCACCGTTTTTGTCGGCCCCTCTGGCTGCGGCAAATCCACTCTTTTGCGGCTGATTGCCGGGCTTGAGGATGTCTCCTCGGGGCAGATCCGCATCGACGGCGAAGACGCAACCATGACGCCGCCCGCAAAACGCGGCCTGTCCATGGTGTTCCAATCCTATGCGCTCTACCCGCATATGTCGGTGCGCAAGAACATCGCCTTTCCGATGCGCATGGCCAAAATGCCGCAAGAGGAACAGGACCGGCGGATCGAAGCCGCCGCGAAGGCGCTCAATCTGACCGACTACCTCGAACGCCGTCCTGGCCAGCTGTCTGGTGGCCAACGCCAGCGGGTTGCCATTGGCCGGGCCATCGTGCGTGAACCTTCCGCGTTTCTCTTTGACGAACCGCTCTCGAACCTCGACGCGGCGCTGCGTGTGGGTATGCGGATGGAGATCTCCGAGCTGCATAAAAAGCTCGCGACAACAATGATCTACGTCACCCACGACCAGGTCGAAGCGATGACCATGGCCGACAAGATCGTGGTGTTGCGGGCCGGCTATGTGGAACAGGTCGGCTCGCCGTTGGATCTTTACCGCGCTCCGCGCAACCTCTTTGTGGCGGGCTTCATCGGTTCGCCCAAGATGAACTTTATCGAAGGTCCCGAGGCCGCGAAATACGACGCCCACACCATCGGCGTGCGCCCGGAGCATATCTCCATCAGTGCCGATGAAGGTCCCTGGTCCGGCGTCGTTGGTGTCTCCGAACACCTCGGGTCCGATACGTTTTTCCACATCCATGACACGGGCCTGGCGGAGACCATTACCGTGCGGGCCGACGGCGAGGTGAGTTTTCATCACGGCGACCGGGTTCATCTGACCCCGCGCACCGATGTCATCCACCGGTTCGACACCGCAGGTCTGAGGATCAATCAATGAGGCTAGACGGCAAGACCGCCTTGATTACAGGCGCGGCGCGCGGCATCGGCAGGGCCTTTGCGGAGGCCTACGTCCGCGAGGGCGCTCAGGTTGCAATCGCCGATATCGACATCCAGCGCGCCCAGGCCACCGCCAAGGAAATCGGCCCGGCCGCAATCGCAGTGGAATTGGATGTGGCGCGTCAGGACAGCATCGACGCGGCGGTGTCCACGACGGTTGAAAGCCTGGGCCGGATAGATGTTCTGATCAACAACGCCGCCGTTTTCACCGCCGCCCCTATCGTCGAGATCACCCGCGAGGATTTCGACCGGACCTTCGAGATCAACGTCTCTGGCACCCTGTTCACGATGAAAGCCGTCGCCAAACATATGATCGCGCGTGGCGGCGGTGGCAAAATCATCAATATGGCCAGCCAGGCCGGTCGGCGTGGCGAGGCCCTGGTCGGCGTATACTGCGCGTCCAAGGCGGCGATCATCAGCCTGACCCAATCGGCGGGCCTGAACCTGATCACGCATGGGATCAATGTCAACGCGATCGCTCCCGGCGTCGTGGACGGGGAACATTGGGACGGTGTCGACGCCTTCTTTGCAAAATATGAAAACAAGGCCCCCGGCCAGAAAAAGCGCGAAGTGGGCGACGCCGTCCCCTTTGGCCGCATGGGGACAGCGGCAGACCTGACGGGAATGGCGGTGTTTCTGGCCAGCTCCGACGCTGATTATGTCGTGGCGCAGACCTACAATGTTGACGGCGGGAACTGGTTGAACTGATGACTACTCACCCCCATCCCCCCATCCCGCTGACCAACGCCACGCTCGTCGACCTGCCGGACGCGATTGCCCGCCCCCAATACGACCGCAGCACCTTGACGCCCGGCATCGTCCACATCGGTCTTGGAAACTTCCACCGTGCTCACCAATCCTGGTATCTGCATCGGCTGATGCAACAGGGCGACGCGCTGGATTGGGCCATTCTGGGCGCCGGCGTTCGTGCCTATGACGCGACCATGCGTGAGAAACTTCTGGCGCAGGACGGATTGACGACATTGATCGAATTGTCGCCAGAAGCCACCAAGGCCGAGGTCGTCGGCTCCATGATCGACTACCTTCCCATCGAAGATGACAACGGTGCCCTCATCGCCGCCATGTCCCGCAAGGAAATCCGCATCGTCGCGCTGACGGTAACGGAAGGTGGCTACTACCAGGACCCGGTGACGGCCGCCTTCAATGCGACCGATCCGGATATTTGCCATGACATTGCCCACCCGGACCGCCCCCGCACGGCGTTTGGCGCAATTGTGGCAGCGCTGGCGCGTCGCCGGACCGCCGGAGACGGCCCTTTTACCGTGCAAAGCTGCGACAACCTGCAAGGCAACGGCACGATCACCCGTCAGACCATTCTCGGCTTGGCCCGCGCCATGGATGCAGATCTCGCGGAGTGGATCGAACAGCAGGTCAGCTTTCCCAATTCGATGGTCGATTGCATCGTGCCCGCCACCGGCCCGGCTGAAATCACCCGCGCCGAACAATGCGGCATTGCCGACCTGGCTCCGGTGACACATGAACCCTTCCGGCAATGGGTCATCGAAGACGACTTCTGCGCGGGACGCCCGGACTGGGACAAGGTTGGGGCGACCTTCACCGATGCGGTGCATGACTATGAAACCATGAAGATCCGCATACTGAATGCCGGCCATCAGGTCATCGCAAATGCCGGCGAGCTATTGTCCCGCACAACCATAGCAGATTGCATGAGCGACGCCGACATCGCGGGCCTGTTCCACAAGGTCCAGGCCGAGGAAATCGCACCCTATGTCAAAGCCGTGCCGGAAATCACGCCATCGGCATACATCAGCCTGATTGCCAGCCGGTTTTCCAACCCGGCAATCCGCGACACAACCCGCCGGGTGGCCTTTGACGGCTCGTCGCGTCACACCGGTTTCATCCTGCCGATCCTGCGGGATGCGCTGGCAGCCGGGGGGCCGGTGTCTGGCCTTGCCCTGGTCGAAGCGCTCTGGGCCCGCATGTGCGCCGGGACCCGTGACGATGGCAGTGTGATCGAACCCAACGACCCCAAGTGGGACGAGCTGAACGCCGTCGCAATCGCCGCCAAAACGCAACCGGAGCTTTGGCTGGCGCAATCGGATCTCTATGGCGCGTTCACGGCCAATTCCAGTTTCACACTGGCATTTGAAAACTGGCTGGCACTGCTCTGGCAGGACGGCACCCGCGCCACCCTGCGCAACTATCTCGACGATCTGCTGTAGTCAGCGCGAAAACAAAACAGCCAGCTGCCCGCATTCCGGGCAGCTGGCGATTTTTTGCCGCAGTGTTTGGGTGTCGGGTGAAATTCGTCTATCATTTCCAGTCAATTGCCACAGGCCCGTAACAAGGCCTTATTATGCAGGTGCAGAATCTGTACCCAAATTTTTCTGGAGTGTCGCTATGCGCAAGAAGGTCACCAAAGCAATTTTCCCGGTTGCCGGACTTGGAACCCGGTTTCTGCCCGCAACCAAATCCGTTCCCAAGGAGATCATGACGCTGGTGGACCGCCCGTTGGTTCAATACGCCATCGACGAGGCCCGCGCGGCCGGGATCAAAGAGTTCATTTTCGTCACCTCGCGCGGCAAAGGCGCGCTGGAAGATTACTTTGACCATTCGCCCGTCCTGGAGCAAGAGCTGCGCAAGAAGGGCAAGGATGAGCTACTGGACATCCTCAAGGACACCAATATGGACTCCGGCGCGATCGCCTATATCCGCCAGCATCAGGCGCTTGGCCTCGGGCATGCGGTCTGGTGCGCGCGCCGCCTGATCGCCAACGAACCCTTTGCCGTTATCCTGCCCGATGACGTGATCGCGGCTGAAAAACCCTGCCTGCAGCAGATGATCGAAGCCTATGAAGAGACCGGTGGCAATATGGTTGCAGCGATGGAAGTGGCGCCGGAACAGGCGTCATCCTACGGGGTGCTTGATGTCAAAGAGGACATGGGCAAGATCGTTTCCGTCGCCGGAATGGTGGAAAAACCAAAAGCCGGAGAAGCCCCGTCCAATCTGGCGGTCATCGGGCGTTACATTCTGACCCCGTCGGTAATGAAGAACCTAAAACAATTGAAAAAGGGATCTGGCGGCGAGATCCAGCTGACCGACGCAATCGCGCAGAACATCGGCCAGGAAGACCCGGTTTACGGCTATCGATTTGAAGGCAAACGCTTTGACTGCGGCTCCAAGGCCGGGTTCCTGCGGGCGACGGTCGCCTTTGCCTTGGCGCGCGACGATCTGCGCGACGACCTGATGGCCTATGTCAACAACATCGCCCTGAACGCCAGCGCTGCCGAATAGCGCCTGACCACAAGCGTTCGCGCCAGAACGTTGGCCCGCTCTGCCTTAGCAGGTCGGGCTGACGTAGGCCTCGGCCAAACCAAGGTCACTCAGCGATTTCAGGGCCGGTTGCGCCTGCGACAGGTGGTCAAGCGATTGCGCCAACCCGCTGAGCCGCGGATCTTCCAGCATGAGACAGCGCTGGCGGACATGTCCTGACGCATCGCAGGTCGACTGGCATCGCCAACCGGCGCTCCGGTCCATCACGCTTTGTCCCCGCGTGCGCGCACGGGGCTGCAGATGCAATATGGCCTCGGGCGACCACTGCCCTTCCGCGCCTGTTGCGTTGGATTGGGGCAACCGGGCGTCTGTGGCGGAACCAAGCGCCGCGGCGGTGCAGACCGTCCAGGCCAGGACCTGCATCCGTTTGCCAATGCGCCTTGCGGCGGGCCGCAAAATAGACATGTGAACGATCCCCACCCTTGTTGCGCCAAACACCCGTGCCGGCCAAATCTGGCGGCGCTCGCCCCGAAGCCGCCCCTTCGACGTGGTGTCACATTAAAGCAGTCAGGCCTTAAGGTTCACTTGTGAGACCACGGCGACTGGCACCATTTCTTCAAACAACTTTAACAACAGCGGCGCGCCGGGTCCGTTAGTCCAGCGCCAGGGACGGTGTCGCGCCGCTGTCTTCGAGATGCCAGATCGCGCTCCAGCGTCCTTGGCTCCGCTTCAGCTCCAGAAAATTCCGCTCGGCTGTGTAGCGGTGGCGCTGCCCGGGCAAGGGATGGATCCGGATCGGATATCCTTTGACCGGCGCGTCGCCAAGCCCGGCCAGGGTCCCCAGACTGCGCGCATAGCCCTTTGGCGGCGCGCGGTGAGCAATGCCCGAGGCCACCAGTTGATGGATGCGGCTGTCTGCGCTGCCCATTTCGGCGCGGGTTGCCAGATGTATCTCGCCAGAGAGCACCGTGACCGGCGCGCGCTGACGCCATTTCAGCGCCTGTTTCAGCATTCTGGCCCATTCCTCGCGATGTGCCCGGCTTTGCCATTGGTCCCGCAGGTCGTCTTCGTATTTCTGCATCCACGGGATCACCAGCATGAACCGTTCGACCAGGGACAAGCGCGGCCCCAACAGCGGCACGCTGGAGATCACAAACGTATGTGTCTCGCCGGGGGACATGGCTTGGGTCGCGGACCAGCCATTGGCCCCCATGACCCGACGACGCCCCCGTTCGGCCCGCAAATCCGGGGCCAGAAACTGCACCCCCGGCAGGCCCCGTTCCCAGGACAGCGAGGTCCCGCTGGCGTCAAGAAAGAGATCGGGGATATCCGCCTCTGTCGCGGCATGCTGGAACAACAGATACATTTCGCGGGCGACGCGGAACAGGCATTGGCCTACCTCGGAATAGGTCCGGCTTCGGTACAGGGACCCCCAGCCATCGCAGATGTCATGGTCGTCCCAGATCGCGAGCGTCGGCACCCGCGACATGATCCAGGCCGGGGACTCGCCAAACAACGCCTGGACATAGCGTTCCGCAAAGCGCTGGCGCAGATGATCGGCCAGATCTTCCAGATCGGCGGCGGAGTGCGGCCGCTCCACCTTGTCCGGCCATTGATCGCTCAGGGGATGGCCCTGGGTGGCTTCATCGGCATAGATCTGATCGCCGCCCTGCAACAACAGGGCAAAGGGCGCCTTTTTATGGCTTTCGCACATCCGGGCCCACATGGCGTTGCGCTCGTCCTCGTCCCGATCCAGATCGCCCTCTTCCTCGCCGTTGCAGGACAGGAACGCGATCCGAAGATCGTCTGTCAGCTCGGTCTGAACCGGATAGACCTCGCCGCCATAACTATAGCCGCCCGCGCCCTCCGGCAGCGTGAAGTCAAACCGCCAGATCGCATTGCGCCCGATCTCGCGCAGGCAACTGGGGTCGTGATCCGTTCCATCCGCCCGGAGCGTCTTGGGGGCTTCGCCAATCGGCAACAGAACCAGCGCCGCCAGTTTCAGCACCCCGTCGTCATACCCTCGATAATAGAGAATGGGCCCCAGTCGCGCTGCCCCGAATTCTGCCGTCATTTGTTATCTCTCTGCTTATGGGTTGCGTCGATCGACCGGATCCCTCCATCAATCAGACATATGCGTTTTGCAAGACGGTCAGACGTTTTGAAACCGGGCGCGCCCGGCCCGAGCTGGACGAGGGCTTTACCCGGCTTTCATTTTTGCCCAGAAACAAAGACGGATCCGCCCTTTTCCAAGCCCAAGGTCTTTGGTCATGCCTAATTTGCTCTATGATACGCTCTTTGGTCGCCACACCAACTCCGACGCGCCCTTTCTGTTCCGGCCCGGCACGCAAGAGCTGACCTATCGACGCTTCCTCGCCCAAAGCGCGCAGTTTGCGCATGCGTTGGAGGAAGTCGGCGTCCAGAAGGGCGACAGGGTTGCCGTGCAGATACCCAAATCCGCCGAAGCGCTGGCCCTTTATGCCGCCTGCGCTGCCAAGGGGGCAATTTTTCTGCCTCTCAATACCGCCTATACCACGTCAGAAGTAACCTATTTTGTCGAGGACAGCGGCGCCACCCTGTTGGTTGTCGACCCTGAGCGGGCCGAGGCCCTGCAACCGCTGGCGCGCTCCTCAGGCGCGCAGCTGCTGACCTTGGGCGCATCGGGCGAAGGCAGCTTGCCCGCGCGCGCGGCTGACAAGCCAGAGCAATATCAACCCGTTGACCGCAGCGCCGACGATCTGGCGGCGTTTCTCTATACCTCCGGGACCACCGGGCGCTCCAAGGGCGCAATGCTGACACAGGGCAATCTATTGTCCAATGCCCAAACGCTTGTGGATCTGTGGCGGTTCAGCCGCGACGATGTCTTGCTTCATGCGCTGCCGATCTTTCACACGCACGGCCTGTTTGTGGCGACCAATGTGATGCTGCTGGCGGGCGGGGCGATGATCCTTTTGCCCGGATTTGACAGTGACGCGATGATCCGGAACCTGCCGAATGCGACCGCAATGATGGGCGTGCCAACCTTCTATACCCGGCTCCTGGACGATCCGCGATTTGATCGCGACCTGGTGGCGGGCATGCGGCTCTTTGTGTCTGGTTCTGCGCCCCTGTTGTCCGCGACCCATGAAACCTTCGAAGCGCGCACCGGTCACCGTATTCTGGAACGTTATGGCATGACCGAGACCAACATGAACACATCCAACCCCTACGACGGCGACCGCCGCGCCGGCACCGTGGGTCTTCCCCTGCCGGAGGTGGAGCTTCAAATCTGTGATCCCGACACCGGTGCCGTCCTGCCCAGCGGCGCGGTCGGCGTCATCGAAGTGCGCGGCCCCAACGTGTTCAAAGGCTATTGGAACATGCCAGAGAAGACCGCCGAAGAATTGCGCGACACGGGTTTTTTCATCACCGGTGATCTCGGCCAGTTAAGTGATGATGGTTATTTGACAATCGTGGGCCGCAGCAAGGATCTGATCATTTCTGGCGGCTACAACATCTACCCCAAAGAAGTTGAACAGGTGCTGGACAGGCTGCCCGGCGTTCTGGAAAGCGCGGTGATCGGCGCGCCGCATCCCGATTTTGGCGAGGGTGTCGTGGCCGTTCTTGTTCCCAAACCGGGCGTGGAAATTGACCTGGACGCCATCTGGGCGGGGCTGCGCGACGCGCTGGCGAAGTACAAGCAACCCAAGGTGATCGAGGTCACATCCGCGCTGCCGCGCAACACTATGGGCAAGGTGCAGAAAAACCTGCTCCGGGCGCGTTTCGACGGCGCGTTTACCGGCTGAGGTTGCCCTGAGCCTCCGGGCCTCGCCTCAGTCGTCGCCCCTGTCGTCGCCCCGCGCCATTTCCGCCTTGCCGTCCTTGCCATCAGGCGCCAGACGGCAAGGTCCAATCAGGGGCGTCAGACGACATCGACCCGCAATGCTGCAAGGGGATCACAGGTCACCTCCAGCACATCTCCGTGTTGGACCGGACCAACACCCGATGGCGTGCCGGTCAGGATGACATCGCCTGCCGCCAGCCTGTAGTAGCGCGACAGATGCGCGATCATTTCAGGGATTTTCCAGATCATCTGGTTCAGGTCACCCTGCTGTCGGATCTCACCATTCACGCGCAGCGTCAGCGCTCCGCTGGTGGGGTGCGACGCACCGCGAACCGGCGTCAGCGGCGCCACTGGCGCGGAAGATTCAAATGATTTTCCAATCTCCCACGGTCGCCCAGCCTTCTTGGCAACCGCTTGCAGGTCGCGCCGGGTCATGTCGAGCGCCAGACCATAGCCCCAGACATGATCAAGCGCGTCCGCTTCGGGGATGTCGGTTCCGCCCCGGCCCAGAGCGACCAGCATTTCCGCTTCGTGATGCACATCGGTGCTCATCACCGGATAGGGAAACCGGCCAGAGGCGTCGAGGGAGTCTGGGGATTTCTGGAAAAAGAACGGCGGTTCACGGTCAGGATCATGACCCATTTCCACTGCGTGGGCCGCATAGTTACGCCCGATGCAGTAAACCCGGCGCACCGGAAAGAGCGCCTCGCTGCCCGCGACGGGAATTGCCGCCTGCGGGGGCGGAGTGATGACGTAGTTGGACATGCAACGTTCCTTTTTTGCGTCTTGCAAGGTGATACCCGCTTCGCTCCCCCGCGCCAAGCGGAGCACGCACAACACCGCAGCATCGCGGCAAAAACGCCGAAAACATCAATTCCCCGAAATCCGAAAAATCATCCTTAGGTTGAATTTCGATCTAAAGGTTTGCCGCTCAGCCTCCGTCACCCTAAGAACCGTCGCGGATCAGATTACATCGCATTTTCTCCGCCGGTCCCCTCCGCCTCTGACCAAGGACCGACCTCTAGTGCACAAAAAATACGCGCTTCTTACGCAAAATAGGCATAATGTGATAAAATGCAGGTGCCCGTCATTTGCCTCTCGCTGTTGGCGTCCTAAGCTTTGTGTAAGGCCCGAACAGTAAAGAGGCGTCTCATGCACCAGCTCCTTGTTTTCAGTGACCTTGACGGCACTTTGCTGGACCATGATACCTACGACTATGGCCCGGCTCTGCCAGCAATCGCGCGGATCAAAGCGCTTGGCGGGCTTCTTATTCTCGCCAGCTCAAAAACCGCATCTGAAATTTCACCTATACATCAAGAACTTGACCTAGGGGATGCGCCGATGATTGTCGAAAACGGCGCCGCCTGTGTGCGTGCATCGGCCATCGGGACGCAAGATGCCGACTATCGCGCCATCCGGCAGGTCCTGCGGACTCTCGATGCGCCCTTTCGCGGGTTCGGTGACATGAGTGTCGAGGAAGTCAGCGAACAGACAGGTCTGTCCCCCGACGCAGCAGAGCGCGCCAGAGCACGGCAATTCAGTGAACCCGGTCTCTGGCACGGGGACGCGCATCAGCGGGCTGGTTTCCTCGCAGCCCTCGCCCGGCATGGCATCACTGCGCGCGAGGGCGGCCGGTTTCTGACGCTTTCGTTTGGCGCCACAAAAGCAAATCAAATGCAACGCATGCGCGAGCAGCACGCCCCCTGTTTCACCATCGCGCTTGGCGATGCCCCGAATGATACGGAAATGATCGCCTCTGCGGATCGGGGCGTCGTGGTCCGCAATGACCATAGCCCTCAAATGCCGATTTTACCGAACGAACAGCACGTACTGCGCACCGAATTACCCGGCCCTTCGGGCTGGTGCGCCGCGATGTTTCAGCTCCTCGCGGAGTGGGACGACAACGAGAAAGGAACCGCCTCGCATGGC
The DNA here is from genome assembly GCF_001518015.1 of Tritonibacter horizontis. GTDB lineage: Bacteria > Pseudomonadota > Alphaproteobacteria > Rhodobacterales > Rhodobacteraceae > Epibacterium > Epibacterium horizontis. The sequence goes on from NZ_LPUY01000138.1 coordinate 172,079, forward strand.
TGATTTTCACCAGAACGGCAATATCGCCCAATTTCACAACCTGCGCAGCCGCCCGGTGGAAGAGCTTGAGTATGAACTGTCAACCTTTGCCCAGACCCGCAAGATTTCACTGATCCTGCCCTGTCTCTATTCCGAACTCGAAGGCCCTGCCCTGGGTCACATCCTCGAAGAACTGGCCAAGGTTCCCTATCTGCACCACATCGTGATCGGTCTGGACCGGGCCTCCGAAGCGGAATATCGCCACGCGCGGCAGTTCTTTTCGGTCCTGCCCCAGAGCCATCGCGTGCTTTGGAACGACAGCCCGCGCATGCTGGAACTTGGCGCGCAACTGAACAAGCAAGGGCTCGCGCCGCCCGAACCCGGCAAGGGCAAGAACGTCTGGTCCTGTATCGGCTATCTTCTGGCCAATGCGGAAAGCTCCGTCGTTGCAATACATGATTGCGACATCACCACCTATTCCAAGGAAATGCTCGCCCGGCTGGTCTACCCGGTGGCCCACCCTGCGTTTTCCTATCAGCTTTCCAAGGGGTTCTATGCCCGCATCGGCGGTGGCAAACTGAATGGGCGGGTGTCGCGACTGCTCGTTTCGCCCCTGCTGATCGCGCTCAAACGCACGATTGGAGACCGCGATTACATCGATTACCTGCGCAGCTTTCGCTATCCTTTGTCGGGGGAAATGGCCATGCGGACGCCGCTGCTGCCGGATTTGCGCATCCCGTCAGACTGGGGGCTGGAAATTGGCGTCCTGTCCGAGGCATGGCGCAATCTTGGCCGCAAGGCCGTCTGCCAGGTCGAGATCGCCGACAACTATGACCACAAGCACCAGACCCTCAGCCCCGAGGACGCCACAGCGGGTCTGAACCGGATGTCGACCGACATCTGCAAGGCGATTTTTCGCAAGCTGGCCGCCGATGGCACCGTTTTCACCCCGAATGTCTTTCGCACGCTCAAGGCGACCTATTACCGTTCCGCGCTGGATTTGCTGGAGGCCTATTCACATGATGCCATCATGAACGGGCTTGAAATGGACCGCCACGGCGAGGAAAAAATGGTCGAATTGTTTGCCAACAATATCATGACAGCCGGCCAGGTGTTTCTGGAAAACCCGCATGAATCCCCCTTCATTCCGAACTGGAACCGCATTCACTCCGCCAATCCCACCTTTCTGGGCGACCTGAAGGCCGCAGCCCTTGCGGATGATGCGGAATTCGCAACGCCCTGAGGGTTTGAACGAAGTCACAGCGGCGCCTCCCTTACCGGCGGCGCCCCCGGTTTGTGATCCAGCGACACTGATAGGGTGCAAGCGACGTTACGCCCTCGGCTTCGAACGCCTCGCCCGTCAGCAGGTCGTACCAGTCTTCGCCCTCGATCAGGTTCAACGCGGCCGGTGGCAAGTCAATCTCATCGGCGCTGACATTGTGAAGGGCAAAGATGGATTGCGACCGGTCCAACGACTGGCGCCAAAGCCCGAACACCCGATCATCCAGTTGCAATGTGAACTGCGTCGCGTTCGGATGGAACGCCGGCTGGCGTGCCCGCAAACGCAGGCGCGTGGACAAAGCCGACAGGACCTGTGCCTGCTCGGTCTCCGGATCGTCCAGCCGTGCCATCAGTTCGGGATAATCCCAACGGTGCCGATTGATCGCCCGGTTCATGCCGCGACGCTCCACTGCCTCATGGTCGTTCGGGGTCGCCAGCATCGCGTGTATATAGAAGGCCGGAATGCCTTCCAGACTCATCGGGATGGTTTGCGAACAGATAAACCGCGCGATTTTCAGATCATCTGGTCCGTCAAAGGTCCGGGACATGGCATCAAAGAAGGTACAATTCACCTCATACGGCGCCTCGCCTCCCCCCGGCAACGACCGCATCGACACGACGCCGCCGCTGTCACGAATGGTGTCGATCATCTGGTCGACCGCCTCTTGCGGCAGCACACCCTCGGCCGGCCGCATCCCGATGCCGTCATGGCTCGCGGTGAAATTGAGATAGGCGCAACCAAGCGGCGCCGGTGGCATCGCCCGGGCCCATTTCAACAGGTACGCAACCGACCCCGCCATCATCGCATGCAGGATCAGCGGCGGCAGCGGGAAGTTATAGACAACATGGGCCTCGTTGCGATTGCCGAAATAGCTCAGGTTCTCGGCCCGCGGCACATTGGTTTCCGTCAGCAACACCACCGTCTCTGTCGCGTAATCGGCCAACAGGCGCAACAGCTGCACGATCGCGTGGGTCTCCGGCAGATGGATGGAATTGGTTCCCACCTTTTTCCAGATGAAGGCAACCGCATCCAGGCGGATGATCCGCACCCCCTGGTCGATGTGCATCCGGATGATGCGCAGGATCTCCAGCAGAACCTCCGGGTTTTCAAAGTTCAGATCCACCTGGTCGTGACTGAACGTACACCAGACGTGTTTGGCGCCATTTGCGGTTTCGACCTCTTGCAGCAGCGGGGTGGTCCGCGGGCGCACCACTTCGCTTAGGTCATCCGAGGGATCGGCCTCGTAGAAAAACCGGTCAAAGGGCGGCTGCCCCTGCCGATAGGCGTTGAACCATGGGCTTTGCGACGACACGTGGTTCAGCACCATATCCGACATCAGGTGGAACGCCGCGCCGATCCGGCGAATATCCGCCCAGTCTCCCAGTTCGGGATTCACCTTGCGATAATCCGTGACCGCAAAACCGTCATCCGAGGTGAACGGGAAAAACGGCAGGATATGAACCCCGTCCACCACCCCCTTCATGTGCCGCAGCAGGAAATCATGCAGCAGGTCCAGCGGCTTGTGCGCACCGTCCACAATGGAATTGCCATACGTGATCAGCAGCGCATCCGCCTCTGACCACAATCCGTTGCCCGGCACACGCGGGCGCTTGCGCCGGTGGGTCTCCTCCGGCCAAAAGGCTTCCACGACCTTGGAGGCCAAAATTTCACTGTCCAGCTCTGGATAGATTTCGCACAAAAGCCGTGACAGGCGGGCCCCGAACGACGCGCTGCCTGATGCCATCTTGTTATTCTCCCACGTTCCGCGACGCTTTTTTCTCTTTCGCTCAGATGCTTCCGCTGCACCAAGCCATCACTTCCAGTTTAGTCCCAGCCGTCACCCGCCGTAAACCTTCGCCGCACAATCTTGCGCCACGCGACAAAAGTTTGACCAATTTGCGGGCATCCCGCAGGACTCTGGCCGCCGCAGCCCTACCATCCCTCTTGCCAACACAGGCGATCCACCACCGCAGCCCGACGCATGAAGGGCTTGATCGGCCTGATCGTTAGCGATAACGATGTCCCCGAGTGATAGCGGTATCAATAGGGTGCCGCGCCCGGAAAACCAAACCGGAGTTTTGTCCGATGACCCTGAAAATTGCGATCAATGGATTCGGCCGGATTGGCCGCAACGTGCTGCGTGCCCTTCTGGAAAACGACACCGCCGATGTCGAAGTGGTGGCGATCAACGATCTTGCAGCCCCCGCCACCCAGGTCCACCTCCTGAAATACGACAGCGTTCATGGCCGCCTTGCCGCCGATGTCGTGGTCGAAGGCGACACCATGAAGGTCGGTCGCCACGAAATCCGCCTGACGGCAATCCGCAACCCGGAGGAGCTGCCCTGGTCCGACGTCGATGTGGCCTATGAATGCACCGGCCTCTTCACCTCCCGCGAAACCGCCGCGCGGCACCTGAAGAACGGCTCGCAACGGGTTCTGGTCTCGGCCCCCGCGTCCGATGTGGACCGCACCGTGGTCTTTGGCGTCAACGATGGCGCGCTGACCGCCGAGGATGTGATCGTCTCCAACGCCTCCTGCACCACCAACTGCCTGGCCCCGGTGGCAAAGGTGCTGGACGACGCCTTTGGCATCAAGACCGGCTACATGACCACGATCCACGCCTATACCGGCGATCAACCCACCCATGACACGACCCACAAAGATCTCTACCGCGCCCGCGCCGCCGCCCTGTCGATGATCCCGACCTCCACCGGGGCCGCCCGCGCGATCTCCCTGGTGTTGCCGCATCTGAAAGGCCGCCTCGAAGGCTCCGCGATTCGCGTCCCGACCCCCAACGTCTCGGTCGTCGACCTGACCTTCGTGCCCGAAAAGACGGCCACCGTCGACGGCATCAACGCCGCGATCAAGGCCGCAGCCGCAGAGGGCCCCCTCAAAGGGATCCTTGGCTACGAAGAGGAACCGCTGGTCTCGATTGATTTCAATCACGACAAACGCTCGTCCATCTTTGCCGCACCGCAAACCGCCGTGACCTCCGAAGGTCTGGTGCGCGTTGTCAGCTGGTATGACAACGAATGGGGCTTCTCAAACCGCATGATCGACACCGGTCGCGCAATGGGCAAATTCCTCTGATCCGACGCCGGGTCAAACCAGAACATGGAAAGGGCCGGTGCAGATGCAGCGGCCCTTCATCTTTTTGAAAATACCTCGGAGCGCGAGGCAGCGCCTCGCTCCCGCCCTTCAAATCCGAAAGAACGGCTGCAACAGGCGCGGCACCAGGGATCGGAACCGCAGCGACGCATCGGTGACCGCCAGACAGATGCAGGCCGGTCCGTCCTCAGCCACCGGCTCATGCTCCAGCTCGCCGTCCGCAACCTCCACATCGCCGACGCCATATCGGCCGGTCTCATCCCGGAATGCGCCCTGCAGCACCATCGTCAGCTCCAGACCATTGTGCCCGTGATCCGGCACCCCCTGCCCGCCAGGAATATATAGCAACCGCGCGCTTCCCTCGGCGGTGTGGCTGAGGATCATCTGCCGCACACCCAGACCGAGCGGTTTCCATTTCGGCGGCAATCCCCGCAGCGCCGCCATCACCGGGGCGGGAAATATGCCCGACCGGTGATAGGTTTTCTCGGCGGCGACCGGGGCGTCCAGCCCGTCAAGCACCCGTGCGCGCAGATCTTCGGCGACAGTTTCGCTCGGGGTCTCCTCCAGCAACGTGCCGCCCAGCGCCTCATGCGCCTCAAGCTGGGCCCGACAGTCGTCACACATCGACACATGCGCAGCCACGGCCAGCGAGAATACCGACGACAGGCTGCCCGCCGCATAGGCAATCAGCAGCTCGTCCGGAATATGGTGGGTAATGGCGGTCATTTGCGATCCGTTCCCTTCAATTCATGACGCAGCTTTTCCAGCCCCAGCCGAATTCGTGATTTGATCGTGCCAAGTGGCAATCCAGTCTCCGCCTTGATCTCTGCATGGCTCAGCTCGCCAAGATAGGCCCGCTCCACCATCACGCGTTGCGCCGGTTTCAGCCTCTTTAGCGCCGCCCGCAACGCGCGTGTTTCCTGTTCCAATGCCAGGACTTGCGCGGCGTCGACATCGGTTTGCTCGACCTGGCGCAGCTCTTCCGGCACCGGGCGGCGCTCTTTGCGCACAATGTCGATCTGACGGTTGCGCGCAATCTGAAAAATCCAGGCCGCCACCTGCGCCCGCCCCGGATCAAACAGATCCGCCTTGCGCCAGACCGTCAGCATCACGTCCTGCACGATGTCCTCAGCCTGTGCCGCAGGCAGACCGGAGCGGCAAATCATGCCCTTCAGACGCGGTGCGAAATGATCGAACAGCCGACCGAAGGCCACTTTGTCCCGGTGATCTCGCACCGCCAGCATCCACATTGTCGTCTCGGCGTAATCCTTGCCCGTCACCTTGCTGCGCTCCCCGGCACGATTTGCGCCGCTGACCACCGTAGCGGTCAACGGGCCCTCCTCAAGAACAAGATCTGCTTCAGCTTCGAACATGTTGAAAATACGCCACGCCATGGCCACTGGATCAAAAAAATCTCGCGACGCGGCAGGTCGGCACATCGGGTGATCCGCCTTTTCTTTTCTCTTTTTGATCCGAACCGGCCCATTGCATCGTAAGCTTCTGAAAATGGATGGAGATTACATGTCGTTTGATGCGCTGACCTCACCCCGCCGCCGGATCGCGATCATCGGCGGCGGAATTTCCGGCCTGGCGGCGGCCTGGCTTCTGGGGTCACGCCAGGATGTGACCCTGTTTGAAGCCGCCCCGCGCTTTGGCGGTCACGCGCGCACGGTGATGGCCGGGATCCGGGGGGATCAACCGGTGGACACCGGGTTCATCGTGTTCAACTATGTCAACTACCCCCATCTGACGCGCATGTTTCAGGCACTCGACGTGCCGGTTCAGCGCAGCGATATGTCCTTTGGGGCCACGATCCAGGATGGGGCAATGGAATACGGGCTCAAGGACCTCTCTGCCCTGTTCGGTCAGCGCAGGAACCTGACCCGGCCTGCGTTCTTTGGAATGGTCCGCGACATTTTGCGGTTCAATGCCCGCGCCGAAGAGATGGCGCATGACGACAGCACCACCCTGGGCGAACTTGTCCGCGATCTGGCCCTGGGCGATTGGTTTCAGCGCTACTACCTGATGCCGATCTGCGGTGCCATCTGGTCGACCCCACCAGAGGAAATCCGCGCCTTTCCCGCCCGCGCTTTGGTCCGGTTCTTTCGCAACCACGCCTTGCTCAGCGCCTCCGGGCAGCATCAATGGTGGACGGTCAAGGGCGGCAGCATCGAATATGTCACCCGGCTCTGCGCGCATCTGCAACGGACCGGGGTTGATCTGCGCCCCGCGACCCCGGTGCGCGCGGTTGAACGCGCAGACAACAGTGTCACCCTGCGCCTGTCCGATGGTCGCGCGGAGCGGTTTGACGACGTGATCTTTGCCTGCCACTCTGATGATGCGCTGGCGCTGCTGGCCCAGCCCACCGCACAGGAGCGCGCCACGCTGGGCGTAATGCGGTATCAGGACAATCACGTCATCCTGCACCGCGACGCCGGCCAGATGCCTCGACGTCGGGCCTGCTGGTCCTCCTGGGTCTACAAGGCCGATCAGACCGACGACAGGTCGGCCGTCGGCGTCACCTATTGGATGAACAAATTGCAGAACCTGCCGGAAAGCGATCCTCTTTTTGTGTCCCTGAACCCGGTGCGGGAGGTCAATCCGCAGCTGATCTATGACGATGTCAGTTTTCGCCATCCCGTCTTTGACCGTGCCGCCGTCCGCGCGCAGGTGCAACTGGGCACGATACAGGGCCAGAACAACACCTATTTTGCCGGCGCTTACCTGCGGCATGGGTTCCACGAGGACGGCTTTGCCAGCGCGGTTCGCGTGGCCGCCGCCTATGCCGAGGCCGGCCACAACGATCAGGGCGTCGCGCGGGTGTTTGCATGACCCCTGCAAGCAACATATGGCCAGAACACCTCGCCGGATATACCACCCATGCACGGCGCGGCGGCATCCAGAATGCCTTTCGCTATGGGGTGGACTACGTCCTGATCGATCCGGCCTCTGACGCGGGGCCCACCTTGTTTTCGCGCAATGGCTGGAACCTGGCGGCGGTGCACGACAAAAACCACGGCGGCCCGCCCAAGGCCGGGCGCGGGCTGGCCTGGGCCGAGGAGGTTCTGACGAATGCCGGGCTGACCTGCGCCGGGCTGCGGATCCTGTTGCTCGCTCAACCGAGCTTTTTGGGCTATTGTTTCAACCCCGTCAGTTTCTGGCTCGCCTATGATGGCGCGACCCTGCGGGCGGTGATCGCCGAAGTGACCAATACCTTTGGCGACCGTCACAGTTATCTCTGTGCAGAGCCGGGTTTCGCGCCGATCACAGCACATTCCCGCCTGAGTGCACAAAAAATTCTGCATGTGTCCCCTTTCCAGGAGGTCGCGGGCACCTATCGGTTTATCTTTGACATAGGGACAGATCGGATCGCGATCCGAATTTCCCATGACAATGGCACCGACGGCGTGGTTGCAACGCTTGTCGGCAACCGCGCGCCGCTCAGCAATGCCCGGCTGATCACCGCAACCCTGCGCCGTCCGGCGGGGGCGTTGCGCACCGTCATCCTGATCCACTGGCAGGCGCTCAGGCTCAAACTCAAAGGGGCGCGGTATCGCAAGCGCCCGCGTCCGCCGGAACAGGAGGTCAGCTGATGCTATTCGTTACCAACCGCGTGAAACGCGATTTTCTGGACAGCTGCGCCAAGATCCGGCGCGGCAGCCTGCGCCTGATCACACCTGAAGGCGAGGTGCATGATTTTGGACAGGGCGCGCCGCAGGCGGAAATGCAGATCAACGACTGGGGCGTGGTCACCGCACTGGCCTCGCGCGGCGATATCGGCCTGGGCGAAGCCTATGTGGCCGGCCTCTGGGACACCCCCTCGATCGAGGCGGTCACGCAGGTCGCGCTCCTCAATCTGGACTACCTTGAGGCCTTTGCCTATCCAAGCCCGCTTGCGACGCTGAAATTCCGCCTTGTGGACCGCCTGCTGCGGGCCAATTCCCGCTCCGGCGCCAGCCGCAACATCAAGGCGCATTACGATGTCGGCAACGAATTCTACCAACTCTGGCTGGATGACAGCATGACCTATTCCTCCGCCCTGTTCGCACCGGGCGACAGCCATCTGGAGGATGCACAGCATCGCAAATATGATCGGATCCTGGACCGCTCCGGCGGGGCCGAAAACATATTGGAGGTCGGCTGCGGCTGGGGGGGCTTTGCGGAACGCGCCGCCGCGCAGGGGCGCCACGTCACAGGCATCACCATTTCACCCAGCCAATATGGTTTTGCAGATGCCCGTCTGGACGGGCGCGCGGATATCCAGCTGCGTGACTACCGCGACACCAAGGGCAAATTCGATGGGATCGTTTCGATAGAGATGATCGAAGCCGTCGGCGAGCGGTATTGGCCGCAGTATTTCCAGATGCTGAAGGACCGCCTGTCGGACAGCGGCCGTGCGGTGGTGCAGGCCATTACCGTGCCCGATGCCTATTTCGACATCTATCGCAAAGGCTCCGACTATATCCGGCAATACACCTTTCCCGGTGGTATGCTGCTGTCGGATGCGATGATCTCGCACCATGCAGAGCGGGCCGGATTGAAGGTGACAGACAACTTCGGCTTTGGGCTGGACTATGCCCGAACCTGCCGCATGTGGTCTGAACGCCTGTCAGATGCCTCGGACAAGGTGCTGCGGCTTGGCTACGATCAGTCCTTTCTGCGCAATTGGCAGTTCTACCTGCAGATCTGCGCCGCGTCCTTTGAAACCCGGCAGACCGATGTCGTGCAGGTGGAGCTGGCCCATGCGCCCTGACACATCAGATCCCGCACCACGCTGCTTACAGCTCCCCACGTCCCATCGCTCCGCCCCGCCAATGGGTGCTGCATGAAACTCTTTCTGGTTCTTGTAATTGTTGTCCTCCTGTTGCTGCTGCTCCGCCCGGGTTTCGGATTTCGCGCGCAACGCCCGGCGACCTATGCCGACACCGGGCCAGCGTTTGACCTGCGCACGCAGCTTTCCGGCCCGCTGATCTCCGAAGGGATGATCTACGGTCCGGCTGGCCGTGTCGTGTCCACCTTCGTGGCAGAGATGCACGGCAGCTGGGACGGGGACAACGGTCTCCTGTCGGAGGATTTCCGCTATAGCGGCGGTTCGGTCCAACATCGCAGATGGCAGCTGACACTGGGCCCCCATGCCACGTTTACGGCAGAAGCGCCGGATCTGGTCGGCACCGGTCATGGACAACAGTCCGGCGCGACCGTGCGCCTCTCCTATCGCATTCGCCTGCAGGAGGACGCCGGAGGCCATGTGCTGGATGTCACCGACTGGATGTATCTGATGGAGAACGGCACCATCATGAACCGATCCGAATTGCGCAAATTCGGGATCAAGGTTGCGGAGCTGATCGCCACAATCCGGCCGGCCCCAACCGGAGACCGGTAAAGCCAGGGCCGCGCGATCCGGCCGAGGCGCCCTTGCGCCCACCCGGGCTATGGGCAAGACTGTCCAGATCTGAGGGCAAGCCGACGGACCCGCTGCCGGAGGGAGGAGAACCCGCTTTTGCTGAATTCCGTGCGCCTGCGCCTGCTGATCCTTGCCCTCTTGCCGCTGATCGTTTTGATGCCGCTCCTGATGGTTCTGGCGATGGCCCGCTGGAATTCGGACTATGACAAGGTCCTGATCGCCAATGTCGAAAGCGATCTTCGGATTGCGGAACAATACCTTGGGCAACTTCAAAGTAACTCTGCCCGCGCGCTGCAGGGGATCGCGGATTCTGCCCGCCTTGCGGCGTTGATGGCCGGGAACGCCACGGGACTGGAGATGTTTCTGGCCGAACAACAACAAGCGTTGGAGCTGGACTTTCTCTATCTGCTGGAGGGGGAGACGCTCACACAGGCCAAGGCGAAATGGCCGGTGATCCATGCCGCCGCTGCCGGTCGCCGGTCGTCGCAGATCGACATCTTTGATGCGGCAGACCTGAAAGCCCGATCTGCCGCTCTGGCAGAGCAGGCCCGTATCGACCTGATCGACACCGAGGCCGCCATCCCCACAGCGCGCGCGGTCGAGGATCGCGGCATGGTCGTCCATTCTGCCGCGCCGGTCCGTGGCATTGGTCCTCCGCGCGTGCTGGTCGGTGGGCTTCTGCTCAATCGCAACCTGGATTTCATCGACACCATCAATGCGCTGGTCTATCTGCATGGCCAGTCCGACGTCAGCCGTCAGGGCACGGCGACATTGTTTTTGGAGGACACCCGTGTCTCGACCAATGTACGTCTGTTCGAGGATGTCCGCGCCCTGGGCACCCGTGTGTCCGCCGCCGTGCGCGCTGCCGTCCTGACCCAGGGGAAAACCTGGCTGGACCGGGCCTTTGTCGTCAACGACTGGTATATTTCCGGCTACCTTCCGCTGACGGACAGCTTTGGAAAACGGGTGGGCATGCTCTACGTCGGCTTTCTGGAATCGCCGTATCAAACCGCCAAACGTGCCGCCTATTGGACCGTTTTCGGCGCCTTCGTTTTTGTCATCGCCCTGTCAGTGCCACTGTTTTTGTGGCTGGCCAAAGGCATTTTCGCCCCGCTTGAACAAATGACGCAGACGATGGAACGCGTGGAACGCGGCGACCTGACGGCCCGCAACGGCACCCGCGGGCGCAGCGACGAAATCGGCCAGGTTGCCGCCCATCTGGACAGCTTGCTGGACCAGGTGCAGGAACGCGACCGGCGGCTGCGCAATTGGGCGGACGAATTGAACGCCCGTGTGGAGGAGCGCACCAGCGAGTTGCAAGTCGCCAATGCCAAGCTGGAGGAGACCTTTCGCCAATTGGTGATGAGTGAAAAGCTCGCCTCGATCGGCGAGATCACAGCCGGCGTAGCCCATGAGATCAACAATCCCGTTGCGGTCATCCAGGGCAATGTCGACGTGATGCGCATGACCCTTGGCACGGCGGCGGACCCGGTGCGCACAGAATTGGATCTGATCGACAATCAGGTCATGCGGATTGGTGCCATTGTCGGCAAGCTGCTCCAATTCGCCCGGCCATCAGAGTTTGGCACCTTTGCCGAAAGCGTCGATATCGCCGCAGTGGTTCAGGACTGCCTGGTCCTGGTGGACCATGTGATTTCGCGGCAGGAAATCCGGGTCCTCACCCAGTTTGAGGACACGCCGACGGTCCATATCGACCCCGGCGAATTACAACAGGTGGTGATCAATATCATCATCAACGCCAGTCAGGCGATGGAGGGGCGCGGAACGCTTGCGATCTCACTGACCGCCGAAGACCGCGATGGCATCCCCGGCGCCGCCCTGCGCATTGCCGATACCGGGCCGGGCATTCCGGCGGATCGATTCGACCAGATTTTCGATCCGTTCTTTACCACCAAACGCGGCGAAGGCACCGGCCTTGGGCTGTCGATCAGCCAGACCCTGATCCAGCGGGCCGGGGGGCGGGTCAGCGTGCGCAACCGCCGTGCGCGCGGCGCGGAGTTCCTGCTCTGGCTGCCTGAACGGTCTGCAATTTTCGACTAGGGGTTATGGCCAACCGGCGCGTCCGGTCAGACCCCCCAGCTGGCACATTTCCGATCTATCGTCTTGCGTGAAACGCCCAGTCGGCGCGACGCTTCGGCGCGATTGCCGTCGCAAGCGTCCAGCACATGCATGATGTGGCGTTGCATCACCATGTCGAGATTGTCGATTGCGGCCAGGCCCGTGACCGAGCCGGTTCCGGCAAACGTGTCGGGAAAGGCGCCCAGGATCACCGAACGTTCAATCAGATTGCGCAGCTCGCGCACGTTGCCCGGCCAGTCATAACGCGAAAATTTCAGCAGGGTCTCCTGATCCAGCTCCAGCGCCGGCATGCCGAGACTGAGCGAAAACTGTTCCATGAACAGCGCCGCCAGCTCCACGATATCTTCGATCCGGTCCTTGAGCGGCGGCATCTCGATATTGACCACATTGATCCGGTGATAAAGGTCGGCGCGAAACCGACCCTCCTGCACCGCATCCGGCAGGGCGGCATTGGTGGCAAACAGAAACCGCAAGTTCAGCGGAATATCCCGTTCGGCGCCAACCGGACGGACCTTCTGATCCTCCAGCACCCGCAACAGCGCCGCCTGAACCTGGTCCGGCATCTGGGCGACCTCATCCAGAAACAGCGTGCCGCCATCGGCATGCAGGAACAGCCCGTCCCGGCGGCGGTCCTGTGCGTCGATGACGCCGAACAGTTCCTCCGCCAGCCGTTCCGGCGACAGGCTGGCGCAGTTGACCGCCACAAAGGGTTTCTCGGCCCGGTCCGAAAGCGAATGCAGGGTGCGCGCCGCGATCTCCTTGCCGGTGCCCGAGGGGCCGGTGAACAACACCGGCGTCGGCAGGGGCGCCAGCCGTTTCAACATGTCGCGCGCTTGTTCAATCGCATCGGACTTGCCCAGCAGCCGCCCACGGGCGCCGGGGTGCTCTGCCGAAAGCGCGTGTTTCAACAGGTAATTCTCGCGCCGCAGGTATTTGCGATCCAGCGCCCGGGCCACCGCGTTCAGGATCTGATTGGCGCGAAAAGGCTTCAGCACGAAATCGGCGATCCCGATGCGCAGGGCCTGGATCGCCGTATCAAGATCCGCATAGGCCGTCACCAGGATGGTATCGGCAAACAGGCCGACGCGGCGTTGCTCGGCGACCCAGTCCAGCCCGGTTTTGCCCGGCATGATGTTATCCAGGACGATCAGATCAAAATGGGCCTTGTCGAGAATATCCGACGCTTCGCTCGCAGAGGCCGCCTGCTCCACGCGTTTGCAGCGCGGGGCCAGCACCTTGGTCATGAAGTTGCGCATTCCCGGTTCGTCGTCGATCACCAGGATCGATGCCGACGACAGGGATTCCGAGTATTCATCGCGGATCGCAGTGACATTCATGGGTGCGCGACGATCAATTCAGCCGCACCGCTGCGCCGGAGTTTCGCTCCTGCGCGGAGAACCCTGCGTAGTCGAGGGCGAAATCGGAACCCACGGCGATAGCGCCGATCAGCACAAACCCAGCCAGCATGGCTTTCATATCTGTTGTCCTCTTGATTGGTGGTCGCGGTCATCAGACCCTCTGTCAGGTCCGGGTGGTTTTGCAGCGTCATGGCCCGTTTCATCGACAGCTGGTCTGCGTCTTGTCAAACTGGACTATAGCGAGCCGGGCCAAGGTCAAACAGGGGGCACGGCCTCAGAACCGTGCCGCGCCCCCGCTGTATCACCAGGTTTGATCGCTATTCTGCCGCGGTCGCCCCTGCCTCTTGCGGCTTTGCGCGTTCTTTTTCCTGCACCTCCTCCAGCCAGATGGAATGGTGCTGATGGGCCCAGGCCTCATCGACCTCGCCGGTTCCCATGGCATCATAAGCGCCCTCCATCCCGAGGGTCCCGATGTAGATATGCGCGATGATGATCGCCATCAGCACAAAGGCGACAATCGCATGCCACAGCTGGGCCAGCTGCATTTCCTCCTGCGGCGCCAGATCTGTTGGCAGCGGGCCATAGCCCACCCAGTTTGGCAGGCCGATATCGTTCAGGATCGTGAATGTCTTGGCAAAAAGCGGCAACTCGAAGGGGAACAGCAACGACAGGCCAGAAACAGAGATCGACGCCCCGAACAGGATCACCGACCAGAAGATGAGTTTCTGACCGGCGTTGAATTTTTTCGCCGGCGGGTGCTTCTTGCCGACGATGCCGCCGAATTGCCTGATCCAGACCAGATCGAGCCGGTTGGGAATATTATGCGCCACCCACAGCACAAAGACCACGATCAGCGCCAGCATGAACGCCCAGGACACCGAATTGTGGATCCATTTGGAGCCGATCAGCAGGACGGAGTTCACCTCCTTGCCCAGCAAGGGCTGGATCGCCACCCGGCCAAAAAGTGTCAAGAGCCCGGTCACCCCCAACAGGATGAACGACCCCGCAAGCGTCCAATGTGCCATGCGTTCAAAAAACGCAAAACGGGTGACGGTGCGGCCGGTTTTTTCGGCGTCGACGCGGACACGCCCCCGCAGCACAAAAAAGATCGCCAGAAGGCCGATTGTGACCAGCAGCAGGCCACCGCCATAGGTGCGCAAAGGTCTCTGCCGGACCGACAGCCAGCGCATGCCGCCATCCTGCACCAGCACGGTGGCCACCTCGCCCCCGGCTGAAACCCGCAGATCCGCGGAATTGTAGCGCAGCGCGCGCCACAGCTCCGGGTCGGACTGACCGCCCAGGGTCCCCAGCTGGTCGGCCATCGCTGCGGCGGAATTGGGATCGCCTGTGGCCATACTGCGGAAGCTGTCGTCGATGGGCTCGCCACGTTGGCGCGCCAGGATGTCGTCGAGCGTTTGCGCGCCGCCCGTGGCGCTGCGGTCCGGCGCAGCCGGTGTCGTCGCCTCTTGAGCCATGGCGGACAGACCGCACAGCAAGGCCAACTTCAGAACGATTGCGAAAATCAGGCGCGGCATGGACATACTCCCCCGAGAGGCCGGATTTGAATTCATAGCGTGTGACTGGATACCCCGGAGGGGCCCACCAATTGGCGGGCCACCCCCGTTTCACATTGCCGATTGGATCGGTCAGACGGCCTTAGCCGCCTTTCTGATCGTAGGCCGTTCCCCAGCCCCAGGCACCGGAGCCAAAGCCCCGCGCCACGACACGTTCACGGTAGACTGCGGAGACAATGTCTCCGTCCCCCGCCAACAGCGCCTTGGTGGAGCACATTTCGGCGCAGATCGGCAATTTGCCTTCTGCGATCCGGTTGCGTCCATACTTCTGGAACTCGGCCTGAGAGTTGTTTTCTTCGGGTCCGCCAGCGCAGAAGGTACATTTGTCCATCTTGCCACGCGAACCGAAGTTGCCTGCCTGGGGATACTGCGGCGCACCAAAGGGGCACGCGTAGAAACAGTAGCCACAGCCGATGCAGAGATCCTTGGAGTGGAGAACCACGCCTTCCTCGCTCTGGTAGAAACAATCGACCGGGCAGACCGCCATGCAGGGGGCATCGGAACAATGCATGCAGGCGACCGAGATCGACCGTTCACCGGGTTTGCCGTCATTGATGGTAACCACCCGACGCCGGTTGATGCCCCAGGGCACCTCGTGCTCGTTCTTGCAGGCAGTGACGCAGGCGTTGCATTCGATGCAGCGTTCGGCGTCGCACAGGAATTTAGCTCGTGCCATTTATCCGTCTCCTTACGCTGGCATAATCTTGCAGAGAGTGGCCTTGGTCTCCTGCATCTGGGTGACCGAGTCATACCCGTAGGTCTGGGCCGTATTGGTGCTTTCGCCCAGCACATAGGGGTCGGCGCCATCGGGATATTTCGATCGCTGATCCTCGCCCTGGAAATGCCCGCCAAAGTGGAACGGCATGAAGGCGACGCCTGATCCGACCCGTTCGGTCAGCATGGCCATGACTTTGACCTTGCCCCCCTCGGGGCCTTCGACCCAGACCTGCGCCCCGTCGCGGACCCCAAGATTGTTGGCATCGCGCGGGTTGATCTCGATGAACATGTCCTGTTGCAGTTCGGCGAGCCACGGGTTGGACCGGGTCTCGTCGCCGCCGCCCTCATATTCGACCAGACGGCCGGAGGTGAGGATGATCGGATACTCCTTGGACACATCGTTTTTCTGGATCGAGGCATACATGGTGGGCAGACGGTAGAATTTCCGATCCTCATAGGTCGGATAATCCGCCACCAGATCGCGCCGGTTGGAATAGAGCGGTTCGCGGTGCAGCGGCACCGGATCCGGGAAGGTCCAGACCACGGCACGGGCCTTGGCGTTGCCGAAGGGGGCGCAGCCATGCTTGATCGCGACGCGCTGGATACCGCCCGACAGGTCGGTCTTCCAGTTGACGCCTGCGGCCTTCTCGTCAAAGTCCGACGGGAAGGGAGACATCGACTGTTCGCCCACCTCTTCGCTGGCACCCTGGGTGCCGTCACCACTGGTCAGGCCCTGGGTTTCGCCATCGTCGCTTTCGCCGACGGTGTCGCCAATCGACAGCCCCGCCACCGAGGCAATCGAGCGGCGCTCCTCATCCGTCAGATCCCCGGCCCAGCCCAGATCCACCAGCATCTGATAGGTGAACTCCGGATAACCGTCCTGGATTTCCGCACCGGGGTTGGAGACCCCATCGGCCAGCAGATTGTCGCCATCGCGTTCCACCCCGAACCGGGCGCGGAAACACAGCCCGCCCTCGGCCACCGGTTTCGACATATCATAGAGGTTCGGCGTGCCCGGATGGTTCATCTCGGGCGTGCCCCAGCAGGGCCATGGCATGCCGTAGTAATCCCCGTCTGCGGGACCGCCGATCGCCTGCAGCGTGGTGCGATCAAACGTGTGCTGGTTCTCCATGTGGAGTTTGATCCGCTCCGGGCTCTGACCGGTGTAGCCCACCGTCCACATGCCGGAGTTGAACTCGCGGGTGATGCTCTCGATGTTGGGGGTTTCCGCGTCTTCCATCTCGATATTGCGGAACAGCCGGTCGGCCCAGCCGAACTTGTTGGCGAACTTGGCAATGATCACATGGTCCGGCAGGCTCTCGAACAAAGGCTCCACCACCTTGTCGCGCCACTGGATCGAACGGTTGGAGGCCGTCACCGAGCCTCGTGTCTCGAACTGGGTTGCGGCCGGCAACAGATAGACCCCATCGGTGCGATCATGCAAAACGGCCGACACCGTCGGATAAGGATCCACCACGACAAGCATGTCGAGCTTTTCCATTGCCGTCTTCATTTCCGGCATCCGCGTCTGCGAGTTGGGCGCATGCCCCCAAAGCACCATCGCACGGACCTTGTTGGGCTGATCCATGTTTTCGGCATCTTCCAGCACGCCATCAATCCAGCGGCTGACCGGGATGCCGGTTTCCTGCATCAGGTTCTTGTCCTTGCCATCGGCGCCTTTGACGATCTCGAACTGGGACTTGAGCCAGTCCATATCCTCGCCCCAGACACGCCCCCAATGGGCCCATGCCCCGGCCGACAGACCGTAGTAGCCCGGCAGCGTATGGCTGAGAACGCCGAGGTCGGTCGCCCCCTGCACATTGTCATGTCCGCGGAAGATATTGGTGCCGCCGCCTTCGGTGCCCATGTTGCCCAGCGCCAGCTGCAGGATGCAATAGGCGCGGGTGTTGTTGTTGCCATTGGTGTGCTGGGTGCCGCCCATGCACCAGATCACGGTGCCGGGACGGTTGTTGGCAAGGGTGCGCGCCACACGTTCCAGCTGGCGGCCGGGCGTGCCGGTGACACGTTCGACCTCTTCCGGGGTCCATTTGGCGACTTCGTCACGGATCTGATCCATGCCCCAGACACGGGTGCGGATGAACTCCTTGTCTTCCCAGCCGTTCTCGAAGATGTGCCACAGGAGGCCCCAGACCAGCGCCACATCAGTGCCCGGGCGGAAGCGCACATATTCGTCAGCATGGGCCGCCGTGCGTGTGAAACGCGGATCGCAAACGATCAGCGGCGCGTTGTTCTGCTCTTTGGCCTTCAGCACATGCAGCAGCGAGACGGGATGCGCCTCGGCCGGGTTGCCGCCGATGATGAAGATCGCCTTGGAGTTATGGATGTCGTTGTAGCTGTTGGTCATGGCGCCGTAGCCCCATGTATTCGCAACACCGGCAACGGTGGTGGAGTGGCAGATCCGCGCCTGATGGTCCACGTTGTTGGTGCCCCAATAGGCGGCGAACTTGCGGAACAGATAGGCCTGTTCGTTGTTATGCTTGGCAGAGCCGAGCCAGTAGACGCTGTCAGGTCCGCTTTCTTCGCGGATCTGCATCATGCCGTCGCCGATCTCGTTGATCGCCTGCTCCCAGGAGATCCGCTTCCACTCGCCTCCCTCTTTTTTCATCGGGTACTTCAGGCGGCGTTCGCCATGCGCGTGTTCGCGCACCGAGGCCCCTTTTGCGCAATGGGCGCCAAGGTTGAAGGGGCTGTCCCAACCGGGTTCCTGACCGGTCCAGACGCCGTTTTGCACCTCTGCCACCACGGTGCAGCCGACCGAGCAATGGGTGCAGACGGATTTGATCGTCTCGACGGCTCCGGTGGCCGATGCGGCCGCGTTGGCCTGCGTTACGGTTCCACCTGTCGCACTGATCGCGGCAAGCCCGCCAATCGCGAGGCCAGATCCGCGCAGAAACGCGCGGCGGTCGACGGATGTGTCACCGACCTTGGACAGGATACTGGTCCGCTGGGGGCGTCGCGCAACCCCGTTGGTCTTTTTCCTAAGCATGTTCTACCTCCCTTGCTTGTTCCTGACATCAGGAACGCGCTGGGTTTGTTGGAAAACCTTCGCTCTGTCGGGCGTCACGCAACCAGTTGGCAAAGGCACGAAGGCATCCGGCTGAAAATCAGAACCGGGTGCTGTCGTAGTAGGCCCGCGTGTGCGCGGTATCCTGTATCTTGTCAGATGACAGGTCGGGGGTCGCGGCTTCCGCCTCGCCTCCGGTGGTGGCAAGCGCCACGGCCGCTGCCGGCGTGGTGGTTGCTGCCAGTTTCAGAAACGCGCGGCGACTGGCGCCTTCTTCGTTCCGTGCCATTGGGATCCTCCTCCTCATTGAACTGTCGGGACCCGGTTCTGCTTGGGTCCCTATCTCGGGCAGCTGGTCCGCCCTCCCCTGCGCGTGCCCCTCACGCGCGTCTGACTGAACAGATGGCGGGCCCTCAGCCCCCCAGCCGAAATCCTTCTGCCTCGATCTCCATGAAGGCGCGCCCGACCGCCCCGAGCGACGCATAAAGAACCGAATTCTTCGCCCCTTCGAGATCGGCAAAGAAATGCCCGGCCCATGGGCCGATGTGTTTGTTGAAAAAAGTCTTCTGGACCTCGAGCGTCGCGGGCGTACCGAACCGACCGGCAATCAACGCGCCCATCATCTCCATCAGGGAGGCGATGTTGTCTTCCGGCTCGAACACGTTTTCTGCGCGGCTCAGCCCCCGGGCCGTCATATCGTTGCGCAGCGCGGCCAGCGGCTTTTCGTTGAGAAACCCCGTCAGATAATAGCTGGCATAGGGCAGCAGCTCGCCGCGCCCCAGGCCGATGAACAGCGCATTGAACTCCCGTTCCACGCCCGCGGGTTTTGTTCGCTTTGCCACCCGCGCCATCTGCGTGATCGCCTGCCCAAGCGGTGTGTCATCGCCAGTCAGACCCGCCGTCTGATCCAGCAGCATCTGGTCCGGCGGGGCGGACAGCATCAGACCCAGATAGTTGTAAAGATCCGCGCGCAGGCGGTCCTCGTCGCTCACCTTCGGCATCGCCAGAGCTGCATCGGTCATCCGGTTCTCCTGTGTCATGCGGTCTCTTCCGCGCTGTCAAAGACAAACCGCATCCGACGGGGTGCCGCCTGCAACGGCATCTCGTCGTCGAATTCCTGCGGCGCGGCCTCGGCTACGGCGGTCGGGTCTGCATCGGGTTGGGGCGCCGTCCCCGCGTCGATTGGCCCCTGCGCCATGGCGGGATCTGCATCGGGCGCGGGAGCGGTTGCGGCAACGGCGAGTTCTGACTCCGCCTCGGGCGTCGCGTCACCCTCGGCACCGTCAGCCTCGGGCAGCTGCGAATCCTGGGCGGCCTTTTCGGCGGCCGCTTCCGCTTGCCGTGCCAGTTCCTCGACATGGGCAGTCATGCCCTTGCCGACCTGATACGCGGTCTGAATATGCTCCACCGCCATGGCCGCATCGGTGAAATCATCGCCGTAATCCAACAGCCCATCGACATTGGCCAGAACCGGGTTCGTGATCCAGAGACGACGCAGCGCGCGCGTCTTGATCCTCGCCGGGACGACGTCAGTCAAAAAGGCCTTGAAGTCATCGCCCGGACCCAGCGTTTCCGGGTCCGGCAGATCGAGCGACGCGAGGATCTCTGCGTCATCAACCTCGGCCAGCTCCGCCTCGCGCGCGGCGATGTCCGCATCTGCGGTCGCGCGTGCCTCAGCCTGCGCCTCCGCCTCGACCGCTGCGCGGCGGCGGTCCCAGAAGGTCCGGCCCGTCATTGCAGCCGCTCCTTGCGGGCCTTGACAGGGGCGCGGTAGACATCGGTCATCTGCGGAATACGGGCATCGCCGACACCGTCTTCTTCCAGATCGGTGCGGGTGCGGTCGCGGCGGCGTTTGCGGAATTCTTCTTCCTTGAAATGCGCCAAAGTGAAATCCCGCACCCAGGCGACCAGCCCGGCAGGCATCTCAACCTTTTCGACCTGATCCTCGCCGGTATCGGCATAGTCCTGCGCCTCAAAGGGCGAGGCCGTGACCAGCGTCAATTCGGGGCGCGCGCCGGCGCCTGTGCGCATCACCACATAGACGCTGGGCGGGCTGGCGGTCAGCCCTTGCATATAGGCCTCCGCATCGGCGCGGTGCAGTTCCAGCGGCAGGGTTGCGGCATGAAACTCGCAGGCGCCCTCGTCCTCGCGCAACGGCCGCCAGTCGGCAGGGGCGGCGCCGGGCAGAACGGCCACGGCTTTCCACGCCCATTTCGCCCAGAGCGTGACCCCCGGACTGCGTCGGATGACGATCCCCAGCGGCATCATATCGATTTTGGCCTTGGCTTGGTCCACGCGGTCATCCTTGCTCTTGCCCCGCAAGACTGCCGCAAAGTCACCCCGCTGCAAAAGGACGCTGTTCGCTGCTTGCTGCCATTTTCAGCACATTCGGACAATTTGGACCGCCTTTCGGTCACGCGTCGCCACGCCTGGACGAAATGTCTATTTTTAGTTTTTTTATCAGGCATTCAATTTTGCTGATCTCTGCGCGAATCACTTCGCCAAGGCGGGGCCGCCTGACGCGGGCCCAGCGCCGAAGCAGTGGTTTACGTGGTGGCGGAATCATGCCTAGGGTGTGCACCTGAACCGTGAAACCGGCACCCAATGCCAGCCTGACCGCCAGCGAGGAAAAGATGTCCAAACGCCTGATTTTATGTGATTGTTCTGGCTCTCAACCGCTCGACCCAAAGGCCCTGTCAGACGCCACTGGCTTTGCCTGTTCCAAAGTCCATTCCGCCCTCTGCAGCACGGAATTGGACGCCGCCGCCACCGCGCTCGGGACGGCGGACGCAGTTTTTTGCTGCACACAGGAAAGCCGGTTGTTTGCCGAACTCGCGGCCGAAATCGGGGTGGAGGCCCCCGCCGTCCTCGACCTGCGCGACCGGGCCGGATGGTCGCAAGACGCGACAAACCCTGCGGATCTGATACCCAAAATGTCCGCGCTGGTCGCCGAAAGCCAGCTGACCGGCACAGCGGCGAAGACACTCGATGTGGTCAGCGAGGGGATCTGTCTGATCGCCGGACCAGCCGAGGTCGCCCTGCACGCGGCAGAAAAGCTGCAGGACATCCTCAGCGTCACCGTGTTGTTGACCACCCCGGCAGAGCCCCCACTCGGACGCGGGTTCGACTGTATCCAGGGATCTCTGCGCAGCGCGCGCGGTGCCCTCGGCGGCTTTGTGGTGACGGTCGACGCGCTGCAACAGCTCGATGTCACGGGCCGCAGATGGTCCTGGACGCCGCCGCGCGATGGCGGCCAGTCCGCCTGCGACATTCTGCTTGATCTGCGCGGCGGGACACCGCTGTTTCCCGCCCCCGAAAAACGCGAAGGCTATCTGCGGGCTGATCCGAAATCCGCCCCCGCCCTGGCCGATGCCATTCTTGCCGCGAGCCAGCTGGTCGGGACATTTGAAAAACCGCTTTATGTGAAAACCGAACCCCTGTTATGCGCCCATTCCCGCGCCAGGCAGACCGGATGCACGCGCTGTCTTGACGTCTGTCCCACCGGCGCGATCACACCGGATGGCGACCATGTCCGCATCGATCCCATGATCTGCGCGGGCTGTGGTGCCTGCGCTTCGCTCTGTCCCTCCGCTGCGATAACCTATGATGCGCCCGCGGCGGATGATTTGTTCCGCCGTATCCAGACCCTGGCAAAGGCCTATCTGGCTGCAGGTGGACAGGGTCCGCGTTTGCTGGCCGTCGACGCCCATGGCGGCGACATGATCCGCCTGGCTGCCCGGTTCGACCGTGGCCTGCCAGCGGCGGTGATCCCGCTCGAGGTCGAGGCGTTGAATACCGTCGGTCACGCTGAAATTCTCGCCGCACGCGCCGCCGGTTTTCTCGAAGTGGCGGTGCTGCCCGGCCCCCGCACGGATCTGGCGGTGCAGGAGCGTGAAATCCAGCTGGCCAATGCCATTTCGCCCGGCGCCGCCCGCCTGATTGATGCGGCAGAGCCGGAGGCCCTGTGCGACGCGCTTTATGCCCCGCAGGACATGGCCAGCGCCGTCGCAACGCCACAGCGTCCGATGGGCACGCGGCGCCAGATCACCCGTCAGGCGGCGCTGGCGCTCAACGGGCCGGAGGCCCGGTTGCCGCTGCCCGCCGGGGCCCCGTATGGCGCGGTTCTGGTCAATCAGGAGGCCTGTTCACTCTGCCTGTCCTGTGTATCGCTCTGCCCCTCAGGCGCGCTTGTCGACAACCCCGACCTGCCGCAGCTGCGCTTTCAGGAGGATGCCTGCCTGCAATGCGGTCTTTGTGCCAATATCTGTCCCGAGGATGCGATAACCTATGCACCCCGGCTCAACCTCAGCCCGAGCGCGCTGGATCAGGTTGTGCTGCACGAAGAAGAGCCCTTTGCCTGCGTCGAATGCGGCACCCTGTTTGGGGTGAAATCCACGGTGGAAAAGATCACGGAAAAACTGGCGGGCAAACACGCCATGTTCGCCAATCCTGATGCCGCGAGAATGATCCAGATGTGCGATGATTGCCGGGTGAATGCCCAGTTCCACCAAAAGAATTCCCCTTTTGCAGGAGCCGAACGCCCCCGGGTCCGCACCACCGAGGATTACCTCAGCAAACGGCGCGACCACTAGGTGGGGCGCTGTCGTGGCCCAACCGCTGCCCCCTGCCGCAGCCGCCACGCAGCACAGGGTGGCGGGTTGCTTAATCCTGTCACTCCGGCCATCGGCCATGCTAGGAAACCAACAAGACATGCGTCACGCCCGCTCTGCGGCGCCTGACACCCAACGCCAACCAAGGAGAAGCCCCGCGTGTCCATAACCCGCGACGCCGTCCTCGACGCCCTCAAGACCCTTACCGACCCCAACAGCGGCAGCGATATCGTCGCCGCCGGCATCGTCCGTGCCCTGACGCTGGACGGGGCGAATGTCCGTTTCGTGCTGGAAATCGACCCGGCCCAATCCGAGGCCTACGCGCCGATCCGTGATCAGGCCGAGGCCCTGGTCAAGGCCTTGACCGGGGTTGGCACCGTCTCTGCCCTGATGACCGCCCATAGCACCAAGGCGCCGCCGGATCTGAAACCCTCCAAACCCGCCTCCCCCACCGGCCCACAAAGCATCCCCGGCGTCGCCCGGATCATCGCGGTGGCCTCTGGCAAGGGCGGCGTCGGCAAATCCACCGTCTCGGCCAATCTCGCCTGTGCACTGGCGCAGGCTGGACGGCGGGTCGGGCTGCTGGATGCGGATGTCTATGGCCCCAGCCAGCCTCGCATGCTGGGCGTGTCGGGTCGCCCGGCCAGCCCGGATGGCAAGACCATCCTGCCGCTGCGCAACCATGGCGTCACCATGATGTCCATCGGGCTGATGACCAATGATGACCAGGCTGTGGTCTGGCGCGGACCGATGCTGATGGGCGCGTTGCAGCAGATGATGATGCAGGTGCAATGGGGGGCGCTCGACGTGCTGATCGTGGACCTGCCGCCCGGCACCGGCGATGTGCAGATGACGCTGGCGCAAAAGGCCCACGTGGACGGGGCCATTGTGGTCTCCACCCCGCAGGATGTCGCATTGATCGACGCCCGCAAGGGCATCGACATGTTCCAGAAGCTGAACGTGCCGATCCTCGGGCTGATCGAAAATATGTCGACCCATATCTGCTCCAACTGCGGGCATGAGGAACATATCTTTGGGCATGGTGGCGTCGCCGCCGAAGCAGAGAAGCTGAACGTGCCGCTGCTGGCCGAGGTGCCGCTGCACCTGGATGTGCGTCTGGCCTCTGACGGGGGGGCGCCCATCGTGGTCTCCAAACCCGACAGCCCTCAGGCAAAGGTGTTCCACGAGATCGCCGCAGGTCTGGTGGCCCGGGGCGTGGCATGAGCGCCGAGGTCACCTTTCCTCCCCTGATGTCGGGGGAGGCCGTGGCCCCGGGGATTGATCCTTTCGACCTGGCGCGCCAGCGGGCGGAGCTGGGGGTGGACGCCGGGCTGGTTGTTCATGACCTCGGCGCCACCACCCTGCGCGCCGCGCTGGTGCTGGCCCCCGATGTGCCCCTGCACAAAGCCATGGCCATGCTGCCGGTCTGTGGCCTCGGGTTTCAGAACGCGCTTGGTGCGCTGGCCCCACCGGAGGTGGCCGTGCACCTTGAATGGGATGGAGGGCTGCGCATCAACGGGGCCGCCAGCGGCCGCCTGAAAGTGGCCGCCAGCGACACGCGCCCCGACACCGTGCCCGACTGGCTGGTGGTCGCCCTGACCCTGCCGCTCTGGCCCGAGGGCGAAGGCGGTCAGACCCCGGACCAAACCGCGCTTTTTGCGGAGGGCTGTGCCGATGTCTCGGCCCCGCGCCTGCTGGAAAGCTGGGCCCGCCATTGCCTGCACTGGATCAACCGGTGGGACGATGGCGATATGAAGGCGCTGCATGACGACTGGCGCGGCCTTGTTCACGGGATCGGCGAACAGACCACCTGCGCCGGACACAGCGGCACCTTCCTTGGTGTTGACGAGGATTTCGCCATGTTGCTGCGCGACGACAAAACCACCCATCTGATCCCCCTGACCAGCCTGCTGGTCCAGGATTGACAGGAGAGAGCCGATGAAGCTGGCCCGCGCCATTCACTTTGACGAAAGCGACATGAATGTCTTTGCCAACCCGGCCCGCACTGGCGAATGGTGCATTTCCGGTGGCTTTGAATTTTCCAACTGGACCGAAGGCGATCTGGTCGGCAAGCAGCGGCAGGCCTTTGCCAATGGCTGGATGGGTCTGGAGACCGGCGGACGGGTGACATTTGTCGCCGTCACCCAGGTGCAGACAGATGAGATCACCGCTCTGATCGAACAATTGGCTAGCCATTTTGTGGCGGTCTACGGCGCCCCCGGCCTGGATGCCGCCCGCCCCGTCGCCGAAGCGGAACTGGATCACATGGCAGAGCTGTGCGAAGACCATCCGGCCAATACGCTTCTGACCGTCTCGCGCGAGCTGACCGAAGCGGGCGTGCGCGAGAGTTTCCGCAGTATCGAACCCCAGGATGCCGGCTTGGAACAGTTTGCAATCCACGTAACACCGGAGGCCTGAACCACCGCCGTCCCCCCGGCGCATCTGACATCCCGCGCGAACCTCGGTCGCGAACAGGCGCCTAGTTTGCCGCGGGACGCCGGGTGGGGATCCGCGCCGGCCGCAGGGGGATATCCGACAGGCGCAGGACGACGGCACCCTCCGCATGGGCGACGGACCAGTCCAGCCCGGTGGCGGGGTGACGCAGCGACGGCGGCAGCGCTTCGCAGGCCTGTGGCTCTTCCTCGCACAGAACCACATCGCGACCGGTCAGATAGACCAGACGGAGCCGGAGCGCACGGGCATGCTGGATCGCGGCCCCGCGCACCGCAGGGATCGACAGATAGGTCCCGGTCACAAACAGGGTCTGCGGACCGGTGCCGATCTCTGTCGCGAAGCGGCGCGTTTCATGCTGCCAGCTGACCATATTGCGGTATTGCAGGACCGAAAACATCGCAAACAGCATCGCCAGCCCGGCCAGCGTCACCCGCGCCGCGCGCAGCGACAGGCTCTGCGACAGATGCCCCAGCAGCACCGCATAAAAGACAAAGGCAAACCCCAGAACCCGTGGCGGCATCACCACGCCGCTCTTGATCGCCTGCACCGCGATCAGTGCAAGCCCCATCGCGATGCCGAGCAGCGGATAGGCGGCCTTCCACACATCGCGACGCCCCACCTGAAACAGCGCGAGCAGGCCAAGCCCCAGCAGGACATAGGTCAAGGGCATGGTATCGTAAGAGATGACCCGCGCGGTCAGCGCCAACACCTCGACCAGCCGATCAACATTCGCCAGGGCCGAGGCGATGTCATGCGCCGGAGTTGGCGTTCGCCAGTCAGCCATCGGAATGCCAAAAACGCCGTGATAGGCAAAATTCAGCGTGTAGATCAGCAGCATGCCCAGCGCAAAGCTGCCGACGAAAATCGCCAAGACCTGTGCCAGATGCCCCGCACTCCGCGGCGCATCCCGACGGGTCAGGCAGATCGCCAGCAACAGGAGCGGGTTCATCGTGTAGCCCATCAGCGCAATCGGCACGAAGGCCACCAGCAACCAGCGCCCCCACCGCTCCGGCAGCAGAACGCACAGCACGCCATAGGCGGCGCAGACCATCGCGCCCGGCAGCAATGTATTGAACCAGAACGAAATCAGCAGCATCGGCGCCGACAGCCCCGCCAGCAGCGCCACCGAAAGCTTGCGCCAGAGCTCCGTATCGCGCCCGAAAGCCAGATGCACCAGCGCCCCGAGGTAGACGGCCCAACTGCCCTGATACAGCGCAAAGCTCAGCGGGGCGGGCCAGGGATCGGTCCAGAGCAACCAAAGATAATTGAGCCAGCGCCCCTCGCTGCGGGTCTTGGGGTAATATCCGCGTGCATCGTTGAACAGCGCCTGAAAATCGTCGTGCCGCAGCAACGGGTCCGGCACCTGTGGCGCGGCGGCCAGCATCAGCCCCGCGAAGGTCAGCGCGATCAGCAAAAAGAGGCCGCGCAGATTCCGGTCGCCAGTAACGCCCATCCGGTCCGCAAACAGGGCGCGGATTGCAACTGGCATCCCTGCGCCCTCTCTACTCATCAGGCGCGGCATAGACCCAGATCCGAAAGATCACATAGTTCTGCACCGGCAGCCAGATCATCACCAGGGCCCCGGACAGCAGCGGCGTCCAGCCAAAGTGCGGGCCGACAACGGCCGTGATCAGTGTCGAGGTGACAAAACCCAGCGCCACCGTGCATCCGAACCGAAAGATCTGCTCTGGCACCGCCAACGGGCGGCGAAAGGTCCAGGCCGTCTGCGCCACATATTGCACCAGCACCGCACAGATGAGGCTGACGAGATTGGCGACCCCCATCGGCAGGCCCAGCTGCACCGTGCCCAGGAACAGCGCCAGGTAAAGCCCGGCAACCCCCGTGCCGACGATGCAGAATCGCAGGATCTGACCCAGATCGTGGCGTGTCGCGGCGGGAAAATTCGCGGACATGGCGCTCATCAGGCCTGCTGCCGGCTGTGCGTGTCCGCCTCGATGTCATCAAAGCTCTCGCTTTGATAGCCGTCGGTTTGCTGGTCGACAAAGAACAGCGGCCGCTGTTTCATTTCCATATAAAGTCGGCCGATATATTCGCCCATGATGCCAAGGGTCAGCAGCTGGATGCCGGAAAAGAACGACATCGCCAGCAGCATCGACGCCCAGCCCGGCGCGGTTTGGTACATCACCAGAGAATGGAACACATAGACCGCGACCAGCCCGGAAATGCCGAGCGTGCAGAACGACAACCGGGTGGCAAAGCGCAGGGGCTTGATCGAAAACCCGGTGAGCGCATCAGTCGCCAGTTTCAGCATCGCCTTCAGCGGGTATTTCGTTTCGCCCGCCGCGCGGGCCTCTCGCTGATACTCCACCCCGATCTGACGAAAGCCCACCCAGGCAAACATGCCGCGCACGAACCGCGACCGTTCCGGCATCTGCAACACGCTGTCCAGCGCACGGCGACTGACAAGGCGAAAATCGCCGGTGTCCTTGGGAATTTTCACATCCGACAGCGCGTTGAGAAAGCGATAGAACGCCCAGGCGGAGGCCTTTTTGAACAGGGTCTCCCCCTGCCGTTCGGCGCGTTTGCCATAGACCACATCATAGCCCGCATCCATCAGCCCCATCATCTCCGGCAGGATCTCCGGCGGGTCCTGCAGATCTGCATCAAGCATGAAAATGCGTTGCCCCTCGGCGGCGGCCAGACCCGCTGTCAGGGCAATCTGGTGGCCCCGGTTTGCCGACAGTTTCAAGCCGCGCACCTGAGGGTGGCGGGCATGGGCAGCTTCCAGAGCCGCCCAGGTGCCATCGGTGGAGCCATCGTCGATCAGGATGACTTCGGTCTGGCCCGCCCAGGGCGCAACCGCCGCCAACAGGCGCTCCACCAGCAGCGGGATCGACTCTTCCTCATTGTAACACGGTACCACGACCGACAGTAGCATGGGGGCTGCCCTCACTTTATCCAGCTGCACTCTTGCGCGCTAATGTGCAGGTGCGCCCCGGCGGGTTTCAAACCCCGACAGGCGCGTGACAGCACTTTCACACCATTTGGTTAACGGGTTGTGAGCTTTTGGACACGCATCGTGGCAGCCCTGTGGCGGCGATAAGACCCGCGCCACATTGCTGCCATGGGATTGCTGATTTTGTCTTTAAAATTGCGCAGTTAGAATGCCCGCCGCCGATGTCAGAGCACACCTCGCGGCACCGATTCGCGCCACTCCTGAGTCAGGACGACCGCGCCGTTTTCCCGTGCCACGACCTTGCGCCAGAGGTGGAAATCCGTCCGGTCACAGGTCATCCGATTTTCGGTCAGCACCTCGACCTGCCAGTCCCCCCGCGCGAATTCAAAGGTCCAGTCGCTCTCGAAACAGGCCGTGGACGGGTCGTCCGGGTGGATCGAGTAGCGCATCATCACGCTGCTGCCGACCACCAACCCGTGGTCCGGGTTCTCTGCCTTGCCATAGTCGTCAAACGTTTCCAGAACATGGCGGCCGTCCGCTGTTACCTGCCGGTTGGACCTGCCAGATGCCGGCCGGATGTCCGTGGCGGCGAGCACCGGATAGTCTCGGGCCGGCGGCGGTGCCACCGGGTCGATTTCGTCCTGCACCCGGCGTTCCGGCAAAATCAGGGCACAGCCTTCCAGCTCCAGGGTGATCTGCGCCACTTCGGGGGCGGGCCAGACGATGGGCCAATAAGAGGTGGACAGGGCCAGCCGCAGCCGATGCCCGGCGGCCAGGCGATGTGCACATTCGTTCAGCTCAAAATCCACCTCATAGACCTCGCCCGGCACCAGCCGGGTCGCGTGCTCGTGGCTGTCGTCGTGACAGAGATTGCGGGCGCGGTAGCTGATCCGCTGCGACACCCCATCCGGGGCCACATCGCAGAGCCGCGCCATCACCTGCGCCACCGGTTTGTCCACCTGGAACCGCAGCCGCACCCGGGGTCGGCCAAGCAGTTCCAGCGGCGCCGCCAGCGCGTCAGTGTCAAAACAGAGCGACAGGGCATCATCGCCCTGCTGATCTTCGGGCAGTTCGTTGTCGATCCGCATCCCGGCGCAAAAATATCCCCCCGCCTGCCCCAGCGTCGCAGGGTTCGAGACCGTGACCCGGCCGGTCTCGGGCGCTTGTGCAAATCCGCCCACGGCCAGCGGCCAGGTCACCTCCTGCACATGCGGCGAGGGCCACTGCGCCTCCGCCACCCAGCGCCCCTTGCGCGGCGTGTTCTTGGCGGTCGGGTTGAAATGGTCCTGAACAAAGGCACGGTAATCGGGCAATTCTGCCGCGCCCGTCTCTTCGCCCTTCAGATATTGATCGAACCAGCGCAGCACCTCGCCATGAAAGTCCGACGCTTGCAGTTTGGAGATATGCCCATAGCGGTGTTCCCAGGGCCCCATCAGTGCCTTGCCCGGAGCCGAAGACAGGTTTGACGCGATCGCGGGCGGCGCGTTCACATAGGCATCTGCCCAACCGGTGATGGCCAGCACAGGGGCGGTAATCGCCGACCAGTCCTCGCAGATGGAGCCATGTTTCCAGAAGTCATCCCGCGTCTGATGCTTCAGCCACTCTGCCCCCATGAAGGGCAGTTCTCGGATCCGGCCCAACCATTCCTCGCGCCAATCCGGGCGCAGGTCCGGGTCCAGCGGCCGTGTCATATAGGCGAACATCTGGCTCGACCAGTTCTTGTTGTCGCTCAGCAGACAGCCGCCCATATAGTGGATGTCATCCGCATAGCGGTCCACGGTCGAGGCCACAGACACCACCGCCCGGAGCGGCGCTGGCCGCCGAAACGCCAGTTGCAAGCCATTGAAGCCGCCCCAGGAAATCCCGATCATTCCGACCTTGCCGGTGGACCAGCCCTGCGCCGCGATCCAGTCCAGCACCGCTTCGCCGTCGGCGAGTTCCTGTTCGGAATATTCGTCGTCGAACCGGCCGTCACTATCGCCCGATCCTGCGATATCCACCCGGATGCAGGCATAGCCATGGGCGGCAAAGACCGGATGCGTTGTGGCATCGCGCGGCGCGGTGCCGTCGCGTTTGCGATAGGGCAGATACTCCAGAATCGCCGGAAACGGGCCCTCCCCCTCCGGGCACCACATCCGGGCGGCGAGGCGGCGACCATCTGGCAGCGGGATCCACAAATGGTCAGTCACGGTGATCGGGGTCAGCTCTGTTGGCACGGCTCTTCAATCCTTCGATCTGGCGGGCGCGGTGGGCGCCCTGTCAAACCCAGCCTGCGGCAGCATCGCCGTAAAGAAAACTCCGCACTTGTACGCGACTGTTAGCGAGGCTACGCATAATCGTGTCAGATCGCGAAAGGCAGCGCCATGCACACCGATTTTTCCAGCAACTTGCGCTTCCTCTGCGCCGAGGCCCCCTCGATTGCGCAGATCTGCCGAGACATCGGCCTGAACCGCCAGCAATTCAATCGCTACCTCTCCGGCAAGGGGCTGCCCTCCGCTCATAACCTGCGCCGCATCGCCCGCCATTTCGCGGTGCCAGAGGCAGAGCTGTTTAGCGACCCCGCAGCCTTTGCCGCCCGGCACCGCCCGCGACCAACGCCCCCGCTGCCCGCTCCGCTCTTGCACCTTGGTCAGGGGTTCGCCGATCAGGCCCGATTGCTGCGCCGTTTTCTGGGCAGCTACCACGCCTACTACCGCACCCCCACCTGGCCGGGACAGGTGTTGCGGTCGCTTGTCCGGCTCAAGGAAATCGACGGCTACGTGGTCAGCCATACCTTTGAACGCGCCCGCGCCAGGGATGGCAGCATTCGCCAGCGCAGCGCCTACCGGGGGCTGGTGGCGGCCCGCGGCGGGCGGCTCTGCCTCTGCGAAAGGCCCCGCAACGAGGTGGGCGCGATATCAGAAACCATTCTGATGCCAGAGCACCCGCATCAGATCTCTTATCTGCAAGGGCTGACACTGGGCGTGTCTGCCGGCGCCAGCCGACGGCCCTTTTCCAGCCGCACGGTCTGGCTGCGACTGGAGGAAAAACTGACAGCCCGCGCCGCCCTTGCCGCGACCGGCGCATTTGCGCAGGACAGTGCGCGGTTGGATCCCAAGGTGCGGCGACTGCTGGGCGAGGACGCGCCGCTCAGCCTCGCGCCGGAAGCATTTCCGCCCAGCTAGGTCCCAGGCCTCAGCCCTCAGCTCTCCTTGCGGGGCAACACGGGCGCGCTGCGGTCCAACGCCAGCTCGGCGTCGGAAAACACCCATGGTCCGCGCACCCCGGGCACACCTTCTGGCGCAATCCGAAGCCCACGATGCTGGATCTGCGCATCGTCAAAGGCCTGCCCGATGGTGTTGATCGGCCCCGCCGGCACCGTCGCCGCCTCCAAGGCCGCCAGGAGCGCGTCCCGGGGCCATTGTGCCAGTGCCGCAGCCAGCACCGGCGTCAGCGCCTCCCGATTGGCCACCCGCAGCTGATTGGTCTGAAACCGCGGATCGCTTTTCAGCCCGCCAAGGTTCAGCACATCGCAAAGACGGCTGAACTGGCCATCGTTGCCCACCGCCAGGATCACATGGCCATCGCGCACCGCCATCACCTGATAGGGGGCGATATTGGGGTGTTCGTTGCCCATCCGGGTCGGGCTTTGCCCGGTGGTCAGATAGTTCATGTTCTGGTTCGCCAGCATCGCGGTGGCGCAGTCCAGCAACGACATGTCGATATGCTGCCCACGGCCAGTGCGGTGGCGCTGTTCCACCGCGGCCAGAATGCCGATGGTGCCATAAAGGCCGGTGACCACATCGGTGATCGCCACGCCGACCTTCTGCGGCTCGCCATCGGCGGCACCGGTGATGGACATCAACCCCGACATGCCCTGCAGCAGAAAGTCATAGCCCGCCCGGCTGGCATAGGGGCCGTCCTGGCCAAAACCGGTGACCGAGCAGTAGACCAGGCGCGGGTTCAGCTCTGCCAGGCTGGCATAGTCCAGCCCGTATTTCGCCAATCCGCCGACCTTGAAATTCTCGATCAGGATATCGGCCTCGCGTACCAGCGCACGCACCTCGGCCTGGCCTTCGGGGCTGCGGAAATCTGCCGTCACACAGGTCTTGCCCCGGTTGGCGGCATAGTAATAGGCCGCCGTACGGTCGCCGTCGCGCTCGATAAATGGCGGCCCCCAGCGGCGGGTGTCATCGCCTTCGGGGCTTTCCACCTTGACCACTTCTGCGCCCAGATCCGCCAGCGCCTGGCCAATCCAGGGGCCGGCAAGAATGCGGGCGAGTTCCACCACTTTGAGGCCTTTCAGCGGGGTCATGAGCGGGCATCCTTTATGCGAGGGTCACAGGTCCCGCCTCTCTAACCGAGGCCCGCCCCGAAGGCCAAGCCTTCCGCCACGCGACATCGGCCCTTCGCTCCCCTTGCTGGCCTGCATCAGCGGCCAAACAGGCGCCCAGCGCACCGCAGGTGCGCTGCCGGGCCCAACGGGTGTGGCGGCATTTTCAATGCAGACACCACCGGGCGGGAGCCCCCCGGCCCCGCTGCCCCGAGGGGCGGATCAGACCGACACGCCCTCCAGAAGCGCCTCCCGCGCGACGTCGCCTTTTTGCCCCGCCAGCACCACCTCGCCCCGGCGCAGAACCACGAAACGGTCGGCCAGCGCATAGGCAAAGTCGAAATACTGCTCCACCAGGATGATCGCCATCTCGCCCTGATCGCGCAGCAGTTTGATCACCTCGCCGATCTGGGTGATGATATTGGGCTGGATACCCTCGGTCGGCTCGTCCAGCACCAGAAGCTTGGGCCGCGAAATCAACGCCCGCGCGATTGCCAATTGCTGCTGCTGCCCGCCGGACAGATCGCCGCCCCGTCGGGCGATCATCTCTTTCAGCACCGGAAACAGCTCGAAAATATGGTCCGGGATGAAATGCTCGCTGGCAGGCAGGCAAGCGAAGCCGGTTTCGAGGTTTTCCTTGACCGTCAGCAACGGAAAGATGTCGCGCCCCTGGGGCACATAGGCAATGCCCTTCTGCGCCAGCGCATGCGCGGGCAGCACGCCCAGCGTCTCGCCATTCAGCTGCACGCTGCCGCCAGAGCGCGCATGGGTGCCGGTGATCGCCTTCATCAATGACGTCTTGCCGACCCCGTTGCACCCCATGACACAGGTGACTTCGCCCACCACGGCCTGCAGGGAGATCCCTTTCAGGATCTGGCTATGGCCGTAATGCAAAGTGATATCGTTCAGATCCAGCATAATTCTAGCGCCCCAGGTAAACGTCGATGACGTCCGGATTGGCCGTCACGTGATCCAGCCCGCCCTCGGCCAGAACGGAGCCTTCGTGCAGCACCGTGACCTTGCAGTTCAGGCGGCGGACAAATTCCATGTCATGTTCCACAACGACGACAGCGCGGGTCTTGGCCGCTTCGACCAGCAGATCCGTGGTATGTTCGCGCTCCTCCGGTGTCATGCCGGCGGCGGGTTCATCCACCAGTAGCAGACGCGGCTCCTGCGCCAGCAACATGCCGATTTCCAGCCATTGTTTCTGTCCATGGCTGAGTTCGCCCGCGATCCGGTCAAGCTGGTCGCGCAAGCCGACCTGATCGGCCAGCTCCTGCACCCGCGCCATATCCGGCGCTTCGGGTCGAAAGGTCAGCACCGACCACCAGACGCGCGGCGCCTTCAGCGCCATCATCAGGTTTTCATGAACGCTTTGCTCTTCAAACACGGTCGGCTTCTGAAACTTCCGCCCGACCCCGGCCTGGGCGATCTTTGCCTCGCTCATCGCCAGCAGCGAGACGGATTTTTCGCCAAACAGCACCCGTCCTTCGTCGGGCCGGGTCTTGCCGGTGACAATATCCATAAAGGTCGTCTTGCCCGCGCCATTCGGCCCGATCACCGCGCGCAGTTCTGCCGGACCGATCTGGAAACTCAGGTTGTTGATCGCCTTGAACCCGTCGAAGGAGACGGACACGCCAGAAACCTCAAGAAGTGTGTTCATCTGGCTCATGACCGGGACTCCCGTTTCAGCAGGTCAAACAGCCCGCCAATGCCCTTGGGGGCGAACAGCGTGACCAGAACGAAGGAAATCCCAAGGATCACTTGCCACCAGTCGACCCACTGCACGGTGTAAAAGCCCAGGTTGATATCCGGGGCCTGACCGCCGGTGAACCAGGTCGAAACCAGCGACACAAAGGCCGCCCCCAGCACCGCGCCATATAGTCGGCCGCGCCCGCCAATCGCCACCCAGACCGCCAGATAGATCGAGGCGATAGGGGCGATTTCCGCCGGGTTGATGATGCCCGCCTGCGGATAATAAAGCGCCCCCGCGATGGCCGCGATCATCGCGGTCAGGGTGAAGAGCATCAGCTTGAACGTCTCTACCGGGTAGCCCAGGAACCGGACCCGCGCCTCGTTGTCGCGAATGCCCCGGATGACCGACCCGAATTTGCCCGAAATCACCCAGGCGCTGACCAGATAGCCCGCGCCCAGCGCCAGCGCCGAGGCCCAGAAGAACCACATGGAGACAACGGATTGCGGCGCGGTGACCCCGGGCAGGTTCTGCAGCCCGGACAGGCCGTTGTTGCCGCGCAGGCCGCTATCGTTCTGAAACAGGTAGAGCGCCAGCGCCAGGGTCATCGCCTGGGTCAGGATCGACAGATAGACGCCGGCGACCCGGCTGCGAAAGGCCAGCCAGCCAAAGACCAGCGCCAGCACGCCGGGAACCACCAGGACCAGCAGAAGCTGCAGCACCAGACTGTCGGCAAAGACCCAGATCACCGGGAAGTCGGAACTGCCGACGACGCCGAAAATCTGACTGCCGATACCGTCGATCACCTCCTGCGCGGTGGGCGGAATATCCCCCTGCGCCAGCGCGTTCTGGACGATGATTTCGGTTCGGGCATACATCAGCCACATCCCGATCATATAGCCACCAAGGCCGAAAAAGGCGAAATGCCCGAGGGAGAGAATGCCGCAATAGCCCCAGATCAGATCCATCGCGATGGCCACGAGGCAAAGGCACAGCGTCTTGCCCAGGGTCTTGATGAAACTGGTGGACAGGACACCGATGCCGAACCCTTCGGCCAGGAGGCTGACCGCCAGGGTAAAGGCCGCAAGGCAAAGCAGGAAAATCAGGATCGACGGGTTCTGCCCGATAAAGGATTTACGCATGGAACGGACCTTTCCGCGCGGGGGACCAGCCCCCCGCACCCCCCGAGGTATTTCTGAAAAGATGAAGGCAAGAGGTCATGATCAATCCCCCGCCGCCCGGCCCTTGAGCGCGATGATGCCGCGCGGTCGGAACTGAATGAAGATGATGATGAAGATGATCATATAGGTCTGCGCTGCCAGGGTGTTGGAGGGGTTGAGCCACTCGATGCCCTTTTGCAGCGAACCGATCATGGTCGCGCCCAGGAGAGCGCCCCAGATGTTGCCGACCCCACCGACGACGACGGTCATGAAGCTTTGCACGATGTAGTCCGCGCCAAGTTCAGAGGTGACCTTGGCGTAAAGGCCGATGGCAACCCCAGCGATACCGGCGATGCCGGAGCCAAGCCCGAAGGTCAGCATGTTCACCCGGCCCGGGTTGATGCCCATCGAGGCCGCCATGCGGGGGTTCTGGGTCACGGCGCGGGTTTCCAGCCCCAGACGGGTGCGTTTCATCAGGAAGAGGAAGAGCCCGAGGAAGATCAGCGCCAGCACGAAGATGGCGATCCGGATATAGCTGATGGCGAGCACGTCGTTCATCACCAGGGCCCCGTCCAGCCAGCCTGGAGAGGTCAGCGGGCGGGCCTGGGTGCCGAAAATATTCTTCGCCAATTGCTGCAGGGCAATGGAGATCCCGAAGGTCGCCAGCAGCGTTTCCAGCGGACGGTGATAGAGGTGCCGGATCACCAGGCGTTCCATCGCTACCCCGGCCGCAAAGGTCACGGCGAAGGCCAGCGGGATGGCCACGAGGATGGACACCGTATGGTTGGGGATCACCTGTTGCACCACATAGCCGGTATAGGCGCCCATCATGATGAATTCACCATGGGCCATGTTTATGACCCCCATCAGGCCAAAGGTGATGGCCAGCCCGATGGCCGCCAGAAAATAGATCGACGCCAGCGAGATCGCGTCAAGACCGAGGTCCAGCGCCTGGTTCACCCCGACCCGTGTTGCGATGGTGGCAAGGGCGGCATTGGCAGCGGCCGTCACGGCGGGGTCTTTTTCGGCGTAGCTTTCAAAGAAGACATGGGACGCGAGGGCGGCGTCGACATCCGCCTCTGTCACCAACTGCGGCACGACGCCCGCGGCGGCCAGCGCGGCATAGGCGGTAACGCGGGCCTCTGGGTTCGACAGCTGTGCGACCGGAACACCGCCGACGCGACCTGCGTCAATATGCTGAGACAGCTGCGATTTCAGCTCGGCCGCGGATTGGTGCGGCGGTGCCAGCCCGGCGTCGACGAGCATGACATAGGCCGCGTCACGCGACAGATCCTCGCTACCGGGGGTCAATTCACGGGCCAAGTTGATGTCTTCGGGCAGGGTCTGCGCGACCTGGCGCTGCGTCGCCACCAAAGGGTTCAGGGCGGCGCGGACATCGACACCAAGGTCGGTCGACATCGCTTCGATCGCGTCGATCCGCGCGGCGGGATCTGCGTCATAGGCCATGGTCAGAAGCCGTTCGATCCGGGTCTTGCGCGCCTTCAGCTCGGCATCCGGCTCGGCCGGGATCGAGGCGCGCAAAGGGGTCAGCAAATCGGGACCGGGACGGCGTTCGATGGCTACCAGCGCCTCGACCCGGGTATCGCGATTGGGATCGGAAAGCTGGAACTGCACCAGGGCGGTGGCAATCAGCCCCCGCACGCCGCTGTTGGGTTTCAGCTGGTCAAGCTCATCCTTGGCAGCCGTGCCGACCTCGGTGCCGGTGTCGAGATCCAGCAGCCTGTAGGTCTTGCCATCCGCCTTGGTCGCGACAAAAAACAACCCGTCTTCGGCGCGCTGCCAGACGTCCTTGTTCTGCCAGGCCGAGAGGAAGTGCGGAACGCTGGGCAATTCAGAGGCGACGATGGCGTCGATGATCGGGCCGATCGTGGTCCGGGAGGCTTTGGCGATCAGCGCTGCATCCTGTTGTAGAACCGTTTGCAACGGTCCGAGCTGGCCCGGCTGCGGATCCGGCGCGGTATCGTCCTGCGCAAGGGCAGCCTGCGCCAGCAGCACAAAGACACCACAGATCAGAATGCGACAGGCGTGAAGGAATTTTGACATGTAAAAAGGTCCGACCCTGTTGCCGCCCGGTTCGTGCCGGGGGTCATGACTGCAGCACCCGGGCGAGCCTTCCCGCCCGGGTGCCTTTCATATCCTGTGTGCCGCAATCAGTAGTTTGATTTCAGCTGGACGCAGGTTTCGGTCGTGGTGTTGTACATACCGCAGCCCAGGTCTTTCCAATCGGACTTCAGCACGGCAGAGGCCGGCAGGAAATCGGTCCAGGCATCGCCCGGCACCGGGTCGGTGGCGGAAATGATGTCAAACTGGCCATCTTCCTGGATTTCGCCGATCAGAACCGGCTTGGCCAGGTGGTGGTTCGGCAGCATGACCGCGGTTCCACCGGTGAGGTTCGGGAATTCCTGACCGTACATCGCCGTCCGCACGGCATCCACATCGGTGGTTTCTGCCGCGGTCACCGCGTTGGCCCACATGTTGAACCCGATGTAATGCGCTTCCATCGGGTCGTTGGTGACGCGCTCTTCCCCCATCAGGGTCTTCCACTTTTCGATAAAGGCCGCGTTGGCCTCGGTATCGGCGGACTGGAAGTAGTTCCATGCCGCGAGGTGACCGACCAGGTTCGATGTGTCCAGACCGGAGAGTTCTTCTTCACCGACGGAGAAGGCCACGACAGGAATGTCGTCCGCAGAAATACCCGCTGCCGCCAGTTCCTTGTAGAAACCGATGTTGGCGTCGCCGTTGATGGTGGAGATCACGCCGACCTTTTTGCCATCCGCGCCGAGCGCGACGACGTCAGAGACGATCTTGGACCAGTCGGAATGGCCAAAGGGCGTGTAGTTGACGAAAATGTCGGATTCCGCGATGCCCTTTTCTTTCAGGTAGCTTTCCAGAATGTTGTTGGTGGTACGCGGGTAGACATAGTCGGTGCCGAGCAGCGCGAATTTTTCAACGCCCAGCTCTTCCAGGAAATAATCGGTTGCAGGGATGGCCTGCTGGTTGGGCGCGGCGCCGGTGTAAAAGACGTTCTTAGACGATTCTTCACCTTCGTACTGCACAGGGTAGAACAGCAGGCCGTTCAGCTCTTCGATCACCGGCAGGACGGACTTCCGGCTGACCGATGTCCAGTTTCCGAAGATCACATCCACATCGTGGACGCTCAGCAGCTCGCGTGCCTTTTCGGCAAACAGTGGCCAGTCGGAGGCCGGGTCAACGACGACCGCCTCAAGCTCGCAGCCCAAAAGGCCGCCTTTTTCGTTCTGATCGTCCACCAGCATCAGCATGGTGTCTTTCAGGGTGGTTTCAGAAATCGCCATGGTGCCGGACAGCGAGTGCAGGACACCCACTTTGATCGGGCAATCGGCGGCCATGGCCGCGCCCGCGCCCAGGGTCAGGGCCAGCGCGCTGGCAGCGGTTTTATTCAGAAATGTCATAGATCCCTCCATGCAGGTCACGGCGATAGCGGTCCCTTGCCCCTCGGGCAGCGGAACGTTACCTGTGTCCCTGCAACTGTTGTTGCGCATAAGTGTGGCGGCCCGACCGAGGTGCAATTCGTACGGTCGCCACACGTCTTCAAATGAAAGCCCGCAGGGTGACGACATCTCTTGTGGAAGTCTTTGTCGCCCTCGGCCCGCCTAAGGTTTCGGCAGCGCTGGATCGCTTGGCAATTGCCGACAGTGGGCGCCCTGCGCAAAATATCGACATGCTTGTTTCTTGGGCATGTTTTGCGCAACCCGCCGCAAAATTAATCACCAGACCCACGACGCGTTGCAATTCTGCGGTGGAAATTGGCAGTTTCGCGACTTGGCTGGGAAAAGGTTATCAAACACAGTGTACCGCAGGAGGCGGCGCGCCGTGGCACCTGCGGCGCAGTTGCGAACATATGGAATGGCCGGTGCGCCTGCGCACCGGGTCGCGCCAGGCACCGCTGACCACCCGGTCGATCCGATCGGCAGGGTGGCCGGTTGGTCAAGAGCTGCGGCGACAAAGGGGGAGTAAGGTCAGATCAACAGCATCGCCCAAATCACGGCGCAGCAGGGCGCCCCGGTGGTCGCGGATCAGCCGCGCGCGGTCGGGCGTGTCTTTGTCTCTGCCAAGCGACGCCGCGATGGCTGCGTGGCGCTGGACGGGCTGCGCCAGTCCGGGGCGCTGAAACTCTTGTTCCCGCAGGGACGCCCCCCGGTCGAGGCCGTCATGGTCAATACCGCCGGTGGCATCACCGGGGGCGACCGTTTCGCGGTCGAGGCCACCGCGGGGGCCGAGGCCCAGCTGACCCTCACCACCCAAGCGGCCGAGCGTGCCTATCGCGCCCAGACCGGCCAGACCGGCCAGATGCGCAGCACGCTGACGGTGGCCGAGGGCGCCAGCCTCAACTGGTTGCCCCAGGAAACCATCCTGTTTCAGACCTGCGATTTCGACCGTCACCTGCGCGCCGATCTGGCCGAAGGGGGCCGTCTGCTGCTGGTGGAGCCGCTGGTCTTTGGCCGCGCGGCCATGGGCGAGCATCTGTCCTCGGCGCGGTTTCAGGACCGGATCGAGGTGTATCGCGCCGGGCGCCGCATCTACCACGATGCCATTCGCCTGCACGGCGACCTTGCCGCGCATCTGGCCGGTCCCGGCACCGCCGGCGTCCTTGCCGCGCCCTGCGGGGCGATGGCGACCGTGCTCCTCGCCGCACCCGAGGCCGAGGCCGCCTGCGACTGGCTGCGCGCCGCGCTGCCCGCCGGTGGCACAGCCCTTGGCGGGGCCTCGCTGCTGGCCCCCGACCTCATTCACCTGCGGCTTTTGGCGGTGGACAGCTTTGTCCTGCGCCAGAGCCTGTTGCCGATCCTCGACCGGCTGACCGACGGCGGCCTGCCCCGGTGCTGGAGACTTTGACCTCATGAAAGTGTGGAACCGATGAACCTGACCCCCAGAGAAAAAGACAAGCTGCTGGTCGCCATGGCGGCCGAAGTGGCGCGCAAACGCCTGGCCCGTGGCGTCAAGCTGAACCACCCGGAAGCGATTGCCCTGATCACCGATGCGGTGGTCGAAGGCGCCCGCGACGGCCGGTCGGTGGCCGAAATGATGCAGGCCGGGGCCGAGGTCATCAGCCGCGATCAATGCATGGTCGGCGTGCCCGAAATGATCCACGAGGTCCAGGTCGAGGCGACCTTTCCCGATGGCACCAAACTGGTGACCGTTCACAACCCCATTCGCTGACAGTCCCCCGGAGAATACAGATCATGAAAACCCTGCCCCTTGCCGCTGCCGCCCTCCTGTTCACCACCCGCTCTGCGCTGGCCCATGGCGGGGCCCATGTGCATCCGCATGGCGCCGAAACCTGGATCGCCCTCGTCGTGGTCGCGGTTGTCGCCATCGGCTGCGCCAGCCTGATGCGGGGCGGCCGCAAATGATCCCCGGCGAGATTTTTCCCGCAGCGGGCGAGCTGATCCTCAACGAAGGCGCCGAGGCCATCACCCTGATGGTCGCCAACACCGGCGACCGCCCGGTGCAGGTCGGCAGCCATTATCACTTCGCCGAGACCAACCCGGCGCTGGATTTCGACCGCGCCGCCGCGCGTGGCCTGCGCCTGGACATCGCCTCGGGCACCGCCGTCCGGTTTGAACCCGGCCAGCGCCGCGAGGTGTCGCTGATCCCCATTTCGGGGGCCCGCAGAGTTTTTGGCTTCAACCAAGCTGTCATGGGTGACTTATGACCAGAGTTTCGCGTTTTGATCCTTTCGCATTTGTGAAATTTCAGACCCAGGCCACCCTCATGTCGATGGAGGCGGGCGCCGTGATCTGGATGCGACTGATGGGAATGGCCGGGCTCTGGGCCGTGGCCCCCGGCGAGAACACCAGAATGGTCACCGAAAAACAGCAGGCCTTTCACAAGGCCGCGACTGCCATGGTCACCGGCACGATGAAGGGACAGGGTCTCGACAAGACGCTCGACCAGGCCCTGCGCCCCATTCGCCGGACCACCAAATCCAATGTCGGCCGGCTGGTCAAGCGCGGCCCGACACGCAGCTGAGCCCCCAAAGCCCCGGATCGCCGCCCGCTCGACCCATCGGGCCCACCGCCGGGGCGCATCGCCCTGATCTCTAGGAGACCCGTTTCATGCCCGCACGCATTTCCCGCTCCGACTATGCCGCCATGTATGGCCCCACCACCGGTGACAAGCTGCGCCTTGCCGATACCGACCTCATCATCGAGGTCGAGCGCGACCTGACCGCACTCGCCGCCGGGCAAAACGCCCCGATGTATGGCGAGGAGGTCAAATTCGGCGGCGGCAAGGTGATCCGGGACGGGATGGGGCAATCGCAGGCCACCCGCGCCGCCGGTGCCGTGGACACCGTCATTACCAATGCGCTGATCCTGGACTGGACCGGCATCTACAAGGCCGACGTCGGCCTGCGCGATGGCCGGATCCACGCCATCGGCAAGGCCGGCAACCCGGACACCCAGCCCGGCGTCGACATCATTGTCGGCCCCGGCACCGAGGTGATCGCCGGCGAGGGGCGCATCCTGACCGCAGGCGGTTTTGACAGCCATATTCACTATATCTGCCCGCAACAGATCGAGGACGCTCTGCATTCCGGCCTCACCACCATGCTGGGCGGAGGCACCGGGCCGGCCCATGGGACATTGGCCACCACCTGTACCCCCGGTGCCTGGCACCTTGGTCGCATGATGCAGGCCGCAGATGCCTTCCCGATGAACCTCGCGTTTGCGGGCAAGGGCAATGCCTCGCTGCCGGCCGCACTGGAAGAGCAGATCAACGCCGGCGCCTGTGCGCTGAAACTGCACGAGGACTGGGGCACCACCCCGGCCGCCATCGACTGCTGCCTGGCCGTGGCCGACGCGATGGACGTGCAGGTGATGATCCACACCGACACCTTGAACGAGTCGGGGTTTGTCGAACAT
Source organism: Tritonibacter horizontis (assembly GCF_001518015.1). Taxonomy (GTDB): domain Bacteria; phylum Pseudomonadota; class Alphaproteobacteria; order Rhodobacterales; family Rhodobacteraceae; genus Epibacterium; species Epibacterium horizontis. Next base: position 214,698 of record NZ_LPUY01000138.1, read on the forward strand.
ACGGTCAAGGCGATGAAGGGCCGTACGATCCACGCCTTTCACACCGAGGGCGCCGGGGGCGGCCACGCGCCGGACATCATCAAGATCTGCGGCGAAGAACATGTGCTGCCCTCCTCGACCAACCCGACGCGGCCCTTCACCGTCAACACGCTGGAAGAACATCTCGACATGCTGATGGTCTGCCACCATCTGGACAAATCGATCCCCGAGGACGTCGCCTTTGCCGAAAGCCGCATCCGGCGCGAAACCATCGCGGCCGAGGACATCCTGCACGACATGGGCGCGTTTTCGATCATTGCATCGGACAGCCAGGCGATGGGGCGCGTCGGCGAGGTCATCATCCGCACCTGGCAAACCGCCGATAAGATGAAGAAACAGCGCGGGCGTCTGGCGGACGAGAGCGGCGAAAACGACAACTTCCGCGTCCGCCGCTATGTGGCGAAATACACCATCAATCCGGCAATCGCCCATGGCATCGCCCATGAGATCGGGTCAATCGAGGCCGGCAAGCGCGCAGATCTGGTGCTGTGGAACCCGGCCTTTTTCGGGGTGAAACCGGAAATGGTGCTGATGGGCGGGAACATCGTCTGCGCGCAGATGGGCGATCCCAACGCCTCTATTCCGACGCCGCAACCGGTCTATTCGCGCCCGATGTGGGGCGCCTATGGCCGCTCGGTCGAACATTCCGCGGTGACCTTTGTGTCCGAGGCGGCGCAGGCGGCCGACATCGGCAAATCGCTGGGGCTGGCTAAACAGACGCTGGCGGTGAAGGGCACGCGCGGGATCGGCAAATCGGCCCTGAAGCTGAACGACGCCACACCCCATATCGAGGTTCACCCGGAAACCTACGAGGTCCGCGCAGATGGCGAATTGCTGACCTGCCAGCCGGCGGTGGAACTGCCAATGGCGCAACGGTATTTCCTGTTCTAGCCCGGCCCGGTCCCCGCGCGCCCGGTCCCGGTTCCCCCACAGCACAGGCCAAAGGCAACTGTACTGTGGGGACTTCTACGGGTGGGGACAGTACGGATGGAAAGAGGCGGCGCAGACCGGCGGCTGCAACCAGGCCCGCAACGCCCCGCTCCGGCCTGGACCGGACTGCGCCAGTCGGGACCGCCGACCCTGGGGTCCGGGACCACAAACGACTGCTAAACGATCAGAGCCTTGAAATGATGCGAAAAAATATTGCGAAATCCCTAACGTTGACTCTGGTGCATGACGGGAATGCGTCAGAACCACTAACCTATTTGCTGCGATGCAGCTATGTTGAAGCCACGGGAGCGATAACCTTGAACACAGGAGCATATCCCAATGGCATTTGCATCGAACGCACAAGCAACCAACACCCTGAACCCGCTGGCCCTGATTGCCGGCTTCTTCCGCGCGATCGGAAACGGGCTCGTGACCATGGCCGAATCCAACCAGCGCCTGAAGCGCGCGCGCAACCTGATGGATCTGTCGGACGCCGAATTGGCCGCCCGCGGCATCAAGCGCGAAGATATCGTCAAGCACGCCTTTGGCGACATCATGTACATCTGAGCCACCTCGCCCGGATACACGCTGATAGAATCAACCTGGGGGCCTCCGCATGAGCGCCCCCCGGTTGACCGCCCAAAGCTACCACGACCACGCCCATGACCAGAGCCCCCGTGACCGTGTGGTGCTCGATTATGACGCCCGCTTTTTGCGCCGCAAGGTTCTGACCTGCGAAAGTGGCGCGCGGCTGCTGGTCGACCTGTCTCAGACCACATCCTTGAATCACGGTGGCGTCCTTCTGCTGGAGGGCGGCGGCGAAGTCCTTGTGCAGGCCGCACCGGAACCGCTGCTGGAGGTCACGGCCGCGCATTTGCCGCGCATTGCCTGGCATATCGGCAACCGCCACACCCCCTGCCAGATCGAAGAAACCCGCCTGCTGATCCAGCGCGATCACGTGATTCGCGCCATGCTGGGCCATCTCGGGGCCGAGGTGCGCGAGGTGGAGGAGCCCTTCACCCCCGAAGGCGGCGCCTATGGCCATGGCCGCACCCATGCGCATGAACACGGCCATACGCACCACGATGGCGGCCACGGCCATGCACACAGCCACCCGGACCACGCCGACCACGATCACAGCCATGAGCACTGATCCGGCACTTCTCCTGATGCAATGGCTCTCGCCGGCCTATCCGGTCGGGGCCTTTGCCTATTCGCACGGGCTGGAATACGCGGTGGCAGAGGCGCAGGTTGGCACCGGTGAGGCGCTGTCGGACTGGCTGCGGGGCCTGCTGACCCATGGCGGCGGGCAATCCGATGCGGTGCTTCTTGCGGCGGCCTACCGCGCCCAGGGGCAGGCCGATCTGACCGAGATCGACCAGCTCGCCCGCGCCTTCTGCCCATCGGCGGAACGGCTGCGTGAAACTGACCTGCAAGGGGCGGCCTTCTGTCAGACCACTGCCGCGATCTGGAGCGATCTCTGGGATGGCGATCTGCCGGGGCTGACCTACCCGGTGGCCCTGGGATATGCGGCCCGCCAGCATGACATTCCGCTGGAGCTGACTTTGCAGATGTATCTGCACGCCTTTGTGTCGAACCTGATCGCGGCCGGCCAGCGGCTGCTGTCGCTGGGTCAGCTGGAGGCACAGCGGCGGCTGTCGGCCCTCGCACCGCAGATCAGCGCCACCGCAGCGACCGCCGCCGCCGGAACTCTCGACGACCTGCACGGCGCCTGCTTTGCCGCCGACATCGCCTCGATGCGCCACGAAACCCAATATTCAAGGATCTTCCGCTCATGAGCACTCAGAACGGCCCGCTCCGCGTGGGCATCGGTGGCCCCGTCGGGGCCGGCAAAACCACCCTCACCGCCCAGCTCGCCCGGGCGCTGAAGGATCACCATTCCATCGGGGTCATCACCAATGACATCTACACGCAGGAGGATGCCGAGGCGCTGATGCGCATGCAGATCCTGCCGCAGGACCGGGTGATCGGGGTTGAAACCGGCGGCTGTCCGCATACCGCAATCCGCGAGGATGCCTCGATCAACCTGGCGGCCGTCGCCGAGATGCAAAAACGCCATCCGGACCTGGAGATCGTGCTGATCGAGTCGGGCGGCGACAACCTGTCGGCCACCTTCTCGCCAGAGCTGGCGGATGTGACGCTCTATGTGATCGACGTGGCCGCGGGTGAGGAAATCCCCCGCAAGGGCGGCCCGGCGATCACCCGGTCAGATGTACTGATCATCAACAAGACCGATCTGGCGCCCCATGTCGGCGCCTCCCTCGAGGTGATGGAGCGGGACGCCACCCGCATGCGTCGCGGGCTGCCGTTTGTCTTTACGGCCCTGCGCCATGGCGACGGGGTCGAGGCCGTGGTCCGCCATCTGTGCGACATCGGCGGCATTGACCACCCGGTCGCACAGGCCGAACCCGCCTGACCGCAATCGCGCCGCCACCTGCCTCCCTCAAGATTGGGGGCGGGACGGCGGCCCTCAGTCCGTTCAGTCCTGCGTCAGGACGACGTGCCCGGCGGGCATGGTCTCGGCACAGGCGCTGTCGGTGGCATAGGCCTTGGTCAGGGAAACGACCGCGATCAAGGCGGCCAATGCAATGGTTTTAATGTGCTGGATCATATCCAATCCTCCGGCGATCAGGGGCTGAACATCGCCCTCTTGTCTGCTTTTGATATCAGCGACGGATCGCCGGAAATATGAACCGCATCACACAAGAGCTGAAAAACACAGATCTTCTGTTGGTCCCGTCCCGCCGCCGTGGCATATAGGCTCCGGGCGGCAGCAAGCAGAAGGTCAGGACCATTGGCAACACCCGTGGACACGCGCAACTGCCCCGCCGCCCGCTGCACGATCCCTCTGGGACATCCCCGATAGTGAATGAAAATTAGAACTGGAATTGTTAGCGCTAACTTGGCATATAGGCGGCGAGTCTCCCTCGGCCCGCGTCTGCGCCAGTGCACCTCCATTGCCCGAGACCCATCAAGGAGCTGACCCGATGAGCGATATTTGGACCCAACTCGCCGCCCACCGCGCCGCCACTGAATCCACCCCGCTCGCCGCCCTGTTCGAGGCCGACGCAGAGCGGTTCACCGCCTTCTCCGCCGAGGCGGACGGGCTGTTGATGGATTATTCCAAGACCGCGCTGGACCAAAAGGGCCGTGACCTGCTGATCGAACTGGCCGACCGCACCGACCTGCAGGGCAAGATTGATGCGCTGATGTCCGGTGCCCGACTCAACAGCACCGAAGACCGTGCCGTGCTGCACACCGCCCTGCGCGCGCCCGCCGATGCGGTCATCAAGGTGGACGGTGAAAACGTGATGCCCGGCGTGCACGAGGTGCTGACCCGCATGGGCGGTTTTGCCACCGCGTTGCGCAACGGCAGCTTTGCCACCGCGTCGGGCGCGGCCTTCACCGATGTGGTGAATATCGGCATCGGCGGCTCCGACCTCGGGCCGGTCATGGCGACCCTGGCGCTGGCCCCCTATCACGATGGGCCGGCCTGTCATTTCGTGTCCAACGTGGACGGGGCCCATATCCATGATGTGCTGGCAGGGCTGAACCCCGAGACCACGCTTGTGGTGATCGCCTCCAAGACCTTCACCACCATCGAGACGATGACCAATGCCCGCACCGCGATCAAATGGTTGCAGGGCGCATTGGGCGCGGATGTCTCTGGCCATCTGGCGGCCGTCTCCACCGCCAAGGACAAGACCGCCGCCATGGGTATTCCCGACGCCCGCGTCTTTGGCTTTGCCGATTGGGTCGGCGGACGCTACTCCATGTGGGGGCCGATCGGCCTGCCGATCATGATCGCGGTGGGGCCGGAGCATTTTCGCGCCTTTCTCGACGGGGCGGCGGCGATGGACACCCATTTCCGCGAGGCGCCGCTGGCGGAAAACCTGCCTGCCCTGCTGGGGCTGATCGGCGTCTGGCACACCAATATCTGCGGCTATACCTCGCGCGCGGTGCTGCCCTATGATCAACGCCTTGCCCGCCTGCCGGCCTATCTGCAACAGCTCGACATGGAATCAAACGGCAAATCCGTCAGCCTCGACGGCAGCCCCCTGCCCCGCGCCTCTGGTCCGGTGGTCTGGGGCGAGCCGGGCACCAATGGGCAGCACGCCTTTTACCAGCTGCTGCATCAGGGCACCCAGGTGATCCCGACCGAATTCCTCATTGCCGCCACCGGGCACGAGCCGGACCTGGCCCATCAGCATGCCCTCCTGAAGGCCAATTGCCTGGCCCAGTCCGAGGCGCTGATGCTGGGCCGCTCGCTCTCCGAAGCCCACGCCATTGCCGAGGCGCGCGGTTTTGCCGGGGCCGAGGCAGAGCGCATGGCCGGTCATCTCGCCTTTCCCGGCAACCGCCCCTCCGTGACGTTGGCCTACCCCAAGCTCACGCCCTTCGTGTTTGGCCAGATCATCGCCCTATATGAACACCGTGTGTTCACCGAAGGCGCGATCTGGGGCATCAACTCCTTTGACCAATGGGGGGTCGAGCTGGGCAAGGAACTGGCCACCCGGCTGCTGCCCCTGATCGAGGGCGGCGATGCCTCAGCCAAAGACGCCTCCACCCGCGGCCTGCTCGCCAAGCTTTCGACCTGAACGCAACTTTCGCGCGGCGTGGCTGACACGTCGCGCGCCCTGACACGCCACACAAGAGGACGACACCACATGGTATCCCGCGTCATCCCCGTAGACAGCTTCGATTTCGTCCTGTTCGGCGCCACCGGCGACCTCGCCCGGCGCAAGATCCTGCCCAGCCTGTTTCACCGGTTCCAGATCGGTCAGTTCGACGACAGCAGCCGGATCATCGGGGCGTCGCGGTCCAAGATGGATCAGGGCGAGTTTCAGACGCTGGTCAGCGACGCGCTGACGGAATTCGGCGGCATTCCCGCCGATGCGCAGCCGGATGTGGACCGTTTTCTGGCGCTGCTGGACTATGCCTCTGTCGATGCCAAGGGCGACGGCGGCTGGTCCGATCTGGGGGCCAAGCTGCGCGATGGTGTGGTGCGGGCCTTTTACCTCTCGGTGGCGCCCAGCCTGTTTGGTGCCATTGCCGGTCAGCTGAAATCCACCGGCATCGCCGATGACGACAGCCGCATCGTGGTGGAGAAACCCTTTGGCCACGATCTGGCCTCGGCCCAGGCCCTGAATGCGGCGCTGCGCGAGCATTTCGAGGAAAACCAGATCTATCGGATCGACCATTACCTCGGTAAGGAAACCGTGCAGAACCTGATGGCCCTGCGCTTTGCCAATTCCCTGTTCGAACCGCAGTGGAACTCGCACCACATCGACCACGTTCAGATCACCGTCTCCGAGAGCATTTCCGTGGCCGGGCGCGGTGAATATTACGACAAATCCGGCGCCATGCGGGACATGGTGCAGAACCATCTGATGCAGCTTCTGTGTCTGACCGCGATGGAGCCGCCCTCCACCTTTGAACCCAACGCCGTGCGCAACGAGAAACTCAAGGTCATCGAAAGCCTTGAGGCAACGCCGATGGACAACATCGTGCGCGGCCAGTACCGCGCCAAGGCCGGCGATGACAGCTATCGCGATCATGCCGGTGATCCTGCCAGCCGCACCGAAAGCTTTGTCGCGATGAAGGTCGAGGTGGCCAACTGGCGGTGGGCCGGTACGCCGTTCTACCTGCGCACCGGCAAATGCCTGCGCGAACGGGTGTCCGAAATCGCCGTTTATTTCCGCAAGCCGCCGCATAACATCTTTGGCGAGGACAACGCCATCGACGGCAATATGCTGGTGATCCGCCTGCAACCGGACGAAGGCATCACGCTGAAGACCACCATCAAGGATCCCGGCCCCGGCGGCATGCGCCTGACCTCAGCCGATCTGGACATGACCTTTGCCGACAGCCTGCCCGAGGCGGGCCGGCCGCAGGACGCCTATGAACGGCTGATCATGGATGTGATCCGCGGCAACCAGACCCTGTTCATGCGCGGCGACGAGGTCGAGGCCGCCTGGACCTGGGCCGATCCCATCATCGGCGCCTGGGACAATTCCACTCGCGTGCCGCAACCCTATGATCAGGGCGGCTCCGGCCCCGAAGATGCCCTACTGCTGCTGCACCGCGATGGCCGCCGCTGGCGCCCCATCGGCGCCTGACCCCAGTTTTGACCCCAAAAGGAGGCACGCCAATGTCGCTCCACGCCACACTCGCCGCCGTCACCGACCGGATAATCGAACGCAGCGCCCCCACCCGCGAGGCCTATCTGGCGCGGATGCGCGCCGCCGGGCTTCAGGGTCCGGCCCGCGCCCACCTCAGCTGCTCCGGCCAGGCCCATGCCTATGCCGCCACCGGCGAGGATCAGGCCACCCTGGCCAGCGGGCTTGGCGGCCATCTGGGTATCGTCACCGCCTATAACGACATGCTGTCGGCGCATCAGCCGTTTGAAACCTACCCGATGGTGATCCGCGAAGCCGTGCGCGAGGTCGGCGGCACCGCCCAGGTCGCGGGCGGCGTGCCGGCCATGTGCGATGGCGTCACCCAGGGCGAAGCCGGCATGGAACTGTCGCTGTTCTCGCGCGACAGCATCGCCATGTCGGTCGGCATCGCCCTGTCGCATAACGTCTTTGACGCCGCCGTCTTCCTCGGGGTCTGTGACAAGATCGTCCCCGGTCTGGTGATCGGCGCGCAGGCGTTCGGTCATCTGCCGGCGGTGTTCCTGCCTGCGGGGCCGATGACCTCCGGCCTGTCGAACGATGAAAAGGCGCAGATCCGCCAGAAATTCGCCAAGGGCGAGATCGGCCGGGACGAGCTGTTGAAGGCCGAAATGGCCGCCTACCACGGCCCTGGCACCTGCACCTTTTATGGCACCGCCAACACCAACCAGATGCTGATGGAATTCATGGGGCTGCACCTGCCCGGCTCCTCCTTTGTCAATCCCGGCACCGAGTTGCGCGACGCGCTGACCCGCGAAGGCGCGAAACGCGCGCTCTCGCTCTCGGCGCTTGGCAACGCCTATACGCCGGTCTGCGATATTCTGGATGAAAAGGCCTATGTGAACGGCATGGTCGGCCTGATGGCCACCGGCGGCTCCACCAACCTGCTGATCCACCTGATCGCCATGGCGCGCGCCGGGGGTATCATCCTCGACTGGCAGGATTTTTCCGAGATCTCCGACGTGGTGCCGCTGATCGCGCGGGTCTATCCCAACGGTCTGGCAGACGTGAACCATTTCCACGCCTCGGGCGGTCTGGGCTATATGATCGGCCAGCTGCTGGACGCGGGTTATCTGCATCCCGACACCAAGACCGTCACCGGCGAGGGGCTCGGCGCCTATCTGATGGAACCCTTCCTGGAGGGCGCGACCCTGACCTGGCGCAAGGGCACCTCCGAGAGCCTCAACGACAAGATCCTGCGCCCGGCCTCCGATCCGTTTCAGGCCACCGGCGGGCTGCAACGACTGACCGGCAACCTTGGCACCGGCGTGATGAAGATCTCTGCCGTGGCCGAAGAACACCGGCTGGTCGAGGCCCCGGTGCGGGTCTTTCACGATCAGGACGAGGCCAAGGCCGCCTTCAAGGCGGGCGAGTTGAACGAGGGCGACGTGATCATCGTGGTCCGTTTCCAGGGTCCCAAGGCCAACGGCATGCCGGAACTCCACTCGATGACGCCCTTCCTGTCGATCATGCAGGGGCGCGGACAAAAGGTGGCGCTGGTCACCGATGGCCGCATGTCCGGCGCCTCGGGCAAGGTGCCGTCCGCGATCCACGTGGTGCCAGAGGCGCTTGACGGTGGTGCCATCGCCAAATTGCAGGACGGCGACATTGTCCGCGTCGATGCGGTCAACGGCGCGCTCGAAATCATCACCGAAGGCGTGCTGGACCGCCCCGCCGTCACCGCCGACCTTTCTGCCTATCAACATGGCACAGGCCGCGAATTGTTCGCCCTGTTCCGCAAATCTGTCACGTCCGCCGACACCGGCGCAACCGTATTTGGAGTCTGATTGATGCCGCTTACCCCTCAGGATGCCAGCAAACAGGCGCGCGAAATCTGCGCCCTGGCCCCCATTGTGCCCGTCTTGGTCGTGCAGGATGTTGCCCATGCACGTCCCCTCGCCGAAGCCCTCATCGCCGGTGGCCTGCCCGCGCTCGAAGTCACCCTGCGCACCCCCGCCGCCCTGGAGGTGATCCGCGAGATGGCCCAGGTCGAAGGCGGCGTCGTCGGTGCCGGCACGCTGGTCACCCCGGCCGATGTGACGGCCGCCGTGGCTGCGGGCGCGAAATTCGGCGTTTCTCCCGGCTCCACGCCACTGTTGCTGGACGCCGCGCTGGCCGCCGACCTGCCTATGCTGCCCGGTGCGGCCACCGCATCCGAGGCCATGGCGCTGCTGGAACTGGGCTATGACATGCTGAAATTCTTCCCCGCCGAGGCCGCCGGCGGCGCTCCTGCGCTCAAATCCATCGGCGCGCCGCTGCCGCAGATCTCCTTCTGCCCCACCGGCGGCGTCAGCCCGCAAAACGCCGACAGCTATCTGAGCCTGCCCAATGTGATCTGCGCCGGCGGCAGCTGGGTGGCCCCCGCAAAACTGGTCGAGGCGCGGGATTGGAAAGCCATCGAAGAACTCGCCCGCGAAGCCAGCCAACTGCCGCGCGGCTAAAACCCGGCCCCGGATGCGCAGGCCCGTACGCGCTGGCCGGCGCGCTCTGGACAGGTACGCACAGAGCGCACAGACTTGGGGCGCGCCGGATTGAAACACCCACATACAAGATCGCCCGGACCGCGCCTGCGGTTCGGGCGATCTTGTATGTGGGGGCTGGTCGGCGCTCTTGCGGATCCGGCAGATCGTGCCAGCCCGCTTGCAAATCGTGCCAATTGAAGGCTTTTGCCGCAGGCCCTCTTGCGCCGGGACAAATTGCACCGATCTATTGAAGGCCCGTTTCCAACCGCTTCCCTCCCGTTTCCAGTCCGATTTTCCTGCCCACAGGCCAGTCCCGAAAGTTGAGGTCTCCCATGGCGAAATCAGAGCGTTTCCCATTCGTCAAAATTCTGAATGGCTGTTGCGCCCTGTTGCAGATCCCCCCGGAGCACGTGCTGCGCCGTGCCGGCCTGCCGGTCGAACTGCTGCAGAACGATCAGCAAGGCATCACCGGCAACCAGGTATTCGACGTCTGGGAGGCGACCTTTGCCGAAGCGGGGTCCTTTGAAAAGATGATGCACCTGGCCAAAACCTCGGCCAGAACCCCGTTCAAACCAGCGCTGCTGGCCTTCTCCTGCAGCCCCGATGTGGTGACCGGCCTGGAACGGCTCAACCTGTTCAAACCCCTGGTCGCCCCGGTGCAGATCACCTGCGCCCGCATGGCGACCGGGACCCGCGTGATCATCACCTCGTCGCTGCCGGAACGCCCGGTGCCCGCTGTGATGGCGGTGTTCGAGCTGATTTTCTTTCTCGAGCTGATCCGGGCCTGTACCGCCCATCATGTGGTGCCGCTGTCGATCACCCTGCCGGCCTGCGCCACCGCCCTGGACATCGACATGACCACCCTCGAAGCCGAGGCCGGCTGCCAGATTGACACCGGCGACAGTCTCAGCCTGCTGCTGTCGCCCGAGGACAGCACCCGTAGGCTGATCTCCGAAGCTTCGGACCTCTGGCCCGCCTTTGAAAAGGAACTGCGCCGCCAGATGCTGGACTGGCGCGCCAATCAGCCGATCGCGGCGCGGGTCAAGGGCGCGCTGCTTGAATTGCTGCCCTCCGGTCATGCAACCGCCGATGCGGTCTGCCGTCAGGTGGTGATGTCCAAACGCACCCTCTACCGGCATCTGGCGCGTGAGGCGACGACGTTTCAGGCCGTGCTTGACGAGACCCGGACCGAACTGGCGCTGCACTATCTGGGGCAGGACGACATCAGCGTCGAGGAGATTTCCTTTCTGCTCGCCTATAGCGATCCGAACTCCTTTTATCGCGCCTTTCGCAACTGGACGGGGATGACCCCGCTGCAGGCCCGCGCCCGGCTGGCCGCAGGCGAACTGGTTGCCGCGCTCTGACCGCTGGCGCAACAGCTTTGCCCGCCGCCGTGTTGCCCGCCGTCGCTAGTTTTGTCGGATTTGGCCGGGTGGGTCTGGCCACCCAGGTCCCCCT
>NZ_LPUY01000139.1 GCF_001518015.1 Tritonibacter horizontis
GTCCTGCGGACACGCGCCACGGCGCCCGACCCAACGGGACCGGCGTCTCACCAAGGGTGTGGGCCAAGGGCCGGGCGGGAGGCATTGCCGTCTTTGATCCCCGGATTGATCCTCGGCCCGCCTGCGGTGCGGCGCCCTCCGCCGCCCCTGCCAAATATTTGAGCCTTTGCCCGCCACCTCCCTGCGTCACCTGGTCGTCTGGTTGCGCTCGGCCCTGCATGCGACCCTATCTGCAAAGGAGAGCTGCCATGCCGCGAATCGAGACCCGCCCCCTGCCCCGCGCCTCTGCCTTATGGTCGCAGGTCCAAACTGGCGATTTCATCGACGGCTATGCCGTCCGCAGCGACCTGACCCCACGGGAGGCCGCGGACCTCGGCCTTAGCCTGCCGCGCTGGGCCCGCGCGCTGCTCGCCCTGCGCAACCGCATTGTCAGACCGTTTGGTCTCAAGACCGGGGAAACCGCAGCTGGAACCGGGGCCCTTTTTCCGAAAACCTTTGAGGACAGGACAGAGCTGATCCTGGGGACCGACGACCGTCATCTGGATTTCAGGATCTGCATCCGCCAGGAGCGCGGCCAGATCCATATGGCGACTTGGGTCCATCGGCACAATGTGATCGGATTTATCTATCTCGCCCTCGTGATGCCTTTTCACGTGGTGATCACCCGCAGCGCCATGCATCGGATCGCCCGGGCCAGCCCTTCCGATGGCGGCAGGATCGCAGCCGACTAGGCTCACCGATGCATCAGGCCTGCCTGCCAACCTCATCGGGCCAGAGCCGTGCAACATCGGTTTTCCCGTCTTCCCCCCTGTGCCGCTTCGCGCTACAAGCGCCCCATGTTGAAAACACGCCTTATTCCCTGTCTTGATGTCGCCGATGGCCGTGTGGTCAAGGGCGTGAACTTTGTCGGCCTGCGGGATGCAGGCGATCCGGTTGAGGCCGCGCGCGCCTATGATGCCGCCGGCGCGGACGAGATCTGCTTTCTCGACATCCATGCCACCCATGAAAACCGGGGCACTATGTTCGATATGGTACGCCGCACCGCCGAGCAGTGTTTCGTGCCACTGACCGTCGGTGGCGGCGTGCGCAGCAAGGAAGACGTGCGCGCCCTGCTGCTGTCTGGTGCCGACAAGGTATCGTTCAACTCCGCCGCTGTGGCGAACCCGGATGTGATCGCCGAAAGCGCCGATCAGTTTGGCAGCCAGTGCATCGTCTGCGCCATCGACGCCAAATCCGTCGCCCCCGGAAAATGGGAAATCTTCACCCATGGCGGACGCCGCGAAACCGGCATTGATGCCGTGGCGTTTGCCCGCCTCGTAACGGCCAAGGGCGCGGGAGAAATATTGCTGACCTCGATGGATCGGGACGGCACCAAATCCGGTTTCAACCTTGAAATGACCCGCGCCATTTCTGACGCGGTGGAGGTTCCGGTGATTGCCTCGGGCGGCGTTGGCACGCTGGACCACCTCGTCGAAGGCGTCACCAAGGGCGGCGCCAGCGCGGTGCTGGCCGCGTCGATCTTCCACTTTGGCGAATTCACCGTGCAGGAAGCCAAACAGCATATGATCGCAAATGGCATCCCGATGAGGCTTCAATGACCCTGCTGCATGACCTCGAACAGACCATCCTGACGCGCAAGGACAGCGATCCCGACAGCAGCTGGACCGCGAAACTGCTGTCCAAGGGGCCGGAAAAATGCGCCGAGAAATTCGGTGAAGAGGCCATCGAGGCCATCATCGAAGCGGTGAAAGACAACAAATCCGGTCTCGCCTCGGAAGGGGCCGATGTGCTCTATCACTTCCTGGTCATGCTGGCCGCGCGCGACGTGGCGCTGGACGATGTGCTGCAGGTTCTGGCCGCGCGACAGGGTCTGAGCGGTCTGGCCGAGAAAGCCGCCCGCCCCAAATCCTGAGCCCAAGACGACATGGCCCGCCTTGCCGCCGGCAAGGCGCCCGGCCCAACGGGCTCAGCGCATGTGGCATGCGCGCAAGTCGGGCGGGAGAGCCCCCCGCCGAAGCCCACAGCCGAAAACCTACAACTTGGAAGAGATGATCCCAGTGGCGAAACCGCCCTGGCGCAGCTCGCCAAACAGCCGTTGATATTCAATCTTGGGGCAGCGGTTCTGGATCACGGTCACGCCGCGCGCCTGCGCTTTGGCCGCCGCCGCACCATGTTCGACACCAATCTGCATCCAGATTGTCTGTAGCTCCGGAAAGGCCGTCAGCGCCTCATCCACAATCTCCGGAACCGCCTCGGAGCGGCGGAAGATATCCACCATATCCACCGGTTCTGAAATCTCGCTGAGGCATCCGCGGACGGTTTCGCCAAAAAGCTGTGTTCCCGCGTGACCCGGGTTGATCGGGATCACCCTGAAGCCCTTGAGCGACAGATATCGCGCCACATAATAGCTGGGCCGGACCGGGTTGGGCGACACGCCCACGACCGCGATCGTCTTGGTAGTGGTCAGAATCTGCTTGAGCAGCGCATCAGAATACATGTCGCCACCCTGCGCGCCCACGCGGATTGGTGCAAGGCCGATCCCCATCTTCTGCGCTCGCACATGGGACGGTCACACCTGCGGGCAAAGAAAAAGCGCCCGAAAAAACTTCGGGCGCCAGGTGTGGAACGAGGGACAGTGAAAAAGATCTGCGACAGTTCCAAAGCCGCAGACTTGATAAAGATGTGGCGTTGCCCGGCGGGAAATAAAGAGGAGATCGCGATTTTGTGATGTCAGACGGGATCTGGCGAATTGACTTTGATGCAAAATCCAGTCGCGCTTTTGTGAAGCGGTCTCGCCCCGCCCGCAAACCGTGCGCGTTTCGCGCGCTTATTCTTGCCGCAGGATCGACGGCCAGACCGCACGCGCCGACTGGATCATCTGCTCCGGGTCGGCCTGCCACAGGGTCTCGACCCTCGGATTGTGAAAGAGAAAGAGACGCCCGTCGACAATTTCCCAGCTCAATGGGTCCCCGTCGAACAGCAGCCCGCGTGCCATGCCATAGGCGCAATGCCCGCCAAAACGCGGCGCATAGGCGCGCGGGTTGGATTCGAATCGAGACTGGTTCTCGGCCGAGCGAAACAGCCAGATCGCGCCCTTCCACATGACCGCATGGTCCCGCTGCCCCCGCTCCGGCGCTTCCGCAATGAAAAAGGACACCGGGTCGTAGCCCCGGATCGCAACGCCGTCCTCGGCCGAGAAATAGCGCGGCCCGGCGGAGGCCTGCGGTGTCCCCCAGATCGCGCAGACCAGCAGCGCAAGCGCGGCATAGGCCACACAGGACACAGGCAACAGAGGGCGGTGCATCAACACGTCGGATCTCCGGCAAAAGACAATTGCTCAGACAATGCCCGCCCGCGCCCGATCAGAAAAGATCCCAAACGTGAATTTGAACGCCGCGTGAACGCCCCGGCGCCAAAGTGAAACCCGAGCGCAACAGCCCAGGCGGCGATCCTGCTGTCTGACGGCGTCAGTCGAAAATATCCTCGATCACATCGAAGACCTCACCAAAGACCGACTTCCAGGGCGATTTCTTGCTCTTCTTTTTCTTCTTTTTGCGCAGTTTGTCCGCCGCAAGATGCGCCGCCTGGCTTTTCCAATCGCCAGCGTAGGCTTTTTTTACCTTTGCTGGCTTGGACTTGGACGGCAGCTTCGCGCCCTTGTGGTCTGCGAGCGGACGCTGTTTCTGGGCCGAGAGCGGCGCGCCACAGGTGCTGCACACCAAGGCATGCACGACCGCATCCGGCACAAAGGCCGACTGCACGCCGCAATAACAGCAAGCGATCACCTTGCCTCCGGGAATACTCTTATGTGCGATGGTGCCCTCCTTGCCTCTGTCAGCCCCTGAGAGAGGCATATAGGGAGATCGCCGCCGCATTTGAAACATTCAGAGAGCCAAAACCGCCCGCTGCGTCAATTCTGACCAGTTTATCGACGGTTTCCTTGGTCTTTTGTCGCAGGCCCGGTCCTTCGGCGCCCAGCACCAGCGCGATGGGATCCGACGCGCGGCCAGCAACTGCCGCCTCGATGGTCTCCTCCGCCTCGCCGTCAAGCCCGAGCACCAGATAGCCCATCTGCTGCAGGGCCACGATGGTATCGGCAAGGTTGCGCATCCGCAGATAGGGCTGACGTTCCAGCGCGCCGCTGGCGGTTTTGGCCAGCGCCCCGGTTTCAGGGGCGGAGTGATGGCGGGTGCCGATGACGGCAGAGGCGCCGAACACCTCGGCAGAGCGCAGGATCGCGCCGACGTTATGCGGATCCGTCACCCGGTCGAGCAGCAGAACGCGCGGCACCTCGGCGCCGATGCAATTGTCCTCCAGATTGCCCCAGTTCAGCGGCTTGACCTCCAGCGCGGCCCCCTGGTGCACCGACCCGGCATCAATCGGCACAGAGAAGCTGCGCGGCTCCACCACCTCGGCAGAGATCCCGGAGCTGGCAATCGCCTCTTCCAGTTTGATCTGGGCGTTCAGCGTCACCACCAGCCGCAGTTTTTCCCGTTTCGGGTTCAGGAGCGCATCCCGCACCGCGTGCAGGCCAAACAGCCAGACCGTCTCGGCCGAGGCGGCTTTCTTGGCCTTTTCCTTGTCCACCACCCAGGCGGGTTTCTTGCTGGGTTTCTTGTTCATGACATGCTCCGGAAAACAAATTGCGAGGCGGCGGAAAAAAGTTGCGCTTTTCCGGTTGACGCCCGTTTGGTGCGCTAGTAATCACGCCTCCACGTCAGGTGCAACATGCTTCTGACTGTGGGCGACAGGCCGCAAGGTGTGGCAGGGGACTGTAACTCCCTCGCGGAGACGCACGCCTGGTTCGATTCCAGGGTCGCCCACCATCTCCACTCCTAAAGTGTTGAGATGGTTTTGAAAATACCAACTCCCATGCCTGCAGAACAGACCGCTAGTTAGCTGTTTCGCCTCATCTTCAGGGGGCTGAAGCGCGGGTTTGGACGGACCAGCACCGCCGGTATCAGCACAAAATTACGGCCACCTGTCCTTCGGTTTTCACGGGCCTGTCACGCCGCAGCACAACCGGGGCAGCGCAGCACAGTCCGGGCAACAAAGTGACAGGCGGACGCTCAGGCGGGTTCTGAAATCGCCGCCTTCACCCAATCCATCAGCGCGTCGAGATCGGGCTGCGCCTCCTGCGCCAGCCCTTCGGCAAAGCCGTCAAAGGCCCCGACATTCATTCGGTTCACCCCGGTGATGACCGGAATGCCCATGGCCAGCGCCTCGCCGATGATCGGCCGCATGCCCCGTCCGTCGGCTTCGTGTTTGCCGAATTTATTGACGATCAGCACCTGCGGCGCGGGCTCCGCCGCCAAGGCGGCGTTGACCAGTCCGACCGCCCGCTCCAGCGCTTCCGGGTTCAGACGACAGCCGCGCGCCCCTTCGCCAAGCGACTGCGAAATCCGGATGGTTTCGCCCTCTGGCAGCACCCGCACATCCATATCGCACAGCTTGTTGTCGTAGCATTCGGTATTGGTCTGCACGATGCCGGCCGCACGGATGCCCGCACCTGCGAGGCGCGCCGCCAATGCGGTCAAAAGGCGGTCGGTGGCACCACGTTCGGCGGTCATGACATAGGCAAGCTGCATGGCGCGTTTCCTTCTGCGAGACAGGGTTGCATGCGAGACTAGCGGGAAATCTGCGGCCCCGCCAGAGGGAGCACGCGGCCCGATGCGCCCCCCGTCGGCCCACTGGCGCCCAGATCACGGCCGCCCGAAAGTTAGGGATTGACGCGCCATGCCCCGGGGCACTACCCCTAGGCACACGCAGGGGAGTCCCGCCCAAGGGGACTGAGAGGCTGACAGGGAGAAATCCCGGTGACGCGACCCTTAGAACCTGACCCAGTTGATACTGGCGTAGGAAGCTAGGACATTCGCGCCGCCCCTGTACAGGCTGGGACCGAGTGGTCCGAACCGGCAGGATCGGTACACCCTGCCCGTTTTCCTCCAGCCCGGCTCAATTGGTGTCTTTTTGAGAATGGACTCGAGGAGCACCAAGATGAACGTCCCCAACCCAAAGATCACGACAGGCGCCTTGCCTGCCTCGCGCAAGATCTACGTGGCAGGCGAGATGCACCCGGACATCCGCGTCCCGATGCGGGAAATCGCCACGCACCCCACCGCGGGCGAAGCGCCGCTGCCGGTCTATGACAGCTCCGGCCCCTATACCGACCCCGACATTCTGACCGATATCCGCGACGGCCTGGCGCCGCTGCGCGCCGACTGGATCCGCGCCCGTGGCGACGTTGAGGAATACCAGGGCCGCGATGTCCGCCCCGAGGACAACGGATTCGTCGAAGGCGACCGGCTGGTGGCGGAATTCCCGGTGAAACCCGCCCCCCTGCGCGCCAAGGGCGATGCGGCCCCGACGCAGCTGGCCTATGCCCGCGCCGGCATCATCACGCCGGAAATGGAATATATCGCCATCCGCGAAAACCAGCTGCAGGCGCTGTCGCCCTGCCATAGCGCCCGGGACGGCGAGGATTTCGGGGCCAATATCCCTGACTATGTGACACCGGAGTTTGTACGCGCCGAGATCGCCGCCGGCCGCGCCATCATTCCCGCCAACATCAACCACCCCGAATTGGAACCGATGATCATCGGCCGCAATTTCAAGGTGAAGATCAATGCCAATATGGGCACCTCCGCCGTGACCTCGTCGATGGAGGAAGAGGTCGACAAGCTGGTCTGGGCGATCCGCTGGGGCGCCGATACGGTGATGGACCTGTCGACGGGCCGCAACATCCACAACACCCGCGAATGGATCGTGCGCAACTCGCCGGTGCCGATCGGCACCGTGCCGATCTATCAGGCGCTGGAAAAGGTCAATGGCATCGCCGAGGATCTGACCTGGGAGGTGTTCCGCGACACGCTGATCGAACAGGCAGAACAGGGCGTCGATTACTTCACCATCCATGCCGGCGTGCGGCTGCATATGGTGCCGATGACCGTGAACCGGGTGACGGGGATCGTGTCGCGCGGGGGCTCCATCATGGCGAAATGGTGCCTGCATCACCACAAGGAGAGCTTTCTCTACGAGCATTTCGAGGAGATCTGCGACATCTGCCGCCGCTATGACGTGTCGTTCTCTCTTGGCGATGGCTTGCGGCCCGGCTCGATTGCCGATGCCAATGACGAGGCGCAGTTTGCCGAGCTGGAGACCCTGGGCGAGCTGACAAAAATCGCCTGGGCCAAGGACTGTCAGGTGATGATCGAGGGGCCGGGCCATGTGGCCATGCACAAGATCAAGGAGAACATGGACAAGCAGCTGGAATGCTGCCACGAGGCGCCGTTCTACACGCTGGGGCCACTCACCACGGATATCGCGCCGGGGTACGATCATATCACCTCTGGCATCGGGGCGGCGATGATCGGCTGGTTCGGCTGCGCGATGCTGTGTTACGTCACGCCGAAGGAACATCTGGGCCTGCCGGACCGCGATGACGTGAAAACCGGTGTGATCACCTATAAGATCGCCGCCCATGCCGCCGATCTGGCCAAGGGGCTGCCGGGGGCGCAGCGGCGCGATGATGCGCTGTCCCGGGCGCGGTTTGAATTCCGTTGGGAGGACCAGTTCAACCTCTCGCTGGACCCGGAGACCGCGCAGAAGTTCCACGACGAAACGCTGCCAAAGCAGGCCCATAAAGTGGCCCATTTCTGCTCCATGTGCGGGCCGAAGTTCTGCTCCATGCGGATCAGCCACGACATCCGCGCCGAGGCCCAGAAAGAGGGGTTCGACGCCATGTCGGCCAAGTTCCGCGAGGGCGGCGAACTCTATGTGCCGCTGGATAAGGCGGCGGGCCAGAAGACAGAGGAAGAGGCGTGATCACCATCGCGGGCGCAGGTCTGGCAGGCCTCGCCTGCGCCTATGCCCTGGCACGCCGCGGCGGTGCGGTGCGGGTGTTCGAACGTGCGGACACCCTTGGGGCAGCCAGCGCATCCCGCTATGCGGGCGGCATGCTGGCGCCCTGGTGCGAACGCGAAAGCGCCGAGGACACGGTTGTCAGCCTCGGCAGCCGCGCCTTTGACTGGTGGGCCCGGATCACACCGGTGCACCGGCGCGGCACGCTGGTGGTGGCGCCCCGGCGCGACCGCACCGAAGTGGCCCGTTTTGCCCGCCGGACCAGCGCCTACCGCGAGGTCAGCGGCGCAGAGATCGGCGCGCTGGAACCCGCCCTGACCGGACGGTTCGACCGGGGGCTGTTCTTCCCGGAGGAGGCGCATCTGGACCCCAGGCAGGCGTTAGCAGACCTTGCCACATCGGTCACACAGCACGGCGGTGAGATCCACCTGGCCACGCCCGCGCCGCCGCGCGTCGATCTGGACTGTACCGGCATCGCCGCAGCCCTGCCCGACCTGCGGGCGGTGCGCGGTGAAATGGCCATTCTGCACTGTCCCGAGGTCGAAATCAGCCGCACCCTGCGCCTGCTGCATCCGCGCACGCCGATCTATCTGGTGCCGCGCGGCGGCGGCACCTACACGCTGGGCGCCACGATGATCGAAAGCGATCACGCCGGCCCCCCGACCCTGCGGGCGCTGATGGAGCTGCTGGGGGCGGCCTATGCCCTGTCGCCCGCCTTTGCCGAGGCCGAAGTGGTCGAAACCGGCGCGGGCCTGCGCCCGGCCTTTGCAAACAACCTGCCCCGACTGGACTGGCGTGATGGCACGCTTTTTCTCAATGGGCTTTACCGACATGGGTTCCTGCTGGCCCCGGCCATGGCCGAAGCCGCGGCGGACCAACTGATGGAGATGCGTGATGAAAATCCTCGTGAATTCCGAACCGCGTGAGATCACCGGCCCCTCGCTGGCGGCAGCCCTGATGGAACTGGGCTACACAAGCCCGGCCATTGCCACCGCGCTGAACGGGCAATTCGTCGCCCGGGACGCCCGCGCGGCCCAGCCGCTGGCACCGGGGGACCGGGTTGAGGTACTGGCCCCGATGCAGGGGGGATAACGCGATGGAAATCTATGGCGAAACCCTCAGTTCGCGGCTGTTTCTCGGCACCGCGCAATACCCCTCGCCCGCGATCCTGCAAGAGGCGATCGCAGCCAGCGGCGCGGCGCTGGTCACTGTCTCGATGCGGCGGGAGGGCATCCATGGCTCCGGCGCGGGGTTCTGGAACTTGTTGCGCGACACCGGCGTGCGCATCCTGCCCAACACGGCCGGCTGCCATTCGGCGCGCGAGGCGGTGACCACCGCCCATATGGCGCGCGAGGTCTTTGGCACCCCCTGGATCAAGCTTGAGGTCATCGGCCATGCGGACACCCTGCAGCCGGATGTCTTTGGCCTGGTGGAGGCCGCGAAGATCCTCAGCGACGACGGATTCAAGGTGTTCCCCTACACGACCGACGATCTGGTGGTGGGCGAACGGTTGCAGGCGGCCGGCTGCGAGGTGCTGATGCCCTGGGGGGCGCCCATCGGATCAGGGCGCGGCCTGGCAAACCCGGAGGGGCTGCGCGCGATGCGGGCGCATTTCCCCGAGCTGCCGCTGGTGGTCGATGCCGGCATCGGCCGGCCATCGGATGCGGCCGCCGCGATGGAGCTGGGCCTGGACGCGGTGCTGCTGAACACCGCCGTGGCCAAGGCCGGCGATCCTGTCGGCATGGCCCGTGCGATGGCACTGGCGGTGGAGGCCGGTCACCTCGGCCACCGCGCCGACCCTATGGAACGCCGCGATATGGCGGTGCCCTCAACGCCCGTATTGGGCCTGGCGGAGTTGACGTAATGGAACGGTTTTATCTGATTGTCGGCCATGTGGGCCGGGTCGAACTGCTGGTGCCGCAAGGCGCGCGGCTGGTGCAATTGCGGATCAAGGACCAGCCCGACGCCGAGGTGCGCCGCCAGATCGCCCGCGCCCGGGATTTCTGCGCTGTCTATGGCGCGCAGCTGGTGGTGAACGACTATTGGCAGGCGGCCCTCGATCTGAAATGCGACTTTGTGCATCTGGGTCAGGAGGATATGGACAGAGCCGATTTCGATGCCCTGCGCCGGGCCGGGGTACGGTATGGCCTATCCACCCATGACGAGGCAGAACTGGACCGCGCCCTGGCGCTTGATCCGGCCTATGTCGCCCTTGGTCCGGTCTATCCGACGCTGCTGAAAAAGATGGCGTGGGAGCCGCAGGGGCTGGACCGGGTGCGCCGCTGGAAAGAACGCGCAGGCGCTGTGCCGCTGGTCGCCATCGGCGGTCTGACCATCGAACGCCTGCCCGGGGTCTTTGCCGCCGGGGCCGACAGTGCCGCCGTGGTCACCGACATCCAGACTGCCGAGGACCCCGAGGCCCGGACCCGCGCCTGGGTGACAGCATGCAAGACCTGAGCGCCTTTGCCCGGCAGATCGCCCTGCCGGAGGTGGGCGACGCGGGCCAGCGCCGGCTGGCACAGGCCCATGTGCTGGTTGTCGGCGCGGGCGGGCTTGGGTGTCCGGTGCTGATGTATCTGGCGACGGCGGGGATCGGAACGCTCACAGTGATGGATCCGGACCGGGTGGAGGCCACGAACCTGCACCGCCAGCCGCTCTATAGTCCGTGCGAGGTGGGCGCGCTCAAGGTCGAGGCCGCCGCAAGCGCGCTCCGTCGGTTGGCGCCGGCTCTCCGCCTTCATGCCCTGCCCGCCGCGCTTGGCGCGTCGAATGTGGCACAGAGGATTGCCGACGTGGATCTCGTGGTGGATGCGGCGGACAGCTTTGCCGTCTCCTACATCCTGTCGGATGCCTGCTTTCAGGCAGGCAAGGTGCTGATCTCGGCCTCGGTGCTGGGCACCGCCGGCTATGTCGGCGGCTATTGCGGCGGCGCACCCTCGCTGCGGGCGGTGTTTCCCGACCTGCCCGAGCGCGCCGCGACCTGTGCCAGCGCCGGGGTCATGGGGCCAGTTGTCGGCATGATCGGTGCGGCCCAGGCGCAGCTCGTGCTGCAACAGATCCTCGCCACCACCGCCCCGGCCGCGGGTCAGCTTTTGTCGTTTGACATGGGGCAGCTGAAGACCGCCGGATTTCGCTTTGACGGGACGCCGGAACCCGCGGATGCGTTGCCTTTTGTCTCCGTCAGCCATCCCGCGCAGGATCAACTTGTGGTCGATCTGCGCCCGGAGCGCGAAGCGCCGGAGACGGTCGTGCAAGGTGCGCAACGCATTCTGCCCGAGGAAATCGCAACGGCAGAGCTGCCGCGCGGCCGCCCGCTGATCCTGGCCTGCGCCAGCGGTTTACGGGCCTGGCAGGCCGCGCGTGTGCTGCAGACGCGCGGCTATGTCGATCTGTCTCTGCATGCGGTCACCGCGCCATGACATCGATCATTGCCATTGGCGGCACCGACCCAAGCGGCGGCGCCGGGCTGACACGCGACGCGGCAATGGCCCAAAGCCTCGGATGCCGCGTAAAACCGGTGGTCACGGCGGTAACCGTGCAGACCGATACCGAGGTCCGCGCCCTGCATCCCGTCTCCGCCAGCGTGCTGCTGGCTCAGTTGGACGCCGCCCTGGCAGCACCGCGCCCGGCTGCGATCAAAGTTGGCATGGTGGCGACCGAGGCGCAATTCGCGGCCCTGGCGGGCAGTTTGCCCGAAGATCTCCCGGTGGTGCTTGATCCGGTGCTGCGGGCCAGTTCAGGCGGCGCGCTCAGCGCGGAGGGCGCCCTGCACAGGATGCTGACCAAGGCGACCCTGCTGACCCCGAACCTGCCGGAGTGCGCCCGCCTGACCGCACGCGCCGAGGCGACCACCGAGGCCGAAATCGGCGTGCAGGCGAGCATTCTGCTGGATCGGGGCACCAGGGCCGTCTTGATCAAGGGCGGCCACGGACAGGGGGCGCAGAGCACCGACCTGCTCTTTCTGACGGGCCAGCCTGCCCCCCTCAGGTTCACAGCCCCGCGCCTGAATGTCACTGTCCGCGGAACCGGCTGCAGCCTCGCCACCGCGATCGCCTGCGAATTGGCCAGGGGCGCGGATCTGGCGCCATCCTGCGCACGCGCCAAGGTCACCGTCACCACCTGGTTGCAGAGTTTTGCATCCGCCTGAATCGGCGCCTTGGGTGTTCCGCCGGGTCGATCCAGGCCGTTTCTCGTCAAACGGGCCACAAATCCGACCGGCGCACTGGCCCCCAAAACGGTTGACTGGAAGGGGTTTCGCTTCGGCCTTTGCCCGAAGCGACCGGCGCCGCAGGCGCGCCCGTCCCGGGCG